>JAIPIY010000011.1 GCA_021734445.1 Minisyncoccota bacterium | reverse complement strand
CTTTGGCTTTGTTTCTTACATCTCTACTGGCTTGTTTTCGTTGACCTATTGATCCACCACCAGAAGAAATAGTATCAATAACAACTTCAAATTTAGAAGGGTTTTTAATTTCTTCTGCATAAAAATTTCGAGCTCCTGTGGTTGCTTTTGTCTGTTCTGCTTGTGCGGTGTTCATTGTGGTCTTTAATTGCTCAAGTGACTTAGGATTTCCTTTATCATCAAGAATCTGTCCATTATAGTCAACACCATCCACTGTAGCTGTTCCACCTTTGATAAAAGTACCTTTGGCATCTTTAGCACTATTATAATCTACAATTGCTTTCTCTTGTTCTTCTTTTGCTCGTTTTATTAGGTCATCATCTCCAGTTCGTTCAGCAGCTTGTAATGCTTGGTTTGCCGTACGAAGATTTCCACTTTCTTCTTTAATTTTTTGGTCGAGACTTTCCAATACATGTCCAAATCGTGACATGAATTCGTCATGGTTGTCTTTCGCGGTGTCAAGATTTTGTTTATATGTTTTATCAGACCCCGGCACTTTTCCATGTTCCGCCACTGCATCAGCCAATTCATCTGCACGAGCTTGTTTTTTCTTTTTCCAGTTTTCATTGAGGTTTGTTTTAATATCAGAAATACCTTGACCTGATCCATATTTAGCACTGAAACCTTGTCCAAATGTAGGCATGGTTCCAGCACCTGTTAATGATCCAACCTTGTTGAGGCCTTTTCCTAGCATATTGTTGCGTGGGTCCCAATTAACATTTTTCATGCCTTTACCAGCGGAATTTAAACTACTTCCAGCAAAACGACCAGCCTTACCCCATCCGGTAGTGGATGTAGCATTCTTTGCTAATAGTCGTGACCCAACGCTGGTTCCTACTTTTCCTAGTCCCGCCCCCACTGCACCACCCGCTAATGCAGCTCCTGCCATAGCACCACCACCAGCTACCATCATTGCAGTATTAAGAGCTCCTGTAACCGAAGATGCAATTTGTCCTGCCATTTCTGAAGATAGTTTTTTTGCAGTCATTAATAATGTCATAAAGAATGCAAATGGTACAATGATTCCCACCAAAACTGATAATAATGTTGATCCTCCTGACATTGCACCATCGAGAAATCCTGTATTTAAAAAGAGAATAATCAAATAAATAAAGAAAAGAAATACAGGTGCCAAAAAGGCTGTTTTAAAAAGATCATCAGACCACGCTGTCCATCCAACACGTCTCCACGACTTTCCACCAGGAAATGCTACAGACAAAAATGCCAATGGAGATGCGATAATAGAAAACCACAATCCAACAACCCTACCAACAAAAAGCATTGCAATAGAGAAGAATACAAAAATCATTACAATGTTTACAATGGTTACTAAAACAGTAAGAAGTATTCCAATCAGGGCAATTTTATAGTCAGACATTGCCTCGCCTCCTTCTTGTTCTTGAAGGGCTGTATTAACATCATTTTTTATATTTTGAACTTTAACTTTATCTACTAGCGCCTTCGTTATTGACTTTGTGGTTGTTGTTTGACTTGGATCAGTATTATCATCTTGAATATTGACATTTTGGTAAAAGACTCTTGCTAAAATATTCGAAGCATCGATCACTACACGTGTTGCAAAAAAACTAAAATTGACTATCAGTGCCATAATGATAACCCAAACCAAGGTACTTTTTGCTGATCCTTGGCCTACGATGGTACTGATTGCAATATATAGTAATGCAAAAATAAAACCAATATTTGTTAAATCTCGAATGATTTTCCACCCCTCTGATACAAAGCCTGATTCGTAGGATGCGCTTTGGGTAGAATAGTCAATCATCACATCAAGAAAAGTAGCAGAAACACCCGCGATAACCTGTGTTATATAATATGGTATGTAAAGTAATAATCCAACACAATTAATAAAATTAGCTGGTTTAAATTTAAAATAACAACCAAACGCATCATCTGCTTCGGGTTCTTCTATGGGAGAACCACTGCTACTGTTGGTGTTTCCAGAATTGTTTCCTGTCGGGTCATTTTCAGGAACTACAGTGTTTCCATCTCCGTCAGTTGTTGATCCTGGTGGTGGAGGAGGTCCGTTGGGATCTTGGGCAAATGCAATATTGTTATTGATCGATGGAACACCTAATATACCTGGAAGAAAAAAACCAGATAATAATGAACCTATGATAATAAATATTGCAAATTTTTTCATTAATACACAAATTGTTTTAGCCTTGGGTAAATCTCCTTAAGGTATTCAAATGATTTTGCTGCATACCAATTACTGTAACTATCAATATCATTTGATGATATACAATGTGGTCCGTAGTATACACCCTCTACTGTTGCTGCAAGGTTTGCACCTGGGCTTGCCATTCCAAAACCTTTAAAGTCACATGCTACAGTGTGATGATAATCATCAAAAACAAGCTGTCCGTTATTTTGATGATCCACATGCCAGTTTCTAACAACAATAACAGGATTAGCGATCGGGCCATACGCACTTGCTTCTATTCCACTAGGGTTTGTAGGTGTAATATATGCTGATTCAGCCCAAAAATTATGAGTCGCGGGGTTGCCTTCATCTATCGTTCTTTGAATGAATTCTTCTACTTTATAGAAGGGTATTTCAAGGGCTACAGACCTTCTTGATGCTAACCACTGGCTGGAATACCAATCTTGATAAGGTCTGATAATCGGTATTCCAGGTACGGGCGCTTTTGCGCTATTCACCGCGTTACAACCTATTAAGGATAACCCCATGGTAAGAAAATGCCAAGGTCCTGGGTCGCAGGCTTGTCCCGTTGTTTCATCTTTTAGTCGTAATAGTGCACGTGGCGAAGGGCTTACAGCAGAGCTTACTATCCCTACAATCTCTTCCCCTAGATTCGGGTTTGCACCGGGATCTATTTTTTCTACTTCGATTACCTTTAGGACTGCTGGCGATATTGTTGGAGATGGTATACCTGGTGGTGTTGGTATCGTTACAGATTGTGGTTTGAAATAATTATAACCATTGAGGGTTGCTGTAAAAGAATATTCAAGAATTGGTGGCTCTGGTATTGGTTGAGTGATTACATCAAAATTTGAATTAGGAGTTTGATATTGAGTTGTAGCTTCAGAACATTCAACATTTGTCCCTAGATTATTTTGAGCACATAGTTGAATATATATTCTATTGTTATCTACTATGTCTGCAATTAATAAATCGCCATCACCAATGGTGTATGCATTAGCATTGCTATCCCAAGTTGCAGAATCAAACACTCCTGATAATTCTATCATGGTCGTTCCATTCTTTGTTTGGTTTTCATTTATTGCAACAACTTGGCTTTTATTAATGCCATCATGATCAAATGCATTCAAATTACTATAATTAATCCATGCGGTATTTGATCGTTCGTAGTCAACAAAAATATATATTTTGTCATTGAATTTTTCTATCTTGTTTAGTGAGATAGATGGTTTTTGTGAAAAGGGTAATTGGGTTTGAGGTGCATTATCACTTTCAAATTCAGGAACTAAAACTGGTAGCACAAGGGTTCTCTTGTTTGGAATTACCTCTTCCGCATTTACTATTTCATAGCGAGCTTTTTGACATGAAAATATCGCTTCTCGAAGACGGATTGCAGCTGTATTCGTTGCCTCTGCTTTTGCTCGATTAAGATCATAGCTTCTTTCTGTAGTGTAGCTATTTCTTGATTCGACAAGGTTTCGGATAATATTAATACGAGCCTCTTGATTTGCCGTTGTTTCATTCATAATATCTTCCCATTGACTCCATCCATCGTCAAGAACTATCTCCATTTTTTGCTCTGGAGTTGGATTTTCTACTACGGGAACATTAAGAAAATCATTGATGATGATTCTTTGAATTTGATCTTGGTTTGGAGCCCATGGAGTTTCTACATTTGATTTGTATTCCTCGTTAAATAATGCTGCAAGCCGATATTTTTCTTGAAATGAAAGTCCACCCCATTCAAACCCCACAGACATTTGGTTTATAATTTCATTAAATAAATTGGTTTGTGTTGCTTCATCCAAGCTGTTCCAATCCTCTGCAAATAATATTTTATTAGGAGCGTATTGTTTTATAGAGGATTTAATATTTTGAAGTCTAATAAGAACTTTTGACTTTTCATTATAATTTGTTTGCAAGTTTGTTAACGTTTGACCATGTCGAGTGACTTCTTTTATTTGTTCTCTCCATTGAGTTGGGTTGTCTCTGTAAGGTTGAATTGGAATAAGATTTTTTTTAAGAATAAGATCTTCAGCTATTCCAATATATTGACCAAATGCAAGATTAAGATTTGCGTAGATGCTTCCATATTTAGTATCTCCACTATCCCCTTCGGTTCGTGCTTTTTCTTCTAATTCATACGCATTAAGACTTGATCTAAAATATTTTCGTAGTCTATCTTCGAAACCAATATCTGGGGCTGGCATACACTGATCAAGTGCGTGTGTCATATGTAAAATAGGCCCAGAAAGTGTTTGAATTGCTGGCAATAGGTTTTCTTCGATGTCTCTAGCAGTTAGATCAAGGGCAGCGCTAAGTTCTTTTTTCACATCAACAACCTCTCGGGCATTAATACGTCCATTGTTAAAGTCTTGAAAATTAGGATCATTTGCAACAAGAGATTCTAGACTGGCAAAAGCACTTGGGGGAGCCTGAGGTGTACTGCCCCCTATTGAACCTAATCCTTTATAGATAAGGTCAGTCAAAAGACCTGCAAGCATAGTAGAGGCAATAGAACTCATATCACCAGATGAGCTTGATTCCCTGGTCTGATCCATTGCGGTGCTGAGTGACTTTGTTATCTGTTCACCAACCAATTTTCCTGCAGTAGAAACAACTTCTTGTTTACAATATTCAAAACCAGTATCAGGATCAGATACAAAACCGCCGACACATTTTGTTGCCGCTTGGATTCCTGCACCTTGTAATAATTTTTGTTCTTCAGTGTGCTGTCGTGATGATATTCGCTTATTCAGCTCGTCAGTGATAAGGATTCTAGATCCGGTGGGATTGTTCTGCATGTCGGCCTGCTTTATGTAGGTATCCCAGCCACCTTTTGTAAAATCGTTTTTAAAGGCAATCTTTTCTGCTTCAGTGATAGTTGGCTCAATTCTCTCGGTAAAGGGTCTTAGCTCGTCTTTTACAACATTCATCAGTGGTCCAAAGGAGTCTGCATTTTTAAATCCTCCGAAATTTGCATTACCACTGACTTCATTATAAAGGCGTATAATTTCGCCCGATTTTATATTGTACATGTGATCATTTTGGTTCTCTACAGTAAAAGGATTGCCATTGAATCCATTCGTTGCCCAAGTAAGCACCTCTGTAGTCATGGTCTGTAAAATTCCGGAAGCTACCATTTTGGCAACGGTATCTAAGGCAAAATCTTTTATTTGACTCATGATTGCAGATTCAGTCTGAGGAACGTCTGATGCAACCGCGGTTGTTACTTCGGTTGCTAATATCGGTGCTTGTAACGGTCCTCCGATTGGGTCAGCACCCGCGTGTATTTTTTGTACATTGCTACTAAAAAAAAGAACCATAAGAACGAAAAAGAATGGAACTATAATTCTAAAAGAGATTTTGGTCAACATAATATATATAGTATACCTTATGGCATAACAAGTGCAAGCAAAAAAACTGTGAAATTGTTTTTATAAATTGTAGTCTAGCTTTTTAGGATTAATGAAGTATGCCACAATTTCTTGTAAGGTTTGATCAAGTAATGTAAAATCACTTTTATATCTCGTAAGACCAGCCATAGCAAGCACTGGATCATCTTTAATACGGGTTAAATTTTCCAAGTTTATACGCATAGATGCAGTTGCATTCGTTACAGACATATGAAGATAGAGTGCATCCGTTGGTACTGGCATAGCAAGCAGCTTTGTCTCCAAAGATTGATAGGCTTCTAGTATTGGACGAACCTCCTCTAGAACATTACCATTTTCTGTTGATATTGCCTGCTCGATAGAAAAAATAGGATCAGGGGTTTTTTTAAATACTTGTAGTAGAGAATTAAAAGATGATAGATATCTAACAGTATTTTCTTTAGATGAAGAAACCACATTAAAAAAGCCAATTTCATAGGTGATATCAAATCGATCAGAATTTATATATCCCTGAAGAGTTTCCTCCATCGTTGCTTTCGTTTCTGGTGTAAAATTACCTGTTTGTTGCGCCAATGCAATTACGGGAAATAATTCTTTTGCTAAATTTCCTGTAACAGAATCTCTTGGGATATTAGGGTCTCTGGGGATAGCTTGTGATGGATTTGGCATTTGACCTGTTTCTTGTAACCAAAATGCCTGGAGAAAATCCGTTCCAATAGTTTCTGGGGTAGTTGGCCTACCAATAAAAGCAGAAATAGCATCTTCTGCGGGTTTATTTTTTGCACGT
>JAIPIY010000005.1 GCA_021734445.1 Minisyncoccota bacterium | reverse complement strand
TCACCCTAGGGTGACGGCTTTTTTGTGTAGAAAACTAATTTTTCTCTGCACGCTCTACGTATTCTCCTGTTTCGGTATTTATTTTGACCAGATCCCCAATATTAATGAATAGGGGAACATTCACCACGGCGCCAGTTTCCAATGTGGCTTGTTTGTTTCCTCCGGTTGCGGTGTTACCCTTGATAGATGGTGGAGCATCTACAACCTTGAGATCTAATTTATGTGCTAATCGAACACCAATGATTTTTTCTTCATCTTCATCATCAGTAAAGATAACTACATCAACTAATGCATTTTCTTTCAAAAACTGAGCAGGGGATCCAATAATATTTTCATCAATGGTAAATCGTTTACTACGATCTTTTTCTTCTGCAAACCAGTATTCGTTATTTTTTGCATTCTTGTAAAGAAATACCATTTTACGTGTGCTGATATCTGCTTCTTCTACCTTGTCTTGAACCTGAAAAGAAACTTCAGTGACACCCCCGGTTAACAGATTGCGTAATTTTGTTGCGTTTACAGGTTTTCGTTGTTGCTTTCGAAATACGTGCGAAGCCAATACTTCGTGCGGAGTACCTTCAAAGATAATAATTTTTCGTAATGTAATTTCATTGTATTCTAGCATGTTCGTCCTTCAGTTATGTGATTAATAAAAATTCTTGAAACAGGGTAGGGGGTTTATGCCGAAGTTTCTTCAAGAAGTTTCTTCATGATTTGTTTTTCTAAATCTTTCTCTACTTTTGGATTTTCACGCAAAAATGTTCGAGATGCGTCATATCCACGACCCAATGGCATTTTTTCTTCGACGCCATCTTTTCCTTTTTGTAGATAGCTGTACGATGCACCAGATTTTTGAATAATATCATATTTTTCTCCCAAGGCTAATATCTCACCTTGCTTCGAAATTCCTTCGTTGTAAATAATATCAAATTCAGTTTGTCGAAATGGGGCAGCAACCTTGTTTTTTACTACTTTGACACGGGTTCGTGCACCTACTACTTCTTCTCCTTTTTTAATTTGTGCAATCTTTCGGATATCCAATCGTACAGATGTATAGAATTTCAAAGCCTTTCCACCTGGGGTAGTTTCTGGATTTCCAAACATAACCCCGATTTGCATACGAATTTGGTTAATGAAAATAACAATAGTTTTTGATTTATGTGTGATTGCAGTTAATTTTCGTAAAGCCTGAGACATTAATCTCGCTTGTTTTCCAACATGGTGCGCACCCATATCTCCTTCGATTTCATCTTTTGGTGTCAATGCAGCAACTGAATCGACTACAATAACATCAATAGCTCCTGATCGAACCAATGTTTCAACGATTTCCAAAGCTTGTTCTCCGGTATCTGGTTGGGAAATAAGAAGGTCATCAATTTTAACACCTAGTTTTTTTGCATATTCAGGATCCATTGCATGTTCCGCATCGATAAATGCACAGGTTCCACCTGTTTTTTGAGCCTCGGCAATTACATGCAATGTTAATGTTGTTTTTCCAGATGATTCTGGTCCAAAGATTTCAACGATTCTTCCTCGGGGAAGACCACCTACGCCCAATGCCTGGTCTAATCCCAAAGATCCTGTAGGAACAACACCAATGTCTACTTTTGGGGCTTCGCCCAATTTCATAATAGAACCTTCTCCAAATTTTGTTTGGATCATTTTCATAGCTGCTGCTACGTCTTTTGCTCCTTCACCTGTTGATACCATCTTTTCTTTTGCTGGTTTTTTTGCCATATGATATAGTATTATATTTCTAAATTATTACTCTCTTCACTTGTTTCTAATATATTTTCTGTCTCATTTGGTTCTGCTTCAATTTCTGGTGGGGGAATAGGTATATCATCTCGTGTAATTGGGATAGAAACAGAATTCTCATGTCCAAAACGGTCTTGTGCAGTTATCTCCAGTATAGTATATCCTGGAACAACTGCAATGGTTTCTTGAAATGAATTATCTGTGTGTAATACCAATGTTCGTCCGTTGATTTTTGCACTGGAAACATATTTGATCGTTCCTGAAACTTCTACCCAACCTTCGGTAATTTCTTGCCATGGGGTAGGGGTATCAACCACTATTTGAGGTCCCATAATAATACCATAGACGCGAGAACTCAAAAAAATAACCACAAGAATAGCCACAATACCCCCTATACCCAAAGAGATATAAGACCAAATTGGTTTTTTGCTATAAGCACCTAATGTATAAGGGGTATCTTTGTATAACATGGTTAAAATCCTCCTTTATCTTCTTCGTCATCTTCACCAGTATCATCGGGTGAGTCTGAAAAAGAATCAGATTGTCCCACTAATACTTCTCGTGGTTTTGCACCATCTGCAGGGCCAACAACCCCGCGTTCTTCTAATATGTCCATCAATCGTGCAGCTCGGGCATAACCAATCTTTAATTTTCTTTGCAGATATGATGTGGATGCTTTTTTAGCATCAATGACTACCTGTTTTGCTTCTTCATACAAATCATCGTCATCATCACCATCTTCTAATGACATCGAACTGATTGATTTATCGTCCGCCATGGTGTCAGGGAAGATAATACTCTCATCCGGTGGCATATCTGCGTAGGCTCGTGCCAAATGTTTTACTACTCGTTTTACCTCGTCTTCTGATATAAATGCAGATTGCGCTCGTTCTGGTTTTGACATGTCTCCTGTTTGATACAGCATGTCTCCGGCACCTAATAGTTTTTCTGCACCAGATGCATCCAAAATAGTACGTGAATCTATTTGTGAGGAAACCTGTAATGCGATACGTGATGGTACGTTTGCCTTGATGAGACCGGTAATAACGTTTACTGATGGTCGTTGGGTAGAGAGAATCAGGTGGATACCTACCGCACGGCTCATTTGTGCCAGACGCACAATGTTTGATTCTAATTCTCGTGGATATGCTTGCATTAGGTCAGCTAGTTCATCGATAATAACCACAATATACGGCATACGTTCTGGTAATTCGACGTCGTCTTCAGTTTGGCCTTTTTTCTGAGCTTTTTCATATGCAGGTCGTACAATCGTATTATGATATGACTGAATGTCACGAACTTTTTCATTTTCTAATATATTGTATCTTCTATCCATTTCTTTCGCTGCCCATTTCAAAGAGAGAATAGATTTTTTTGCTTCGGTGATTACGGGGGTCAATAAATGGGGGATTGAATTGTATAATGTTAATTCAACACGTTTTGGATCGATCATAATGAATCGTAAATCTTCTGGTGCATTTCGATATAATAGTGATGTTACTAATGCGTGAATAGTTACTGATTTTCCAGAACCTGTTGCACCTGCCAATAGCAAATGGGGCATCTTTGCCAGATTCGCATAATGTGCACGACCGGATACTCCTTTACCCAGCGCCAACAACAATGGTTTATCAGAACCGGTAAATTGTGCATCTGCAAATAATGTTCCTAATCCAACCATTGCTTTTGTCTTGTTCGGTATTTCGATACCCACCAAAGATTTTCCCGGGATGGGTGCTTCTATACGAATAGGGTGGGCAGCCAATGCCAATGCCAAATCATTTTGCAATCCAATGATACGAGACAGTTTCACCCCTTCGGCAGGTTTCAATGAATATCGTGTTACGGTGGGTCCAATTGATATTTCATCCATCTCTACATTGATACCAAAATTCGCCAACGTTCGTTGGATCATATTTCCATTTGCTTTGATGTCTCCCACAGATGGTTTACCTTTGTCATTTTCCAATAGGTCCAACGGCGGGGGAGTGAAAGGGGACAATCGCACCAAGGGTTTTGGTGTAGGAATGTCTATCTCTTCATCATCAGAAATTTTCATCATCGCTTTTTTGATTGCAGGTGGAATAATTCCGTCAGTCGTTTTGATAGGTTTTGGATTGATTTCTTCTTCGTCATCTTCTTCAGTTTCAAAATCTTCTGCCACATCTTCGTCAGTGTCTTTGTTTTTTCCAAATAGGGGGATAGGTCGTACAAGGATTTCTTGTAATTTGGTAAACCATGACATGTCATGTACTGATCTATCCAATAATAACAATAGACCTACACCGGCACCTGTTACTGATACAATACCCGCGATAACGGACCCCATCAGTGTAATAAAAGTATTTCCCACAAACGAACCAATGATTCCTCCGTGGGTCATATCTGGAGATAGTATATGTATAAAAGTCAGCAAAGAAATTAATGCAATAACACCTTTCCATACTGCATGTATATGATCAGAAAAAGATTCTTTTTTAATAATACCGATAATGATACCTGTGAGCGAAAGGGGAATAATAAGAAAACCAAAACCAAATAACCATACTGCAAAATCATGTGCGTAGACACCCAGCATCCCTGATGATTGAATGCTTCCTAAAAAAAATACGAGGGTAATAAAAGAAAGAATGGATAGTAATATCCATCGTTTTGTGCGTTCTCCGAACATGGGTGTTGATTCCTTTTTTCGTGCCATATATGTAACAATTATATCAAAAAAGGGGAGTGAATACTAGCTTTGGTTTTGTGGTTTTTTATAAATAAACATTCACTACATGTAACCTTTTTCTTAGAGTATTCATTACTTTTTGCATGCCCAAAAAGTAACCAAAAACGGCACCGCTCATACTCTCTGTGAATAATGATAAGCATGGTTTTGTATTATTTTTCTAAACTCCTCCCGCTGGTCGTCAAACAGTAGAAAAATTAGAAACATACAAAACCATGCATCATTATCATCACAAAGAGTATAGGCGGAATGAGCTACGGAAATGCAATTGTATTTCCTTCTTTCTCTTTTCTTTGTACTTTTTACTATTTGTGGTTGCACTCTTCTTTTCTTTCCTTTATAATGGACACATTATTCGTCATAAAAGACATGCAGATATGAACCAAAATGAAATCTCTCAAAAGGACATAGCAACTTTTTCAAAAGGACATACTGCTGGGTCTCTATCAGACATCAATACGACATCGGTTCAAAATACCCTTACAAACACTGGTGAATTCTTTTATTCTCATAAAGACAATCAGACATTCTTCTCATTTGGAAAGAAGGCAGAAAAAATTATAACGGCCATCTATATGGTGACAGATTTCTTTGAAGATACCGAACCATTAAAGACACGGATTCGTGGATTAGGAGTTTCTTTGGTTTCAGATTTGTTTTCCTGTATGGCTTTGTCACATCATGATCGCGTGCGCATGTTGGCACAATCTATCACTCACAGCGAGACATTAATTTCATTGATTACCATGATGGAATCATTGCGGTTTATATCAACCATGAACGCACATATTTTGATCGAAGAGATAACCAAGTTACAGGGAACATTAGAATCAGAATTACAAAATTTACATGCTGTATCAGGTGGGACTTCTCGTCATTCTCATGGACGACAAACATCTGTGCATAATGACGCGGTGCAACTATCGACACAATTATTTGATATGCCATTGTTTGATACATTGCGAACTGCACGGAAACAAGATAATTCTATTGGACATGATAAAGGACATGAAACAACCATGTCCGATAGAATAGAAAATAGTGTCCGATATGAATCACAAAAATCAGACATAGCGGTATCTCTAAAAGACACTTCATCAGAATCAAAAATACTTACCTCTTCAGAAACTATTGAAAACAAAGATGTGAAACAAAAACAAAAAGACTTCACTCAGATGCAAAAGGACAATCAAAATATTCGTATACGACAGGTGTTAGCAATCTTTGATAAAGGACATGAATATTCTATAAAGGACATCACTGATAGATTCCCACACGTGTCCGTTAAAACTATCCAACGCGATTTGCTGTCGCTGGTATCAGATGGAAAGATAGCTCGATCAGGGGAGAAGAGATGGGTGAAATATAAATTAGTTACAAATTTTTAAAATAAAAATTCACTACTTTTTTCTTGAAATCTTATTACTTTTTTGGTGGCAAAAAAGTAATACAAAAAAACCAGACCCGCATTCGAAAACTAAAAATCACCTCAAAAGCCTTACAAAACATAAACTCGTTTCTCTCAAACATATGTTTTGCTTCACAGACTTTTGAGGTGATTTTTTTAACGCTTTCTCGTGCAGGGTCGCTAGCTACGAATTGCATTTCCGTAGCTCATTCCGCCTATACTCTTTGTGATGATAATGATGCATGGTTTTGTATGTTTCTAATTTTTCTATTGTTTGACGACCAGCGGGAGGAGTTTAGAAAAATAATACAAAACCATGCTTATCATTATTCACAGAGAGTATGAGCGGTGCCATTTTTGGTTACTTTTTGGGCATGCAAAAAGTAATGAATACCTTTTAAAAAACTACATGAAATGAATTGATATTGATTCTATAAAACCCTTGCTAGATAACGTATTTATGGGAAACTAGAAATCATCTTTTATATGGCGCATTTTCTAGAAACTCTGCCTTTGTCGATATGCAGGTGGTAACTAAAACAGGGGATTTGACATACAAATCATACCATTGTCCAACAATTTTCCTTGTCATAAAACCCAGCCCCGCCCGTCATTATCTACAGAAGACTGGTACACTAAAAATTCAGCACCACCATGTAAAAAATACAAAGTTTTCCACAGGTGCACATTGACTTGTTGCATCTTTATATAAAACCACGTATACTATTACATAGGTGCAAAGAATCGCTGATAGACATATAAAACAGATGGGGAAATCCTTTCTGTATTGCATGTATTCTGAATGTCCCGATCATTTCCAATTAAATAGAGAAAAAAATAATTTCGTTTCTTAACTCACACTCGGTGTGATTTAGAATTGATACATTTGTCGAAAACATGTATCACCGGGTGTGTACACAACGCAGAAGAGGAAGTAACCAATTTCGATTATCTCTTCCTGTGCGGGGTGTACACCCCCAGATTCATATAGGTAGAAATATCTGTATGAATATTTATAAGTACTTATAAGTATTAAAAGTTTTTAGTAATATATATGCAAACAAATAAAATTAATCTTACGAATGTATTCGTAGGAGCATTAGTTTCAGTTTTTGCTTTGGGTGCAATGTTCTCATTTGCAACACCAGCAAAAGCTCAGACTGTAGAAGAACTGCAAGCAATGATTAACACATTGATGGCACAAATCGCAGCATTATCAGGAAACCCATCAGCGGTTTCAGCACCTTCAGCTTCATCTTATGTTCACATGGGAACATTGCAAGCTGGTGCAACAAACGCTCAAGGTCTTCAAGCAGCTTTAAACACTCTTGGACACAACTTGACTGTTGACGGAAAATTCGGACCAGCAACTAAAAATGCTGTTATGGCTTTCCAAGCTTCAAAAGGTTTAACAGCTGACGGAGTAGCAGGACCTGCAACAGGTGCAGCTTTGACAGCAGCAACTACAGCTGTAGTTGTAGCTCCAGCACCAGTTGTACCTACAACACCAACTACTCCTTCAACAGGACTACAAGGTGGAGCAGGAGATCTTACAATTGATCAAACATCAACAGATGTTGAATCTTCTGTAAAAGAAGACTCTGAAGAAAACGTATTAGGTCTTGATCTTGAAGCAGATGGATCAGACATCGCTGTAACAAGCATTAAAGTTCAATTCCAAAACAATTCAGGAAACGGTTCAACACGTTTGAACAAATACGTTGATGAAGTTCTTGTAATGCTTGATGGAGAAGAAGTAGGAGCTATGGATGCTTCTGATTTCTCTAAAGATGGTTCAGTATACTCTAAATCTATCGCTCTTACAGATGCTGTAGTTTCTGAAGACGAAGAAGAAAAACTATACGTTGTAGTGAAAACTCTAGGTACAGTTGACGATGTTACTGCTGACTTTGATGTTGCTGTAACTCAAGTGCGTTACATGGACGCTACAGGAGCTATCTTCTCAGAAGCTTATGCTAATGATGATGACGGTACTCTTGATGCTGGAGAAGTTATGGAAACTTTCGGTTTCGATGACGCTAACGTAGATGATGATATGGCTATCAAAACTTGGTCAGCTAATCCAGATTCAACAACCTTGATGGTTGAAGATGATGGTGATTCAGATGAATATCTTGCTCTTGCTTTCCGACTTGATGTTGACGAAGATTCATCAGATATAATGCTTCTAGAACTTCCAGTTGACCTTACAATTGATGACTCTGCAGACACTGCAGCATCAGACTCTGCAGATGCAATCGTTGCTGAAGTTATGGTAGAAATTGATGGTGAAGTTTACGAAGCTGATCTTACTGTTGATGGTATCAATAACGGTGACGGAACAGCTACTTACGTAGTTGAGTTCAACGAAGATGATATGGTTATCGAAGCAGGAGATGTTGTAGATGTTAAAGTTTACGTAACATTTAATGATCAAACTCCTAACTATGGCTCAGGAACAACTGTTCAAGCTATCGTAACTGGAGCTAGCATTGATGCAGAAGGAGAAGATACTCTAACTGTAACAGGAACAGCAACAGGTAAAGTACATACTTTGTCAGTTGATGCACCTACATTCACTTTGGTATCTAAGAGCCTAGCTCTATTCCAAGCTGTTGATGGTGTTGCTGCTGGTGAAGAAGATATCTTCCTTGCTAAATTCGTATTCGAAGCAACAGCCCCAGAAGATGATGCAATTTATCTTCCATTGACAGTTGCTACTGCAGGAAACTCAGGAATCGAATTTACTCAAGACGGTTCAGGTTCAGTAGACAGCGCGACTCTTGAAGCTGAAAACGATATTGAAGAAAACAACTCTTACATGGTTTCAGCGGGCGACACTGAAGAATTTACATTCTCAGTTTACGTTCGAGGAGATGATGCAGCAGAGAAATTCACTATTGATTCAATCTGGTATGAAATTTCTGATACAGCTCCTGACGGATCTCCAGAAGTAACATCAGGATTGACAGCATTCAAAACAAACACTGTTTTCCTTGCTAAATAGTTTCTCGATAGCATAAATCGATATCAATAGGAGATATAAAAATCTAAAACAAAAAACACCCGAAAGGGTGTTTTTTGTTTTCTTAAAAAGTTGATATAAAAAACCATCTCTTGACGGGGATGGTTTTTTTGATGATTTATTTCTTGTGAAAATTATCAAGGTCCGACTTTTAATAATAGGGCAGAGCTGCTGGTACATAGTATTAACTAATATCTTATGTCGAATTATTATCATGTTTATGTTCAAGGGTGCCCTCTTTGGGTAATAGGGTTATCCCCAGAAAAATAGGCTCATCTATTATAACGTTGTATAATGTAGTTTGTATTATAGACGATGGATTTATTTATTATTTAATTTTCCGTTCTGGAAAAAGTTATTAAAATGTATGTTATATAAAATTCGGCTAAGTTTTATTATGTTAAGTATGACAGTGCTCGCCGGCTTTTTCGCTTTTGGTTTCTCTATAAAAGCAGAAGCAGCAGCGCGAATTGCGTCTGTTGATGGTAATTGGACAGATACAGCAACATGGGGAGGGCAGTCAGTTCCTGTTGCTGGCGACGATGTGACAATTAATACTGATATTGTAGTTATCGTTGATACAGCCGTCGAGGCAACATCGATTTCTATTAATGATCCTGTGGCTGCTGCAAATGGTATCACTGTAGAAACAGGGGGAAGTATTACACTTACAGGAGCTTTGACCTTTTCTGGATCTTCTAGCACTGCACACTCGACAGTTGCAGTAGAGTCAGGATCTTTGACTGCAGCCAGTATTGCGATTGCTGATGGTGCAGGAACTGGAGACAGTATAGTGAGCGTTGGAACCGGAGGTACAGTTACTTCAAGTGGTGACATTACTTTTACGGGAACTTTTTCTGATATGCATCTCGTAGCGACAGGGACAGGAGAAATTGTCATGAGTGGTACAACTGGGACCATAGGTACAGGAGGAACAGTTTCTCTGGCTTCCGGTTCTACGGTATCTTTTACTGGTACTGGAGCACAAACCGTTCCTGTGTATGCGTATGGAAATATAATAATCAATAAATCTGGCGGAACTGCCACACTATTTGGTGACACTTGGTTGGGAGGATCTTTGACTATATCTGCTGGTACCTTTGATACCGGTACGCACGGTTTTGATGTTACTTCTCTGACCACTATTGCAGATGGAGCTACATTGATACATGGTACAGGGCACAAGATTCAAAATGGTAATCTGGTGATAGATGAAGGTGGTACATGGACAGAGACAGGTGAAGCGACAGTGCAATTTCTTGGTCATGTGACCAACAATGGTACTTTTACTGCGAACACTGGACTTCATACTTTTGGCACTTTTCCAAGAACTATCAATGGTACGCTTTCAATCCCAAATGTGACCTTTACCGGTGATTATACCAACAATGGTACGTTCACTGTCGGCACGAGTCTTGCAGGAACACATACTCTTACTAACGGCGCTACTGGTATTTTGAATATCGGCGGTACATCCACTATTACCACGCTTACTGCGTCAGCTGCCGGGAATACAGTAAATTATACTGGTGCAGGACAGACAATAAAAATTCCTACAGGTGATGATTACGATACTTTGACTCTTGGTGGTAGCGGTACAAAAACTATTGCAAGCGGTATTAATGTTGCAGGTGACCTAACCATCGAAGATAATGTACGGGCCAATGTAACAGGAGCTTCTACTGCAAATAAATTGTATCTTGATGGGGATTTACAGTTTGTGGGAATTTGGGGTTCAAATGCATCAGATGCACAATTTAAAAATAATAACTTTTTCTCGGGTACGGGTACGGTAACCACAGCTGACGGTACTACCCCTCGTAGTAATAGTGGTGGCGGATCGATATTTACACGTGTAGAAAATCTAAAGAACATGGGTAAAACCGAAGAAGCTGAAAAATTGGAAAAAGATTTTAATCAAGTGTTTGACAAAGAAATTCCAACCATCGAATCACTCATGAAACGAATTGCGGAATTACAGGCATTGTTAGTAAAACTCCAAGGACAACCAACTTCACCAACATCACCGCTGGTATGTTCACCACTATTAAAACAGGGTGTACGTAGTCCAGAAGTAGTAAAGCTACAGCAATTATTAAAAGTAGAACCACAATCAGGATTCTTTGGACCACTTACTGCACAGGCAGTACGTGCATTCCAAACAGAAAAGGGGATACTGGCTGATGCTGTTGCAGGGTCAGATACCTGTAAATTACTTTCTCAGCAGTAAAATAGAACCTATAAATATAAAACTATCCCTTGACTGGGGTGGTTTTTTGTATACCTCAGCATTAAAAACATGCTGTGGGGTGCCTGCCTGCCGACAAAGGCAGGGGCAGGCCCCCCACGGCATCTATGGTTATGCCCTGATTTAGAAATCCACAGTTTTGTATATTTTTATATTGTCATAATAAAACAACGAATCTATAATAAGTATATCGGTATGAAACGATACACAAACACAATGGTGTGTTGCGTATTCTTTTTTCTCGGCCTTCTCCTTCGAGCGCCCTTTGTAGGTGCTTTTTTTGTTGAGGAAAATATTGTCTGGGGTGTTAATGAATCTCCTATACAAGTGGAAGAAGATATAATCATAACCGAATCTGGATCATTAACTATTGAACCTGGTGTGCACGTTATTTTTGATACTGATGTTGGAATAGAAGTTTTAGGACGATTAGATATATTGGGAACAGAAGAAAATCCCATAGTATTGATATCAGATGATGGTTACTGGAATGGGATATCTGCTTCTGGAGAAAATGCACAGGTGGTAATTCAGAACGCCAATATTAAAAATGCATCTACAGTATTATTACTAGATCATGTTAGCGTTACTGTTCGTAATTCTCTTTTTGAAAATAATGATTTGGTTGTAGAGGGCATAGAAAGCAATCTTGATTTTCAAGGAAATATATTTGTGAATAATAGTATATTGGGATATATTGATTTTAATACAGATATTACCGCAGAAAATAATACGATATCAGGTGGTGATACTCCAGCTTTGATAGTATCTGTTCCGGATTATGATCCTTTTCAAAAAGAAATTCAGGGAGATATTCCATTTTATTTTCAAGAATCGTTGATTGTTCCACCAGACTCTAGACTGGATATTATGCCGGGAGCCCAATTATATTTTGATTCCTCGCTAGGAATTACTGTGTTAGGAGGTTTTTCCGTGCAGGGTTCTGAATCCCATTCTGTAATTATGGCATCCTCGGCGAGATTATTTGATCATGATCTTTCTGATTTCTCTGTGTGGAATACATGGCAGGGTATTACATTTCTTCCTACTGAATCACAAGAGTATACTATGCAGTATTGTAATTTTTCTGATATTCAATCAGGTATATTTATTATGGGTGCACAGTTGCATGCGCAACATTGTTCTATGGATCGTTCAGTTGGTTTTATTGCAGATACGTCAATACTACATATTGATAACTTTAATAGTGAAAATAGCATATACGAATCTATTGTTGGATATAATTCCAGTAGTATTACTGTTTCAAATACTGCGATAAATAAACTTTCTTTTGAAGATAATCGAGATGCTATAACGATTTTGGGAAACAGTTCTTTTGTAGGAGATTCATTACAAATATCTGCAAATTCTGGATCTCTTGTTTCTGTATTTGATGATTCTGTAATAAATGTTCGAGATAGTTCTTTTTCGGGAAATGATGAAAATTATCATGATCTTGTAAATATATTCAATGACAGTAATGCTCAATTTGAAAATATAATAGTACAAAATGGAAAATCAAATGGGATGGTTCTGTTTAATGATTCTGGTATGCATATTGAAAATAGTCAGATCAGAAATCTGGATGGTATTGGGATTTGGATATTTGATGGAGAAAATATTCCGGTATCTCAGGTTTCTATTATAGATACAGAAATTCAAAATAATTCTGTTGGGATTTCTGTAATACGAAGTATTGTTTCTATTAGAAATAGTTTAATTTCAGGCAATGCTGAATTCGGTGCATACATAGAATCAGGGTTGGGGAGTATTGATGCCAGAGAAAATGATTGGGGTTCATCGTCTGGTCCATTTCATGAAACAAAAAATCAGCAGGGTTCCGGTGATACTATATCAAATCATGTGAAATTTGTTCCATGGATTGGTTATGACGTATTAGTACATGGATTAATTAATGATAATTGGGAAGATGAAATAGTTGAAGAGGTGACAGAAGATATGCCAGAACAAGAAGAGGAAATCATCCAAGAAGAAATAATTCCCGAAGAGGAAATGGAGGAGGAAATTCCTGAAGAAATAGAAGAATTCGAAATTCCACCAGCGGCTCAACAATCTTTTTGGTCCCCAGTTACAAATTTTCCTGGGGGTGTTATTACCTTACGCAAAGAACCATCTTTGTCTGGGGAAGCTATAAAAACATTTCCTAATGATTGGGTGGTATATGTACAGGCGGTGCAAGTTCAGGATACCAGCGTTGTTGCAGATGGGTATCACTGGTTTTTTGTTCGTGATGCAACCGATGATGTCACGGGGTGGATGCCAGGAAAAACACCCGATGGGTCTGTAGAATTTTTACCATTTATTCCTGGAAAACAAGATGATTTTGAATATATCGCATCACATATTTTTTCCACAAAAGCAGATCGAGCAGAAAAGATAATCGAAATTGTTGATCATTATTATAATAATATGGATACAAAAAAATCGTTATATAGTGGTAAAGATGTTGTTAATTTTTCGTTGTTTAATCAGGCTAATGTACCAAAAGAACTTATCTACGCAATCGCAGCTCAAGAATCTGGAGGAAATAGATATCTCTTTAATAACGAACATGTAAGCCCGGATTATGGTCACGGAATCATGCAAATCACTTTTCATGGTAGATGGAAAGAGCCTGATAAATGGCTAGAAAATAATTGGGACAACCGAGGAGCATACTCAAAGTATTTTAATTTATTGTGTAAAAATGTTAATCTTTCTCTATCAAAAAATCAGAAAAGAGGGCTTAATGATTATTATGACTGCTACCACAATGCTGGTAAGAATGTAACCACTGAAAAACCTTATAAAAATTATAAAGAAGATTCTCATAACCCAATCTACAAACAATATGCAAACACAGAACAATCGATGTATGCAAATATTAAAGATGCCTTAGGTGTATTACAAGTTGATAAGTATAGAAAAAAATGCCCGAAGGCAGATACCTCATTTGGTGGGCTTATTTTTTCTTGTAATGATATTGAAAAAATAATTATGGTGTGGGGCTACAATGGTTTAACGGAAGATCCTAGTCGTCACTATTTACGAGAGGTTGCACATCAATTAGCCAATCTCGGAGCAAATTTCTCAGGTGTGTCATATTTAAATCAAGATAAATTTATAGAAAAAATGCGTATTGCAAATGATAATAGAAAATCTATAAAAGTTTTCAGCCCTGTTGAATTTTTTGTAAAAGATGCATTGAGTAATATCACGGGATCAAAAAATGGTATTGAGTTCGAAGATATCCCAAATTCTTCATATTCCAATATTGATGAATCGATTGTGGTATTCTTTTCCGAAAATGATCTGATGTATGAATTGGTCGGTACAGATACTGGTGTGTATGGAATTATTATAGAATCAGTGCAAGACGGCGAACAGATGATATTCCAAGGGATAGATATTCCAGTTGCCGTTGGTGAACGACATCAATACGAAATTGATTGGGATGTAGTTGCACGGGGTGGTAATGGGGTAAAGGTTTTGATAGATAAAAATGCCGATGGGGAATTTGAAGAAATTTTATACGTGTCAGATTTTGTAGAGGGGGATTTCCCACGTGACGAGAATAAAATACAAAACATAGAAAAGAAACAATCCTCTTCTAGCGGGGTGATAAAATTGTTTCAAACAGAAAATGAACCAGATGAGATATTGGAAACATATGAAAAGCCAATAGTACAAAATCAACAGACAATACTATTTGATCAAGATATATTACAACCATTGAAAAAGATTATTGAATCTGTAGTTGTCGTGGTAGATTCAGTATGGGTAGATGATGATATAGATGAACCAAAAATACAACCGGAAATAAATACGAAGATTCTACAAGCCAGAGCTGATAATGTGCCCACACAAAAGAAAACAGTCTTGATAATAGGGGGATTGATTTTCTTGCTGTTGACTTTTATCGGTATAAGAAAGAAAATGTATCTATGAAAGAAAAGATAATTTCTGGTTTATTGATATTACTGTTTTGTTTGGGGATATTGTTAATGTATACACAAATAAAAAAGAATAAACAAGAAGATGCTGTGATTTTAGTAGATACTCAAAATCATATATGGGAAACATATCAAAATGATGCATTTGCTTTTAAATATCCAGGTGGTTTTTTTATTGATGAGAATGAATATAGTGTTTCTCTTAAATTAGATAATATAAATGAAACTAGAAGTTATGTTTTTACCATTTTCAGAGATGGGGAAAGCTTTAACGGTTCCTCAGTATTAGATTGGTGGAATAAAAATGGACCCCAAAATGAAAGGCAGGCACCATATCCTGATATTGAAAAAAATATTTTAATTAATGAAAGAGATGCTTATTTGACTATTTATGAGTCATCACGAATATCTTTTGGTTATTCGTTTCTTGCCCCGATTTCTATATATATTTTTGCAAACAATCAAATTTTTGAAATTACTACACATAAAATCGCACAAGATGTAATAGATTCTTTTGAAAATGGTGAAGATGTATATGAAAAATATGGGATTACCCATGAGATTATAAAACAAGTTGAAGAAAATCAAAAAATATTTTGGGAGATTATAGAAACGTTGGAATTTTTTAAACCAAAGCAGGAGATTGAAATTGTCGAATTAGAAAAAGACCTGAATCAAGAAATCAGTATTGCTAAAATCGAATTAAATCCTGTATGGTACAAAGAAATGAGATATGAATACCCTGAAACAGAAGTCCCAGGGAAAGAAGTTTTGATGAATTTCTTGGAGAAAGAAATAGATGCTTTTTGGTGTGTAAATGATGACGATCAGAAAACACAAGAAGAAATATATGAGAATGATTTGATTTCCTCGTATACTTGTAATCTTAGCTATAATTACGCATATAAAATTTATAAAGATTATTTCTCGCATATTTTGACAGGGTATACATTTGCTGGCGGAGCACATGGAATATCTAATTTCTATGCTTTTGTTTTTGATCAACAAGGAAAACAATATTCTTTGTATGATTTTCTTACTGTAGAATATAAAGAAAAGAACGAACAAGAAATATTGAACGAAATTTTTTCCTATGCATCGCATGTAGATGAATATTTCAGTATTGATGATTTGAACGACATAACAGAAATCCCATTTTATTTTTCTGAAGGAAATATTCATTTTGTATTTTCAGAAAATCATGGAATCTCACATGTTGCAGGATTTGTTGGATTCAGGGTTCCCTTGGAAAAGATTCAGCACATACTTCGAATAGAGTAATGTTTTTCTCGTGATTCTTTTAGGGCGTATACTATATTTTGACGACCGTCAAAATATAGTATACTGAAGGTATGAAGCATTATTTAGACGAAGTAACGTTTTCAGATATGATAATTGGTTTTTTGTTTTCCTCAAGATCTTTAGGATCATACAGAAAAATTATATATGAAAGGGTAAATGACCGTAAGAAATTATCTAAAACATCTTTTAATAGAAAATTGCATTATTTAAAATCTAAGAATTTAATACAATACGATAAGGAGAATGTATCTTTATCAGATAAAGGTAAATTATTTTATAAAAATAATACACAGTTCAAAAATAAATTTAATAAACCTAAAAAAGAGCATGAGGTTATTTTGATTTTTGATATTCCTGAATCAAAAAGAAAGGTGCGAAATTGGCTTCGCAACCAACTCAAAGATTGGGATTTTACGATGATTCAAATGAGTGTGTGGAGAGGTGATGGTCCTGTGTCTCAAGAATTTTTAGATCATGTTGCTTTGCTGGGTATAAAAAAGTGCGTGAAAATCTTTAAAATTCAAAAATAGGTATACATAAAAAGAAATGAAAATTATACCATGTTTTGACGATCGTCAATATGTAGTATGACAATATTCAATTTTTAAATAAGTTTAGATAGTAACAAATGAATGCAATATTTTGTTTTTTGAATTTATTGTATAGTCATGATATACTACAGGCATGACACGAGCATTTATCATGAACGTCATAATATTTTCCCTTCTCGTGTTATTAGGTATTGGGGGGTTGATTTTTGCGTCAATGTACGAAGAATCTGATGGGCAGCCAAACAGCGCTGTTATCACCGCAACCCCAGCCAAAGAGCAATAGGGAATCTGTCTGTGTATATAATACATGGATGTAAGGGTTCTTGACTTTGTTTCAAAAAATGATATATTCCTGTATGTGCGTACTGTAGACGGCTGGCTTCCACAACAGTGGATTAAATTGCCTCCCGAGGTCGAACATATTTCCTTTTATAGAAAAGGTTATATATCCTGTCTACATTGCACCCCGTTGGGTGCTTTTTTATTAGATAAACAGATAACATCTGTTCGCGTTATTATATCGCTATGGCAATTACACGAAAAGATAAAGAACAAGCAGTGCAAGAAATTTCTGACATTTTTAATAATGCAGAATCTGCAGTGTTCGTTCACTTTCGCGGCCTTCCTGTAAAGGAAGAACTTGCATTGCGATTGGCTATGCGACAAGAGGGAATGCAATACAAAGTGGTGCGAAAAACATTACTTCGTCGTTCTATTGATTCAGTTGCAAAGATCACAGGAGAATTTCCACAGTTGGATGGCGAAGTTGCCATTGCATATGGAAATGATCCTTTGGCTCCTGCACGTATTGCATACGAATTTCAACAAACACACAAAAAGACATTTGCGATTTTGGGTGGAATTTTTGAAAACGTATTGCGAAACCAGGCAGAAATGACTGAAATTGCAACGATTCCTCCTCTACAAACATTGCGTGGTATGTTCGTGAATATTATTAATTCACCAATACAACGATTTGCAATTGCTTTGAACGAGGTCGCAAAAACAAAAGCATAACAAGATTCCGTGTTTATAAGAAAATAATAGATAATACTATGTCAGAAGAAACAAATACACCTCAGACAGAGGCAGAAGAAACAACACAAGCTGAAGCTCCTGTAGCCGAAGCACCAAAAGCTGAAGCTCCAAAAGCAGCAGCTGTTGCTGAAGAAGTTGTAGAAGTTCCAGAAAAATTCAAATCAATTGTTGATGCAATTGAAAAGATGCCAGTTTTGGAATTGAATGAATTAGTAAAAGTGTTCGAAAAGAAATTTGGTGTATCAGCTACTGCTGTTGCTGCTGCAGGTCCTGCAGCTGGTGGAGCCGGAGCAGATGAACAAACTGAATTTGCTGTTGAATTAACTTCAGACGGTGGAGCAAAAATTCCAGTAATGAAGGTAGTGAAAGATGTTCTTGGATTGGGTCTAAAAGAAGCAAAAGACATCGTAGATGCTTTGCCTGCAATCTTGAAAGAAGGAATGAAAAAAGAAGATGCAGAAGCTTTGAAAGCAAAAATCGAAGAAGCTGGAGGAAAAGTTACTTTGAAATAAGTATACAAAAAAGGATAAGAAAAACCTTGGCACCTGCTCTTATAACACAACCCTGTCGGAAACGATGGGGTTGTGTTTTTTTGTATGTATGTTATTATTTTAGGAGAAATTTTTGTTCCACTTTCACCAACCAAAATAAATTCATTCATGACAGTACTGAAAAATCAACTTGAATTCGGATGTCCTGCATCCATATTACCCAAAGGCTATAGCGCCATTGGTGCAGTGGGTTCTGCAGAATTAGAAGAAGCGGTAATGCGAATTCTATGGTTCTCTCGCGTTCACAGGGTATATGTTTCTGTTTCTCGCGATGATCTCGAGAGGCAATGGAACGACCCACGTGACGGTGCCTCTTTGATGAAGGCTATCGGAGGATTGACTCGATTGTATCACAGCATTAAGGCGCTGGTGGACAGTGATACTCTTCTTGAGCTGGAGAATGGTGAATATGCACCGACCCCAAAATTGGTTTCGGCTGTAATGCAGTCGAAATCAAAAATGATACATGATCAAAATGCAATGGGAGTGAATTAAATTCATCCCGCCACCCTTAGAGAAACTTTCTCCAAGGGTGTTTTTTTGATATACTGTTTGTATATGAAAAAAATTATTTTAAGTTTATTTTTGATTGTCTTTTTGCCGGTAACGGCATTCGGTGCGTATTATCAGATAGAACAAATTGTATCAGTAGATTCAGATGGAATTACAGGAAATAATGCATCAGAATACCCAAGCATTTCTGCAGATGGACGATATGTAGTATTTCATTCTTCTGCAACGAATTTGGTTTCTAATGATACTAATGGTTTGCATGATGTTTTTTTACATGACATAGAAACCGAAGAAACGATCAGGGTCTCGGAATCTTTTTTGGGTGGAGATTCAGATGGGTCTGCATATGATCCTGTAATTTCTGCAGATGGTCGATATATTGTTTTTGAATCAAATGCAACTAATTTAGTTCCTGATGACATCAATGGCGAACCCGATGTATTTTTATATGATAGGATTAATCAATCAATGAATATCGTATCATTTGATTCAAACGGGATACAGGGTAATAATGACTCTACGGATCCCAGCATTTCTGCAGATGGTCAATATGTTGTTTTTAAATCTTCTGCAACCAATCTTGTACTTGATGATACGAACGGGGTAAATGATGTTTTCTTACGTGATACAGTATTGCAGACCACGGTTCGTTTATCAGTTGATTCGAATGATGTACAAGGAAATGCAGCTTCTAATTATCCACAAATTTCTCATGATGGCCGATATGTAGTATTCGAATCAAGTGCAACCAATTTAGTTTCTGATGATACCAATGGGGTTTCTGATATATTTCTTTATGATAATAATGATACAAGTCTGATTCGTGTTTCCAAAAACGAACAAGGAGAACAGGGGAATGGGGCTTCTGGATTTAATACAAAAGTTTTTAGAATCTCTGGTGGTGGTGAATATATTATTTTTGAATCAAATGCAACAAATTTAGTTTCTGATGATACCAATGGAATCAAAGATCTTTTTCTTTATACTATTGATACAGAAGCAATAGAAAGAATTTCAAAAACAGCAACAGGAGATCAAATCAGTGTGGGTAACTCGACACAATCTACTATTTCTGGGAATGGATCCTATGTCAGTTTTGCATCTTCTGCAACCAATATTATTCCAGATGATACTAATGGGGTTTTTGATATTTTTATCTATGATGTTGCATTAGAAAAAGTGACTCGGTTAATATTATCTGACCCATCACAACAGGCAAACACAAGTATGTTTTATCCTGTCCTATCTGAAGATGCAGATTTTATCGTATTTCATTCTTCTGCAACTAATCTAATTTCTGATGATACCAATGGGGTTCGTGATATTTTTCTTGCTCGTCAATTGAATCCTGAACTTACGTATGTAGGGTCATTTTCTGAAACATCAGAGAATGATGGATCAGTTGAAGGCTCTCTTGTAATTACGTTTGCTAATTCTAATGATACTTTTGTAAATCAAGGAGGTGTTTTAACTATTGGTACAGAATATGAAATAGAAAATCTTTCAGCAGGATTGTCATCGGTGCTATCGGTAAATAATGATGGTACAGAAGCTACGTTAACATTAGAAGGTCAGGCTATTGATCATGAAAATGTACATTCGGTACAAAATATGACCCTACAATTTCTTGATGATGCATTTACTATTGTAGATGCGGATGAGGTCATCGGTGCATCATACGAAGAGGGCAATATAGAATTTTCTGACAGAAGAAGGCAGTCTTCCGGAGGGTCCGTGCAATCACAGGTGGTTAATTTACAATCTATGGGCAAAGATGAACAAGCAGATCAGGTTAAGGAAGAATTTTCACACCTTTTTGAAGAGTCTTCCGTGGACAACCTTTTAGTTTCTTTGTTGACACAGTTGGCAGTATTGCAAAATCAGGTATCTTTGCTGCAATCATATCCTATGAGTCAATCTGATCATTGTCCAACACTGTATCAGTGGATACAAGGATTTTCTCATTGTATTCAATCATTACAAACGCAATTAGGTAATATTCGCATTGACGGTATCTTTGGTCCAGAAACTCACGAGACGGTTCTTTCTTTTCAAGAGAAAATGAACATCAGAACTGATGGTATTGTAGGTCCAGAAACAAAAAAATCATTAGGATGGTAATGTACCAAATAATTTTTTATGTTATACTAACGGATATATGATAGACGTTTTAGAAAAAATATTTGGTAGTGCTTCTCGTGTAAAAACTATGAGGTTGTTCTTGTCATCACCAAGCACACCTTTTGATATTGATGATGTTGTGGAACGAACCAGAGAAAAAGCCCCAGCTGTGAAAAAAGAAATAGGGCAATTGTTAAAATCAGGATTTTTAAAAAAGAAAAATTTCTCAAAAGAAGTTGTAGTGCCCTCTCGATCAAAAAAGAAAAATGCTTCGGTGAAATACAAAACAAAAAAAGTAGAAGGGTGGATATTGGCATCTGATTTTCCGTTGACTCGTCAATTGAGATCATTATTAATTGATACACAATTAATTGATCATGGGTCTTTAGGGAAACGTTTACAAAATGGTGGTAAATTAAAATTGGTTGTCCTTAGTGGAGTATTTCTTCAAGATGGAGAAAGAGAAATCGATATGCTATTGGTGGGGGATCGTGTACAAAAAAATATTTTTGAACGCGCTGTTCGTGAAGTAGAATCAGAAATCGGAAGTGAAATTCGTTATGCATTATTTACCCAAGAAGAATTTATGTATCGTATGGATATGTATGATAAATTAGTCCGTGATATCTTTGATTTTCCTCATCAGATCGTTGTAAATAATCTTCCTGTGGAATTATAGGTTGCTTTTATTTTGTATATGCTATAATAGAAGGGAAAAAGGTCTTATTTATTTAGTAGTTAATTTATTTATTACATATGGAACAGTTAAGTGGTATTACAGAAATTCAATCAGCATTACAAGGTCTTTGGATAGGAACAATTGCATTTCTTCCAAAACTTATCATTGCGATTATTATTTTCATTGTTGGTTGGCTTATTGGTGCTCTTGTTGAAAAGGGTGTCGCTCGTTTGATTGAATCAATCAAATTAGATAATCTTTTACGTCAAGCAGGATTCGAAGCGACATTGCAAAGTGCAGGTTTTAAATTAAATTCAGGTGCATTTTTAGGTGGATTAGTGAAATGGTTCTTTGTTATCGTATTTTTGGTTGCAGCATTAGATGTTGTTGGTTTGTCACAAGTAAATATTTTCTTGTCAGGCGTAGTGTTGGTGTATTTGCCAAAGGTAATCGTTGCATCTTTGATTCTCTTGGTGGCTTCAATTTTGGCACACGCGGTTGCAAAAGGTGTTGAAGGTGGAGCAAAAGCAATGCATGTAGTTTCTGCACGATTCTTGGGTATGATTGCAAAATGGGCAATCTGGGTATTTGCAATCATTTTTGCATTGGCAGAATTAGGAATCGCTGCACAATTCTTGGCGATCTTGTTTACTGGAATTGTTGCTATGTTGGCATTGGCTGGTGGTTTGGCATTTGGTTTGGGTGGAAAAGAACACGCAACACATTTGTTGAATTGTTTGCACAAAGGTTCTTGCAAAGAAAATTGCGATAAATGTTAATCTGAACATGAAAAAAATAAAAAATCCCCGAGTGGGGATTTTTTATTTTTTTCACCATGCTATACTATAATCACATGTCACACACACTACACTATAAAGTATCTATAGTAGGAGCACTCATCTCTTCTATTGCATTCACTGCACTAGCAGTATTTGCTATTGCACCAGGAGAAACATTAGATCCGGTAAATACACACAACAATGTATGTTCTGGACCAACTGATTCTGGATGTGCTATTAATCCGTATGAATATTTAGATCCTGAGGGCGTTCTCTATTTAGATGGTAATGGTGACATTACAACAGATCAATCATTTACTCGAACAGGGGACAGTTTTCATATTTCTGGAGCCTTGTCAAATAATTTAGAGGTTGCATTTTTAATGCAAGAAGATATGGGTGTAATTCTGGGTAGTTATCCTGGTGTTGGAATGTCATACGAGCAAGATGATACAATTGCATTTATGGGGATTATTGATGCAACAGGAAATCCTCAGATATCTAGTCAGGGTGTTGTGACCTTTTCTTCTCAAGACACTAATAATGTTTCAGCTTTTGTGTTGGGAACTGAAGGGATAATTATGGTTACTGGTGATAATGCTTATGATTTTGGTTCTCGTATGCAGGCGTTTTCAGATGAAATTTTTCTTGATTTTTCCTATGAGAATGTAGATGATCCAATGAATCCTTTTGAAGATGATCGCAGAATTACCTTGGATGATGATGGAGTTAGATTTTCTTTTGCAAATAACACTGAATCATATATTTTCCCTGTAGTTGATGGTAGTGTTAACCAAATATTACAAACAGATGGTAGTGGTCAACTTTCATGGGTTACCGTTGGAGGTTCTTCACCAATTTCTATTGGAACATCTGGGGATACATTATATTCAGATGCGTTAAATGCTGGACAAGGTGATACCGCAACAGGATATAATATTTTTCTAGGAGAGTTTGCTGGTAGGACTGCCGATAATGTTTCTCATTCAAATTTCTTGGGTGCTAATTCGGGAGAAGGTGCCACTCTTGCTTCTAATTCAAACTTCTTTGGAGAAAGCGCAGGGCAAGGGGCAGTCAATGCTAATAATGCAAACTTCCTTGGTTATTTTGCAGGGCAAGGGGCTTCCAAGGCTAATAATTCAAACTTCTTCGGAGAAAGCGCAGGGCAGGGGGCGGTCAATGCTGCTAGTTCTATTTTTATTGGTTCTCAGGCTGGATCAAATGATACGGTTAATAATACTATCAGCGGCACCTCCATCCTTATTGGAGATAATACTTCTACGGATGGCAATTCAAACAGTATCGCACTGGGTGCAGGAGCAACGAACACTGCAGCTAATCAATTCATGATCGGCTCAGTATCTAGCCCAATAGATGAAATGATTATTGTAGGCAATGGGGCATCTTGTGCGATAGATAATAACATTTATGGAGATGGTAGTACGGGACTTAATTGTTCATCAGACGAAAATCTAAAAACAAATATTATAGGTCTCTCTAGTGTATTAAATACTCTTCGTAATATTGAAGCTGTTACCTATAACTGGAAAGCAAATCCAAACAATAATCAACAAATTGGATTCATTGCTCAAAACCTAGAGCAATATTTCCCAGAAATAGTACGCGAAGGTCATGATGGTTATTTACAGGTTAACTATGCAAACATGACCCCTATCCTTACCAAAGCTATTCAAGAATTGGATCTCAAAGTTTCCCTACTAGAATCTCAAACAATTGCATCAGGTGGATTTTCATTAGCATCATTAACTACTCTAACTAAAGATTTTCTTGCTGACGTAGGTAACGGTATTCAAAACATTTTTGCAAAGAAGATTACGACAGAAGAATTATGTGTCGAAGATATTTGTGTAACCCGAGATCAATTTTTACAGATGATTGAAAACAATATTGCAACATCATCTCGTCAACAGGATGAAAATGATAATGCTGATGATGAAGAAAATCCAGAAGAATCTTTAGATGAAGAAGTTGAGGATGATACAAAAGAAAACAGTGATGAAGAAATAATATTTGAAGAGGAAACTTCTGACGAAATAGAAATTACTATAGATGAAAATGAAATCATTCAAGACGAAGAACCAGAAGAATCTCTTGATCAGGAAACTGATGATATACAGGATGATAATAGAGAAGAAACCTTGGAATAAGGCTAAAACAGTATCCCAAAGCAATCCCCAAAATGGGGATTGCTTTGGTCTTGGGATAGGGTCTTGACTTTATTTTCGCCATGAGTATAATTGGGAACTGTCAGCTATGATAATGTTTATCCAAAGAAAAACGTAGGCGAATTGCATAGACGAATTTTCGTTTATCTATCGCCGCAAGGCGATTTTCTTTTGGACGTACCGCACGATAGATCGTTTACAACTGCATAGGGGTAAAAAGAAAAATTGTAGAAACACATGAGCAAACTCAAATTCTACGTGTAATTCACATTCGCGTAAGAAAAAACTCGTAAGAAATGTGATACATACGTTTCCTAATAGGAACGTAAGGGCGTATGGTGGATGCCTTGGCTCTCAAAAGCGATGAAGGACGTGGTCTGTCTGCGATAAGCTTCGGGAAGGTGACAAACAACCTGTGATCCGGAGATTTCCGAATGGGGAAACCCTATCAAGTAAACCTTGATAATCCTGTCTTTGGACAGGAAGTACACCCAGGGAAGTGAAACATCTCAGTACCTGGAGGAAAAGAGAATAATAATTATTTCCTAAGTAGCGGCGAGCGAAACGGAAGAAGCCCAAACCTGTGACTTCGGTCATGGGGGTTGTAAGATGCAAACGTTGTATTTATATAAGAGAAGTTACAAAAGAACATAATAGTTGAAATGATTGGAAAGTCATAGCGTAGAGGGTGATACTCCCGTAAACGAAATTTTGTTCTCTTCTTTGTTTGTATTCTTGAGTACTTCGAGACACGAATAGCTCGGAGGAATCTGCCGGAACTAACCGGTAAGGCTAAATATTTTGAGAGACCGATAGTGAACTAGTACCGTGAGGGAAAGGTGAAAAGAACCCCGGCGAGGGGAGTGAAATAGATCTGAAACCATATGCCTACAAGGAGTCGGAGCGGATATTTATATCCGTCACGGCGTGCCTATTGAAGAATGAGCCAACGAGTTTATGTATACTGCAAGGTTAAGTTTCGTAACGAAGCGGAGCCGAAGGGAAACCGAGTGTTAATAGCGCGATTAAGTAGTATGCATAAGACCCGAAGCCAGGTGAGCTTACCATGAGCAGGGTGAAGAGAATCGAAAGATTCTTGGAGGCCCGAACCCATAGATCGTTCAACTTCTTGGGATGACTTGTGGTATGGAGTGAAAAGCTAATCGAACCTGGTAATAGCTGGTTCTCTCCGAAACAGTTTTAGGACTGGCGTCAAGTGTTCCTTCTGGGGGTAGAGCACTGGATGGTCTGAATAGGGAGAAATCTCGTCAGACCAATCAAACTCCGAATACCAGATAGTAAAAAACTTGGCAGTTAGACCGTGGGGGCGAAGCTCCACTGGTCAAAAGGGAAACAGCCCAGATCTCTAGTTAAGGTCCCTAAATTTATACTGAGTGCACTTAAGGAGGTGAGGTTTCATAGACAGCGAGGAGGTTGGCTTAGAAGCAGCCATCCTTTAAAGATAGCGTAACAGCTCACTCGTCAAGAGACCTTGCGCCGCAAATAATCGGGGCTAAGTATAATACCGAAACTGAGGACTTTGTTGACCTGCGGGTCGATGGAGTGGTAGGAGAGCGTTCTGTATGCGCTGAAGCGGAAGGGGTGACCCACCGTGGAGCGTACAGAAGTGAGAATGTTGGCACAAGTAACCGCAAGACAGGTGAGAGCCCTGTCCGCCGAAAGACTAAGGTTTCCTTTGCAATGATGATCAGCGAAGGGTTAGTCGGGCCTAAGGAGATGACGATAGTCGGATCCGATGGACACATGGTTAATATTCCATGACTTCCGTATATTTCGATGGAGAGACGGAGGAAATAAACGTAAGCATCTTATTGGATTGATGTTGTTGGCATAAGAGTTGATATCTAGGCAAATCCGGATATCACAAGACTCGTTGCAGACGAAATGTTCTACTTCGGTAGAATAAATTTACGTGAAGAGCCTTCCAAGAAAATCTTCTAAGATTAGATATATGGAAACCGTACCGTAAACCGACACAGGTAGTCAGGTCGAGAAGACCAAGGCGAACGAGTGAGAGGTCCTCAAGGAACTCGGCAAAAAATCGGCCGTAACTTCGGGATAAGGCCTGCCACTAGCAATAGTGGCCGCAGCGAAAGATTTCCTGGCAACTGTTTATCAAAAACACAGCTCCCTGCGAACTCGTAAGAGGATGTATAGGGGGTGACACCTGACCAATGCCAGAAGGTTAAATATCGGTGGTGAATGAACTTCGGTTTTTTTGCTGGCTGATATAAGCCCTGGTGAATGTCGGCCGTAACTATAACGGTCCTAAGGTAGCGAAATTCCTTGTCTGGTAAGTTCAGACGCGCACGAATGGTGTAATGACTGGGAAACTGTCTCGAGGACTTGCTCGGTGAAAATACAATACCGGTGAAGATGCCGGTTACCTACAGTTAGACGAAAAGACCCCGGGAGCTTTACTACAGCTTGGCATTGAATATGTTGTTTGGATGCGTAGAATAGGTGGGAGACTTTGAAGTCACGATTTCGGTTGTGATGGAGTCGACAGTGAAATACCACTCTTTCTAATGGCATATTCTAACCTGGACGGAAAAAACGTACAGAGACAGTGTCTGGTGGGTAGTTTTACTGGGGCGGTATCCTCGAGGATTTAAACATTGTTTGAATCTTCGATCTGTATCGCCTCAGGAAGATTAATCACTTCATAAAAAATAAAAAGGAGGACCACATCAAGTAATTGATGATGGAGAATCAACTATATACTGATACATCCGAGTATCTGACAGTACTTGCAAAAGTAATAATCTGATCGGTGCGGAATATCAGCAGGAAAGACTTGTATTATTACAAGTATCCCTAGAGACCATACGTTGACCCCTTGTAAAAGGGTGAAGAGAGAGTCCGATCTTCATGGCGACATGAAGTTCTGGTTTGTTACGATCAGAAGGCTTGTTATGTTATAACAAGTTACCATAATGCCTAAAGAGTAACGGAGGAGTTTACAAAGGTCAGCTAGGCGCGAATGGAAACCGTGCCGATAGTGCAATGGCATAAGCTGGCTTCACTGTGAGACGGACATGTCAAGCAGACACGAAAGTGGAACATAGTGAACCGACCACTCGCTTTAGATGCGGTGGAAGATTAACGGACAAAAGCTACCCCGGGGATAACAGGCTAGTATCGCCCGAGAGTTCATATCGACGGCGATGTTCGGCACCTCGATGTCGGCTCATCTTATCCTGGCGCTGGAGCAGGTGCCAAGGGTTTGGCTGTTCGCCAATTAAAAAGATACGCGAGCTGGGTTCAGACCGTCGCAAGACAGGTTGGTCTCCTATCTACTGTAGGCGTGGATTCTTGAAAAGATTTGTCCCTAGTACGAGAGGACCGGGATGAACTGACCTCTGGTCTATCGGCTGTCGCGCCCGCGGCACCGCCGAGTAGCTATGTTGGGAATGGATAACCTCTGAAGGCATCTAAGAGGGAAGCCAACTTTAAGATTAGGAATCATTATAGGGCCCTGAGAGATGATCAGGTTGATAGGCACTAAGTGAAAGTATAGTAATATATTGAGCTGAGGTGTACTAATTACCCGATTCCTATTAGGAAATGTGTGCTTCACATAATTACGATTGTGAATGTTCATGTAGTTCTCTTTTTTCTTTTTACTTTTTTGCAGGGTATTTAAATTACTTTATAATTTAAATATTGTATGTTGGTGTTTTATCGGAGAGGTCACACCTGTTCTCATTCCGAACACAGAAGTTAAGCTTTCTTGAGCCGATGGTAGTCCCTTTGGGGCAAGAGTAGGTAGACGCCAACATACAGTATTGAAATCATAAATAATAAAAAACATCACACCTTGTGTGGTGTTTTTTATTATACTATGATGTAAGTATCATTCCTTTTATTATGTCGACACTTTGGGCACAAAAGAAAAAAAATACGATTGTTGCTTTTTTTGCATTACTGTTTTTAGTTTTCGCAGGAATTATCTATTATATCTATTTTACTCCAGACCCAACATGTTTTGATAGTAAACAAAATGGAGAAGAATTGGGTGTTGATTGCGGTGGCTCTTGTGCATTATTATGCCCATTTCAAATTCGACCTGTGGTGACATGGTGGTCACGTGCATTACCTGTCAGTGGTACTGTGTACCATTTGGTTTCTTATATTGAAAATCCAAATCCAGCATCAGGTACACATGACTTACACTATCGTTTCCGTTTTTATGATGAAAATAACCTCTTGATTGCAGAACGAGAGGGGTCTACGTTTGTAGTTCCATTGGAAAAAACTGCTATATTTGAACCACATATTGATATTGGGAATCGTATTCCAGGGCGTGTATTTTTTGATATTCTGGGACAACCCACCTGGAGCACCTTACCACCAGAAATGTCATTTTCACGATTGGGTATTACTGATCAAAAAATTGAACGACAAACAACTGCACCGCTGATTACCGCTTCGGTTCGAAACAATTATGAGTTTGATTTAATTGATACAGAATTTATTCTCATTGTATATGGGCTTGATGAAAATGCACTAGGTGTCAGTAATACACGGGTGCCAGTAATCCCTATTAATGGACGCGAACAAATATCATTTACCTGGGCCAGCCCATTTCCAGAACCTATTGGTCGGATTGAAATTATTCCGCGTATGAATATCCAGGCAACAGAATCTGCCAAGAGTTTATAATTCTATGTATCAGAAAAATTTCAGTATTGATTGGATATTAGTGGTAGCTCTTGTTCCTATTGTTATCGCAGGGTTGGTTACCATGTCTTCATTTACGGGGGAAACCTCATTTTTTTGGAGACAATTTATATGGGTGATTGTTTCTTTTGCTGTTATGTTTGGGGTATCACGCATTGATATACGTTTTTTAAAACAGACATCCGTTTTGATGAGTTTATATGGGATCAGTGTTATGTTGTTGGCTTTGTTATTTTTTGTAGCTGATCCGGTAAAAGGTTCTATTCGTTGGATTGATTTAGGATTTTTTTCTTTTCAACCCTCGGACCCAGCAAAAATTGTATTGATTTTGGTATTAGCAAAATATTTTTCCAGACGTCATATTGAAATAGCTCAGATACGACACATCATTGTATCAGCATCCTATATGATGATTATGATGCTTTTGATTTTTTTTCAGCCCGATTTTAAATCATCTCTTGTGTTTATGGTTATTTGGTTGGGTATGGTATTGGTTGCTGGAATATCAAAAAAACACTTATTATTGGTTGGCTCATTAGTTATTGTTGCGTTTGGAATGTTGTGGTTGTTTGCATTCCAGCCTTATCAAAAACAGAGAATCATGACCTTTATCAACCCATTATCTGATATACAAGGTTCAGGATACAATGCATATCAATCAACTATTGCAGTGGGTTCTGGGCAGTTGTTGGGCAAGGGTGTTGGATACGGTAGTCAATCCCGGTTACAATTTTTACCTGAATCAGAAACGGATTTTATTTTTGCTTCTTTTGCGGAAGAATGGGGATTTATTGGATCATTTTTATTGATTGTATGCTATGGTATTCTTATCTGGCGCATTTTTGCAAATGCATTAATGGGTTCGAGTAATTTTGAAACATTGTATGGTGTAGGTATTGGTATTTATTTCAGTATTCACACATTATTTAATATTGGTATGAATATCGGATTATTGCCGGTAACAGGGATTCCGTTACCCTTTATGAGCTATGGGGGATCTAACATGTTAACGTCGTTTCTTGCGCTGGGGATATTATTAGCTATGCGACGATATGCACGTCCATCACGACAGGAAGATGTTACAAAAGATATTTTGGAATTAACATAACTATGACACGAATTGTATTAGGTAAAAAAATAAGAGAGCAGGTGTATAACGATCTAAAACAAAGAATCGATTCTTTACAATTCCAGCCTGTATTAATTGATATTGTTGTTGGTAATGACCCTGTTTCTTTACAGTATGTGCAGGTTAAAAAAGGTGTAGCAGAATCATTGGGGATTGATTTTCGTATTGTTGCTCTTCCTGAAGATGTTTCAACAGAGGATGTCATTCAGGCAATTTCTGATGCTTCTTTAGATGTTCATTGTTGTGGATGTATCGTACAATTACCATTACCAAATCATATTGATTCGTCTCGCGTGCTTGAGTCTATTCCGCGGAATCTTGATGTTGATTGTTTACACCCAGAATCAGAATTATTATTTTATACAAACGAAGTGTCTTTATCATATCCAACGGCGCGATCCATTATGTCTTTTGTGGAATATTTGGATACATCAAAAGAATCTCATATCGTTATGGTGGGCAAGGGAAAACTAGTAGGAAAGCCAGTGTATCATGTATTGAAAAAAGAAGGATATCATGTTACTGCTGTAGATAAAGAAACAGTAGGTAAAGAAACTATTATTGCGAATGCAGATGTAATCATATCAGCAACTGGTATTGCAAAAGGAATAAAAGGGGAGCATATTAAACAAGGGAGTATTCTCATTGATGCGGGAACATCTGAAATGGCTGGTGCTGTTGTTGGCGATATCGACCGTGCATCTGTTGAAAATATTGCTGGAATATTAATACCTGTTCCTGGAGGTGTTGGTCCGTTAACAACATTAATGCTATGCGATAATGTAGTGACTGTCGCAGAAAAAAAATATGAATTACGATAGTACTCTTTATTTTAATACACTTACTCAGGAATACGCGTTCTTGGAATTTCTAGCATATTGGGTTGCCCGGTATGGAGATATTATTATGATTTTAGGTATTATTGTTTTTTTAATTGCGCATAATCATAAAAATCAATATATATGCATTCATCCGGTTCGTATCACGGTTCAAGCAAAGGAGGTGTTAGCATCTCTGTCGGTAGGTTTTATTACTTGGATATTAGTGATATGGATCAAATTTGTAACCGCAGTACAAAGACCTTTTCTTTCTATACCAGAAATTGAACCCTTGTTTGTGTATACTCGAGATATGTCATTTCCTTCGGGGCATACTGCATTTTTTACCGCTCTGGGTGTTTCGTTATTTTGGGAACATAAACAGTTGGGGGTTGTAGTTTGTTTTTTGGCTCTGGTTATTGGTTTAGCGCGCGTGATGTCAGGAATACATTTTATTTCAGATATTTTAGCAGGTTTTTTGTTGGGAATTATTGTGGCTGTAGGTATTCGTATACTAGGAAGAAAGGGGGTTCGTACTTGGATTCACCTTATGCAGAAAAGAAAATAAACAATTTTGTATTTTTTTAAAAAGTTGCTATCTGGCCTTAAATAAGGTAAAATCAGCCGTATATGTGGAATATACGAATAAAAGCTATTATCATACTACTGTTATCAGCTCTGATTGCGTTTTTTGTTATTTATAGTGAAAAAAATAACCTTGAAAAGTACGCATTTCATTTGGGGCTTGATTTATCAGGTGGATCTTCATTAACGTATCAGGCTGATATTTCAGCGATTACAGAAGATCCAGCATCTGCCGTGGCGTCACTTCGAGATGTTATTGAACGACGAGTGAATCTGTTTGGTGTTTCAGAACCTAATATTCAAACAGAAGAAGTTCGTATTGGTACGGAAGGTAATGACCCTGAATATCGTTTAATCGTAGAATTACCAGGTATTACAGACATCGATGAAGCTATTGCTATGATTGGGCAGACTCCATTATTGGAATTTAAAACCGAATCAGAGGCAGGTATTCAGGCAATGTCTGAATTAACTGTAGGAGAAGATGGTGTGGTTGATATGGGCACAATTTCAGTTGATTCCATGTACGAGCCAACAGATTTAACTGGGCGATATCTGAAACGAGCCTCATTACAATTTGATCCAACAACTCGACAACCCAGCATTGGATTATTGTTTGATGACGAAGGATCGAAATTGTTTGAACAATTAACCGAACAAAGTATTGATAAAACTCTGGCTATTTATTTGGACGGTGCATTGTTGTCTGCACCAATGGTTCGTGAAAAGATAACAGGTGGGGAAGCGGTAATAACCGGAACATTTACTCCAGAAGAAGCAAAAACTATGGTAGGTCGTTTGAACTCTGGTGCATTGCCAGTTCCTATTGAATTAGTGCAAACCAATATTATCGGGGCAGGGTTGGGTTCTGGTGCTATTTCTGCTGGTATCATGGCGGGTCTTATTGGACTTTTGGTTATCTCTTTGTTCCTTATTATTTGGTATCGATTACCAGGTTTGATTGCCAGTGTTGCATTGATTGTATATACATTAATTATGCTGGCTTTGTTTAAATTAATTCCTGTGGTGCTCACTGCAGCAGGTATTGCAGGATTTATCATTTCTCTGGGGATGGCAGTTGATGCGAATATTCTTATTTTTGAAAGAATGAAAGAAGAATTAGACGCAGGGCGAGGCGTATTTGATGCTATAAAAACTGGCTTTGACAGGGCGTGGCTATCCATTCGAGATGGTAATCTTTCCAGTATCTTGTCTGCATTGATTTTGTTTTGGTTTGGAACCTCTTTGATTCAGGGATTTGCTTTGACTTTTGGATTGGGAGTTTTAGTGTCGATGATTTCTGCCATTACTGTTTCTCGATTGTTTCTTTTGGTGTTGGCGCCATCTGAAGGTTCAAAAGTATCACGATTTTTATTCAATAATGGTTTTGGATTGAAAAAAGATACAAAACATAATAATCAATAATTTTATGAAAATATTACACTATCGAAATTATTTTTTCTTTATTTCAGCCTTTTTAGTTTTAGCATCTTTGGGGGCCTTATTATTCAAGGGTCTTAATTTCGGTATTGATTTTACCGGTGGGGCATTTGTTGAAGTTTCTTATGTAGATAACGTTCCCGAACTTTCTGAAGTACAAGCTTTATTATCTGAAAGTGGTTTTTCCGCAAAGGTGCAACCTTTTGGTGAAAATGGCTTTATTGTTCGGACACAAGATTTAACTCATGAAGAACATCTTTCATTAATCTCTGCAGTAACATTTGAAGATAGTATTCCTACGGAAGAGAGATTTACTTCTATTGGTCCTTCTTTGGGTCAAGAATTAAAATCAAAAGCGATGATTGCGCTAGCCCTTGTTCTTATTGCAATTATTCTTTTTGTGGCATTTGCATTTCGTCACGTATCAAAACCTATTTCTTCTTGGAATTATGGTATTGTCGCGGTTATTGCATTAATTCATGATGTCATTATTCCTGCTGGTATTTTTGCCCTACTGGGTAGAGAAATTGATGCATTGTTCGTTGTCGGAATGTTATCTATATTAGGATTATCAGTAAATGATACCATCGTGGTATTTGATCGGGTGCGTGAAAATCTTCATGAAAATACAAAAAATCATACCCAGGAAACATTTATTACGACAGTAGGTAACAGTATTCAACAAACACTGGTTCGTTCGGTGAACACCTCGGTAACCTTGGTTGTTGTATTGATAAGTTTATTTATTTTTGGACCAGAATCAACACAAAATCTTGCATTGGTTCTACTAATTGGAACAATAATAGGAACGTATTCATCTATCTTTTTGGCCTCACCAATGTTGGTATCTTTGAATCGGGAAGAGAAATAGTGTTTTTAAAAAATATGGTATACTGTATATAATTTATTCGTTAATGATATAAAAATATGAATGCAGGTTTAATCTTAATTATTATAGCTATTGTGATCGTTCTTTGGGCTGTTTCAATGTACAATGGTTTTGTGCGATTACGAACTCGTGCTGAAGAAGCATGGGCAGATATCGACGTACAACTAAAGCGTCGGTATGATTTGATTCCAAACTTGATCGAGGCAGTAAAAGGATACGCTGCACACGAAAAAGGTGTATTCGAAGAAGTAACAAAAGCGCGAACAGCAGCGATGAACGCAGAACAATCAGGTGATCCAGCACAGTCAGCGCAGGCTGAAAATATGCTCTCTGGCGCACTGAAGTCACTCTTTGCCGTTGCCGAAGCATACCCAGATTTGAAAGCAAATACGAATTTCCTTGAACTACAACGAGAACTCTCTGACACTGAAAACAAAATTCAATCTGCTCGACGATTTTACAATGCAAATGTACGTGATCTTAATATCAAAACAGAAACATTCCCATCAAATATTATTGCAAACATATTTGGTTTTGTGAAAAAAGAATTCTTTGATTTAGAAGGAGCTCCAGAAGAACGAGAAAATGTAAAAGTAAGTTTTTAATCCTTATTCTTTTCAATAAAAACCAGCCATTTTGGCTGGTTTTTTGATATTTTGACAGTTATAACTATTGAGAGTAAACTGAAATTAAGTACGATATTATACATAACTCTAATAAAAAAATGAAATCACAAGGAAAAATGCCTTCAAATTTATTCTTGATCAGACATGGTCAATCAGAAGGTAATCTTGCCAGACGACAATTCGAGGAGACAGGACACGAAACATCATTTTCAGAAGAATTCCTGAATCTTCATGAGTCACAGTATGCGCTGACTCCACTGGGGGTTGATCAGGCAAAACTTGCTGGGGAATGGTTGCACGAGAATGGATTTATATCATTTGACCGTATGCTGGTTTCCAGTAACGTGCGCGCGATGCAAACCGCTGCATATTTGTCATTACCAGATGCAACATGGATGATTGATTATAATCTCCGCGAAAGAGATGGCGGATTATTTAATGTAATCCCTCCGTCTATTCGGGATGCTGATTATTCGACCCAACAAAAGTTTTTTGATACTCAACCATTTTTCTTTCGCCCACCACAGGGAGAAAGCGTAGCGGATTTGTGCCAAAGAATCAAGATTATTCTGGATACTCTTGCCAGAGAATGTGATGGAAAAAATGTTGTGATTGTCTGCCATGGGCATGTGATGCGATCATTTCGTATTATCTTGGAACGAATGTCTCATTCTCAGGCAACTGAATTTCTGATGGGTAAAACAGAAAAATCGGGTGTTCCGAACTGTTCAATTATCCATTACACCAGGCAGAATCCAGAATTGCCTGAAACGGAAATGGCCAGTCATCTTGATTGGATGAGGATTATTCGCCCTGCGGGTGGAGGTGATCTAATTGACGATTTTTCACTCATCGAAAGGCGTAAGTATTCTAACGAAGAATTACTGCAAGAGGCAGAAATAAATCGTAAATCATAATCCTGTATAAGGTTTAAATATCCCCAAAGTCAGCAATGGCTTTGGGGTTCTTTTTATGGAAAGTATTTTTGTAGAAGTTTTTTGGGTATTCATATATACTGATTATATATGAATGTATATTCTTCGCGATTTCTATATATTGCTATGATCTGGCTGTCGATTATTGGTTTTTTTATTTTTCTCCCAACCTTTACCTTTGCACAATCAACACAAGAAAAAATAACGTCTTTTCATACAGAAATACAAGTTCTTGAATCGGGTGATATATTGGTCACAGAAAAAATCCAGTATGATTTTGGAATCAATGAACGACGGGGGATTTATCGCGAGATACCTTTGTCCAAGGTTTCAGGCGCTACAAAGAAAATAAATATTGCATTATTATCCGTTACAGATGAATCAGGAAACTTGCTTGAATATCTTCTTGAAAATAACTTTGCGAATCAGTTTGATGTTCGTATTGGTAATCCAGATGTATATCTGACAGGCGAATATACGTATGTAATCAATTACCGCGTACAAAATGCCATAGGGTCATTCAAAGACTTTTCAGAAATATATTGGAATAGTACCGGGGATGCATGGGAGGTTCCTATAGAAAATGCGTCTTCTCGAATAGTGTTGCCAATGATTGTCGATGAATCTGATTTACAAATTGCGTCATATTGTGGAGAATCTGGTTCTACTATGGGTTGTTCTGGCTCCACACAGGTGTCATATGTGGATAATACGACCATTGTCGATTTTAGCGCAGATCAGCCTCACAGGTTAAATTCGTACCAGGGCATGACGGTTGCGGTTGGTTTTCCAAAAGGGCTTGTTGCTGAACCACATTGGTTGGTGGCTTTTTTATTACATGCATGGAAATATATTTTTTACCCGCTTCCATTGGTCGTGGTATATTTTTGGTTTAGGAAAAGAATTAAATTCTGGAGAGAAAAAAGAACGTTTTATAACAATAATCCTATTGTTACACAGTATGATGCGGACGGAATAGAGCCTATGGAAACCGATGTTATTATGCATGGATTTATATCGAGTAAAGGGCTACCTGCACAAATTATTTATTTAGCAATTCAAGGATATATTATTATTGAAAAAATAGATAACGAATTCGCATTTCATGGTACAGAGAAAACATATGACCATCTATCTGAATCGAACAAAAAACTATTAGATGGATTAATTGGGAAAAAGGAAAAAGATTTAAAAAATTCATTCTATGTTATTACCAGTGAGGTAAAAAATCTTGTGCAGGATATGTTAGTATCAGAACAATACCTTTTTCCCTCGAAAATAACAGGAGGTTCATCACGGTTATTTTCGGTGTTTATTTCTTTTTTCTTGGCTGTAAATCCGGGTGTTTTCGTTTGGTTGCTATTAGGTCCACATGTTGGTTTTGCTTTTTCGACTTCGTGTGTATTGGTTGGGATTATTAAAGGAATCTGGGGTCCGAATTGGGCACATCTGACAGAAATAGGATTACAACAAGAATATTTATTACGAGGGTTAAAAACCTATATTGGTATGGCTGAAATTGATAGAATTCATTTTCACAATGATCCTGAAAAAGAAATGGAAACATTTGAAAAATTATTACCCTACGCGATGGTATTTGGTCTCGAGAAAAAATGGGCAGAAAAATTTAATAATATTCTCATGAATCCATCATGGTATCGCGGTGATACGGGTGCGTTACATGCAGTTATGTTGGCAAATTCAATGAATACCTTTGCAAATCAAACAGGACAAACGCTGACTTCACAACCTCCTTCCTCTTCTTCGGGTAGTTCATTTAGTTCGGGTTCTGGTGGTGGAGGGTCTTCTGGTGGTGGAGGCGGTGGTGGAGGCGGTGGAAGCTGGTAAATTTCTTGTAAAATCCGCTTCATGGAAATTTTTTCCCCGTTCGTGTATACTTGATATATTAGGTTTAAATTACTAAATAATAGAAACAAGAATTATGGAAACACTTTTTACTGGAGGAGTAATCGTTATTGGTATATTACTGGCCAGTATCCGACAAATTAATCAATATCAGCGAGGAATACGGTTTACATTAGGTAAATTTACCGGAATTATGGAACCTGGGTGGCGTTTGGTTATTCCTGTTTTTCAATCATATCAAAAGGTAGATATTCGTACCAAAGCAGTAGATGTTCCTGATCAAAATGCAATTACTCGAGACAATGTTTCAGTTCGTGTTAATGCAGTAATTTATTACAAAGTCAGCGATGCATCCAAAGCGATTATCGAGGTGGAAAATTTTCAACATGCTATTTCTCAGTATGCTCAAACTACTATGCGTAATATTGTGGGTGAAGTAACTTTGGATGAACTTCTGTCTGGTCGTGATAAAATTGCGGATCGTATTCGTGAAATTGTAGATATCGAAACAGACAATTGGGGACTCAAGGTTCAAAATGTAGAATTAAAAGATGTGAGCTTGCCTCCAGAATTAGAACGCACGATTGGTAAACAAGCCGAAGCAGAACGAGAAAAACGTGCGGTTATCATTACCTCAGAAGGGGAATTGGCAGCATCTGAAAACATGGCAAAGGCTGCAACTATGCTGGCATCTGCTCCGGGGGCATTACATTTGCGAACACTGCAATCCATTAATGATATGTCATCTGATCAATCTAATACCGTGGTGTATATGATTCCCATGGAGATACTAAAAGCGTTGGAAGGATTTGGAAAGAAAGAATAATAGTTATGGCAACACTTTACACTCAACAATCAAAAAACGTTTGGAAGACGTGGTTATTAATGACGATATTCTTTATCGTGGTTATTGGTATTGGTTGGTTTTTTAGCTACTATTACGGAGATCCAACGATTCTGTATATTTTTGTTGCGTTTAGTATTGTTATGAATATTGGTTCATACTGGTTTTCACACAAAATTGTAATTTCTTTGTCAGGTGCAAAACCTGCAACCAGGGAAGCATATTTTGATCTCTATACCATCACAGAAAATCTCTGCATCACTGCGGGATTACCGATGCCAAAATTATACGTGATTCAGGATTCTGCACCCAATGCATTTGCAACAGGACGTGACAAAGACCATGCGGTTATTGCAGTAACAACAGGATTGTTACAAATACTGGAACGTGATGAATTAGAAGGGGTAGTAGCGCACGAATTGGCACACATTGGAAACAAAGATATGTTACTGTCTACCGTTGTGGTTGTATTGGTTGGGTTTATTGCCATTTTGTCCGATATATTTTTACGAAGCATGTTATTTGGTGGAGGTGGACGAGACAATGACCGCGGAGGAAATGCATTAATGATTATTGGTGTTATTTTGTCTATCTTGGCGCCATTGATTGGGTTATTGATTCAATTGGCTATTTCTCGAAAACGTGAATATCTGGCGGATGCAACGGGGGCGTTGTTAACCCGATATCCCGAAGGTCTAGCACGAGCATTAGAAAAAATTAGTTCTGTTACACGGCCATTGCAACGACAGTCATCTGCTATTGCACACCTATACATTGCAGATCCAAAGGGTAGTGGATTCAAGAAAAAAGTAGCAGGATTATTTGCAACCCACCCCCCAGCAGAAGAAAGAATTAATGCGTTGTTAGGGAAGTAGTCTCTGGTATTTGAGTATTCCCTGAGCAATACAGATAATGAGGAGGATTCGCATAGCGGTCTAGTGCGCACGCTTGGAAAGCGTGTGTGGGGTAACCCACCAGGAGTTCGAATCTCCTATCCTCCGCAATGATCCGAGAGGGTGATATCTATTACCTGATTGGGTTGTCGGCGCGAGAGAATAGGGGATTCGAAAGACGGAGGTGCGAAGCCGATTCGTAGAATCGTTGCCGAGTCAGGGTCGTGAAATTTTGCGTAGCAAAATATTCCTGACCGAATCTCCTATCCTCCGCAAAAAGAATTTAGTAACTCGAGTATCTTAATTTTATAATTTAAGTTAATATTAAGTATATGAAATTTGAGCAATCGCCAAAAAATGAAGGAGATCAAAAATTCAATAATTTTATTCATAAAGACGAGTACTGGCTCACTGATTCAGACATGAGCGCACTTGCGACTATGAAAGATAAATCAGAAAATGAGGATGAAGATTCAGAATTCAAATTTATTAGAGGTAATCATGTATTTTTAGGAGAGTTGAATGATACGGTTGGTTTTTATGAGATGAAAAAGGAATCAAATGATTACGATATTGAAAGATTTTCCAAGAAGCAAGTTTTTGTAACTCAATTAGCTTCAAGTTTAATTCCTATTGCACCAATTGGAATAAAAGATGGTAAATTTTATTCAAAACTAGTTCAAAATCACGAAGCTTTTTCTAGGCTTTCTGAAAAAAATACCCCCCTTTTTGCTTTAGTGGAAATTATACTTTTTCGTGATATTGATAAGCCTGGATCTGATAGACCCAATATTTTAGGTGGTGTATCTTTTGATTTTGATTATGCTTCTTTTGAAGAAGAAGATAAACCAAACTATCAAAAAAATCTTGATTATATTCTGGCGAATATGCATTTTGTAAATCAAAAAGATATTAAATTAATGTTAAAGCTTGTAGAAAAATTTGAACAGCAGATTTTAAGGGAAGAAGGAAGGGTATTTCTTAATAAAAATATGGATATTTCTGGTTACAAGCAAATATCAACTGACTCACTTCAAAAAGTTCTTATAAACAGAGTAAATGAATTAAAATCATATTTGGATAAATTTTTAAAAACCGAAGAGGGTAAAAATATTTAGGCTTAGATGCTCTATACGAATTAGAGGTATTAAAAAATGAGTGATAAAACCTACGCCCCCTGATCAAATTGTTCTAATGAATTATTTAATTGTCTACTGACACGAATGAACGTTGCACGGCGTGAGAATTCTTTTAATCTTCGTGCACCTATGTACGTTCCGGTACTGCGTAAACTGCCTAATAGATCCTGAATAAAATCATTCAGATTTCCTTTGTGGGGGACCAATGCATAGCGACCTTCGGATGCACGGTGTGCGTCTTTTTTACCGTAATAATTATGCATCGCATGATTAGATGATGATCCAAAATATTCTTTGTATTTTTTACCATCTTTTTCGATAGTGTTTCCCGCGCTTTGTTCATATCCTGAAAACATAGATCCAAACATATTAAAATCAGCACCTGCGCAAAATGCTTTTGCTACACAGGATGGATATTTTTGTCCACCATCTGCAATAACCAGTCCACAGCCTTGGTCATTTGAAATACCATGGACTGCATCCGCACATTCGATGACAGCAGATAATTGGGGATATCCCACGCCGGTCATGCGTCTGGTGGTACATGCGGATCCTGGGCCGATACCAACTTTTACAATATCTGCACCCCGTAAAATAAGTTCTTCTGAAATTTCATTAGTAACGACATTACCTGCGATAATAATATGTTTTGGGAATTTTTTTCGTATGTCGGATACTACCTGTAGTAATCGATCTACATATCCATTTGGTATATCAATACAAATAAAAGAAAAATGACGCATGAGGTTTTCCGTATGCATTGTATCTAATTTTTTCAAATCTTCGGGTCGGATGCCAGTCGTGTAGGCAATATAGTCAGGATTTTTAAATGCATCTTTTCCAGAAAAGAATTTTTTATAATCTGGTATTTCATAGTATTTATGAAATGTCGTAATCATTTTGTGGGGTGCCAATATACGCGCCATTTCAAAAGTTCCACAGGTTGCCATGTTTGCGGTCATGATTGGTATTCCAGTCCATGTTTTAGGTGAATGATAGAACGTAAAGGTTCGTTCTAATGAGACTTCTTTTCGGGAATGTAATGTGCTTCGTTTTGGGCGTAATAGCACATCGTCATAATCCAATTTGATGTCTTCGTCTATTCTCATAGGTACAGTATAGCATAATTATAACAACCATTTAAACAAGAAAGATTGGATTGCAAAAAATAAGATACCATGGTACTATATGATTACAGTATACGAAACTATACTCAAGTCGAAAAAAACAGTTAATAAAAAAATCACATGAAGGGTATAATCAAAACCTTGAAAGAAAACGGATTTGGATTCATTTCTCGCGAAGGAGAATCAAAAGATCTTTTCTTTCATTCAAAAGAACTTGAAGGAGTTACTTTCGAAGAACTACGTGAAGGTGACGAAGTCACTTTCGAAATCGTAGACGGAGAAAAAGGACTTTCTGCAGTAAAAGTATCACGCGCGTAATAGCGCTGTGCTTTCAAAAAACCACCCCACCTTGGTAGGGTGGTTTTTTGATATGTGTATATTTGTGATAAACTGTAATCACTATGATGCTTTGGTTAGAAAATTATATATTTCAAAACAGGTCTGAATGTCTTTTTGACCCAACAAAACAAAAACATATTATTCTATTACCCGGTATGATTGGTCCGGTGTGGATGTTATTTGGTCTGGTGCGATATTTACGTACACAGAAATCTGATTATGGGGTAACGGTAATTCCATTAGGTCTTAGTTTGAATGCATTTGAAAAGCTTGTTGTATATACTGTTACAAAGATAAAGAAAGAACTTCTTGATAAAAACACGATTTCTGAAATTATTTTTTATGGACATAGTCATGGTGGACGGGTTGTCTGTGCGGTGCAACAACAATTACAAAAAGAATTTCCTGACATAACCTATTCCGTTATTACAGCAGGTACACCCATGGAAAAACCAGAATATGTTTTCCGAAAATTCAATTTTTATATGCTACCCATTGTTTCAAAGGCGTTTCGTTTGTGGCCAGAGATTATACAGCCAAATAAAAACATAATGCGGTATATTGGTTTGTATTCTGATTATGACCGAATTGTTCCCATGCAGTATGCAATACAGGGGCACCATGGGAAATTACGCATGGTGTCGGGTTTTACCCATAGTGATTTTATCCGTGCGCAGAAAATAGGCCAACTGTTAATTGACTTGATATAAAATCTTGATATCAATAGGGTTATGTCGTATGATATATCTATATGGAACATGAACACGATAGAGACGTAAATATTTGGGATTGGATTATAATATCTTTGGCTGTTGTCAGTGTGGCTCTTTTTTTGTTTGAATTTTCTGGCGATCGTTCTGAAAAAGCAATTCAGCTTTTGCGGTCTTTGGATATTGGAATTGCTTTTATTTTTCTTGGAGATTTTTTTGGAAGATTCTTGTTGGTAAAAGATCGGAAAAAATTCTTTCGACGGTATTGGTGGCAATTGTTGGCGGGTATTCCTGTGTCCGTATTTGGTACTCAGGCATTGCGGGGTATTATGGTATTGCGATTTTTGCGTATCATCCGTTTGACCAGTCTAGGGGTTCGTTTGGAAATTCTTTACAAAGCGATTCGACATTTTACTAGAGAAACCTATATCGTTGGATTATTTTTGATTCTAGTCTTTTATATATTATCTGCATCGCTAGCATTTTATTGGATGGAGATTTCATATAATGAACATATCGTAACTGTGGGGGACAGTATCTGGTGGATTTTAAATGCAGTAACAACAACAGGAACAAATACCAATCCAGTAACTGTGGGTGGTAAAATTCTGGGGGGTGCATCTATGGTTCTAGGATTCGCAATGTTCGGCGTCTTCACTGCTTTGCTGGCATCGTATTTTTTATCTCGTCGAGATAAAAAAAATACTCATGTATAAAGATAAAAAAACAGCACTACGAGAATTACAATCGTTACCAAACATTGGCCCCAAATGTGCGTCCATGATGTATGATGCAGGGGTTGTATCTGTGGCACATTTTGAAAAATTAGGGGCAGAAAAAACATATAATTTATGTTGCAAGGCGCAAGGTCACCAGATTCACCGTGCTTTTTTATATGTATTGCGTTCAGCTCATTATTTTTTAGATCATCCACACCAACGTGAAAAGGTAATGCGCTGGTGGATGTGGAAAGATATTACACCCATAAAGAAAAAAATTATACGGTAACTATAAAATTATGATTGGATATATTGGATTAGGAATGTTGGTATGTGGTTATTCGTTGTTATTAACACGATATCGCGCATATATGGTCCCCGTAAACGCTGTTGCCAGTATTGCATTGACAATACATGCGTACTTTTTGAATGATATTGTATTTATCATTGTTAACGGTTTGGTTGCGTGTATTTTATTGTTAACCTATGCAAAAGAAAAAAGAAACAACAAAAAAACAGTTTCGTAACATTATTTGGTCATATTATGAAGCACATGGCAGACATGATTTGCCGTGGAGAAAAACGCATAACCCGTACAAAATTCTTGTTTCTGAAATAATGTTGCAACAGACACAGGTTGACCGGGTAATTCCAAAATATAAAAAATTTGTACAGACATTCCCATCATTTGTATCCCTGGCAAATGGAGGGGCACGAGATGTATTGTTGCTATGGCAGGGTTTAGGATACAACAACCGGGCGATTCGTTTACAGCAAGCCGCAAGACAAATTGTGGATATGTATCGAGGAAAACTACCAAATGACCAAAGCATATTAGAATCATTGCCAGGTATCGGTCCGTATACCGCGTCGGCAGTTCGCTGTTTCAGCTGGAATGAACATGTTGTATGTATTGAAACAAATATACGGCGTGTATTTTTACATCATTTTTTTTCTGGTCAAGAATCAGTTTCAGATAAAGAAATTTTGCCCGTGATAGAAAAAATGATAGATATTGGTCAACCGCGTGCATGGTATTTTGCATTAATGGATTATGGTTCTTTTTTAAAAACTCAGATAGAAAATCCAAACAAGAAAAGCCGGGGATACACAAAGCAATCTGTATTCAACGGTAGCGACAGACAAATTCGAGGCAAGATTTTGAAATTATTATTGGCAGAAAAGAAAAGTATCAAAAAGAAGTCTTTAGAATCTTTGCTGGATGTTGACTCTGAACGGTTGGAAAAAATTCTTCACACAATGATCAAAGATAATTTGATTATGATAAAAAATAGAAATGTTTCTCTAAAATAAAAACCCCGTGTCATCCAAAGACGACACGAGGCCTGTTTGCGGGCATGATCCCTTATGCAGGAACAACGTCCAATTCATAATGTGCAATAGCCGCAAGGATATCCCTGCAGGCCTCGGAACATCCAGCCTTATTCCAGGTTGTTTTCATTCGCTCCTTGAACCCAAGGAGTTCTTGGAGTTTTCCTTTGTCACCATAAGGTGATTGTGCGGTAACTGTTTCTTGCCAGTAGCCCAAGAGTTCTTTACCCTTTATTGCTGGTGAGTGTTTTCCTCCTTTACCCATTTGTGATGTTGGTTTTTTTGGTTAATGATTCCGTGAACAACTCAATATACACCTTATCATACATAAAACTTTTGTCAATTCTTATGTGGATACTGTATACTGTAGTACATGAAAACCTCGCACCAATTTGAACATGAATATAAAAAATTAAATACATCTCAAAAACAGGCGGTGGATACCATAGATGGTCCAGTGTTTGTTATGGCAGGTCCAGGAACAGGAAAGACCCAGATTCTGACATTGCGTATTGCAAATATCTTAAAAGAATCTGCCGGTATTCAACCTGAAAATATTTTGGCACTGACGTTTACGAATACTGCGTCGTACAATATGCGTGAACGTCTTTCCGGGATGATTGGTCCTGAATTGGCACATCGAATTCACATCAGCACATTTCATTCCTTTGCCGAAGAAATGATTCAAAAGCACGTAGAATATTTTCCACGGTTTTTTGGTGCCCGATTGTCTTCGTCGGTTGAATCTATTGGTTTGATTGAAGATATTTTGGAATCATATCCTTCGCATTATTTTTCTATTTTTAAACGACGCCCAAATACATTACCTGATATCGAACGCAGTATTGCATCGATTAAAAACGAAGGCCTTACCCCTGACGAATTTCGCGTTGTGAGTCAAAATAAATTTGACGCATTATTGCAAGATGAAGATCTATTTTATAAACGCGCATATCAGGGTTTTCAAAAAGGCGACATAAAACCAGCTGAACTAAAAAAACGAGAAAAAAATCGTGACATGTGGATGGAATTGGCGGATATCTATGAACGCTATGATGCAATGCAGCAGGAAAAAGGATTGTATGATTTTTCTGACTTGATTGTATTTTTTATTCAGGCAATGAAGCACGAACCAGATTTCAAGGCAGAAATGCAAGAACTGTTCCATTATATTTTGGTGGATGAACATCAGGATACCAATGATGCTCAAAATGCGATCATCCATCAACTGATTGATAATCCAGTACACGAAGGTAAGCCAAATATCTTTGTTGTGGGTGATGACAAGCAAGCCATCTATCGTTTTGCAGGTGCCAGTGTTTCAAGTTTTCAAACTTTGAAAAACATGCTTGCCGAAATGGTGGTTATTGATTTATCACATAATTATCGATCAGGACAGCATGTATTAGACGAAGCGCATGCGTTAATTACAAAATCATCACACCATACCGATGCTTCAGAATTGACTGCATATTTTGATGAACACCGGGGTGTTATTGAATATCGTTCTTTTTCCCGTGATTTATACGAAATAGCATGGATTGTGGATGAAATAATTCGTCGCAAAGAACAGGGTGAGTCATACGAAGAAATGGCAATTCTGACACGCAATAATAAATCTTTACATGGATTAATGCATACCCTGCGACTGCGTGGAATACCCGTCCAAGATCATACAAAAAAGAATATTTTGGATCACCCTGACATGTTGAAACTGTTTCTTTTGTTTCGGGTAGTTTCTGATGTGGATGATTCTGTGCAATTAGCACGATTGTTGTATGTTGATTTCTTGAATATTCCCGTCATGACCGCAACAGCATTGTTGCGAAGATGGAAAAACACAAAACACAAAGAAGAAAAATCTTTGTACACTATGATGCAGGACAAAGATACGTTGCGTGATGTAATATCTGATACGACAATTCGTGAACGTGTTGAATCATTGCTACAATTTTTAGATACTGCACACACACGTACACACAATGATACATTTCAAGATTTTTTTGTATGGTGCATCAGAGAAAGTGGATTTTTGAAATATATTTTGGCGCAGTCAGATTCTGCTGTACGGTTGGCACGGTTGGAACGTTTGTACGATGAAATAAAAAAAGAGTCAGCTACACGTATGCAATTTTCTTTTTCTGATTTTATGCATTTGTTAAATAGTTTTCGTACGTATGGTATTACATTGGATATGGTCAATAAAATCCGCGTAGGGGTAAACGCAATGACCTATCATGCTGCAAAAGGATTAGAATTTGATACAGTATTTTTGTATAAAACGTTGGAACATAAAAAACACGGTGGGGGAATTTCGTTGCCATTTGACGTATTTGACCATGGATCTATAGATGATGAACGTCGTTTGATGTATGTGGGTCTTACACGTGCACGAAAGAATATTTATATTACGTCAGCCCAATATGACGAACAGGGCAAAGAACGCATGCATGCACAATTTATCGACGAATTGCCTAATATCGTTACGGTGGATACCAAAGATTTCGAGACGTCAAAAACACAAGCTTTTGTTGATATGTTTGCAGAATCAAAAGAACCCCTGACGTCATTGGCAAATACAGAATATTTGATAGATCGGTTTATGGAACGCCCTCTGTCTGTATCTGCACTAAATAATTACAAAGACGATCCATTGAAATATTTTTTCAAAAACTTACTCATGTTGCCAGATGCATTATCTCCACATCTTGATTTTGGTAATCTGGTCCATGGATCATTGGAATTATATTTCGAGGCATGTAAAAACAAAAACAAGATATTAGGCTGGGATGCATTGAAGCAATCTTTGGATACGATGTCTAAAAATAACTATCGCTATCCACAGTATATGGACCGTGCAGAAAAGTTTCTGCAAGCGTATTTTGACGAACATCACAAGAATTTTGATGTTCCATTGGAAAATGAATTTCATGTAAAAGCAGTTCCTTTTGCAATTGACGAAGAACATGAAATCCGACTGACGGGGAAAATAGATAAAATTACCAAAGATTCGGATGGGAATATTATTGTTTGGGATTATAAAACAGGAAAAACCTACAGTGGGCAAACCAAAGACCGAAAAGAAAAATTAGTTCGTCAGGCAGCATTTTATAAATTATTATTGATGTATTATCATGATGGAAAATATAGTCCGTCAAAAGTGATTTTTGATTTCATTGAACCAGCAGAAGAAACAGGGAAATATGAAGATTATGTAGTTGATATTACAGCGGAACACGTAGATCAGATTTGTCAGGATATTAAAGAATTAGCACGTGCAATTTTTGATGGAACCCTGTTGCAACATGTACCACAAAAAAATGAAGAGAATAAAGAATATATAGAATTATTGGAGATGATATTAGGAAATGTGTCCCAAGGGAATCTTTTTAACGATGTATTCTAGTCAACACCTTGGAATCACTTAGTTAACATTTGTGCAGGAGTCTTGTAATCAATACCCATATGGATTCTCTCATGATTGTAATATTCCAAGAAACGCTCTACATTCAGGGGGATAAATATTGATCCATGAAACTTGCCAATTTCTTCTTGTAAGGTGCGATTACATCTCTCAAGATGACCATTCTCATTCGGTGAACGAGGGTGGTTTTTTCGATGAGTGATACCACAATGATCAGTAAACCATTTACCAAATTCTGGTCCATTGTCAGTTTGAATACAATGAATTTCAAAAGGAAAATATTCTTGCACTTTCTTCAAGAACTTCAATGTCATATGAGTATTAGATTTACTCGACAACATGGCATATCCATATCTTGAATATACATCAAGGGCGGTGTATACGTACGATCGTTTGCCATACTTGTCTACAAAGTGAATCGTATCAAATTCAACCAAATCACCTTGGTGTGCAATATCTGGACGAAGTGGGTAATACCTCCTTTTCTTCCAAGGACTTCTCTTCTTCGAAAGTCCATGACGATCAATGATGCGTTTGACTGAGGAATGAGAGACTACCACTCCTTGCTCTTTCAAAATATGATGCACCACTTCTGCACATCGTTTTGTTTGTATTCTTGTTGCAATGACTTTTGCAACAATCTCTTTCGGTAATGCTTTTGGAGATGATTTCGGTCTACTACTTCTTGTGGAGAGTGACTGTTTGTGCCAAATCTCATCTTTACGCTTCATCCATTTCACAATGGTACTTTGTGCGTATCCAAAGTAACGAGCTACTTCTCGAGTGCTTTTACCACTTACAACCATACGTATTGCTTGTACACGTACCTTACCTATATTTTCATTACTTGTGTATGCCATGCTCATATTGTAAATCATTGGGATGATTCCAAGGTATTGAACCATTACGTTTGGTTGACACTAATAAGATTATCATGTATGGTATAAATAAACCTAAAATCGTTTCTCGATGAAAAACAACATGCTCTTTTTAATTCCGGTTGCTTTAATTCTTTCAGGGTGTGCGGTTCTGCGTTCACCGCATAAAGATTTTCGAGGTCATTGCGTTGGTGAACACCCTCGATTTTTTTACAGTGCTGACAATCGTATGGCGATATGTTTACCGGGGTATCCTGCTGATAGTCGTAAGGTGTTTTTGGATTGCAATTGTGCTTCTGGTACTTTGTCTCATGCGGATTATATGCGGTGGCCGGATCCTATGTATGAGATTAAATGGGATACTGTGCAAGTTTCATTGCCTTGCACGTGTGATTTATTTTATCTGACATGGATACCTCAGTTGCAAAAAGATGTACAGCGCAAAATCTCTTTTATTCATGGGTCTGTATCGCGTGAATATGACATGGAAGAAGATTTTGAATAAGGGGATGATTGTCCTCGCCCAGACCACATAGGTCTGGGTTTTTCTTTTTGTTCTATTTTTTGTATACTGTATACAGGTTTCACTAAACGCTCTTTGTCATGAAAAATTCGTTTCTTTTTTCGGTCTGCTTGTTGTTTAACACAACAAGCTTTGCACAATTTGTGTCGATTGGGGCTGATACGTCAGTCGTCTTACCGGTCAGTCAGGTGCGTATCGGTTCGTTTTTTATTTTTACAGACGAACCATTGTATCTGGACACCTGCTGGATGGATATCTATGCACCACCAGAACATGCCAGCATATTGCAGGATGTTCGTATATTGGTGGATGGACAACCGTACATGTCCCAGTTACAAATACCAAGCCATTGGATGTTTTTCCCATCCATATTGGTTAATTTCGCAAATGCGGACGGCAAGTATATTGATGTCTATGCGGATATCGATCATACTGTCGCACCATTTCTTGAATTATACCTTCATTGTTACTTGCGCCCTGTCACCAGTGCGCCCGGAATGTACACCAATGATGTAATCGGGCATCAAACATCGTTCTTGAATACCGGTGTTCAGGAAATCAATCCGGGATATCGGACATGTTATGATGCTGTTTATGATATTTCAGGGCGATTGGTTTGTCGGTCTGATTGTATTCTAGAATCCGGTGTGTATATTGGCACAAAGGATCGAAAGAGGGAGAAATTTTTTGTGCCGTGAGAAGTATACAGGGGTGGTGTAGCAATACATTGCCCTTTTTTCTTTTATTTGCTGAGGGGGGCATGCTGAGGGGGGACAGACCCCACTCAGCATTTTCATCTTTATCCTCTCGTCTGTCATTCTCGTTTGCCCCACCACGGCGGGATGAAGCGGGAATCTTTCAGCGTTTTTGTATATGATGGGGATCTTTGTTATAATGTTTTTATATGAATAAAGAAAAAATTACCGTAGCTATTAATGGTTTTGGTCGCATCGGGCGAGCGTTTTTTAAATTATCTTGGGATAATCCACAAATCGATGTGGTTGCAATAAATGATTTGGGGGATGTAAACATGTTGGCGTATTTGTTGAAATACGACACGGTGTATGGAAATTGGGGACACGAAGTTTCGATTGATGGTCATGATCTAATTGTTGATGGTAAAAAAATAAAAATCGTTTCTGAAAAAGACCCTACACAATTGCCATGGGGTTCTATGAACATTGATGTTGTAGTTGAATCAACAGGATTTTTTACCACATATGACAAAGCAAATGCACATATTGTTGCTGGTGCGAAAAAAGTTGTTATCTCTGCACCTGGTAAACCAGGCGAAGATACGTCAATTATGGGAGAAACAATTTTATTGGGTGTAAACGAAGAAAAATTTGGCACCTGTGACGTAACCAGTAATGCATCATGTACAACCAATGCATCCAGTCCACTAATTGCGATTTTGCACAGTGCTTTTGGTATTGAAAAAGCTATTTTAAATACTGTACATGGATATACTGCATCACAATCATTGGTTGATGGTCCCAGTAAAAAAGATTTCCGTGAAGGTCGTGCAGCAGCACAGAATATTGTACCCAGTTCAACAGGAGCGGCAATTGCAGTAACAAAAGCATTCCCAGAATTATCAGGATTGTTTGATGGTATTTCTACGCGTGTACCCGTACCAGCGGGATCTATTGTTGATATCACATTTATTTCTAAAACACATGTGACTGCAGAACAGGTAAATGAAGCATTAATCAAGGCATCTCAAGATCCAAAATGGTCAAAGATTTTTGCGGTTACGAACGAACCATTGGTATCGTCTGATATATTGGGCCGAACCCATGCATCGATTGCAGATTTACAAATGACACGTGTGGTAGATGGGAACCTGGTCAAGGTAATGGCATGGTACGATAATGAAATGGGGTATACAGCGACATTGGTGGATCATGTGATAAAGACAGGTAATACGATTAAATAAGTATGGAAAATATCAAGCAGTCAGAAAAATATCTTGGTAAGTATGAAATTGATAATGAGGGTTTTGTAAAATTAGGAGATATTGCCAGGGGTTTGATTGGAAGGCAAACTCAGTATGTGAGTCGGTTGATTGATGGTACTGATGCTGAATATCCAAATTTGGGAGAATCATTGAGATTCAAAAATGTGTTTAAAGATGGAAAGGGAACCGGTAATTATCACGATTATAGAATCCACAGAGATGATATTGATGATTTTGTTAAAAAGGTGAAAGAATATTATAGAGAATAAATTACTCATTTAATGATAATAAAAATATGAAATTCGAACAAATAAAATTTAGTCCATCTAAGGGGGAAGATATTCCAGAATTAACAAAAAAGCTTGCTTCGGCTCATGTAGGAGAAGAGGAGGCTGTTTTAGTTCCATCAGATGAGGAGAACCCAGGCTCTTTCCCAGAATACGATTATGGTCAAGAAAGACATTTTAACCGAAGATCTACTGAATCAATTATTACTCAAGGAGAAAAAAGGGCCTTAAGAAACAATAGTGATATTGATAATGCAAAAAGAGAAGAGCGTCCAAAAGGCTCTGCAAAATTACCACCTGAATTAAACTAATTATATGAATTTCGAACGAAGAGGACCAAGTGCGTTTGATGAAAATAATTTTCCACTACCAGGAAACGATTTGGCGTCAGCACATGTTGGACCAGAAGAGGTGGTTTTGGTGGAAGATGATTTAAAAAGGGTAAAGAAAGAAGAAAAAACATCACTTTATGATGAAGATGAGGTAGGTGCACCAGACGTTGTGCGCAGAAATGAAGAACGATATCATATGCGTGGGGATCGATCATTTGGGTATATTCAAGAATCGAAAAGAATAGTTAGCATGCTAGCTAAAAACGCAAAAAGGAAAGAACGCCCAAAAGGTTCTGCAGATTTACCCTTTGACGTAAATTAAACAGTATAGAGTATAAATAGTTGACAATATTTTTTATACATGCTACACTTGTTTACGTTGTTTTTCACTCTCCTTTAGAATTAATTGATTGAGGAACGACACCTCTATCATGACATATACATCATCATCCGGTCGCGGGTCGACCGGTAGACGCTCTTTTGGGCAAGGTTCTTCTAGTGCTTCAACTCGCCAAGGCGGGGCAAGCTCTCGCAGTAGCGAGGGTTCACGTTCTCGTTATCAATCCAGCGATTCTTCATCTCGTGGAGATAGCTCATCATCTAGACCAGCACGGTCTGGTGGATTTTCAAGTTCTTCACGATCTAGCGAAGGTTCATCACGATTCAGTGGTGGGTCAAGATCATCTGGTGGTTCACGTTTCGGCGGCGGATCATCTCGATCTTCTTCATCTCGTAGTAGTGGAGGCGGTTCACGTTTCGGAGGAAATTCTTCTGGCGGTGGACGTCGACGAAAACAAGCTCCAGAACGAATTGACGTTTCTTTGTTTGTAAACAAAGCAGAAAAAGTAGTACACGAGATTTATACTCCGAAACATAAATTTTCTGATTTTCCTATTGATGAACGAGTATTAACAAATATTATGGCAAAAGGGTATGAAAACCCCAGCCCGATCCAAGATCAGGCAATTGCATATGCATTAAAGGGAACAGACGTTATCGGTTTGGCAAATACAGGGACAGGAAAAACCGCTGCATTTTTGATTCCTTTGTTGCACCGATTATTACAAGATCCTAAAAAACAAGCTTTGGTTATTGCACCTACGCGTGAATTGGCAATGCAAATTGAAAAAGAATGTTTTGAATTCGCAAAAAACCTTAACCTGCCATCAGTGGTATGTGTGGGTGGCGCGGGAATGTATCCTCAGTTGAAAAAATTGGAACGTAATCCACGTATCATTATTGGTACACCTGGACGATTGTTGGATTTTGTAAAACGAGGAAAAATAAAATTAGCAAACATTGGTACTATCGTATTGGACGAAGCAGACCGAATGTTGGATATGGGATTCATTAATGATATTACGTATATTTTGTCACAAATGCCAAAAGAACGTCATTGTATGTTGTTCTCGGCGACATTTCCTCCACAGATTGAAACATTGGCGTATGATTTTCTTCAGAACCCAGTAAAAATTGCTGTTGCTTCACGAAATACTTCTAAAAACGTAGATCAAGATATCGTACGTGTTTCTAATAAATCAGAAAAATTCCCAATGTTGGTTGATCTTTTGCAAAAGAAAGGTTTTGACAAAGTATTAATTTTCGTTGAAACAAAACGATTTGCAGATGAAATAGAATCACGATTGCAAAATGAAAATTTCTCGGCTGCAGCAATGCATGGCGACAAACGACATAACGAACGTGTTCGTACATTGGAATCTTTTGAACGAGGACGAATAAAAATATTGATTGCAACAGACGTTGCTGCACGTGGATTGGATGTCAAAGACATTACCCATGTGATCAACTATGATACACCATCAACCTATGACACCTATGTACACCGTATTGGTCGTACAGGGCGAGGAGATAAAAAGGGAGTTGCACTGACTTTTGTGTAATTTTACTGATCTCTATCAAAAAACCACCTCGTTATACGGGGTGGTTTTTTGATAGGATGATTGACTTTGTATAATCATGTGCTACTATAAAAACTGAATTATGGTGCTCATATTCTTGAGATACCCCCTAGTTCATTTACACACAAATATCTAGACAATCATGAAACATGATTCTCAACTGATTACTCTCTTGGAGATCAAGGGACTTATCAACACTCTTTGGGACCGGCTAACTGGTCCAGATGCCCATACTTGGCTACAGGCATTCAAGCAATTTCTTCGGAAAGAAAATCCTTGGACAGACAGAATTATTAATCTCTGGCGATCGGTTGTGGTCGGCGGGAGCACAGCCGAACGCCTGATGGACGAATCAATTGAAAAAGGTTTTAAATTAGGCATTGATGCTGAATATATGACCAAAAGTGACCAATTTGAAGGTTCAATTAAACCTAAAAAGGTAGATTTTGTAAAAAAATTGCTGAAAGAATATGGATTCACCGGAACGACATTTGGTGAGCTTCTGGAATTTTTCAGAAATCACCCGTTGTATCAGCTTTGTGAGTCTGAAGATGTGTATTATCTTCGTGCAACATATACCGACCAGCCAAAAGACGAACAGGTTCGCCTTGCGATGGAGACCATTATCAACTCCGATGGTGCCACGAGTATTTTTGTGCTTGACCACAATGCTGAAGGTCTATGTATCAGAGATAATTCATATTATTCGACCGATAAAGTGAATTTGTATTATTTTTGGGTTGCCCGCATTCGGAAGTAAGTTCTAAATGAAAGTTTCAGCCCCTGTTCTGACAATGTCAGGACAGGGGTTTTTATGTCCCCTCGTTGGGAGAAACACCCCCGTCTTTAGACGGTCTTTTCAAAATGATATAATAAACACATGCTCAATTATCGAAACTCTTTCAAAACTATACTGGGGAAGTCATCTATGGGCACAAGGATATTTTG
>JAIPIY010000004.1 GCA_021734445.1 Minisyncoccota bacterium | reverse complement strand
TCGATTCTGCCAAAGGAAATAGATGTTAATAAGAAAGAAGACATTTCCCATGATTGCACCGGGCGTTAACAATCCTCCATCAAGAAAAGCATGGAATCCAACAATATTTATGGTAATAGGGAGAAGTAGTAATGCAACAAGAGCCATTTTATTTTTTATAATAAGACCAAGACAAATAATGTATACCACGGTCATGATCCACATAATATATCCTGCATTGGTTATCATAATGATAAAATCGTAGGCTTTGGTTGTATTATACATATCAGGTGTTGCTGGGGGAAATATACCCAAGGTGCCTAATATTGGCATAATAATAATCAGTGATAATATGATTTTTAAAATGATGTTGATTATTTTTTTCATACAAACATAGTATAACTCACTGTAATCCAAATCGGCAATACAAAAATGGTTAGACAAACGTCTAACCATTTTTGTATTTTTAATTTCTCGCTACAGGTTGCTGTGGTGAATAAGAAAATTCGATTATCTGAAGGGATTCTCTCCGCGTATAATCCGGATCAAAAACAAAATAACAGCTAATACTAATAGGATATGGATAAATCCACTTACTATGTTAAAACCAACAAAACCCAATAACCATAAGATCAATAAGATAATAGCGATAGTTGTAATCATATGATATGCAATCTCTTTTGCGAAGAAGAGTAGTCGATAAATTAGTAATGCCTCCTATTCAGTATGCTCTTTATTGAACAAAATAGATAGGGGCAATCTTTATTAGGTAAATAACGGTATGTGTGTTGTATAATAACAGAATATCCTTTTGTCAATATTTGGTGTATAATGTATATATGGTTCGAAGATAAGAAATTATTATTAATGAAATTAAAATAGTATGAACACAAAAACAGGTATCATTATTGCAGTATTAGTTGTCGCAGCTATTATTATTGTGTTGGTTATGCAAGATCGTAAAAACTCTGCTATGCCACAAGATAATTATTCTGCTGAAACACAAACACAATTAGAAGATAGAACAGAAGCAGAAATGCAAGCACAGGCACAATTGGAAATGGAGGCAGAACAAGTTCCTGTGGAACCTATGGTTACTCCAGCTCCTGAACCTATGCCTGTAGAACCTGTAAATCCTGCATTTCCTACAACTGGATTTGAAAAATAATTTATTGGTTTAAATTTTGTCGGTAAATACGACTAGTCTGGATTCGCGAGTTTTCTTTTCGGGGTTCCATACTCCGATACAGGTGATCAAATTCAAATGTGCTAATCCATCATCTGATGAAAAAACCTCTGTAGTATTAGCGTCTAATTTATATTGTTTTATTTTTGTTACAATAAAATAATCTCTATTTCCATGGCTGTCAGTTACGTACAGAATGTCTCCAATTTCAAGGGTATGTAATTTTGCAAATATTGCATCTTGCCCCTTGTTCCAATTCACATGTCCTGCGATAACGGCACTACCCGGATCTCCTGGGATTGTTCCTGGCTGATACCAGCTTACCACATCAGCAGTGGCCGGCGCTCCCATTGCCCCATCTACCACCCCAACAGGTTCAATAGGGGCATGCACCTCAAGACTATCAATAGACAGCATGAGGGGGATTGCCTGGGTAACTGGTGTAGTGGGTATTGGTGTATATGATGCAACCGGGATTTCTTCAAAATTATTGAAACGAGATTCCGTGATTACAATAATAGTCACGCACGCCAAGGTGCAGGTAATGATTGCCATTATTTTAAATAAGATCTTCATTACTATGCAGTATAACAGACAAACACCAATTGTTGGTATTGTATGCATGCTGGGCACCTTGTGTTATAAAATAAAAACACCCCTGAATTGGGGTGTTTTTAGTTTATGAGAGTAGTTAAAAAACTTTTACCGATTCTATAATTTGCATGAAATTATGCATATCTCCGGAAACCAATTGGAATCCAAGAGCTTCAAAATCAGAAGATGAGGTTAGTTTAAAAATGGCAACAGCCTGGTTTTCTCCTATGTACGGCATGTCAGTTTCTTTTTTACCAAAGATCAATACATATTCTGCACCATGGGAATTTACTCGTTTTTCATACATATATCCATTTGCAGATAAAGATTCCAATTCTGCATCTGAAGGGTATTTTGAAACTTCGTTGGCATTTAATTCTCCGGGAAAAGTATAATCAGTAGTTATTCCACCGAGAAACATACAGAAATTATCACCCGCTTCACATCCCTGGGTGCCAAAGAAATTTTTACCTGTTGTTCCTGTACCTTTTTTAAATACAAAATTACCCAGTTCTTTGTTTTGATAAAATGAAAATCCTAATTCAGAGTTTGTATACATTTCTTTGGATTCATTGATATCTACAGAAACAAAGGTTTCGTTGCCTTGTTCGTTAACTTGAACTTGTAATCCGTCCAACTCTTTGAAATCGATATTGTCCAGAGCTTTCGCTCCGCTGGTAAAAATAATCGTACCTGCGATAATGGCCGTAATAATAATTCCAGAAATACCCAAAATTAATGCTACTCCGACTGACATTCTTTTTTCTAGTGGTTTTTGTTGATAATTATTTTGAGGTTGTTTTTCATTTTCCATAGTATAAAGTATACACTACATTATATATAACAACAAAAGAGCTCCCTGGGGAGCTCTTTTGTATTGGTTAATAAAATTATTTTTTAGCTTTTTTTGCTGCTCGTTCTTTTAACATTGTGTGCTTTATCTCAAGACGCTTTTTCGTCTTTTTTGAATGTGATGCTTTCATGTTTCCTACGCCGGTTAATCTTTTTGCCATATAGAGACACTATACACTATTTTATAATAAAATCTATACCCCTGTAGATAGGTGCATCGGTGGAACCAGAAACAGTAAAATACATCAGTTTTATGAAATTTTTTGGATGGGGAAGTGGGTCCGTAGTCATTTTATGAGATGCAGGGATTTTTTTATAAAAAATCAGCCCCGCGAATTGCGGGGCCTCTGGGTTGAGTGTTATCTCTTTGTCAGTGTACGATGCTTATAATCAAAGTGATCAAAGAAACTTTGCCTGAAGGCAAGATTGTTTTCAAGATCACCAGTAAAAAGGAAAGAAAAGGGTACCACATTGGGATACTTCAATATCTCCGCCAAATGTGGAGATGATTGAAGATATACCTCCAAAGATTCAGCAGCATGACATCTTTGATGAACCTTTGCAAAGTTCGCACTCTTTGTGACAAGAGTGAATGAAAAGAGTCCAACCACCAAAGTAGGATCTTTCTGCAATTCTTGCAGTAATGCGAAATGATCGCATTCGTGCCGCTTGTCTTCACCTTGTTCCTGGTGGCAAAATATTCCCACAATTGCCGCGTTTTTTACTTTTTCGCTGGGATTTTCCCCAACAATAGTATCATAATACGGTTGTACTAATCGGATTATATCTGAATCCGTTTGCCACCACCTAGGTTCATAAGTGAACCTGCTTGTTGGCCTGTGTGTAGGATTATACATGTCGGGTTGATTTGATGGATTATTTTCCACCCCTTCATTGTCACCAACAAGGATATATCCCACAATAGATTCAGTGGCTATTTCTGCACCTTCAACAATTCCTGGGGCATAAAAAACTTTGCCACTTTTTTCAGCTTCCATTGTGATGGTTGCTTTGTCAGATCCAAAATGAATTAAGATGGTACCCTCGGTAATATAAGTTCCATTAGGTACGCAAATTTCTTCAATACTTACAACTCTAATCGATTCACCAGGTTTTGGGGCTTTTAGCTCCACTTTGTCTTGCTCTTTCATGGGTTCTTAAATCAAAGTGCGTTCTTTTTGATTGTACATATTTATACTAAAAAAGCAATAAAAAATGCCACTCATCCCCGGGGGATGAGTGGCACGAGAACAAAGCCCCTCACTCACTTCACACTGATTTCCAGCTTGTAGGTTTGCATAGGTTCCTGATCGTTTTCAGGCCAAATGCAACCATAACCGCGTTCTCCCCACCACTCTTCTGTGAGGAGGGTAATGTGCTCTGACCATTTTTTTCTAAGCTCATCAGCTTTCTCACGTTGCTGTCGATCCATTAATGGGTAGAGTACGTTCATGGGAAGTCCATTTTTCCGCATCCAATTTCTCTTTTCTTCTTCTGCGTATTCTTTGTATTCCTTGCTTAAACGGATACGATCTTCTGATTTGTTTTCCATGGGTCCTATCAATGAAATGGTTCTTTTGTAGAATAACTTACTATTACAATAATGTAAAGTTTTATAAAGATTTAATCCCTTAGCATACTTATTGTATTTTGCTCATTTTCTTGTTTTATATAATAGAAGGAAATGTTCCCCAATCAGGATCAATTTCTTTCATAGTTGTCTTATATTCGGCCTCAAGAGCTTTAATACGATCAATATAAGTCATAATTTTACGTTGATCGGCATCTGGAGTGTTTAAATCCTTCATTAGTTTTTGAATATTATCAAAAGAGTGATCTTCTACCTCGTATGGGTCAAATGACTCAAGTTCACCATCAACATAACATTCTGACCCATCTTTGCGAATTAAAACATTATTGATATTTTCTAAATCTAAATAGATAGGTATATTATTTTTCCACATAAGATTTTTTATTTCTGATATTTTCAAATTACCATCAGCGCTCTTTTTTGTTGGAATTTCAAAAGCTTGCCACGAAGAATAGAATCCATACCCTGCTGTTACGCCATCAATTTTTTCACGCACTGTAGTTTCATGGAGAAATTTTTCATCAACATTCCAATAATGTATTTTTGCAATTTTGCCGGGAAACAAAATATTCATAACTCTATTCAGATAAAAATTTGCCTTGAGTTTGAATGTTTTTTCTACTAATCTTTTCTTTGGATCTTTGTTTTTCTCAATAGGGGAATCTGCTTCGCTGATGCTTTTGCAATAACTCATAACATATTCATCGGGTAGGTCAGGAGATGTAAATACAATAGAATGTTTGCCTTGCCCCAGTATGTTAATATTGTAGGTTTTTTCTATTGCAGATCTTTTTGTATGATAATTTTTATCCCAATCTTCAAATCTTGATTTAAAAAATTGTAGATAATTTTCATCAAGTTCTTCAACTTCTCTATCATACTCGGGAAGCTTTAAGTCTTCTTTCCGTAAGTTTTCAATTATCTTTTTGTTAGGATTAAACATAAATGTGATAGGTGATTTACCAGAGTGTATAATAACAGTGTAGCATACCTGAATCTGGCTCGGAAATCGAGATTTTATTAGATTAAATAACTATCGAAGCAAATAATGCCTTGTGGTCGCTGGCTCCCTGCATTATTTCAAAATTATTAACGGTGATATCTGGGCTGGTCATAATAGTATCTACTAACAGCTCCAGGTTATGACCTCTGCGGTGTAATTCAGGATCAATCGTAGAGGGTACCGATAGGGGAACAATATCTACCAATTCGTGCGCGACAGTATCATATATGTATTCACCGCGGGTATTATTTAAATCCGCAGTAAAAATCATAGGGTGTTGTATCGATCTTAATAGTGGAATAAGACGATCCAGATATGCACGAGTTTGTTCCATTTCAGTAATCTTCTGTATGTCGTCCAAATTATGATCCTTCAGATTTCTGGTGGTATGATCAACAACAGGAAAATGCGTTGTCGCAATGGTTAACACGGTATCATTGTCGCCCTGCAGAGAAATAGTTAATAATGTACTGTGATACAAAAACCGATCTCTTGGTCTTTCTCCATTGGTGCCTGAACTTATTTTTTCTTCGTCTATAATAGGAACATCAGGTGATGTTTGACCGTCATATCGATATTTGTTTGTTTTCAATATTGGAAATTTAGAAAGAATTGCTGAGCCTTCTTCTTTTTTCTCATCCCTATTTTTAATTATCACAAGAGGTGCAAATGAAAATTCGTATCCTAATTCTATAGAAATATTTTTCACATCATCCAGAATCGCTTCTTCAAAACACACGATATCGGGTTTCTTTGTTTTCAGAAGTTCCATGACAGTCTGTATATGTCGATCTCTTTCTATATTCAAATGAAGAATGGTTAATTGCATTGTTGGATTATATCATTGTGCTTGTATATTACAATAAAATTCTTTTAATAGTGATGTTGTCTTTATAATGTTATAATGAATACAGGACTTCTCATGACGGTCATAGGAATTAATAATAGTAATATAACAGTTATGGAATCATATAAAGCATCAAGTACAAAGCCGCTCTATCGAGGAACTCAGGTGGTTTGGTACATATTAGGATTTATCGAGATTATGCTTGCTTTTCGATTCGTTTTAAAATTACTGGGGGCAAACCCAGAAGCGGGTTTTACCAGTCTTATTTATGGTATTACGTATGTCTTTGCGACACCATTTCTTTCGGTTTTCCAAAATACACAGATTACTACCGGTAGTGTGTTCGAATGGACCACTATTCTTGCAGGGTTCGTATATTTTGTAATTGGTATTGGTATCATCAAAATGTTTTTGATGAGTAAATCAGTTTCAACACCAGAAGCTGCAGCTAAATTAGACGAACAGGAGACGCAATAATTCTCATTTTGAAAATAGAGAATAAAACAAAAAGCCCGGATGCAGATGCTTCGGACTTTTTGTTTATTGGTTTTTCTAGGGTGAAATTATTTTTCAGCTATTTGCTTCAATACTTCAAGAGCTTTTGGCCACATGATATTCATTTCTGGGCAAAAATCATCAGGGGTATTTACCATTTCCATCATAATTTCGATCCCACCGTCTTTTTCTACAAGAGTATAATTTTCAAAACCGTTAGCTCCTACCCACGGTGTTTTCACTCCATTTTGCATTACACCAAGGTGTTGAATGGAAACATGTTCAAAAGGTATCTTCTTGGCAATACGACTAACCATACCACCTTCGTTTTCACCATTTTCATCGGTGCCAAAGAAACTTCTTTGATTTTGAAATCTTCTTTTTTGTTATTTTTTTCTATTCCCACGTCGCACATATACCATGAATAACATTATCACAATAATAGCCTTTGCGAACCAACCTCCAGAAGGGTCAAGAGTCATTTCCGTGAATGCTGTACTTGTTTTTGTAAGAAGATGCACTGCTAATGCGATAGGAAGAGTCAACCATAACCATTGTTCTCTATTAACTCTTATTCCCGCTAGTGCGAATAGCTTTGAAAGGTATGGCGCAATAAAATACATGACAATATATGAAATAGCAAAATCAAAAATAGTAAAAGGTCCTATTCTAAATGATCTGAGAAATTCCATAATTATAGTTTACACCTTAATTACTCTTTTGTGTCAGTGATCTTCAATTTCACTTACTGCTCGCAAGGCTACATCAGGTTAGAACTTATATTCTTGAAAAATCTACCGGCGCTCTTGACGTAGTATATAAATAAGAAAAGTTATGTAGATTATATTTTATATAGAACAACACATTTTACGCTAGCACAAGTTAGCCCCCTATGATAGACGCATTCAGAGCTATAGATTGGAAAGCCATATCACCCGAACTTCAATTTACAGGCTTTCACCTTCGAAATTCTGAGCAACTACAGCAAACTGCAAGGTGATTGGGTCAAGTTTAATCCAAGTACTCTTACCAACTGAGGGAGAGGTGGTCATTGGTTCATTTGGTTTACGATCAGTGTAATTAACTACAATAACATTGTCTCTCATTGTCCCTTGTGTTGTTATTCCCTCGTCTACATTAACAGATTGAGGTGCAATACGATCACCTAATAAAAAGGCGTGTGATCCAGTGTATCCTGTAGGAGTATTGAGAGCAGCAACAACATAAAAGAATTTACCACTCCCACCACGTTCTTGAGTTACTAAAAATACAACATCATCTCGACCATCATTATTTAGGTCGTGCTTAAACTCGTTTCCAAAATAGCGAGTTGCAATCTTGGTTGCTGAACCAGGAGCTGACTCCATTTCTGATAATCCATCAGTCAAAACAATTGATTGTCCTTCAATTGTGTACGAAGTGTTTTTATGACCCTCTGCCACTTCTTGATTTCCTTGAGAATCATCTTTTTGTGAAGTGGGTTTCAAACTAACAAAAATTGCTACTAATAATAAAAGTAATAAAATAACAGTCCCAATAAGATATTTTTTATTCATGACTATATAGTATCAGAATTACTCAAAGTTCAGAACCCTGTTGGAGTTATAAGAATAACTGTTGAAAAAATAAGGCTGAAAAAAGTACTCCACATGTTGTACGACGTTCGAACAGCAGTGATGGATAAAAAGAGTATCTAACACAATCGGTTGAGAAACAATAAAAAGGAATTCAAGCTATCTCTTCTCAGTTTAATAAAGGCATTCAGATACGTAGATGTTCTTTATGTATTAAAAAAAGTTTGAGAAAAAATTTAAATTTCCCTTATTATCTTCTTGTGGGTATCTACAATATTCAGTGTGGTTAGTATCTGTAATACGAGTATCCTCCTTGATAATTCCATTTTTTGCCTCGACTACGACTTTCAGGACCTGCTCATTGTGGATGGAGTTTGGTGGCCACCAATACATGTATCGTATCCAGTTACTATTCTCATTATTCTTTGCACAAGGACAAAATCGAGTACCATGCGAATTTAAAAATATCTGTCGCATCGTATCATCAAACCTGAATTCTAGAGTATGGTATTTTTGTGTGAGTATGTCCCAGTATTTAATCTTAAAAATTAAAAAATCCTTCTTCCAATTATCAGCAAAAATATCTGCCATATATTTCTCCATGTATTCAATAAATTCAAATGAGTCCAAAAAGAACGTATATCTTTTCTTGTTCATTAAACCTTGCTTTTTATCATCATCGAGTAACGGTATTATCTTTACATTGAAGGTAGACTCCTGAATTACCGTAGAAAAAAGATCGAAAACCAGATTAAGGAAATCACTGTCAGAAGTCACAAAGGTCACATTCCTTTTTCTTTGTAGACAATATAACAAAGACAAAGCTAGGCTTTTTATGTCATTGAAATAGTTTTCGTCATTTTTGCGAATTGCACCTCGCTTCTTACTAAGCATTCTGACATTCGCCTCTCGTAAAAGTTTCATGAGATCATTGTCGTCTTTTTCATTATGTTTGCTTTGTCCTAATTTATTTGCAATAAGACTGTTTAATTTTTCCTCTTTTTTTGTCAAAGTAGTATTTTTTATAAGTGATTTTATAATTAGCTCTGCCGCAAAATTCTCTCCTCCTACGATAGCAGGATTATGCATTGCCGATATATAGTTATAATACAGAGGACACGTATTTGGGTAATATTCACGAAGTGTCCCGAAAGAAAGTTTTTTAATATTTCTCTTTAATATTCTTTTATATCCTTTTTCAGAAATAAAAATATTCGATTCTCTAAAGCTGGTTTCAGTAGCCCAATAATTACGATTGATGGTAAATAGTTTTTTATATCGATTATCCGTCTGGTTTTGAACGACAATCATATTTGTATCAAAAACATAAGCTTGCCCGTATTTCCACGTCGAATGTATATCTCTAAAAAAAATCAAAATCTTGACCCATAATTTATCAAGTACTGTATATTCCTCATTAGTATAAGTTACATCTTTTTTATGGTTTTTATTTTTCACAAAAGTTTATTTTACAAACTTACTATTCTAAAAATAAAATAATGATTCTATTTATTCTTCTTGTAGATTCCTCGTCAAAATAATGGACTTAGGTTCTGGATCTAAAAAGCCATTTCTAATTAGATAAGATCGTAATGTTGATTGATCATCTCGAATAACTGCCATTTCTTTCAACCTTGGATCATCTTTAACCTTTTCCCAAAACTTAAGTTTCATACTAATCTCTGGGTCATCAATCTCTGATTGCTTAGTTACTGAAATTAATGTCTTGAGAGGCATATAGACTGGGTTGCTGGTATCATTCATTGAGAAAAACCGGTCGCCTTCAAAGACATCATCGAGAGTTGTCCACTCTTCATCAATAGGATACTTCCGCCAATATAATTTTATTGCCTCCGGATAATCTTTAAGCTTCCTTTGCGCAGCCTTTCTAATTTTACTAATTTCATGTATTGAATCTTTCGATCCACTCCAACCTTGATAAAGGGTGTAGAAGAAATTTTCTTCTTCTTTATATAATATTCTGCTTCCATCCAAATATTTAATTTTTACTTCTAAAAACACTTCTTTTATTAAATCCCTCATCTCTTTATCGAAATGTTTAAGTAATCTTTTAAAAGTGTTTTCTAGTCGACCATGTATAGAGCTTCCGCTACCTCGCTCATTGTTAACAAGCGAGCTTAACATTATAAACTTAATACCTATACTAATATTCGGCGATGAAAGTACTGATTTAACTACGCGAAATGCTTTCTCTAAATTCTCGGTTGGGAAAATTGAATCTCTTTCTTTTTCTGTAAGAGCAATAATTTGAAACACAAGCTGATACATTCCTTCACTAAACGCAGTATCATCGACATTCATGGGGTCAATTTTAATCCCTCCTGATATCATTCTCCGAGAAATTTCTTCTACTAAATCAATATTCACACTAATCGGGGCACTAGGTATGTCAAAAATAAATCTAGTGTAACTTAACAAGTCCCCAACTCTTAATGATGAAATTGTATCTTCAGGATTCGTTTTATGCTTAATATAGATTCTATTATTCTTCCGATAGTTAGTTTCAGTGACCCCATCTATGAGTGATAAATAGTCACTCATAATTTCAGGATAAGATGTAGTTCCAAGATATTTTTCTTTCGATTTGGTATCATAATCTCTATTTAGAAAATCGAAGTAGTAATGCATAACGAGCCCAATCATACTTAAGACTTTAGGGTGATCTACATCGGGTATCTTTCTTTTGGTTTCCATCTCTATCCAACCAATGATTCCGATCTGTCTTTTCTTCAAATCCTCTTTTATAAAATATGAATCCATATTGTTTGTTTCTGCTTGATTAATGAGAATATGAATCGTTTTGGTAAAGAAATCAATAAGATATGGGTACTCTATCTTTATATACTCTAATGTTAATATGTCATTAAAACGAATATTATTATTTTGAGATTCACCTATATGATTTCTAAAAGCACCATAAAAAAAATCAAGTGCAATTGTAATACGACTAATTATTCTTGGTGAGTTTTCTTTCAGAATAGCAATAGTATGCTCTATTGCATCTTTATGATTCATAAATGATCTTGAAGGGTCTCCAATTGCATGTGGGTTTACATCTTTTGGCACATCAAGAGTTTCGCGTTCTATCACTTTATTTAATAAGTCTAGTATAAATTCTTGTTTGATTTCGGGCCCTACTGTAGGAATAAATATTCTATGTGTGATACTTTTGGGATCATCATAAAAGAATGTTCTAAGAAGTCGCGCACGAGGATCAGAGTCAGAAAATGCAGTTAGGTAATTATTTAAATCGGGCTCAGAGATACAAAAAAGAAACACCAATTTTATGGGCAGTCCAGATCTGCCTTCATTTTTAAAACGTTCGATAATCTCAACCAGACGATAGATTTCTTCAAACTGAGCTCGCTCAATTTCATCCACCATTATTACCCACATTGTCTCTTTAATTTCAGTTATATTTCCAAATAATTTAGCAATAGCACTCGAAGTAAAAAAGTTCTTCTTTGAATAAAATCCATCACAAAATGCGGATTTTGTCTTTATCAGACCTAAGTTAAATGTAGATATTGCTTTCAATAGTTCTGATATGATTCCATTTCCAGATTCTCTAAGAATCGAATCCATAAATGGTAAATGAGATGTTATATCTATCTTTGGATATCTCTCAGAAAGAGTATCTAACCAGCGTTCAGAAAAGAGCTTTGAAAAATCTTTAGCCTCATTTGTCTCAGTAAGAGAAATGTAAGTATAGAGAGCCTTGTTTTCGTCAAGGCTCTCAAGAATCATTCGAGCATATGATGACTTTCCAAAACCTAGCCCCCCGTACAAACCTACAACGTTTACATCATCACTTAAATTTAATAAGCCGTTAGATGCATTCTTTGCAGATGCTTTGAAATTGAGTTTATCATTGTCTATACCGGTCGAGCCTGAAGCAAATCTAGTAAAAGATAAGTCTAACTTTTCCCCAGATGACTCTATGATCCACTTCGATAGAATGATCATTAATGACACAACGAGAAATACTGACCAATTACCGTTCCACCAAAACTCTCTGCTTTGCCAAGTGAAAGAAGTGAGGCTATAAATTATAAAAGTGTTAATTAGGCTCCAATAAGTATAAAATACCCAAGACGGCTGACTGCGTAATCCTTGCCTTTTTAATTTATCAATGGGATTAATAGTAAAGATTAAAATACCAACTAGAATAAAAAATCCAATTATTCCGACAAAGACAGATCCAGCGGGTCGCAAATTATAAAAATATAGAGCCAGTGAGATAATCTCCTTGCCATAAATCCAAATAATTATTGAGAAAAAAGTAGATGTCACAAATAGCCAAAATACTACCCAGAAAAAATAAGACTTCTGAATAAAGCGTCTCAAATCCTGACCCTTGATTCTTAATATTTCAAAGATCTTAAGGGGCATATATTATAATTCATTGTATCCCTTTACTTTAAGGATACACGGCTTATCTTTGCTTAAACTATGCATTATAAACTATATTTTACCACAAAATACTCAACAAAAACAGGTGTCGAATGGATTAAGCTATTCTTATTAATTAGACGATAAAAACGTAGCTAGAAGATAGATAAGTAAACCAAAAGGTGATAAAATGAAACTGCCATAAATTATGGTATACAAAACCTAACCCAGAGCAATTTGGTATGGTACAAATCCTACGCGAATAGAAACGGCCATATAAGCCGGCATTCATTCGCGTGGGTTCAAGCTCGAAAGGGTTTGGGGTGATTCCGAAAGGAGTTGCCGTCGGTGTTGTATGGCCATTTCTGTTGACCATATAGGATCAATTATTATTAAACCCACGCGAAAAATATGAAGAAAAAACAAAAAGGATTCATCCCTATTCCCTTCATGGTTTTGATTGGCCTTGTTGTCATAACCGGAGGAGTGTCTACTGTATTAACACAAAAGAACAAACAAGCGAACGAGACAGCTCCTGCCTCGGTTTTAACAGCAGACAAAGAAAGCATAGCAAGTCATGAGCTTGAGGCTGACTTAGAGCAAATGAATAATACTCCAATAACCAACCCTAATGATTTCAACCCTGAAACCATTGGGGTTTCTTTGAAAATGGAGACGGACATCCCCCTAGAAACAGAGGCGGAACAGAGAGCTATTCTAGTCTCTGATGAAATAAAGGAGATATGCACCAAGGATAAGGAATATCTTTTAGAGAAACCACTATCAAACGCTGGAAAATTAGAGCGAGAGATAAAGCATCAGGAGTTAACCTTAGTGTGTCAAAGAGTTTTACATGGCGATAATGCTGATATTGAATATATTAAAAAACAAGAGAAGATAATAGAATCATCATGGAAGGATTTACAGGAAATTGCAAACTGGCAAGAACCTGAGCAGACTACCTACGAAGAAGATGAAACAGAAACCTATGCCACAAGCCCAACATATCCTATAATACTATCTTTCACAGATAATCATGGTGACACTTACAAGGTGTCGAGCTATAACGGATATGAGGGTCCGTATAGCACGAGAAACAAAGTCACCCTACGTGTTGGTGATACTATCACCGCAACCGTGAAAGCAGAAGATCCTCAGGGGCGATCGCTTGAATATAATTGGAATTCAAACTCGGGACCCTTCCGAGAAACTGTCGAAGCGACTGGCGACAACTATACTCCGAGTAATAAGCTTACATATACGTTAACCCATGAAGACCTCGTATCTACAGGAGAATCCTTTCGGCTGGTGTATCAGGTACGCGTAGCTGGGGCTGATTATTATAGGTTCGGAGGTGGTCAATATGACGATGTAGGCTTCATTGATTATAGGCTAGAAGAGTAGGAAAAGTTCTGAAAAGACGGACAAAATAAGGGTTTTTTCCACTAAGGCATGCTGTGTCGTTCTAGATTGAAAAAATTGAAAGAAGGCACTTTCAATAAAGTACGCCGACAGCCTCAAAGCCACAAATCAGCAAAGAAACGAGCAATTCTTATTCATTATTATTTGATCTAAGATGAAAAATATTATAAACAAAAAAATATACATCCTGAGAATCATCGGTATCGTTGCCTTGGGATACCTCCTGATAAAATTATTAATTATTCAACCTAGAAATACAAAAAGAGACGTCAGGACGGAATGCAATAAGTCTGCAATTGAGTTTATGCAAAATCAATCTAAAAAACCGGGGTCTTATAGTTACATTGAAAGAGAAAAGGATTATGATTTCTTTTATCAGTATTGCCTTAGAAGTAGAGGATATGAGAAACTTTAAGAAGCTTAAAGCAACCCTATTGGGGAGACGTGTAGATTAGGGGTAGGCACAAATGAACCTACCCTCCAACTCTTACAATCTAGATTGAGAAAAACAAAGAAAAAGCCTGTAGAAGAAACGCCCTTGCATAACGTTCGGAATTGAAAAAATTGAAAAAAGTATCTCTGTAGAAATATTTATACCTAGGGGGAGGCACAAATGAACCTCCCCCCCTTTGTGCACGTTCGGAATTAAAAAGATTAAAAAAGATACCCCCGGCACATTTGTGCCCCCCTCTGGGCACACGTGCAGAATTAAAAAGATTAAAAGAGTACCTAGGGAGGCACAAATGAACCTCCCCCTGTTTCCGACGTTCTAAATTAAAAAGATTAAAAAAGAGCACTTTTAAATTAGTACAAGATGTTGATATATTGTGGTAATATAGCCACATGATTCAGTATGATTCCCCTGAACTAACTTTTAAAGTGCTCGCTAACCTGCTATTAGAATGCCCTAAAAAAACTAGTGGCAAGATTGAGCACCTTCTGGGTGAGATCGTTAACCTTTCGAGAGTAAAAGAACTAAGAATACTCAAGCAATTACATGAAAATGACGTGATTTTCTTTCACAAGTATCATCGCTCTGATGGTAAGTCATATCCAATCACGGATGACTTTTCAAGGATTGAGAGAAATGTAGTACCTCGTGATTTTCTTAATTTTGAAAGACCCAGTGTTTCAGTAACAACGCCAACCATTGCGATCCTTGAACTAGAAACTGAAAAGCTGGAAAAAGAGATTGAGAGATTAGAGTTAGTGAAAAATAAGATTGGTAATAGGGTCCTAGAAAAAGATGAGCAAGGTAACTTCTTCTTCAATGGAAAAATGCTCACTACGCGTAACAAACCTCTTGATCATAATGTTAAACATTACAAAATATTAGACATTCTGTTAGATAAAAGTGATCAACATAATCAAGTGTCGGTTGATGTTATGATAAGGGAACTAAAACGACGTAACGAATGGGTACATGAAACAGATGAGAAAATTATTAAGAATATAAACAACGCAATCAACAACGGATTGTTTGATAAGGTAACCGTTGGTTCAAAGAAATTTGAAAACCTTCTTCCTAACAAGAAGGACCCTGTGATACAGGGCTATAAGAACAATGGTCGGATAGAGGGATGGAAGCTTAATAATCCTGAAAAATAACAATTGATTATGTTTGCTTGTGGACAACCTGAGATGGTTGTCCTTTTTGCGTTGAAAAATAAGGGCGAAACTATGATTTAACCTAATGACAAGCATTGGGAAGAAGTTCCTAAAACGATTCTAATGATATTACAGCACTAGGCTGTAATATTTATGCAAATAGATAAGATATCCGCAGAACAATTTAAAGAGATCATTCGACGTCGATATGGTATCGAGTTGTCTGATGAAGAAGCACAAGAACACAGTGCTTCTTTACTGCGTATTTATCAAATTGCATATGGTTCTGTTAAGAAAAGAAAAAAATAATTCAGATGGTACACCGTATCAATCTGACGCACCTTTACAATCAAACAAAGCGGAGTCGTTAGCGGGTCTCCGAGATAAAAAAACTGGCTACACATGGCAAGATACTCTGCTGTCGCTCGAGATATTGAATTCTATGAAATAGAGTAACAAACAGATAACTATTCGGGGTAACCCGAGCGTGAGGAGGGCGTCTTGCTAACTGATAGAAATGAAGGTGGTACACGCTGCATATGAGGCAATCCCTCCAGCTTCACACCGTCGATATGTTAAGAATGGTATAAAAACCATCACCGAGCTTCCTCTTTCTATTTTGTTTGTACATAATTTAACCTTTTTGGTCTTTCTTCTTTGAGTTTTTCCTTCTTGGTTCGTCTCTGTTTTGGATTCCCCTGTGGGGTTCACGCTTATAGAGACGGTATGGCCTCGACGAGGTTATCATAAAATCCAAATAAATAGACTTTAGAAAGAATATCCGGTATATGTTTGTGAAGAGAAAGAATATTATAAATTAGCAATATGAAGATATGAAAAAAGAAAAACAAACTAATAACAACAAATATTTCATGTACTGTAGAAAGTCTACAGATACCGAAGATAAACAAGTACAATCCATTCCAGATCAAATACGAGAACTAAAGAAAATAGCACAGGAGTACGATTTGGAAATCATAGAAATCTTTCAAGAATCAAAATCGGCAAAAGACCCCAAGCGACCCATCTTTGATGAAATGGTACGAAGAACAAAACAAGGAGAAGCAAACGGTTGGATCGTATGGAAACTGAATCGACTATCGCGAAACCCTATTGATGGTGGAATGGTAAGTTGGCTATTGCAAGAAGGCATAGTGAAGCATATACAAACATACGGTCGCAGTTACTACCCCGAAGATAACGTGCTCATGATGCAGGTGGAACTAGGTATGGCAAATCAATACGTCCGAGACTTGAGTGTCGACACTAAACGAGGTATCAGGACGCGAGCAGAAAACGGATGGCCGAACGGACGTGCCCCAATAGGTTTTATTAACGACCTCAGCCGTAGTGCAGGTGATCGTATTTGGATTGTCGATGATATACGCTTCCCTTTGGTGAAGCAAATCTTTGAACTCTATGAGACTGGTAGATATTCATTGGCTCAGGTGACTGATATTGCCAACAATAAAATGGGACTGAGGACCTATCAAAGAAGAAGACAAGGCGGACAACCTCTTTCAATATCGTATGTTGCGGGTCATGTTTTGAAAAACCCAGTTTATGCCGGATTCTTTCATGACACAGTAGGAACACGCTATGAACTGCACAACAGCATGCCCCGAGTTATTTCAGAAAAACAATTCTGGCATATACAAGAAATTATGGGCAACAAAGGCAGAACACGACCAAGTAAACACAAAATCTCATTTGCATACACGGGACTCATCAAATGCGGAGAATGTAAGGGCTCGGTTACGGCAGAAAATAAGTATCAGCTTATCTGCTCGGCTTGCAAGCACAAATTTGCGTATCGGACCAAAGAATGCTGTCCCAAGTGCAAGATAAGCATAAATGCCATGGTTGATCCTGTGTATCTGCATTACACATACTATCACTGCATAAAGAGAAAAAACCCAAACTGTCTTGCAAAGAGTGTTCACGAAAAGAGTATCGATGAATACCTCGCAGGATATTTTAGCGAGAACATAAAGATATCACCCGAGCTTGCCCAATGGTGCCAAGATAATTTAAAACAACTGGAACAAAAAGATTCGCAGAGTGATATCGAAAGAAAAAAAGCGATAGAGGCAACATTGAAGAAGAAAGAAACAGAATACAAAGAAGTAGTTTTGATGAAGGCGCGCAACATGATAGATGACGAAGAGTTCCAGCTCATAAAACCCACCCTGAAAGCCGAAATTGAACGTTTAAGACAAGAGTCGCAATTACTTGGACATGTGGACCAAAAACAACTCGAGAAAGCCCACAGAGCCTTTGATTTAGCCACTGGAATAGATCATGTATTCACACATGGAACTCCAGAAGAAAAGAAGGACATGTTATTTGAAATTGGTTCGAACCTAACCCTAAAAGACAAAAAAGCCAGTGTTTACAACGCCGAACCCTACAAGGCTATCATTCAAGGACTACTTTTTGCAAAACAAAAAAATCCCCAGTTCGAACCTGAAAATATAGTGGATATTTCAAGACGAAATGAGGTTTTTTCTGATGTCTATACTGCTCTGCTCCCCCGGCAGGATTCGAACCTGCGACCAATCGATTAACAGTCGAGTGCTCTACCGCTGAGCTACAGGGGAATAATTCTTCTTGAAAAGATTATTGTCATTGCTGACAAGAAACACTATACCAAAAAACAGGAATTGTGCAATCTCTTGTCTTTGGTTTATCGATATTGGATAATCTGTACCATAAAGATGAATATGGTATACTACCTATTATTATTCATAATATAATGTAGATATGAATACAAAAACAAAATATCAAGTATTTTTGGTTATATTATTGGTTATTATTGGGGGAATATTGGTTGCGGCAATGAGTCGTACGTCCGATCCATCACAAGATGAAATAGACGATATCCTGCAATATGATAATCAGGAAATGATCACAGAAAATATAGGTGAAGATACTGTGCAAAATATTACTATAAATAATAACGAACAAAAAACACATATGATTACACTACAAACAACCATGGGGAATATTACGATTGAATTATTTGATGAACAAACTCCAAAGACTGCAGAAAATTTCAAAAAACTTGTAAGCGAAGGTTTTTATGATGGAACACGTTTTCATCGAGTAATCGAAGGTTTCATGATCCAAGGTGGAGATCCATTGTCAAAAGAAGAAAACATGCGACCACGATGGGGAACAGGTGGACCGGGGTATCAATTTGCAGATGAAATAAAACCAGAAAATGCAAACATTGCAGGAACAATTTCTATGGCAAACTCAGGACCAAATACCAATGGTTCTCAGTTCTTTATCAATCTTGGAGACAATCGATATTTGGATCCAAAACATACTGTTTTTGGACGCGTAGTAGAAGGTCTTGATGTAGTGCAGGCTATTGGTCAAACAGAAACAGGTCCTTCGGATCAACCAATAGAAGATGTTGTAATTACAACTGTTTCAATAAACTAGCTTGTAATATCTTCAAGAACGGGAACAATAAACCAGTTTACGGGTATTGAAAAAATTGCAAAAGGAATATACACCATCCAATAAACAATATCAATAAAAATATCTTTTTCTGCCTTTCTGTATTTTGTGAATTTTGCCATATAGGTTTGCAATACCATATCAAGAGCCGCAAAAGGGGTTAATATCGCAACCAATGCAAACCGAAGAATATTTCGAAGGAGTATCATAGGGTACATGGTAAACCTTTTCATCCAGATGTCAATCATATGTATATAAAAATAAAAGCACACACAGGGGTTTCCAGGGAATCTATTGTGCAAAAAGACGAATCTACGTTTTTGATTTCAGTGAAAGAAAAACCTCAGAATAATAATGCAAACAAGAGAATACTACAATTGATTGCAGATTGGTATCAGGTGCCCGTATCGTCGATTAGAATTATTTCAGGGCATCATCATTCGTCCAAAATATTTTCTATTCAGAGATTGTAAAAAATGCTATAATAAGAATGTATGAACATCAATATCAAAACAACAAGCATTGAATTAACAGCAGATCTGAAAGCGTATGTTGAAAAGCGTGTTGAATCGTTGTCAAAAATTATTGATATTTCTCATCCAACGGCGGTGATTCGTGTCGAGGTGGGAAAGACTACTGAACATCATCGGTCTGGTGATATCTATCGTGCAGAATTTCATGTTCGTGTAGAAGGGGTTGAATATTATGCATCATCAGAGCGAGATGAACTATATACAGCAATTGATGAAACTCGTGATGAATTGTTACGCCAAGCGAGAAAGAAAAAAGGCCGCATGCATGATCTATTCGAACGCGGTGCCCGCAGTCTGAAAAAAAGATTAAAAGGAATAAAGCCTTGGTAATCTAATAAAGTAACCATATAAAAAATCCGCACTATGCGGATTTTTTATATTCTTGTTCTTTTTTGCCCTCGGGGATTATTTTTTCTATGATAAATTTTTCCTGTTCGAATCTGGCTTTGGTAATTTTAATGCGTTTACCATTTTCATCAAAATAAAAAATTCCTGGCCACCCAAAATATCCACGGTACATGTTCCATAATTGTGCATCAGTCATGGTATCAAAAAATATTTGTCCGTCTTCTTTTTTTGTTTTTTTGCAATACGTTGGTTCACCAGTCTGAGGTGTTTTTACAGCTTCGCCCGATACGATTTGGGGAATTAATTTCACTAACATTTTTTTTGCAATATCGTTTAGGCGATTACGTAATTCAGGCGCAGTTTCATTGATATCAATAGGTATAATTTCTTGTACATAAATATCTCCACTATCCAAATCATATGCCATATCCTGGATGCATACACCGGTTTCGGTATCGCCAGATAGAATGCTGGATTCTACGGGGCTGGCACCGCGATATTTTGGTAGTAGGGAATAGTGAACATTAATGGTTCCAAATGTTGAGGTGTGAATGAGTGTTTCTGGAATAATTTTTCCATACGCAACCACCAGAGAAAGATCTACATTATATAATGCAAATGTATTTTGAAAATCCGTGTCTAATTTTTTTGGTTCAAGAACGGGAATATTGTTTTCTTGTCCCCAAATTTTCACAGGGGATGGTGTCATAATTTGTTTTCGCCCAACGGGTTTATCAGGATTGGTAACGATAACCACGGGTATTATCCCAGCAGATTGTAATTCTTGTAATATAGGTATGCATAATTCAGGGGTTCCAAAGAATGCTATAGATGGTTTGGCATTGTTGTTCATAGTTTTTACGGTTTCAAAATGTTGTTTGTTCCAGGGGTTTCTTCGTGATAAAATAAAACAAGTATTATGTGATTGATATCATGGTATCAATTATTTATATAATATACAATCCTAGCATATAAAAACCTTCAAAATTACATATGATTCACAAAGAAAAACCAGAAAACTTTAATTCCAAATTTGATGTAGTCAGCTGCTTTGTAGAGCACGATGGTGAAATTCTTTTATTGCATAGACAAGATCATAAACCCCAGGGTAATACCTGGGGTGTTCCTGCTGGAAAGGTAGACGATGGGCAAGAGATTTTGGAAACCATGATTAGGGAAATCCAAGAAGAAACTGGATTCATGTTACCTTCTTCGGAACTTTCTTATTTTGGAAAAGTTTTTGTTAGATATCCCGAGTATGATTTTGTATATCATATGTATCACACAGAATTAAATCAAAGACAAGATGTTGTTATCAGTCAGCAGGAGCACAAGGATTTTAAATGGATTTCTCCGAAAAAGGCTTTGGAGATGAATTTGATTCAAGATTTAGATGCTTGTATAAGATTATTTTATAAAAAATAATGAATGATTGTTGTTAATGGGGGAGTTAATAAAATAATAATAATCTTTATATCATGAATGAATTAAATCAAAACACATGGGATGATCAACATGATGCAGTAAATGCAGCGCCTAATTCTCATAAAATACTATTTGAAAATGAAAAAGTTCGCGTAGTCGAAGTGGTTGTCAAACCTGGACAAAAGGAGCCCATGCATCACCACAAATGGCCAGGCGTTATGGTTATTGATCGTCCGACAAATCTAAAATATTATGATGAAAACAACGTTTTAGATATTGTTAATACAAAAAATACTACAAAGGTTGAATGGATGGATCCAGAGCCCATGCACGCAGTAGAAAATACTGACAATAATGAAGAATATCACGCTATACGTGTTGAGATTAAACAGTAATTAGGCTAAAATTATCGTATGGAAATTAAATTATTCACAGCCATAAAAGCCTTTATTATTTATGATGGAAAGGTGTTACTACTTAAAGAATCAACAGAATATACAGATGGCACAAATGCTGGAAAGTTTGACGTGGTCGGGGGTCGAGTTAATCCGGGGCAGAGATTTGATGAAAGTTTAATAAGAGAAATCCAAGAAGAAACAGGATTAAATGTTAAAATCGGTCGTCCATTTTTTGTGAATGAATGGAGACCGGTGGTAAGAGGGGAACAATGGCAAATTGTAGGTACTTTTTTTGAATGTTTTGCTGAATCTGATAACGTTGTACTCAGTAAAGATCATAAAGAATATATCTGGATTGATCCAAAAGAATATAAAAAATATAATCTTATCGATAATTTAATTCCAGCATTTGAAAGTTATCTGAATAAATAGTCTTTTGATTTCTTATTCATACTCTTTTTGTTCTTCCTTGGTTAATTCATGTAGTTTCTCTGCATGATCGATAAACAAAATACCATCCAGGTGGTCGATTTCATGTTGAAAGATTTGTGCTAACAATCCAGAGCCATTTAATGTAAATGGTTTTCCAAATTCATCATATGCCGTAATGGTTGCCTGTTGAGATCGGTGGGTTTCCCCGTACCACCAACGTACTGATAGACACCCTTCGGGAACCCAATTCTTTTTTCGTGATTTTTTTGTGATTACAGGATTGATGCAAACTTGTTCAAATGCATGAAATTCTTTTGGGTTGTCGGTAAATACCTGACCAGCAATAATAAAAATACGAACAGAATATCCTATTTGTGGTGCAGCAATTGCCACCCCGTCTTTTGCCTTACGGAGAGCTTGTTTCATTTCCATAATAATGGATTGCACGTGAGGAGAAGATATTTCTTCGGGCGTTATTTCTTTTGCGCGTGCGCGCAATGTTTCGTGCCCGTTTTGTAAGATTGGTTTTTCTTTCATAGTACAGATAGCTAGAGAGCAGAATTCCAGAACTATTTTATGTGTTTCAAATACTGCGCTAATTTTTCTATAGGAATAATTTCTTGTGATCGTGTATTCATATCACGCACAATAACTGTTTTGTCTAAAGCTTCTTTTTGTCCAAATATCAATGTGTAGGGAACTCCTAATTTTTCTGCTATACCTAATTGGGCGCCCAGACTGTCTTTTGACAATGATTGTTGAATAGGAATTTTTGCTTCGCGGAGAATTTCTAAAATGCTAAGACTTTTTAGTTTTGCATCAAAGCCTAATTGGATAAAACAGAATTTTGGTTTTTTGATAATTTTAGGAGATAAATGTTTGCACCATGATGCTTCTAATACACGATCCACACCAATACCTACACCAACACCAGGTAATTCTTTTTTATATCCTAATGATTTTGCCAGGTTGTCGTATCTACCACCGGCAGCGATAGTCAGTGGGGAAACCAATTCATCTGTTTGTTCTTCAAAAATTTCAAATACAGTGTGGGTATAATAATCCAGCCCACGTACAAGATTTTTATTGATACGATAAGGTATTTCCATTTCATCAAGAAACTCTAACACTTCTTTGAAGTGTTTTTTACTGACAGGGTTCAGATAGCTGAGTGCATCTGGTGCATTGACGTTGATTTCAATTGTCTTTGGTTCTTTTGAATCCAAAATACGAAGAGGATTTGTTTTCAATCGGTTACGATCAACTACAGGTAATTGGTTAACAAATTTTTTGTAATACCCAGTTAATGCTTTTGTATATAATGTCCGAGATTCTTTGTCTCCCATACTGTTAATATCAACAGTGGCACCGGTTGCACCCATTGCCTTTAACACAGTGTAGGTTGTAGAAATAATCAAAGCATCAGCAATGCTTTTTGGACTACCCAATATTTCCAATCCAAATTGACGTAATTCTCGGTATCGGCCACGTTGTGGTTTGTCGTGTCGAAAGAATGGACCATAATAGTACAACATCACCGGTTGAGGTTCGCTTTGCATTCCGTGTTCAATATATGCACGAACAATTCCTGCTGTTCCTTCTGGTCGTAGAGCCAAATGGTCTCCACCTTTTGTTTTCAGGGAATACATTTCTTTGTCCATGATGTCGGTACCTTCGCCGATACCCCGGTTGTAGAGTTCTACTTGTTCCAAAATAGGCATTTCAATAGGTCGGAATCCATAATACACAGCAATTTCTTGAGCTTTTTCAAAAAACCCTTGGTAGTTGTAGTATGTTTCGCCCATGATATCGCGAACACCTTTGATGGTTGTAGGAATTTCTTTTGGAGCTGGTTTTTTTGAATCTGGTTTCATATATATTGTATTATGTCGAACGATAGATTAGTTTTCAAATAATGCCTTTCCTGGATGGACATCAATAGATTGTATTGGGAACAGTCGTAAAAATGCTTTTCCTATAATGTATCGTTCATGCAATGATCCCCAAATACGAGAATCTGAACTGGCTTCGCGGTTGTCTCCCATAACAAAATATTCTTCATCTGATAGTGTCGTAATAGTATCAGATGGCAATGTATGCATCATATCAGAAAGATACCATTCATCCAATGAAAATCCATCAGGGTTTTCTTCATTGAATATGGTTATGGTGTCGTTATCAATGCTGACAGTTTCGTTTGGTAGACCGATGACTCGTTTGATAAAGAATCGAGAAGGGTTGTTGGGGTACCGAAAAACAATAACGTCACCCCGATCTGGTTTTTCCAGACGGTAGCTGATTTCATCAACAATCAGATATTCTCCATCCTGAAATGTTGGAACCATAGAACTACCGCTGACAATAAAAGGTTGTGCAATATATAATCTAATAGGAATAACAATAACCAATGCAATTAATGCAAATCGAACAATATCAATCCAGCTTTCTTCTTTTTTCGTTGGTATATTTGTGTTTTCTGGAGATGTATCTTGCATCATGTACTGGTATTGTAGTATAAATTAGACATGCAATCAAGAACAAGTTTCTTTCTTATTCGCGTGCTACCTTTTATTGTGGTATTGGGAGGCGTTGGTGTGGTGATAGGTTTGTTCTTGTTCTCGGATAATCATATAGTTTCAGATACTGTACGAACATCTATTCATATGAATAGTTATGATTTTGATGTGCGCGTTGCACAAAATGCAAAAGATAGGCAGCAAGGATTATCAGGATCTTCGTTGATGGAAAACGAGGGAATGCTATTTGTTTTTGAATCTCCGGATTATCATTCGTTGTGGATGAAAGACATGTTGGTCAGTTTGGATATGATTTGGTTGGATGCATTGGGGGTTGTTGTGCATATTCTTGAAAATGTACATCCCGAAACATTTCCTACAATTTTTACACCAAAAGAAAAAGCTTTGTATGTTTTGGAACTTCCTGCGGGGGCTATTGATCGGGTTGGTGTGAAAATAGGGGACAAGATTGAAATTCCCACAAGTTTTTAAAGAGATTTTTATCCGTTGGTATACTATTATATATATGATTATCAAAATTATTTTCTTTATATTGTTGGCTGATAGTATTATTGCAAATGTTATTGCATTTTTGGGGAAGCGTTGGTACGTGGAACACTTCCAAATATTGTCGCGATGGTTGCCGATGTCAAAAATATGGACGATGTGGTATTTGATGTTGGTTTTGTGGATTGGGTGGTTAACTTTTAATTTATGAAAAATATTGAGAATAAAAAGATAGAGGAAATAGCAAAAGAAATTAGGGATATTTTGGCGCCCTATTGTCAAAAAATTGAAATTGCAGGGTCTATTCGCAGAAAGAAAGATGTGATTTCAGATATTGATCTTGTACTGATTCCAAAACCGGAATTGTTTAGCAAGCTTTCATCACTTAATTATGAGAATGTAATTACTATAAAAGGACATAAATTTGGCACCGTAACTAAATGGTTTTCTTTGGAAACATTTTTGTACAAAGATGTTTCAGTGGATCTGTATAATGCTACGGAAAAAGATTACGGAGTTTCTTTGTTGGTGTGGACGGGGGGCGTAGAGCATAATCTTTCATTGGTAAAACGAGCAAAAGAATTAGGTTTACGTTTTGGAACAGATAATAATGGTATTTGGGGAATCTATAATGGAGAAGAATGTTTAACAGATCACACAGAAGAGTCGGTATATAGAGTTTTAAATCTCGATTATGTTGAGCCGACTAATAGATAATTATGAAAGAAAACTATCCTAAAGTTGGCGTGGGTGTCATGGTTATAAAAGAAGGAAAAGTTTTACTGGGATTAAGGGGCACCTGTCAGATTGGTGCTGGGCAATATGCATGGCCTGGGGGATTGCTTGAGCAAGGAGAATCGATTATAGAATGTGCGAAACGAGAAGTTTTAGAAGAGACAGGAATTATAATTAAAAATGTAGATTTTCTTTGTGTAATAAACATAAAAGAGTATCTTCCTAACCATTTTTTAAACATAGGGATGGTTGCAGAATGGGAAAGTGGAAATGCGGATACTCTGGAAAGTCATAAGACTTTATCTTGGAATTGGTACAGTATGGACACATTGCCAAGACCTTTGTTTGAAGGAATTCAATATTATATTGAGGCTTATAAAAATAAAAGAATTTTTTGGGATAAGTAAAATTAAAACTTGTTGGACTTTTTAGGTTGCCTTTACTATCTGGTGATAATATTGATGTCGAAACAGAATATATAATTATATTTGACTTATACTTATTACCGGGTACACTAACCCTGTATCAGACGAACGCGGTAAAGTTTCTTTATCGAGGAAAGTCCGAACACGACCATAGTAATATGGAGAAGGGTAGTGGGTAACCCCCATCTGTTGGTGGATACACAACAAGAGGTGCGAGCAGTGACGCCCAGATCGAAAGAAAAGGGCATCCGTTTACGGATGAATCCCCGTGGTAACACAGGGAGTGAAACGGCAAAATCCTTACCTGCGTGCAAGATCGTGCCATGTTTATCATGGAGAATCGCTTGAGATTGTTGGTAACAATAATCCTAGATATATGTTCGTCATGTGGCAACACATACAGAATTCGGCTTATCGATACATGTATCCATAATAAAAACCCTAATCTCGGTTAGGGTTTTTATTATGACAAAGGAGCTTGACTTTGGATTCTTTTGAGTGTTATATACATGGTAGGTGTGCACAAGTACATTGTGAACTTAACATAACAAGCCATGGATCGTCTTGAGATTTCTGCCCGACATTACGAACGTTGCGCTGATTTTTATGCATTATTGTGTAAATGCTGTTTTTCTTTCTCTTTTACGTCACAAGAAATTGTTGATATAAAAACCATATTGAGATTGATGAGATTTGTTGACTATGAATACGACACAATGTCTCACCCTGCTCGTACCCAGTTTGGTGAAAATTTGATTCACTTTATGAAATCGGGTGAATATGTTGGATTGCCAGAATCTTTAAGAAAACTCTGTTCTGACGCACGGAAAATTTATTTGCACAAAGGGGCACATGAAAAAATAGCATCCCTTTTGCCGGTCTGGTTTTCTTGCACAGAAGCAATTTCTCGGACGGTAGATATAAAAGAATATATATATCTCCGAAAAAAGGAAGGGGTTATTTCAATGCAGTTTATCGACTGCGCCCTTTCTTTGGATAAAAATGTTCAAAAGAAAATGACGCAGTTTGCTATTTTGGGAACATTGGTAGATAGCTTCTTTGATATATATGGAGATTATAAAAGAGGTGAAATTCTTTTAGCAACAAAGTGGAACACACATATGCAGATAGGGGTATCATGTTTTAGGTACATCTCTGATTGTTGTATTCTAGTCGCCAGAAATCCGAAGTTAGTAAAAGAATCATTTCTCTTTGTTGTTTGGGTCTGGAATGGAGGCCCTGACCCCAAGAAAAGTACCCCGCAGGTTTAGGCTTGCGGGGTATTATTTATACATAAAGAAAAAGCTTGACTTTTAAAACAGGATATGCTATACTCTGTGTGTGAGTGGCTAACTTCAATGGTATCAATTCATTGTAACACCACAAATGTCCTGCATAAGACTCGCCTTCGGGCGGGTTTTGTGTTTATGGGGCTTTTTCTTTTTTACCGTACTATGGTATACTTTTTTCATGCTTGTCGATTGACATGGTTAGCGACAAGCACTCACAAAGGACATTTGGTGGAGTTAGCAAGTTCGCTAACCGCGCCAGGTGATAAAAACAAAACCTGCTACTGATTGGTAGTGGGTTTTGTTTTTATGTTATTGAAATTCTTTGAGAAAAGTTTTTAATGTAATGGGTGCTGGTTTGGGTAGGGAATAATGCATTTCTATTTTTTTTCTGCTACTGCGAACCAGATGCGCCTGAGAAAGTAGCAGAAGATGCTTTGATGTTGATTTTATAGAAAGTTCAATTTCCTGAGCGATAAACCAAACAGGAATAGTTTCATACTGTGACAACAAAATAAGAATCATGCATCTTTTTTTATTTCCCAATGCTTTGTGGTGTTTTGTCAGAATGGTTAGTTTTTTTCTTTTTGATTCATTTAATATAAGCATGGATAGACTGTTAGATAATAAGAGGGTAGAGGGATATCTTTTTAATTAAACACAATAAACAAATAAAATAAGTACAACATTTCAAATACAGTTCACTATGCGTTGTTTTTATATGGAACCTTTCGCACGAATGGTAGAATAACAAAAAAAATATTTTTATGCAAGAAAAAAGTTATCCACAACTTTTATGTATTTTTCTATTGTTGTTTGTTCTCCAGTGTACGATAATGTAATTAAAGATGTGGTAGGTAATTGGTCGACCTTCTGCATGTTACAAATAATTTTTCATCACACGTATGGCAGCAAAAAAGAAAGCAGCTAAAAAAGTTGTAAAAAAAGCTACAAAAAAAGTAGTTAAAAAAGCAGCTAAAAAAGTTGTAAAAAAAGCTACAAAAAAAGTAGTTAAAAAAGCAGTGAAGAAAGTTGCTAAGAAAAAACCAGCAGCTAAGAAGAAAAAATAGTTTTCGCTCTTAACAAAAAATGCCCCTTCGGGGGCGTTTTTTGTTTATATGAAGATGTGCTATAATCGTACCATTATGAAACAATTATTTACAAAGATTTTCGGAACTGAAAATGATCGGATTTTAAAAAAACTCACTCCAGAGCTTGAGAAAATTAACTCTTTTGAAGAGGGGTTTAAAAAACTCTCAGACCAGGAATTAAAAGAAAAAACAACAGAATTTAAGATAAGACTAAAATCAGGAGAAGAATTGGACGCCATCTTGCCAGAGGCATTTGCTGTAGTTCGCGAAGCTTCAGTTCGAACACAATCTCTTCGACCGTATGATGTCCAGATGATTGGAGGAATGGTGTTACACCAAGGGATGATTGCTGAAATGCGAACAGGGGAAGGAAAAACATTGGTTGCAACTCTTCCTGCGTATGTAAATGCTCTTACAGAAAAAGGAGTGCATGTAATTACAGTAAATGATCACCTTGCTCGTCGTGATGCGGTTTGGATGGGGCAGATTTATGCATTTTTAGGATTATCTGTTTCTGTTATTAATACACAAAATACTTCGTATCTCTATGACCCAGCACATATTGAATCAGACGAAGAACGAGACGAAGTCAGTTCATTTCGTGTGATGTATGAATTTTTAAAACCATGTTCTCGAAAGCAAGCATATGCTGCAGATATTACCTATGGTACAAATGCAGAATTTGGTTTTGATTATCTTCGTGATAACACTCAGTATACCCAAGATGCATTGGTGCAACGCGGGAATGCATATGCAATTGTCGACGAGGTGGATTCTATTTTAATTGACGAAGCAAGAGTTCCTTTGATTTTATCTTCCTTTATAGATGAAGTTACTGATATGTATGTACAGTTTGCAGGAATCGCAAAACAACTACAGCCAGAAGATCATTTTACTATTGATGAAAAAATGCAAGCAATACAAATTACTGATGCAGGAATTTCAAAAGCTGAAGAATTATTGGGTGTAGAAAATCTCTACAGCAATGAAAATGTTCGGTATGTACACCAATTAGAAACAGCATTGCGTGCAAAAGCATTATTTCAGAAAGATAAAAAATACGTAGTACGTGATGGAGAAATTGTTTTGGTAGATGAATTTACCGGGCGTATGACACCGGGGCGTAGATTATCTGATGGGTTACATCAGGCATTAGAGGCAAAAGAAGGTGTGCGTATTCAACAAGAAACAAAAACATTGGCTTCTATTACGTATCAAAACTATTTTCGATTCTACGATAAATTATCAGGTATGACAGGGACTGCTGAAACTTCGGATGAAGAATTTCGGAAAGTATATAATGTAGAGGTGGTTGTTGTGCCAACTAATCGTCCTATTGCCAGAAAAGATCATCCCGATCTTATTTTCCAAACAGAACAAGGTAAATTAAAAGCAGTAGCAAAAACAGTAAAAGAATTACACCAAAAAGGTCAACCTGTTTTGGTGGGAACTGCATCAATCCAAAAAAATGAAACCGTATCTGCATATTTGACCAGCATGGGTGTTCCTCATAATGTATTGAATGCAAAGAATCACGAATTAGAAGCTGAAATAACCGCAGAGGCAGGGAAAAGCGGGGCAGTAACCATTGCAACCAACATGGCGGGTCGAGGTATCGACATTAAATTAGGTGGCGCACTGGCTACACCCGAAGAATACGAAGATATAAAAAACAAAGGAGGTTTATATGTCTTAGGTACAGAACGACACGAAGCGCGTCGTATCGATAATCAGTTACGTGGACGCGCAGGGCGACAGGGTGACCCAGGAGAGACTCAGTTTTATGTTTCTTTAGAAGATGATTTGATGCGTGTGTTTGGTGGTGATAAGGCTTTGGGTATGGTAAAAAGTTTGGGTCTTCCAGAAGATGAAGCAATTTATAATCCTTTTGTTTCTCGAGCTTTGGAATCTGCACAAAAACGAATCGAAGGTTTTCATTTTGATGCACGTAAATCTGTTCTTGAATATGATACAGTTTTGAATAAACAAAGAGAAACTGTGTATGCAAAACGGAGATCAATTTTGTTTGCAGTGGGAAATGAAATGGATGTATTGGCTGATGATGTATTACGGACTATTGATCCAAAACAACAAATAATAATCAAAGAAAAACAAGAATCATTTGGCACAGATGCGTTTCGTGAATTGGTACGACGCGTTGCATTGCGCGCTATTGATATGTTGTGGATGGAACATTTAGATACTATGGATCACGCGCGACGTTCAGTAAATTTACGTGCCTATGGTCAACGCGAACCATTGGTTGAATATAAAAAAGAAGGATTACGACTGTTCCGTGAATTAGAACAAAATTTCATTAATCACATTGCAGATTATTTGATTCGCGTAGAAACACCACCAAAAGAAATGCAGGTGACCGCGGTGAATTTAAATAATCAGAATAACCAACAAGACTCACCAACCGTTATGCCTGTGGTGTCTTCTGAAAAATTTGGCCGTAATGACAAGGTAATCATTACAAAAGATGGAAAAACAGAAGAAATTAAATTCAAAAAATTAGATACCTATATTGCACAAGGTTGGGTGATCGTAGAAGAAAAATAATCTATGAATATTATTGATGCTGTAATATTGGGTATCGTAGGGGGAATTACAGAATTTTTACCCATATCATCAACAGCACATATTATATTGGTACAAAATTTTCTTGGTATACCTGCAGCATCTTTTGTTACCACGTTTGCTATTATTATTCAATTAGGTGCTATGATGTCTGTGATTGGCTTGGTAGTCAAAGCTTTCCTGGAAGATAAAAAAAATATTATAGGAACCATTGTTGCTATGATACCAACAATCTTTGTAGGAATTCTTGTGTACCCTTTGGTGAAACATATTTTTCTTTCCCATGCCGGTATTTCTATTGTTGCCATGGGGGTAGGAGGAGTTTTTTTGATTGTCTTTGAGCGTCTTTGGAAAAATAAAGAAACGAATACAGAAGATAAAATAACAAAGAAGCAAGCTTTTATTGTTGGGTGTTTTCAGGTATTGTCTTTTATTCCCGGGGTATCTCGATCTGCGGCTACTATTGTTGGGGGCATGGTATCAGGATTATCTCGTTATTCTGCTACGTTGTTTTCTTTTGTTATTGCATTACCAACTATGTTGGCTGCGTCAGTGTATGATCTGTCTCAATCATCGTTTGGTTTCTCATCACAAGAATGGGGGATTTTGACCGTAGGATTTTTAGTTTCATGGGTTATTGCTCATGTGGTGGTGCGATGGTTTTTACGATTTGTGCAAACAACAACATTAGAAATATTTGGCTGGTATAGAGTTGTTTTTGCAATAGTTGCGTTCGTGGGGATTATTGTCTTTTTATAGCTATTTTTGGTATACTATAAGCATATTATTTAATAATTATTATATATGGAAAAAGAAAAAATGTTTAAAATAGGTGCATTGTCTCTGGCTGTATTATCAGTTTTTTTGGTAGTACAGATTTTTGTTGGATTGAAAAATTATAGTTTATTGGATCAAAAATTTGAAACCATGCGAACTATCTCTGTTTCAGCAGAAGGGGAAGTATTTGCTGTTCCTGATATTGCGTCTATTATGGTAACCGTATCAGAAAAAGGTGAAAACCCTTTGGTGGCTCAGGAAAAAGTAGCTGGAATTATGGAACCTGTGTTAGAAGGTTTGGCATTGTTGAATATTGATGATGCCGATATTCAAACTATGAGCTATTCTTCATATCCTTATTACGATATCGAACCATGCGTTGATTATCGATGCCCTATGCAATCTCAGAATGAAATCGCTGGATATGAAACTTCACAAACTTTGCGTATTAAAATCCGAGATTTAGAATCTATTCCAGATGCACTTACTTTGTTTTCTTCAAATAATGTAACAAATGTCTCTGGTCCAGAATTTACTATCGACGACTCAGAATTATTAATGAACGAAGCTCGTGAAAAAGCTATCGATTCTGCAAAAAAAGAAGCAAAACTTTTGGCAGATCAATTGGGGGCTCGGTTAGGGGGGCTAGTTTCTTTTTCAGAAGGTGGGGATTACTATCCAATGGCAAACCGAGCTGTATCTATGGATATGGCAATGGAATCAAAGGCTGAATTTGCACCACAACTACCTGCAGGAGAGCAAAAAATTAACGTATCAGTTACTTTAACATACCAAATTAAATAGTCTTTTTGAGATATATTGACTTTGAGACTTCATTAGGGTACTATACAGGTACCCTTTTGAGGGGCTTTTTAAATAACATATGAAACTCATTCAACACATCAGAGAAACAAAGGCAGAATTGCGACATGTCGTTTGGCCTACCCATAAACATACAATGGTTTCTACGCTATTAGTTATTGTAGTTTCTTTCGGGGTTGCCTATTATTTAGGGCTCTTTGATGTTATTTTTGAAAAGCTCTTGAAGCAATTTATTCTCTTTTAATTATTTATCTATGTCAAAACAAGAAGTTAATCAAGAAAGAAATTGGTATGCTATTCATACTTATTCTGGTTATGAAAATGCAGTAACTCGAAACCTGAAACAACGCGTTGATTCATTGGGTTTGCAAGATAAAATTTTTAATGTATTGGTTCCTATTGAAAAGAAGATCAAAATCAAAGCTGGAAAACGAGTAGAAGTTGAAGAAAAAATTTATCCTGGATATGTGTTGGTTGATATGATTGTAACTGATGATTCTTGGTATGTTGTTCGAAATACTCCTCGAGTTACAGGATTCGTAGGTTCAGGGGTGCATCCTGTTCCCTTGGATACAAAAGAAATCGAATCTTTGTTCTCTCGCATGAATACTGAAACTGCAAAACATACGATTGAATTAGTACCTGGTGAACCTGTTATCATTAATGATGGCCCATTCAAAGAGCAAGAAGGAAAAGTCAGCGAAGTAGACAGCGAACGAGGCAAGGTAAAAGTATTGGTTTCTATGTTTGGTCGAGAAACTCCAGTTGAATTGGATTTCTTGCAAGTAAAAAAGATTTAACGTTGACTTTTTCTTGAAAAAACGTATTATAGCTTGTGTTACGCTAGAAAGACGCTTCATTTTATAAATAAATTCTGTAAGGGAGATATGGCAAAAAAAATAACAAAAACTCTTAAATTGCAGGTTCCAGCTGGTAAAGCTACACCTGCTCCACCACTTGGGCCCGCATTGGGACAAGCTGGGGTAAACATTGGTGAATTCGTAAATCAATTCAACGAACGAACACGAGATCAACTGGGTTCAAAAGTCTCTGTTGTATTGAACGCTTATGATGATCGAAGTTTTGATTTTGAAATTAAAACTCCTTCGGTAACTAGTTTAATTCTAAAAGCTGCTGGTGTTGAAAAAGGTTCTGGAAAACCAAACACTTCAAAAGCGGGAACTATTACCAAGGCACAATTGCGAGAAATTGCAGAAATAAAAATGCCTGACATTAGTGCTCATGATATCGAAGCTGCCATGAAAATTGTTTCTGGCTCATGTCGATCAATGGGAATTAAAATAGAAGAATAATTGTTACGAAAAACAAAACCGCCTACGGGCGGTTTTGTTGTATCAACCTTATATGCATATACAAACGTATAAAACAGAAATATTCAAAGAAAATCAGAATCTTTTTGATTTTTTGATACATTGGTTACCTGAAAAAATTCAGGAAAATACTATTATTGTGGTTACTTCAAAAATCGTCGCATTATCCGAAGGAAGAACACGAACTATTCAATCTCCAGAAGATAAAGAAGCAATCATTCGTAGTGAATCAGATTGGATGATGCGTACCAAATATACTTGGCTCACGATTAAAAATAATATGATTATGGCTTCGGCCGGGGTTGATGAATCGAATGCAGATGGAAAAATTATTTTGCTTCCACAAGACAGTTTTCACAGTGCAGAACTGATTCGTAATCAATTGCAAAAACACTATCATGTACAAAACCTAGGGGTTCTCATTACTGACAGTCGTTTACTGCCACTACGTAATGGTACTGTTGGGGTTGCATTGGGGTATACTGGTTTTGTTGGACTACGAGATTATCGAGGCACCAAAGATATGTTTGGTCGGGTATTAAAATTATCACGCGTTGATGTTGCCGATAGTTTGGCTACCGCTGCTGTTTTACAGATGGGAGAAGGGGATGAATGTCGACCTTTGGCACTGATTACCGAAGCGTATGTGGATTTTATTGATACTGTAGACCAGCAAGAACTAGATATTGATATCCGAGAAGATTTGTATCAGCCACTTTTTGAAAATATGAAAAATATACCAGAACAAGTTTTTAAAAAATTAAAGAAATAAAAACCCTTTAAGGATGGCTTGTTTATACAAAAAAGATATTCACAAATTAGAGGTGATTAGTGAGGATCCCTCTGAGAAAGATTCTCATCAGTGTGGGTTCGTGTAAAAAGCGAAATCGAATACCAAAGCCCTGTCGGAGACGATGGGGACTTTTTTTGTAGAATTTTTTCGTTCGTGAATATGTCTTTGTATTCAGGAAAAAAAACATCAGCAGGCTTGTCGCCGTCGATGAGGGTCAGGTAGAGTCGGTCGGTAAGGGGAAGTGCCTGTTTATATATTTCACCTCCGCCAACAATAAATATTTCTTTGTCATAAAAATTATGTTGTGCCCAAGAAATAGCATCTTGTAGTCCATGTGTAACAATAGCTCCAGGCGCAACATAATCTGGATCATGCGTAATAACTATATTTTCTCGGTTGGGTAAGGGGCGGAATTTTTTGGGAATAGATTCCCATGTTTTCCGACCCATAATAATCACGCATCCTGTGGTGGTGTCGCGAAAATATTTTTGATCTTCGGGTAATTTGTACAGTAGGTCGTTATGATAACCTAACCCGTTGTCTTTTGATTGTATTGCAGCGATGATATTAATCATGTATGCTTTATTATATGGTAGATACAATAGAAAGCAACCAAAACCGCCCAACATGGGATGAATATTTTATGACTATTATGGATGCGGTGGCAACACGCGCTACCTGTGATCGTGGGCGAGCTGGTTGTGTCATTGCACGTGACAAGCGTATTGTGGCAACAGGATATGTTGGCGCACCTGCAGGATGTGCTCATTGTGACGAATCGGGTCATGAAATGCATACTGTAAAACATGAAGATGGTACCGAATCACGGCACTGTATTCGAACGACACACGCTGAACAAAATGCGATTGCGCATGCAGCACGTGTTGGTATTGCATTGGAAGGATCAACCTTGTACTGCAATATGGCACCATGTTATACCTGCGCAAAAATGATTATCAATGCGGGCATTATTCGAGTTGTTGCGCGTAATGATTATCATGCCAGCAGTCGAGGTAAGGAAGTATTTGCAGAATCAGGTATTGCATTTGAATTACTCAGCAGTGAAACACAAAAATATAACGATCAATAATATATGGTAGTCATTTCTAAAAAAACAATCCAAGAAAGAATTAAGAATGGTGAAATTTCATTTGATCCACCGTTGGATATCTTTCAATTACATAACCATGCGGTTGACCTGCGTCTCGGTTTTCAATTTGCTATTCCAAAGGTTTGGCAATTAACAGAAAAGGGAAGAGAAGAATTAAACACTGATTACCATCAAGACAAAGACGTTGAAGCTTTTGAAAAAATTGATTTAAAACCAGGGCAGTTTTTTGATCTCTTGCCCCATGAATATATTCTAGCTACGACCCTGGAGAAAGTTTCCATACCAAATGATTTGATGGGTATTTTATATCCACGATCTTCGACTAATCGTCGTGGGTTGTCCGTTGATTTAACAGGAATTATTGATTCAGGATACGAGGGATATTTGACGATTCCTATTCGCAACAACACTCAGTCACAAAAAGTTCGACTCTATCCCGGCGAGCGTATTTGTCAGATTGTCTTCGAAGAATTATCCGAAGCTGTTCCTGATGGACGTCAGAGTCGGTACCATGACAAGGGGCCACTTCAATTATGGAAGAAAGATAAAAATGACGAGACTGAATTAATTTTGTCAGGTGATATAGAGAAATTAAAGAAAGATTTTCCTTTACAAGAAGAATAAAAAGTTAGTTTTTCTTTGAGAGTAAACATTTCAAACACAAAAAACCACCCTTGGGTGGTTTTTTGTTGCTTGATTTATACCGCAATCGGAGCCTTAATATATGGATGTGGGTCGTAATCGATAACTTCGAAATCTTCGATTTTGAAATCAAAAATATCTTTTACATCGCGCGTAATGCGTAATTGTGGAGGGGTCTTTGGCTCACGTGCTAATTGTTCTCGAGCTTGATCAAAATGATTAGTATAAATATGAGTATCGCCACCAGTCCAAATAAATTCTCCTGGTTCCAGTCCTGTGACTTTTGCAATCATAATAACTAGTAGGGCATAGCTTGCGATATTAAATGGCACCCCCAGGAAAAAGTCACAACTGCGTTGATATAACTGGCATGATAATTTTCCATCAGCGACATAAAATTGGAAAAGACAATGACATGGTGGTAATCCAGATTTTGCCATTTCATCAATATCAGCGACATTCCATGCTGACACAATCATGCGTCGTGAATTCGGATTGTTTTTAATTTGGTTAATGACATTGGTAATTTGATCGATGTGTTCACCATTTGGTGTTGGCCCGCCTGCCGTCGCCTGATGGCTTGGGCTCTGGCGGGCAGGCCAGTTTCGCCATTGATATCCATACACAGGTCCCAGTTCGCCATGTTCACGTGCAAATTCTGGATCAGTTGCAATGCGGTCTTCGAATTCTTTTAATCCTGTATTCCATTCATCACCATTAATTTCCGGCATAGCACTTCCTTGTTTCAACAGATATGCCTTGTACGGCCATTCGCTCCAGATGTGGACATTATTTTGTACCAAGTATTGAATATTAGTACTTCCATTCAAAAACCATAATAGTTCATGTGCAATCATTTTGAAAAATACTTTCTTTGTGGTCAGTAGGGGAAAGTGCTTTTGTAAATCAAAACGCATTTGGGTACCAAAGATACTTTTTGTTCCGGTTCCTGTACGGTCACCTTTTAATTCTCCGTGATCCAAAATCTGTTGCATGAGTGATAAATATTCAAGATCAGGATGTTCGTGATATTCGTATGATTTCATATACCAACAGTATATCATAGTGAGACAAATGGGGTAAAATCCTGTCTTAATTGATATTTTGGTAGTTTTGGTTTGGTTTGGTATACTGTAGACATTATTCATATACGTACACATATACCATGCAAGACAAAGACATAGAAAAATTAATTCAATCAGAAAAGAAAAGACAGAAAAGTGTTATCAACCTTATTGCGTCTGAAAATTACGTATCAAAAGACGTACTGACTGCGTTGGGTTCTGAATTGACTAATAAATACGCCGAAGGATATCCAGGTGCACGTTTCTATGGTGGAAATACTATTATTGATGATATCGAACGAATGGCACAAAATCGTGCGTTGTCTTTGTTTGGTTTGTCTTCAAAAAAATGGCATGTGAATGTGCAACCATTGTCTGGGTCTCCGGCGAATGTTGCTGTGTACACTGCGTTGGTTCCTTATGGTGCAAAAATTATGGGTATGACATTATCTCATGGAGGACATTTGACTCATGGACACAAGGTTTCTACTACAGGAATGATTTGGACACAGGTGCCATATGGTGTTTCTTCTGGAACAGAAAAATTAGATTATGAAGAACTGTTACAAATCGCAAAAAAAGAAAAACCAGCATTGATTGTTGCGGGATACACTGCATATCCGCGTAAAATTGATTGGAAAAAAATGCGTATGATTGCAGATGCATGTGGAGCGTTGTTGATGGTAGACATGTCACACATCGCAGGGTTGATTGCAGGAAAATCATACCCAAGTCCATTTCCATATGCAGACATAGTCACTACAACAGTACACAAAACATTGCGTGGTCCACGTAGTGCATTAATTTTTTCCAAAATTGATGAACGTGGTTTGTATACAAAAATAGACAAAGCAATTTTTCCTGGAATGCAGGGTGGTCCACACATGAACCAAATCGCTGCGGTTGCAGTTGCATTACGCGAAGCAAATACAAAAGAATTCGCACAATATACAAAACAAGTCATCGCAAATGCACAGTCATTGGCAAAAGAATTAAAAAATCTAGGTTGGAGAATTATCACTGGTGGAACCGACAGTCATATGGTGTTGGTGGATACCTGGATGGACGGTACTGGTATTTCGGGCAAGGTTGCATCAGAAAAACTAGAAGAACAGGGGATTATCGTGAATATGAATACCGTACCATTTGATACACGAAAACCTTTTGATCCATCGGGAATTCGATTGGGTTCTGCTGCTGAAACAACTCGTGGAAAAACAGAAAAAGATTTTGTAAAAATTGCACAGAAAATAGATAAGATTTTACGAGCGTAATATGAAAAAAGGGAAACTTATTGTTATTGATGGTGTCGATGGTTCTGGCAAGGCGACACAAATAGAATTTTTACGAAAGCGATTAACAAGTGAAAAGAAAAAAGTAAAAGTAGTTGATTTTCCTGAATATTCTACAAACTTTTTTGGTAAATTTATTGGGCATTGTCTATCAGAGCAATATTACAATTGGTTGGGAGTGCACCCTAAAATAGCTTCTATTGCATATGCTGCAGATCGCTTTGAATCTTCAAAACAGATCAACGCGTGGCTTGCTAAGGGTTATATCGTACTTGCAAATCGTTATGTATCCGCAAATCAAATTCATCAAGGTGGGAAAATACAAAATGCAAAAAAGCGAAAAGAATTTTTACATTGGCTAGACACCATGGAATACAAAGTTTTTGGTATTCCTAAACCGGATATCACATTATATCTTTCTTTGCCTGTTCCTGTTATTTTAAAGCTTATTAAAGATCGTGAAAGTAGTAAGATGAAACGTGAATATCTAAAAAAGAAAAAAGATGTGCATGAAAATGATATAGACTTTTTAATAAATTCTCGCAAAAGTGCAATCTGGCTTTCTAAAACGATACAAAATTTTATAAAAGTAGATTGTATGGGAAAAAAAGAGATTCGTACACGTGAGAATATACATGAGGAAATCTATGAAGTTGTAAAGAATGTTATAAAATAACATTAACTTAACCTAATATCGTTTAAGGTGCACCAAAGACAAAACCTGGTATACTGTTGATATGTTTGAATTTTTCAAAAAACCAAAAAATGAAGCACCTAACCAGGCTATACAGAAAGGTATTGAACGAGATTCTGTTCGGGAAAACCTTGTTTCACCGGATTTTTATAAAAAATTCCTATCCTTTTCTCGCGCATATTTATTACCGGCCGCGTTAGTTCTTTCGGTTAATGGACAATCTCAAAATAATAAAGAGCAAGATGATTCTTCTGAATCAGCCAATAAAATTTCTCTACTTTCAGAATATCATGGAGAAAGAGTAAAACATTTGGATACTTCGATTGTTGACCAGGTGCATGATTTTGAAGAAATTTTGCAATCAAAAACAAAGACCAGTCAATTGTTACATATTTTGTCATATCATAATGAACCGTCTGTAATAATTGAAAATTTTAAACGTGCACAGGGTCGCCTGCGTGAATTGGGTAATTATTTTGAAATTGAATCCCAGGATATACTTCTTCTTGAAGATGAAAATAATATACATTTGATTAATGATGAATCAGTTGATCAGTTTATTAAACATGCTGGGGGATTAGAAAAAGGGGATAATTCTCATTTCCGTCCCACCCTCTCGAATTATTTCAAATTTATACATGATACGAAGCTGGCTCGCAATGAAAACTTTATGAATGGTGTCAGTCTTTTAAAAGAATATGACGTTGCTTTTGATGGAGAAATCTTGGGAAGTGATTCTACACTAATCGAAGAGCTTCCTATGAATCGTAAGCAAAGAAAGGCATTAAAAATGTTGAGAGATGAATTTGATATTTCTGTCAGAGATTTTGCTATAAAATACATAGATCCTAAATTTGTAAGAGATAACACGCCAATACTATCTTTGGTGCCAGGTCACACATTAAACGGTCTTGATTTTATATATTTGGGATCCGAAGGAAAGCGCTTGCATGAAGATATTCAAGATCCCGTATACAGACAAAACATGAAAGATCTTGTTGATATGGGAGCTTCTTTACATCTTTTATGTTCTGGTAAAAATAACCAGGATCCTATTTATCAGTCTCAAATATTTATTCAACTTCTCAAAAGAATACAGGATTCTTTTGGTACTAATTTACAGAGTATTTTTTCAAGTGTGGCTTATTCTCAGGGTATGGACAGGAATGGTCGCCCTAGTGAAAGTTATTATTCTAAATATAGACTTAATACCCAAGAAGGTTGTCAGATTTTTTTTGATGAATTACAGGATGGAAAAATTTCGTTGTGGAAACAATTGGTTGATGAGTCTAGGTATACAGAAGATTTACATGATTTTTATCGAGAAATCGATCAATTTAATTCAGACAGAAGAGTGTCTACATTTATTGAAGACCCAGCTTTATCTTATGTGCAAAAGCTTGGATATACCAAAGAAAAACCACCCATGTATCATGAAGATACAATTACTATTCCTAATGGTCCTGGTTCTGATTCAATCTTTTCTTTGGACGAACAATTACCTGGAAGAGAGTATGAAATATCTCTTTGGGTTGCTCGGAATATGTATATCGAAGGTGTATCTCCAACAGAAGAAAATTTTAAAAAATATTTTGCAAAGACACTGGAATTACGTGATAATCAAGAATTTCTTGATTTAGAGCTGTTTAAGGGTCGAGACGTTATTACGTTGGGGCATGAAGAGCAAGGGTCAGAATGGGAACAGGGTCAGAGGTTTCTTACACAAAAAACATTAACAAAAATTCAAGATCAACTACCTGAAACACTGACTTCGTTTAAGCCAGATTCTGCAAATAGTTTTGCTGGTATAAAAAATGGATTTCTTGAGCAAATAAAAAAATCGCAATCTCCAACTATTGTATTTGATGGGCATGGTGGACCAGATGCATTATATCTTTCCAATGGTGAAATTGGCGCTGATGGGTTTCCAGAACCGGTTACAGAAGATATGTATATTTCTTTTTCAGAACTGGCAAATGCACTTGCTGTACGTGATCAATTAATGCCATCAGGAGAGCGTCCTATTTTTATTTCGTCCGCGTGTTTCAATCAGGATTTTATTCGCATGCTTTACGAAGAACTAGAAGCAATGGATATCAAGGTTCTACCAATTATGATAGGTAGTTCCGAATATGGACAATTTGGTTTTTCACATCCTAATTCTAAATTTAACAATAGCTTCTTAGAAGCATTGTTGGATCACCCTCAGGGTTTTTCAACTACTATCAAAGATGTTATCGATGTTGAACAATCTATGCGATGGCGAACGGAAATAGGATCTAATCCTTCTATCTTTGTTCCAATTAAACGCCAAAGCGATGAATCGAAAGGTGAAATTCATTGGCAAATTGCCGAAGCAGAATATTTGAAAAATAAAACCGATGAAAATAATCCTGTAACATAATTATGAAAATCCCTATTGTAAACAAACAAGATGAAATAGTTGGATATAAAGAAAGGGTAGATCGTAATCCTGAAGATATTATTCGACTTACATCAATTTGGATAACTGATGAACAAGGTGATATTTTACTTCAACAACGAAAATTAACCAAGAAAAATAATCCCGGCAAATGGGGTCCCGCTGTTGCAGGTACTGTCGAAGAAGGTGAGACATACGATTCTAATGTGTATAAAGAATTAGAAGAAGAGTTGGGTATAAGGGGTATTAATCTTATAAAAGATAAAAAATATTATGGTGAATCAAATACAGGAAAAAGATTTGTACAAATGTACACGGCGATAATTCCCCGAAATACGAAACTTGTTCCCCAAGAAGAAGAGGTTGAAAATCTTCGTTGGGTTAGTAAAGATGAATTACAGAAATGGTTTGCAGAAAGACCTGAAGATTTTGTTGGTTTCATAAAAGATTTAACGGAATTGTTTGGATATGAAAATTAAGATGAAGAATATATGAATGAAAGTAATTTTGGAAAACCGAAAATTGAAAGCAAGGAAAACTCTGAAATCCTACTTTCAGAGCGGGATAGGGGGGTATTATTGGAATGCGGAGAAGGGATTGCAAAGCATTTAAAAGAAGATTGGGCTGAAAAGTTACCTGATTATGTAATATATGTAGATACGACAGCACGACCCCTGGCATATTTATTTGACCCAGTATGGGAAAAATTGGCAAAAGAAAAAGGACAAGAAAAACCACAAACAATATTCTTTCCTACAGCGGAAGGTTCACGTAATGCTGCGCAAAAGTTCTTGTGGTTAACTTTAGATAAAAAGAAATTTTCTATAGAGAAACTCAAAGAGAAAATAACTCATCTGGAGGATTCAGCAAATGCATCAGAAAGACAAGATAGCCCTTTTGATGATTATGAGTCGTTCAAAAACGTTTGTTTACTATATATAGCAGCCATCGAGAAATTAGAAGTATTATCAAAAGATATGTCACAGAAACCGAGCATTGCTATATTTGACGAGTATATGAGTTCTGGACATTCTATTGCATTTCTCGAATTTCTTTTTGCTAATTATGTTAATGAGCAAAAGAGTTATGTTTTAGGACGATCAAGTATTGGGCCAATGTGGGTTGGGCTTGAAGAAAATGTAAGAGTTGGAGGTATTGATGATAAATATGATTTTTATAACGAAGACAGGAAAAGTTTTCAATTGCAGTATTCTGTGAAAGATAAAAATGCAAAAGGAGTTGTAAAGCCCATAGCTCCAGCTGTATTTTCATCAGTAGATCCTGACAGAGATATCAAAGCTGTAAAACAAATACGAAAAGAAATGCGAGAGATTGGAGAAGAAATTAGTAAAAAAATATAAATTATGCAACTCAAAATTAAAAAATTAAAACCTGATGCAAAATTACCAACATATGCCAAAGAAGGGGATGCCGGTTTGGATTTGTATGCGATGGAAGATTTTGTTATTAACCCAATGGAGCATGTTATTGTATGGCACGGGTTTGCTTTGGAATTTCCAAATGGATATGCTGCACTAGTAAAAGATAAAAGTAGTATTTCAAAAGCAGGATTACACACCATGGGTGGTGTGTTTGACGCCGGATATCGTGGTGAATATAATACCCACCTTGTGAATCTTTCAAATGAAGAATATAAGATTGAAAAAGGTGACAAAGTCTCACAATTGATCATTTTCCCAGTAGCTATTGCAGAAATACAAGAAGTTGATGAGCTGTCGGAATCAGAACGTGGAGAGGGTCGTTTTGGATCTACGGGTAAAAAATAGTTCTTTTTTACCCAAAAACGTGGTATATTCGTGCATATGTCTATTGTGAAAAATCTTGATACTTTGGTTCGGTCTGCGTTGGCTGAATTAGATATTCTTGCACCAGAATCTATAGTGTTTGAGCATCCTGCGGATTTGTCGCATGGGGATTTTTCAACGAATGTTGCCATGAGTTTAGCAAAACAAGTACAGCAAAATCCAAAAGATTTGGCTGAAAAAATTCAATTTGCGATTTCTAAAAACCTCTCACAAGAAATTGAAAAAATAACCGTTGCTGGTCCTGGGTTTATTAATTTTTATCTAGCAAAACCCTTTTTTCAAAAAGCTATTCCAGAAATTCTTGAAAAAGAAAATGATTTTGGTAAGACCAATATACTGACAGACAAAAAGATTCTAGTTGAACATTCATCTTTGAATTTGTTTAAACCTTTTACCGTGGGGCACATGATGAATAATGCGATTGGAGAATCTTTGGTTCGGTTAATGCAATTCTCTGGTGCTAATGTTGCCACAATGGCATTTCCTTCGGATATTTCGTTAGGAATTGCAAAAGCGATATTTGTTTTATTAGAAAAATACGGATCAGATTTTATAGCGGATGACGTAAAGATATTGGGTAATGCATACGTCGAAGGTACGCAAAGATATACAGATGATGAATCGATACACATCCAGGTCAAAGAAATTGCAGATAATCTATACGCAAAAAAAGAATCTCCTGAATTAGAAATATTTGAGAAATGTAAAAAATTAAATATTGCCTATTTTGAATCAGTTTTACAAAAACTGGGTTCACATTTTGATACCTATATATACGAAAGCGAAGCGGGGAATGTGGGAAAAGAAATTATACAAAAAAATACTCCAGGCATATTTACAGAAAGCCAAGGTGCAATTGTGTATATACCAGAAGAATCAAAAAAACACATAAATACTGCAGTATTTATTAACAGTCAGGGAAATCCAACCTACGAAGCAAAAGATATCGGTCTTTTACAATTAAAATTTGAACGAATACATCCAGATGTTTCTATCTTTGTTACCGACCATGAGCAAATTCCGCATTTTCAAATTGTGTTAGATGCTGGTGAAAAGATACAAAAAGACTGGTCAGAAAAAAGCGTGCACATGACACATGGCCGTATGAATTTCAAAGGGCAAAAAATGTCATCACGATTGGGTGGTGTTCCACTTGCAGAAGATATGTTGCAGGCTGTCAGCGAAGAAGTAAAAGAACGATCAACCCATAATGATTCGGCTGAAGTATATGAATCAATTGCTATTGGTGCAATAAAATTTTCTATCCTCCGTGCAAAGCCTGGGCAAAATATTAATTTTGATCCCGAAACATCACTATCGTTCGAAGGGGATTCTGGACCATATTTACAATATACCCATGCGCGTATTTGTAGTTTGATTGAAAAGGGTGCAGGGTTGAATATACATCCAAACTATCACACAGGGGAAATTTCTGATTTAGAAAAAATGTTATATCGGTTTCCTGAAATTGTAGAATCTGCAATTACTGGATATGCGCCACAGCATGTGGTTACGTATCTATTAGAAGTTGCCCGTGCGTTTAATTCTTTTTATGGAGCGAATCAGATTGTTGATGTGTCAAATAAAGATGTATCCCAGCATCGTTTGGCGGTAGCGCGGGCGACACAGATTATTCTGAAAAATGGATTGTATTTGTTGGGAATCAAAGCACCGGAAAAGATGTAACATATTGACAGTGTGGGTATATACGCTATGATACACATACAAGCGATTGAGAAAGACTATCATCTTTCAAGCTTTGGGAAGAATATCCGCCTATGGCAAGATACATAGAACCCAACGGGTGGCCCGTTATAGCCAGAGAATAAGGTCCCAATTACTGTTTAAGGTTATGCGGGATAAACCAAGGTGGTACCACGTGTTATCTAGGCAAAGCTTTATGCAACGTCAAAAGAAACTCGTCCTTGAATTATGACTATTCGTAATTCGTGGACGAGTTTTTTAATTATTAAATTATATGATAGAAAATAAAGAAAAAATTATAAAAAGTTTAGGGGTAATCGGTACTGTCATAGCCATTCTTATGTTTGTTTCATTGCTTGAAATTGCTATCAGTAATCTTTCGGGTCTAAGTCATATTTTTATTCAACCTATAGTTGTGACTATAAACTGTAGTATTTGGTCTGCATATGCTTTTCTTAAAAAAGAACATTTTGTTTTTTGGGCAAATTTTCCAGGGATTATATTGGGGATTTTTACTACTTTAACGGCTTTTATTTAATGTTATGGAAAACGAATTAAAAAAATATCAAACCAAAGAAATTTCACCATCGGTGTATGCAAAACGTGAAGAGGAAATTTTGCAACATTGGGAAGAAAAAGATATTTTCAAAAAAACTCTTGCCAAAGAATCTCCACAAGGGGACTTTGTGTTTTACGAAGGTCCACCAACTGCAAATGGTCGTCCGGGTATTCACCATGTATTATCTCGATCGTTCAAAGATATTATCCCACGATATAAAACTATGCAGGGGTTTTCAGTGCGACGAAAAGCAGGTTGGGATACTCATGGATTGCCAGTTGAATTACAGGTGGAAAAACAACTGGGATTAAAATCAAAAAAAGAAATCGAAGCATATGGTATTTCAGCGTTTAATCAAAAGTGTAAAGAATCTGTTTGGGAATACAAGAATGAATGGGAAAAAATGACAAAACGAATGGGATATTGGTTGGATATGGAAAACCCTTATGTGACATATGATAATGGATATGTCGAAGCATTGTGGGGAACTGTTGCAAAAATTCATGAAAATGGACATTTATACAAAGATTTCAAGGTGGTGCCATGGTGTTCACGATGTGGAACCACATTGTCTTCACATGAATTGAATCAACCTGGTGCATACAAAGATGTAAAAGATATTTCTATTACGGCAAAATTTGAATTAGTGGATGAACCGGGAACTTATGTATTAGCATGGACAACAACACCGTGGACATTGCCAGGAAATATTGCTTTGGCGGTAGGGAATGATATTTCCTACATTAAAGCAAAAATTAATACTGAATATGTTATATTGGCAAAAGATCTTTCGGTAAAAGTTTTAAAAGATATTGAACATGATGTGGTAAATGAATTTACAGGTAAAGATCTTGTTGGTAAATTATACAAACCATTGTTCCCATATTTCAAAGACCTTGCAGAAAAATCTGGTGTTGCCAATTTGGAAAATGCATACAAAATATATTCTGCTGATTTCGTTACGACAACAGATGGAACCGGGATTGTGCACACTGCGGTGATGTATGGTCAAGATGACTTTGAATTGGGTACCCGGGTTGGATTGCCAAAAATGCATATCGTAACAGAACAGGGAACCTATGTAGATGGAATGGGTTCTTTTTCTGGGCGATTTGTAAAAGAAGAAACAGATGGAAAGCCAACGTTGGATATTGATATTATTAAACATCTTCAGGATGCAAATACTTTTTTTGCAAAAGAAAAATATGAACACAGCTATCCACATTGTTGGCGTTGTGATACTCCGTTGGTGTATTACGCACGATCATCATGGTATTTCAAATCCAGTGCAGTACGTGAAAGTATGATGTCAGCAAATCAAACAATTCATTGGGAACCTAATAATGTTCGTGATGGGCGATTTGGTGAATGGTTGGATGGAATCAAAGACTGGGCAATTTCACGAGATAGATATTGGGGAACTCCGTTGCCTATTTGGCAATCAGAATCAGGTGATACTGTGGTGGTGGATTCAGTTGAAACATTGAAAAAATATGTTAAAAAATCAGGTAACAAATATATTGGAATGCGACATGGGCATGGTGAACATATGATTGCACAGGTTGCAGCATGTGATATCAATGATACATTTCATCTGACAGACGAAGGGCGCGAACGTGCACGTAATCAGGGAGAAAAAATAAAACAGATGGGTATTACAAAAATCATCGCATCACCATTGTTGCGATGTAAAGAAACTGCAGAAATCGTTGCAAAAGAAATTGGATATGATATATCTGCAATCGAATATGATAATCGTATTCGTGAATATGATTTTGGAAATTTGTGTGGGAAACCCTTTGATGAATTTCTTAGCTTACGAAATGGAGGAATTAATTCTTTTTCTGACACATTGGGTGGAACGACTCCGTTGGATGTAAAAAAGAGAATAGGGGAATTCATGTACGATTTAGAAAACAAGTATCAAAATGAAACAATTTTAATTGTAACGCATGGTATTTTCTTTGATTCAGTACATGCATTATTAGAAGGTGCAGATGATGCCAGATCGTTACACCTGTTGCGACACCATGCGCTGGTTTCACCGGGGCATGTAGAAGAAATTCCTTTTGTTCCATTGCCTGTAAATGAATCATATGAACTAGATATTCATAAACCCTATATTGATGCGGTTGTATTAGAAAAAGATGGGCAGATATTAAAACGAACACCCGAAGTAATGGACGTTTGGTTTGATTCTGGATGTATGCCAATTGCCCAGGATCATCTATTGGGTACGCCGGTAAATTTTGATCCGACACCAGCGGATTATATTTCCGAAGGTTTAGATCAAACACGAGGATGGTTTTATACCATGCATGCCGTTGCCAATCTGACACATAATACACCAACGTTGGCGTATAAAAATGTTATTTGTTTGGGATTGATTTTGGATGCCAATGGGCAAAAAATGTCAAAATCACGAGGTAATGTAGTAAACCCGTGGGATATGTTTGCGACGCATGGTTCTGATGCAATTCGTTTTTGGTTTTATTCAGTAAATCAGCCAGGAGAATTTAAAAACTTTGATGAAAAAACTATTGTCGAAACACAAAGAAAAATATTTGGACTATTGGATAATGTCGTAAAATTCTATGAATTATATAGCGGGGAAGTGAATGAATCAACAAAACCCCATGAATCAAAAAATGTGTTAGACATGTGGATATTGGCACAGTTATCTGTATTGATTGAATCTTGTACAAAAGATTTGGACGCGTATCGTATATTGGAACCATCTCGGGCTATTCGTGATTTTATTGCCGATCTATCACAATGGTATATTCGTCGCAGTCGTGACCGATTCAAAGATGCGGGAGAAGATACACAATATGCTGTTGCCACAACACAATATGTATTATTAGAAATGGCAAAAATTATTGCGCCCTTTACACCAATGTTTGCAGAAGATATTTATGGACGGGTTGGAGGAAAATTAGAATCAGTGCATTTGGAGCATTGGCCAGTACCTGTGATAGGCGGTAGCGATTCTCAGATTGTTGCAGAAATGGAAACAACTCGAGCGATTATTTCAAAAGCTCTTGAACTTCGTGCAAGTTCTAATATTAAAGTACGACAACCACTGGGCAAGTTACAAGTTTCAGGTAACGAGTTGCAAGAAGAATATTTGGCGCTCATACGAGATGAAGTTAATGTAAAGGAAATCGTGTTCAGTGATGAAATGAGTCTTGATACAGAAATTACCCCAGAATTAAAACGAGAAGGGGATGCGCGAGAATTTATCCGTGTCCTACAATCTATGCGTAAAAACACAGGCTTGCAAGCTTCAGATAGTATTACTGTATCTCTGCAGGCTGATGATCAGGGTAAAAATATGATAGAGATGTTTGCTGATGAAATTCAATCTGTTGCAGGTGTCAAAGAATTTATCTATACAGAAAATGATGCCGAAGAAGTTATGGTAAATGATTTGAAATTTAGAATTCTGATACAATAAGGCTAACCTCTAGAAACTAGTTACTAAGCATTAGAACCTATTATGTCATATCGTATGTACCGTACAAAAGCATATGTGCTTCGCCGGTGGAATCGCGATGAATCCAGTGTTTTGGTTTCTCTGTACACCGAAGAATTTGGGCATATTCAGGCACATGCACAGGGTATACGAGAGCCGCATTCAAAATTACGTTCATCTTTGCAAATGTTTGCATTGATATCAGTGGAATTGGTTCGTGGTAAAAAAATGTGGAGAATCACCAATGCAATCATAGACACCTATCCATGGCACCCCGGATCATATCAATCTCATGTGTCTCCGCTGATTGCCCGTACTTTTTCTTTACTGGAAAGACTTACCCCAGGAGAAGAATCAAATCCAGAAATTTTTCGCGTATGCGGAACGTTATATTCTTTGGCAAATAACAAAGAAATATCTGTCGAGATAAAAGATTCATTAGAAATTCTCGTGATGTTACGTATCTTAGCATATTTGGGGTATGTCGATGCTGAAAAATATAAAACATATATTTACAGTGATGATGACCTCGCACTGGTTTCTGATATTCAAAAAGAAAAAAGAAGTTTAGTTTCTGTAATTAATGAAGGCCTGAGGGAATCGCATTTATAAGGTCTTTTTTCATGTATCGGTACATGGTATACTGGTTACATGTCTGAATCTGAAAAAAAGGGGTTTATAGAAACCACCGAGAATAATTTATATCAAAGCAAAAAACCACCGTCTCTTCGACGACGAGCGCGTCTTCGTGATCATGTTGTTGATATCTCATCAAATTGGGAGGATGCACAAAAAACATTTTCAGAAAAAGCCTCATCTATGCAATCATCTATGAAAAAACCATCATTCTTTAAAAAATTATTTTTATTCTCTGGAATATTTTTACTAGGAGCTTTGATTTTTGCAGTATATACGTTTTTGGGTGGGGGAAACAGTGTATCAACAGGAAATATTGATTTGGTTGTTGGTGGAAAAACTTTTGTAGATGGTGGAGAAGAATTTGAATTACAGTTGGAATTAACTAATAGAAATACGGCGCCTCTTTCTTTTGCAGAATTAATTATTGAATATGCAGAAGGTTCTACAGAATTGGGGGATACTCCGGTTCGTATACGTAGACCACTGGAACGTATTCCTGCAGGAGGGTCTGTATTAGAAACACAAACCATGCGATTATTCGGAGAAGAAGGATCACAGCGGTCTATTCGCGTTGCCTTGGAATATCGTATCGAAGGATCAAATGCAATTTTCGTAAAAGAAGTTCCCTATATGGTGACATTGCGTTCATCCCCGATACAATTGTCTGTTAATTTACCAGAATTAGTTATCCCTAATCAAGAAGTTCCCGCAACAATTACCTTGAGGTCTAATGCAACCACTGTGTTGCAAGATATTGTTCTACAAGTGGAATATCCCCAAGATGTTACCTTGGTACGTTCAGAGCCAGAAATAGAGCAGGGAAATGTTTGGAATATTGGAGATATCTCACCAGGGCAATCAAAAGAAATTTCATTGGTGTTGTTGGCTAATGCGGTACCAGGACAAGAAAAAATTCTTCGGGTTCGTGTGGGAACAAAAGCATCCAGTCAGAACGAAATTTTTGCAGCTATTTTGAATTCTTCGTTGACTCCATTCTTTTTGCAAAGCGCGTTTTTGGATACTACCATTACAGTGATGGGACAATCGTCAGGGGTGGTCCCTCTTAGTAATGCAGGTCGTATATCTGGTTCTATAGCATGGAGAAATACATTAGGGGCATCTATCCAAGATGCATCAATTCGTCTTCGTATTCAAGATGATCAAAATGTAATTACCTTGCCTTCGGTTACAGGGGGATTCTTTGACTCAAACAGTATGACTCTTGTTTGGGACAAAACTAGAGATTCTTCATTAGGTAATGTCTCTGCAAATCAATCAGGTACTTTGAATTTTTCATTTGAATTAAATTCTCTTGTTGAATCTGGAAATACTGTAGTACAAAATCCAGAGATTCTTTTTTCTGTTGATGTACAGGGTATAGATACTAGCCAGGGTGCACTGGTTCGTGACCTAACCAATGTATCTTCATTGTCATCACGTGTGAATACTAATATCGCATTGGCAACAAAAACATTATATCATTCCGGACCATTTCAAAATACGGGTGCTATGCCGCCTCGTGTAGGGCAGAAAACAACATATACATTACAATGGTTGATTAGTAACACTGCAAATCAAACTCGAGAAACAGAAGTACGGGCAAAACTGCCATTGTATGTAAACTGGGAAGGCACAACAAATCCTTCGGATGGGACCATTACGTACAATACGCCAACGCGTGAAGTAATCTGGAAGCCAGATGTTGTTTCTTTGGGTACGGGATTTTCTGAGCCGGTTCGAACCATGTCATTCAAAGTTTCGTTAACTCCATCAGTTTCTCAGGTTGGATCTTCAGTTGCATTGACCGAAACTGTCTTTTTGACAGCCAGAGATGCATTTACTAATGCAATATTGCGTTCACAAAGAAATCAACATACGACACAATTATTAAATGATATATCTAATGTAGGTGGAGATGGGAAGGTGGTGCAATAATTTTGTGTCTTTTTTAAAAATCTGTATACTGCTGTAATATGAAACCAGAAGAAGTAACAATGGAAAAAATCGTAAGTCTTGCAAAAAGACGGGGGTTTGTGTTTCCCGGTTCAGAGATTTATGGGGGGCTTGCAGGGACGTATGATTATGGACCCTTGGGATCACTCTTGAAAAAGAATATTCAAGAATCTTGGATGAATTTTTTCGTGACATCACAGGGTAATATGTATCTTATTGATACGCCGATTTTAATGCACCCAAAAGTTTGGGATGCTTCGGGACATACTACTGAATTTATTGATCCTCTTGTTGATGATTTGAAAACCAATAAAAGATACCGAGCAGATCATTTACTGGAAGAACATGGGGTTGATGCTGAAAAATTAACCGTAGAAGAGATGAATGCAAAGATAAAGGAACTTGGATTAAAAAGTCCAGAAGGGAATCCGTTATCTGATGTAAGAAAATTTAATTTGATGTTGGCAACAAAGATGGGTGCAGTTGAAGAAACAGCCCTGACAACATATCTTAGACCAGAAGAAGCTCAGAGTATGTTTGTGAATTTTAAAAATGTTCTAGATTCTGTTTCTCCTAAAATACCTTTTGGAATCGCTCAAATAGGAAAGGCTTTTCGTAATGAAATTACACCTCGTGATTTTATTTATCGTCTTCGGGAATTTGAAATCATGGAATTTGAATATTTTATTCGACCTGATATGGCATGGGAGCCATTGTTTGATGAGTTTCTTGAAAAACAAAAGAAATGGTTATCGACTATTGGGGTACCTACCGATAAATTACATGCATTGGAACATCCAGATACAGCCAGAGCACATTACAGTAAAAAAACAGTAGATCTAGAATTTGAATATCCTTTTGGAACGAAAGAACTGACAGGACTTGCGCATCGTGGAGATTACGATCTTCGACAACATCAAGAATTTTCAGGAACATCTATGGAAGTGCTTGATCAGGAAACTAATACTAAATTTATTCCACACGTGCTTGAACCAACAGTCAGTGTTGACCGGTCAGTTCTTGCAGTGCTTTGCTCTTGTTATTACGAAGATATGGCTGGTGAAGAAGTTCGCACTGTAATGAAATTTCCACCAAGCATAGCACCTTACAAGGTTTGCGTATCGCCATTGCTAAAGAATAGACCAGAACTTCAAGAAAAAGCTCGTAGTGTATTTTCTGCACTAAAGAAAGAATTCGGTCACGTGATGTATGATGACAACGGAAATATCGGCAAAAGATATCGTCGACAAGATGAAATCGGAACTCCATTTTGTATCGTTATTGATTTTGAAACATTGGGAGAAGAAAAACCTGAATTGGCTGATACGGTAACTGTCCGTGATCGAGATACAGGAAACCAAGAACGTATTGCGATCCAAGATTTGCAAAAATATTTGAAAGAAAAACTAGCCTAATGTATATATGAAACACAAAAAAACAATTCTTAACAACGGTCTCCGGGTGGTAACCGTATCAAAACCAGACAGTCCAACCACAACGGTGTTGGTTATGGTTGAAGCGGGAACTAAATACGAAACAGAAAAAACAAATGGGTTGTCGCACTTTTTGGAACACATGTGTTTCAAGGGAACAATAAACCGTGGCTCAAAGGCGATTGCTTATGAAATAGAAACATTAGGTGCAGAAACCAATGCTTTTACTTGGTACGATTATACTGGATATTATATCAAGGGTGCTTCTCGGCACGCATCGAAATTCCTAGAAATTGTATCGGATGTTTTTTTGCATTCGACTTTTCCCAAAGAAGAAATTGAAAAAGAACGTGGTGTTATCTGTGGTGAAATAGATATGTACCAAGATATTCCACAACGTCAGGCGGGGACGGCGTTGCAAAAAGCATTATATGGAAATCAGCCAGCAGGAATGACAGTATTAGGTCCAAAAGAAAATATTCTTCGTTTTTCTCAGAAAGATTTTATTGCATATCATAAAAAACACTACACCGCAGGTGCAACATCCGTGGTAGTAGTTGGGAATGTGTCACATGCAGATGTTGTTCGTCAGGTAAAACAGTTATTCAAAGAATTACCAAAACAATCAGCGCAGAAAAAGAAACCACTGGCAAAAACCACAGGAGATAAAAAGACCATTTTGAACAAAAAAACCGATCAATCTCATATTGCATTAGGAATACGATTGCCTGGTGCAGAGCATCCAGATATGTCAGCTTTGGTGGTAGCTACGTGTATTTTAGGAAATGGTATGGGTTCTCGATTATTTTTGCGACTACGCGAAGAAATGGGTGCAGGATATTATGTTCGCGCATCATTGACTGCATTTGATGATGGATCAGACATATCCATTGTGACAGGCACAGAACCATCTCGGGTTTCCGAAGTCACCTCTGCAATTTTTGATGAAATACAAAAACTCTCCACAGAAGAAATAACCAATACTGATATCGCTCGCGCGCAGGAATATCTGGTGGGGGGATTATACATGGGATATGAATCAACCGATGATATTGCATATTCTTTAGGGCATTATGAAACCTTGCACCTGCCATTAAAAACTCTTGCAGAGCGAGAAAAGAAAATTCGGTCTATTACGATACATGACATTGCGCGAGTTGCAAAAAAATATTTGATTCCAGAAAAATTTCATACCGTCGTCGTCGGTCCTACCAAGAAAAAATAAAACATCCCATATGGCGTGTTTTATTCAATATGGTATAGTGTGTATATGAAACACGCTAATCATACTACCGTATCTATTGCTCCAAAAACATTCGCTTGGGCGTTATTTTTTGTTTTGATTGCCATTGGTATGTACTATATGCGTGGTATCTTGTTGATCATTTTGACTTCCGTGGTAATTGCATCATTTATCGAGGCACCTGTGCGTTGGTTAATGAAAATAAAAATACCTCGGGCTATTTCTGTATTGATAACATATGTAGTATCAGCTGGGTTAATAGGTTTGTTTCTCTCATTCATTATTCCTGTCTTTATATCCGAAGTCAGTACCTTATTCTTGTTGTTTCCTGAATCGACATCGATTGATTTATTGCAAAGGTTCAGTCCAGAGAATATGAAAAGCATGCTTGGGCTTGCTTCGGAAACTCAGCAAGATCCTTTGGCTTTGATTGATTCTTTGCAAACAGAATTTGGTGGTGCAACAAAAGAAATATTTGAAAATCTCACTCTGGTTTTTGGTGGAGTTTTCAATGGAATACTTATTTTCGTACTCTCATTCTTTTTAGCTGTCGAAGAAAAGGGAATTGAAAAATTCCTTCGTTTGGTATTGCCTTCATCGCATGAAAAATACGCGGTTGATTTATGGAATCGATCACAACGAAAAATTGAAATTTGGTTCAGCGGTCAGCTGTTAGCAGCGTTGTTTGTGGGAATCATGGTATACGTAGGATTAATTATTTTTGGTGTACCGTATGCATTTTTACTTGCACTGTTGGCATTTTTGTTTGAATTAGTTCCTTTTGGTTCAATATTGGCCGGTATTCCCGCTGCGTTGATTGGTTTTTTGGCAGGAGGAATGCCTTTGGCAATTTATATCGTTGTATTATATATTATCGTACAACAATTAGAGGGTCACGTTATCTACCCACTGGTAATGAAGCGGGTGATTGGAATGCCGCCTTTGATTGTAATTCTTTCATTGGTCGTTGGGGCTACATTGGGTGGATTTCTGGGGGTTATCATTGCTATGCCAGTTACCGTAGGGTTACTTGAATTCGTTTCTGATATTGAAAAAGGGAAATTATCTTCTGAAACATCATAGTTATGCATAAATCTTTTTACCTTACTACCACATTACCGTATGTGAATGCACCGTTACACATGGGGCATGCTTTGGAATTTGTACGTGCTGATATTTTGGCACGATATAAAACACTGATGGGATATGATGTTTATTTTAATACTGGTACCGATGAGCATGGGGTAAAAATCTATGACAAAGCACAGTCAGAGGGTGTCGATGTACAAACATTTGTCGATAGTGGTTTTGCAACATTTAAAGAACAGCTACAACAATTTGGCATTATGGATACAATTCATTTTGTACGAACAACAGACGCGCATCATATCGAAATCGCAAAAGCATTTTGGAATCGTGCTCTGGAGAATGGATATATTTACAAAGCTCCATATCAAGCAAAATACTGCAAAGGCTGTGAATCAGAAAAAACTGATTCTGAATTGGTGAACGAAGAATGTCCTGAACATCCTGGGCAACCATTGCAACATATCGACGAAGAAAATTATTTCTTTAAATATTCTGCATTCACAGAAAAATTGATTGAATTTTATAATCAACACCCAATGTTTGTGGTGCCTGATTTTCGTTTTAAAGAAATAAAAGAATTTGTTGGTAGGGGATTGCAAGATTTTTCCATTTCACGAAAAAAAGAAAAAATGCCATGGGGAATTCCGGTACCGAATGACGACGATCATGTAATGTACGTATGGTTTGATGCGCTGACCAATTATGTTTCAACATTGGGTAATCCTTTTTCAAATGACGATAAATTTAATCACTATTGGGTAAACGGAACACCAACGCAATATTGTGGTAAAGATAATAATCGTTTTCAATCTGCAATGTGGCAGGCGATGTTAATGGCAGTGGGTTTGCCAAACAGTCACCAGATTATTATCAACGGATTTATTACGGGTGATGGTGGTATTCGTATGTCAAAAACATTGGGTAATGTGGTTGACCCTCGAGATATGGTTTCAGAATATGGTACCGATACACTGCGATTATTTTTAACAAAAGAAATCAGTACCTGGGATGATTCACCATTTACTGTTGAACGGTTTTCAGATGCGTATCATTCGAATTTGGTGAACGGATTGGGAAACCTGGTATCACGTACGCTAACCATGGCACAAAGTTATGATGTCGATTGTAGTGGATTGGTATTTCCAGAATTTTCTACAGTGGCGAATCCCGCATATGAAACATTTGATTACACCGAAGTAACAAACGATATTTGGCATGCAATCACTGCATTGGATAAATTGATTACTGAACGTGAACCATTCAAAGTTTTCAAGATTAATCCTGACCAGGCGCGAAATGATGTATTCGAAGTATTGCAAGGATTGGCAAAAATATCAGTACAGCTACAACCCATCATGCCAGAAACTGCACAAAAAATGCGAATGTTAATCGAAAAAAGAGAAAAACCTGCAGAACCCCTGTTTGCACGAAAGGTATAAAAAGGCATAAATCTCTGATATACTGAAATGGTATTATAAATCACGTATATTATATGCCTAAAAAACTATTTTCAATTTTTATAACAAGTTTGGTTGCCATTTCTGGAGTTGCGATGGTACCGGTGAGTGTCGATGCACTTACAATGGTTCCCGTAATACGTTCGTGTCAAATAGGGGGCGTTATTGAAAAAGCTTTCTATTTTGAAAACATAAACCCAGATGGTCGGTCATCAGGATATTATTTAGATATTTATCTTATACAATCTGACCCACTACCATTATCAGCGGAGCCAAGTCACTGTCCTTTTATGGGAAGGCGTCAACAGTACTTTTTCCCATTAGATATGTTGCCTGCAGCGATAACTGCAAGTTTATTAGAAAATAGGTTTATTGATTTTACTATTGATGATGAGAGTAATGAAATAAATCCATTAATTACTGAAAAGAAAGTTATTAATAATTGCTCTATTGAAGGAGAAATAACAGAAGCTGTTCGTCTAGATCAATTAATAACACCTCCAGTAATGTGTGGCAAGGAATACAATTATCCTTGTTACATAAGAGAATTATTTTTTCCTATTAAAATCACATCTGTTGCTTCGACAATACCAGGTCAGTGTAATTCGGAATTTAGTATAGGACAAGAAAAAGATTTTCTTATTTTAAGTTCTAATATTCAAGGGGATAGATCAGACCCTACTTTAGGTAAAAAAGTTACTATTAATGGTGAATTAACCGAGAAAGGTTTTTATCCACGCTCTGCATCTATTTCTGAGACATCTAAACCCAAACCAGAAGACCCAAAAGATGAACCGGAAGTAAAAGAGGACAACAATGAAAAACAACAAGATGAATTAACTCCTGTATTAGATACTCCTATTGAATCTACAAAGACTACCACAGATTCTAATTTCTTGGTTGGCATTCTTGTTGGGTTATTAGTTGGATTAACCGCTGTGGTGATTACGTTTTTAGCGAAAAGAAAAAGATAGTCTGAATATGAAAAACATTGATATTCACGCTCATACGAATTTTGCTGCGTACGACAATGATCGTGACGATGTTATTTTGCGTGCAAAAGATTCTGGTGTATCAATGATAAATATTGGCACGCAATACGATACATCGAAAAAAGCAGTTGAAATGGCAGGCATGTACGATACCTGTTATGCGATTATTGGATTACATCCTATTCATACAACAGCAACACATCATGACGAAGATGAATTAGGCGAAGGTAATAAATCTTTTTCTTCTCGTGGAGAGATTTTCGATACAGAAAAATATAAAGAACTTGCAAAATCCAGTGACCGTATAGTTGGTATAGGGGAATGCGGTTTTGATTATTATCGAAATGATCACGATACAAAACAAGTCCAAGAAATAGCTTTTCGTGCACAGATTGAACTGGCTATTGAGCTGAATCTTCCACTCATGTTGCATGTGCGTCCATCACAGGGAACGTATGATGCGTATATGGATGTATTAAATATATTACGTGAATACAAAGAAACAGCAGGAGATACATTGCGTGGAGATGTACATTTTTTTGCAGGAACCGCAGATATTGCACAGCAATTTATGGATATTGGATTTGATATGTCATTTACCGGGGTTATTACGTTTGCAAAACAATATGAAGAATTAATTCAATATGTCCCATTGGATAGAATTCATGCAGAAACTGATTGCCCATATGTTTCACCGGCGCCACACAGGGGACAACGTAATGAACCCGTATATGTTTTAGAAGTCATCAAAAAAATCGCTGAAATAAAACAATTACCAATTGAAGAAGTGCAGACAGTATTACTGCAAAATGCAAAGAGATTGTTTGATTTCTAATTTCAAGTTATAAGTCTCTAGAGATTTCTAATTCAAACTTCATCACTTTTTGCATACCCAAAAAGTAATAGTTTAATAATGAAATTATTGTTATTTAATGTATTTCTTACTCGCTAGCTAGTAGCTAATTCCTAGTTGCCAGCCTACCCCTTTTATGCTATTCTACAACCATCCCAGTCGAGGGGATATATTATGAATTAAAAGCACCCCAATCTTTATTTGGGGAATCCGATTAACGGATTACCGGTGAAAAATATATGTCAAAAACCGAAAAAGAATCATCATTAGATGATATTGAACTTAAATACGAAACACAAGAACCTCGTATTTATGAAGTTGGCTATCTTGTTATCCCTTCAATAGGGGAAGAAGAATTGCCTCAGGCTGTTACTACAATAAAAGACGTGATCCTTGGAAAAGGAGCACAGGTTATCTCAGAAGAATATCCAAAGTTAATGCCATTGGCGTACACGATGATAAAAGTTCTTGATAACAAGCATACTCGTTTTTCTACCGCTTATTTTGGGTGGGTAAAATTCGAAGTTATGCCACATCATATTCCAGAAATCCAAAAATTATTGGATGGAAATAATCAATTACTTCGTTATCTGTGTATTCTTACTGTACGTGAAAATACTATGGTAACAGGACGTATTCAAACACGACCTGCACGTGAATCAGCTGACGAACCAGTACACACTGCTACTGGTACTCCTGCGACTGAATCAACAGAATCAGCAGAGCCTGTGGACGAAGAAGTGATTGATGAAAGTATTGAAAATCTGATCATTGATTAACAATAACGCCCAATAGGGCATCGCGCTTTGCGCCTTATGTATATGTATTTAAACAAAGTCCTTCTTATTGGAAATCTAACCCGAGAACCAGAAATGCGATCTTTACCCAGTGGGGCAAAGGTAACTTCTTTCTCTCTTGCGACGAATCGTGTATGGAAAGACCAAAATGGTCAACGCCAAGAATCAACTGATTATCACAATATTGTGGTATTTGGTCGTCAGGCAGAAACATCAGCACAGTATCTTGCAAAAGGTGCTATGACGATGATCGAAGGACGTCTTACTACTCGTAGTTGGGATGACAAAGATGGAACAAAGAAATACAGAACAGAAGTTGTAGCAGATCGAGTACAATTTGGGCCACGTTCTGGTGGGGCACCAAATACAGGAACAGGTTCAACATCAGGTCAATCATCTGCAGGAGGAGGGCAATCGGAATCAGAAATGCCTCCTGCTATGGATACTATTGAATATCCAGATGACGAAGCAAATCCTGATGATATACCTTTCTAATTATTAGTAATTTTTTTATCGCTATGAAATCAAACAAACAATGTTATTTTACTTCTCATGGTATTAAACATATTGACTACAAAGATACAGAATTATTGAAAAAATTCTTATCACCAAATGCAAAAATACTTCCTCGAAAGAGAACAGGGGTTTCTTCAAAATACCAACGACAACTGTCTTTGGCTATCAAGCACGCTCGATTTATGGGATTCCTTCCTTATATCCAAGCCTAAAGAAATACCACAAAAAAGGCGTCACCCCAGGGGGGCGGCCTTTTTTTGTTGGAAAATTAATTTTTTTTTCTCCCCCTCC
>JAIPIY010000003.1 GCA_021734445.1 Minisyncoccota bacterium | reverse complement strand
GCGATTTTTAGCGGTTAGTGATTAGGTTATCTACAATAACAAACAGGGGAATTTGCACCCATAGATAACCTAATCACAACCAGATGTAAAAGAACTATACTAAGTATATTATACACTATATATAAAAAAAAGTCAAGCACCTGGGAGGGTGCCCGACTATGTTGATTTGATGACCAAAATACGCGTAAATTCAAGGATTCTACCATACAGGGCGCCTATGATAAACGTTCCTGACAAGGTGGCTAATCCAATAGTTATTTTCTGACTGAGTGCAATTTCTCCATCAAAAAACACTATTCCGATATAGGGCACACCATGGTACACAACATACACAAAACCATCAATGAGCCATTTGGGTCTCGTGATGTAATAATGTATTATTGTGTCACGGGTAATCCCATACAATCGAGCCGTAAAGAAATTATAGATAGTTATATTAATTCTTTTGTCTAAACTTTGCGTAACGGTCAGTTCGAAGATGTATGTCTCGACAAACATCATAATAGCAAAAGATAAACAAGAGATTAACAGCGTCTCAACAAAAAACTTTACATGTGTAAATTTTTCTTTTGATATCCGCTTATCAATATACATTGCGACCCCCCAAGAGATCGCCAAAAGAGCAATCTGCCAAGGTTGTATCATCGGTCTTTGATTTACAATGTTCTTGTATAGTATACAGGAAAAAACATTTGTTGTCTGTATATAATAAACAAGGATACTGCAGTGCAGTATCCTTGTTTATCTTGGTGCCGGGAGCAGGACTCGGTCAGGAATATTTTGCTACGCAAAATTTCACGACCCTGACTCGGCAGCGATTCTACGAATCGGCTTCGCGCCTCCGTCTTTCTCGTCCCGTCCCAGACTATAAAACAAAAACAATGATAATCCTTGGCATTATCATTGTTTGTTTCTGTGCCGGGAGCGGGACTCGAACCCGCACGGCTTGCGCCCAGGGATTTTAAGTCCCTTATGTCTACCATTCCATCATCCCGGCTATATTATTATTGAAAAAGTTCTTTTCGTTGTCCCCCCAGTAGGACTTGAACCTACGACCGTTTGCTTAAGAGGCAACTGCTCTACCAGCTGAGCTATGAGGGGAATATATTACGTCGAATATATACCCTTGTTATTGAAATATGTCTTTGCATATTTCTGGTGCCCGGGAGAGGACTTGAACCTCCACAGATTGCTCTACTAGTTCCTAAGACTAGCGCGTCTACCAATTTCGCCACCCGGGCTTTATAAAACTTGTTTATTGTATATTAAAAAGATTGAATTATCAATCTCTCTTTGCGGGATCGGTCACTCTTGTGGATTTTCTTTCAGAAAATCTCACGCCCTTGACCTCCACTCGGGTGCACGGACTATCGTCCGGCTTCGCGCACTCTCGGTTCGATTCCCGCCCAATCTAAAAACAAAAACAATCTAATACTCCGTATTATCTTGTATGTTACCCCTGGCCTGCTTTACTACGTAAAGATTGGCCACCTCTTTGAGGTGGGGCAAAAATTGTCATCAATGACAATTTTTGAGGCCTGGGCGGGAATCGAACCCGCGCATGGAAGTTTTGCAGACTCCAGCGTTTCCACTTCGCCACCAGGCCTTTTTAATTATTCGATATTATTTTCAGAACTCTCTTCTTTTAATATCGCATCAACAGCATACCGGTTTTTTTCTCCTTTATCAATATGGAAAATCAATTTAGGTGCACGGCGATGTTTGAACGTGCTATTGATTTTTTGTAACATATCATGAGCTCGTCGTTGCACAAATTTTAATGCAATAGATTCTTGGCTTTCTGGTAATACAGAAATACCTACTGATGCCAGATTGCTTTTGTCTTGCATGGTGACACTGGTCACGGTGATCAATGATTGTTTGTTGCCTTCTTGGGTGATAAACCCGGCAATAACTTTTTGAATTTCACCAGTGAACCGTTCGTTGCTTGTTTGTTTTTGTATGTCGTTATTATTCATATTTTACGATAAAAGATTCTATAACATCTCCTGGTGCTGGTTCTATTTTTGATTCAATCATACAACCAAATTCAGAACCCTCTCTAACAGTTTTGGTATCTTGTTTTCCTTCTTGAAGGTTTGTGATTTTACCTCTACCAACCATAACATCTCTTCGAAGAATACGCACCTGTGAACCCAAGGTAATTTCGCCTGCGGTTACACGTCCACCACACACGTGTTTATCTCGGGTACTACTGAAATGACGTAATAATTTAATAGAACCAATGACGTGAGTGACTTCTTGCTTTGGTTTCCATGTTTCTTGCATAGAAGTAATCCATTCGGTCAAATGATAAATAACATCAAAAGTTTTAACCAATACAGTTGTTCCAATCAACATATCTTCTGCTTTTCTTTCCACAGTTACACCAAAACCCAAAATAACCGTAGACGGATCAGCTTTTGCCAATTTCACATCCGATTCATTTATTGATCCAACGCCACGTTCGATAATTTTGAACCCAAGAAATTCATCTTGCATTTTTGCCAATTCACTACACACCGCTTCTACAGTACCCATGGTATCTCCCTTGATAATCATAGGAATACTGGTTGTCGCTGTCCCCATATCAAGACGAGGTTCTTTTTTGTTTGTAGTATCATCCAAAAATGTTTTAATCATTTTCTCAGCTTCTTTTTTTGTCGCTACTGTAGTAAAGGTGGATCCAATCTCAGGAGAAATGGAAAAGCCAGTAATGCGCACAGGGGTAGAAAACTGAGCATACAATAATTTCCCACCTACTGTATTTTCCATAATTCTGGTACTGGAAAAAGATTCAGGGGTAACCACCAAAGATCCACTAGAAAGAGATCCATTTTTGATTAACAATGTTGCAGAAACTCCACGTTTTGGATCATGAGTTGATTCCAATACAAAACCAGTTGCAGGTAGGGAAGTATCACCTTGTAGTTCTTCTAATTCAGCAACTAACAGAATAGTTTCTAATAGATCATCTACACCAGCACCTGTTTTTGCAGAAATAGGCACTACAGGAGTATTTCCTCCGTAGCCTTCTACGAATATTTCATATTCTAAAAGATCACCTTTTACTTTTTCAATATTTGCAGCAGGTAAATCAATTTTGTTGATAGCAACAATAAAAGGAACATTGTTTGCTTTGATTGTTTTGATAGCTTCTATGGTTTGTTGTTTTACACTGTCTTCTGCTGACACAATCAAAATGGCAATATCTGCCAACGATGCACCACGTGTTCGCATTCCAGAAAAAGCAGCATGTCCTGGTGTATCTAAAAATGTGATAGTTCGGTCGTTACCTTTTTCATCTTTGTGATGGGCTTCGTAGGCTTTGATATGTTGAGTAATTCCACCTGCTTCACCAGCAACAATATTACTCTTTTGAATATAATCCAAAAGAGATGATTTTCCATGATCAACATGACCCATAATTACTACTACGGGCGGTCGTTGCATTATTGTATTTTCTTTGCTATTTTTTTTCATAATTATTTTTTGCATTATCAAGAACATCTTGTTCTTCTGCGGTTAATTCTTGGGTTGCGGTGTATTGTGTTATTTGTTTAGAAAACACACTTGTTTTTTCACGTGAATAAATAGTAGACAGAACAATCCCGTCTCCTGTTTCGGTCACAAATGCAGTTGCAAAGCTTTGATTTCCTCCTGCATCAGTAAATGCATTAAATCTCTTTACCGGAGGTTTTTGTACAGTTTTTAAAAGACGCTGATCCAAAGATGCAATTTCTGTATGTAATTTTTTATTTTCCGCCTGCAATTCTTTGATATTTTCCAGAGCTTGGGTTATAGTTGATTCCAGGGAATTGCCTTGTTTTCCAGATACTAATTTTGCTAGCCTCTTTCCCAGGGTAACGATATAATAAAACAATCCACCTACTATAAGGAGGATAACGCCTGAAATAATGCTGACTAATAGAATGAGAAAGTCCATAGTGTATAAGTATACACAAAATTACCAAAAATTCAAATAGTATCTTATGAAATGGTTTTTTCAAAACAAAAGAATATACGCAGATTATGCATCGGGAACACCTATTGATCAGGATGTTTTTTCTGCTATGCGACCATTCATACAAAAAGATTCTTTTAATCCTCAGGGATTATACAAAGAATCTCGTACGGTACATACTGCATTAGAAAATGCCAGACGCGATGTTGCCAGATTGTGCGGTGTAACAGACAAAAATGTTGTATTTACCAGCGGTGGAACCGAGGCAAATATGATTGCGATTCTTTCTTTGTACGAGACCGTGATTTCCAGTATCCCAGGTACTCCAAAGATATTGGTTAGTAGCATCGAACACCCTTCGGTTTTGGGTGTGGTGGAGCTATTAAAAAAAAGAGGATGTGAAATTATTTCTATCCCCGTCACAAAAGAAGGTATTGTAGACGTTTCTTTTATTGAAAAAAATCTTGATACACAAACTGTATTAGTTATTGTTATGGGTGCCAATAATGAAATTGGAACAGTGCAACCCATTTCTCGTATTGGTCGAATTGTTCGACAATTCAGAAAGGATACTAATTCTCTGTATCCGTATATGCATTCTGACATTGTACAAATGGGAAATACACATTCAGTACAGCTCAGCGGGATGCACGTCGACAGTATTGCTTTGTCTGGTTCAAAAATCTATGGACCAAAAGGTTCTGGTGTGTGGGTTTTTCAAGGTGCTATTTCTCCAAAATCCTGGTTTTCCGGTGGAACACAAGAATTTGGTTTTCGCCCAGGTACGCATAATGTATCTGCATGTATTGGTTTTGCCCGGGCATTAGTGATAGCTCAGAAAACATATAAATCTGAATACGAGAGATTATTGGAGTTACGAAAAGAATTATATGCACAAATACAGTCAGCTCTTCCTGATGCTGTATTGATTGGTTCAAAAAAAGAAAGATTGCCTCATAATCTCTATCTTGCTTTTCCAAACATTTCTGCGGAACAATTAGTTATTGAATTAGACGCGCGGGGTGTTGCCGTCAGTTCGCAGTCCGCATGCAGTACAGGAAATGGAAAAGTTTCTCATGTGTTACAAGCTATTACTGGACAGGATGGTATACTACAAGAAGGAATTCGTATCAGTTTGGGAAGAAATACAACAAAAAAAGATATTCTAGAAATAGCCCGCGCAGTAAAAGAATCTGTGACCAAATTATACACAGACCGTAATCGATTTTTACCTTATGAAAAAAACACATAATTATATTTTCTTTTTTGTTATTGTTTGTGTTTTGGGTGGTTTATATGTCTATGATGTCAGGGGGGCTTCGTATGTACGTGAATCTATTCAAAATATTGTTGCACAAGGAAAATATATACAAGAAGAACATAAAAAAAATATCGAGAAAGAAGAAGTAGATACCTCGGTTTCATTACTGTTTGTTGGTGACACCATGATGGACCGTGGGGTAGAATCTTCTGTACAGAGAAATTTTGGTGGAGATTTTCAAAAATTATTTATACATGTTCAAGAATATTTTAATGCATCAGATATTGTGTTTTTGAATCTCGAAGGCCCTATTTCCGACAAAGGAAAAAATGTAGGTAGTAAATATTCATTTCGCATGGATCCGATTGTCGCGGATGTATTGGGTGATGTAGGTGTGGATATTGTTTCTTTTGCAAATAATCACGTAGGCGATTGGAGTGTTTCCGCTTTTTCTGATACGTTATTACGACTAGAATCTGCGGGGGTATTGTTTACCGGCGCAGGGAGAAATGATGCCGATGCGATTACTCCAAGGATTATAGAAAGAAACGGTATTACCTTTGCTTTTCTTGGCTTTTCTGATGTTGGTCCAGACTGGTTGCGCGCATCTGAAAATAGTCCTGGTCAGTTATTGGCACGAGATACACGATTGGTGTCATTGATACAACAGGCAAAAGAACAATCTGACATAGTGATTGTTTCGTTTCATTTTGGTGATGAATATGTTACTGCATCAAATCGACAAAAAACTTTGGCACGATCAGCTATTGATGCGGGGGCAACATTTGTTATTGGGCATCATCCCCATGTGATACAAGAGATCGAAGAATACAACGGAGGGTTGATTGTATACTCACTAGGAAATTTTATCTTTGATCAATACTTTTCTGAAAATACCATGAGGGGCATGATGTTGTCTGTCGAAATGCAAGATAAAGATACCTGGTCATATCATCCACGCGTTGTTGAATTAGATAGAACCTACCAACCCATTCGTGTTCGTGATTTAGTGGAAACAGATATGATAAAATCAAAAATCAGTATTCCTGATTTATGCCCACGTACACCGCAGGGTCATGTGAGAAATATTTTAATTCCCGTGTCACACACCCAGTCATTGGGTTCATATGCTCCGCCTAAATTAATTCATATGAACAATCGTGTTGATACACGGGGCACGGCGACATGTTTGGATGAAGAAGCTGGGCTTGCATTTGAAAAATTAGTAAACGATGCATTAAAAGAAGGATTAAAAATTATTATGGCATCCGGATATCGTGATGCAAATACTCAGGCTGATTTATATAAAAGTTCAGAACCTTCTTTTGGGGAATTTCCTTCAGTTGCAAAATCTGGACATTCAGAACATCAATTAGGAACCGTAGTTGATTTGAAATCAGGTAGCACAGATGCTCTTTCTTATGATTCGTTTGTGTATTCTCCTGAATATGTGTGGATGCAAAAAAATGCACACAAATATGGTTTTGTACAAAGCTTTAAACAAGGGGAAGAAGACATTACGGGATACATTTCTGAACCATGGCATTGGCGTTATGTTGGTGTATCTATTGCAAGCTTAATACAAGAATCAGAATTGCCTGTAGTTACGTTTTTAGATAATCTTGAAAAAGAAAGCACTGATGAAAATTTATAAAAATATGTTATACTGATAACACTATGCCACCATTTAATCAATTCACCACAAAAGCAAAAGACGCAATTCGAAAAGCTCATGAATTAGCAATCGAACGTGGACAAAATCACGTGAATCCACAACACTTGTTATTGGCTTTGTTGTTGCAAGAAGAGAGTTTAATCATTCCATTATTGGAACGTATCGAAGTAGACACCATGATATTAACCGATTCGCTGTTGGAATATATCGAACCCGAAGTAGACACCGGTAACACCACCACTCCGGCTCACCAGATTTATTTGACTCCTGATTTGGCTTCAGTAATAGAAACATCTTCTCGTGTTGCAAAAGATTTAAAAGATGAACTTGTTTCAGTGGAACATTTGTTTTTGGCTGTATTAGAGACATCAGGTCAAGCAAAAGATATTTTAACCACTGTACGAGTGACAAAAGAAAAAGTTCTCAAAGTTTTGGATGAAATTCGTCAAAGTGAACAAGAAGGAAATGGGCCTATGAAAGATTTTAAAATGCTAACAAAATACGCACGAAATCTAACCCGTATGGCTGCCAACGATAAATTGGATCCTGTAATCGGGCGTGATAATGAAATCATGCGTATTATTCAGATTTTGTCACGACGTACAAAAAACAATCCTGTATTAATCGGGGAACCAGGAACAGGAAAAACTGCCATCGTAGAAGGTTTGGCTATTCGTATTGCAAAGGGTGACGTTCCAGAATCATTAAAAGAAAAAGAATTACTTTCTTTGGATTTAGGATTTCTTTTGGCGGGTACAAAATATCGTGGAGAATTTGAAGAACGTTTGAAAAAAATCATGAAAGAAATCGAACGTGCCGAAGGTCGCGTGATTGTGTTTGTTGATGAAATTCATACATTGATTGGTGCGGGTGCATCAGAAGGATCTGTAGATGCTGCAAACATGTTAAAACCAGCTTTGGCTCGTGGTGAATTCCGTTTAATTGGTGCAACGACAACAAAAGAATATCAAAAATATTTTGAAAAAGACGCTGCATTGGCACGACGTTTTCAGCCTGTGCACGTCCAAGAGCCCTCCATCGAAGATGCTATTGCAATTTTACGTGGATTAAAAGGAAAATATGAATTATTCCACAGTGTACGTATTACTGATGATGCGATTTTGGCTGCGGTACAATTGTCTACACGATATGTAACGAATCGATTTCTTCCTGACAAGGCGGTTGACCTGATCGACGAAGCTGCTTCTTCATTGCGTATTGCATTAGAAAACAAACCAGCGGTATTAGAAGAGTCTCATCGTAAAATTATGCGATTGGAAATTGAAAAAGAAGCTTTAAAAAAAGACATTGAAGCATCTTCTGGTAATAAAAAAGCTCAAGATAGAAAAAAAGCAATCGACAAAGAAATTGCAGAACTACGAGATAAAACTCGTGAATTAGAAATTAAATGGAAAAATGAAAAAGAATCTTTGCAAGAAATTGCGATCATTAAAAAAGAAATTGATATACTACGTGTCGAAGCAGAAAATGCAGAATTACAAACTGATTTAGGTCGTGTTGCTGAAATACGTTATGGTAAAATTCCTGCATTAGAAAAAAAGATGCAGGCAAAACAAGAAAAATTACGAAAAACTCAACGCACAGAACGTATATTGCGGGAAGAAGTAACCGAAGAAGATATTGCACATGTAGTTGCAAAATGGACTGGAATTCCGGTATCTCGCATGTTAGAAGAAGAATTGGCAAAATTAGCACGCATCGAAGATGATTTGAAAAAACGGGTTAAAGGTCAGGATGAGGCTATTGAAAAAATAGCTCATGCTATTAGACGATCTCGTGTTGGGATTTCTGATCCTAATCGTCCTATTGGTTCATTTATGTTTTTGGGTCCAACCGGTGTTGGAAAAACCGAATTAACCAAAGCTTTGGCTGAATTTATGTTTAATGATGAAAAAGCGCTAATTCGTGTGGATATGTCAGAATACATGGAAAAACATTCCGTTTCCAAATTGATTGGTTCACCTCCGGGATATGTAGGACACGAAGAATCAGGTCAATTTACCGAAGCTATCCGTCATCGTCCGTATTCTGTTATTTTGTTTGACGAGGTAGAAAAAGCTCATCCCGAAGTGTTCAATGTATTATTGCAGGTGTTGGATGATGGGCGATTAACTGATGCAAAGGGGCGCATTGTGAATTTCAAAAATGCGATTATTGTGATGACTTCAAATATTGGATCTCAGTATGTTGAAAAAATGCAATCCATTGGATTCTCTGCACAAAGCGAAACCGAAGCATATCAAAACACCAAGGAAAAAGTAGAACAGGCATTAAAAGAATTTTTCAGACCAGAATTCTTGAATCGGTTGGATGATACTATTGTGTTTGATGTGTTATCTCCAGAAGTAATCAAAGAAATCGTAAAAGTGCGAGTTTCTGTGGTGGTAGAGCGTTTGCAGGTAAAAGATATAAAGTTGTCTATTACTGATTCTGCATATGCGTATTTGGCGGAAAAAGGATATAATCCACAATATGGTGCACGACCATTGAACCGTCTGATTCAAAATAAAATATTAAATCCTGTTGCAACATTGATTATTACCAATAAAATATCTTCTGGAAATGTGGTACATGTGGATGTGGTCAAAGGGGAAATGATAGTAACAAAAAAGGGTTCTGCTACAAAAGTAGTAAAGAAAAAGAAAGTAAAAACATCAGCATAGTCTTGCATAATTGTTCATTTTTGTGTACAGTGGTGGTACGTTTAGTGTGCATGTAAAACGTACATGCCGTGGTGGCGGAGTGGTCAATCGCATCTGACTGTAAATCAGACGTCTTCGGGCTACGCAGGTTCAAATCCTGCCCACGGCACAGTCAACAGTAGTGAGAGGTTGATTTTTAATTGGTTTTATAGTAATATCAGAGAGCTACAAGCGTAATAGAATCCTATGTCACAAGATAACCTTATATATTTAAAAAGCAAAGAAGCAAAGGGGGATGTATACCCGACTTTTAAGAACAAGAAAAAGTTGGCTTCATTCAAACTAAAACTTCGAAAATATAGTAAAACTCTGCGAAAGCACATCACTTTCAATGAATCAAAAAAGTAGCCACACGGCTACTTTTTTGTTATACTGGATTTGTTTTAAATATAAGGGCCTATAGTTCAGTGGTAGAATAGCGGTCTCCAAAACCGTTGACCGAGGTTCGAATCCTCGTGGGCCCGCAACGACCCGAAAGGGTAATGTCTAATTACCCGATTGGGTTGTCGATGCGCGGAATGACGAGGATTCGAACCGAGCCGGTGCGAAGCCTGCGATAACAGAACCGGCGAGTGGGGGTCGAGTGAGTGAGATTTTTTATAATCCGCCAACTAGCGGAGAAATAAAAAATCCACGAGAGTGACCGAATCCTCGTGGGCCCGCCTTTAACAGGTAGCACGAGATGCTTTAGTTTGTAAGTGTTTTTATTAGGTCAAAAATTGACCCATTTGAGACATTCGAACTTTGCATAAATACTAAAAGAGTGACCATTGTCACTTTTTTTAGTATTTAATTAATGCATTTCCATGTCTTCTGACATATTTGTTTTGGTTTCAATCTTTTTAAATATCTCTGGGTTCTCATCTCCCGTCACCTCAAGTACTGCCCACGCACCCTTATTCATCCGTGCAAGAGCATGATCTACAAGTAAGTATTTACCAGGGACATCAACCGTAAATTCCACAATACTCGCTCCACCAGGTAGGACAGCAGTTGCTTGTGTATTATATTCTATTGCGCCACCGATACTTGCATTTGGATACACAGTATCAAAAATCTCACCAATTACATGAAAAGATGAAATGAGGTTTACGCCACCATTACCAACATACATACGAATCTTATCTCCCACTTTTGCTTGCATTCGGGGCGTTGTTTCAATGCGACCATTAAATGTTATATAATTTGGTTGACCATCAATTAAGGCGTTAGAATCAAAAGCAACAAGACCTTTTTTACCCAATTGTCCCATAGTGTAAAGTTCTCCCTGCATAACATAAAATTCTTTATCAACTTCGGCAAGCCCTTCTTTTGGATCAACTAAAATCATTCCGTATTGCCCATGTGAATTATGTGTAGAAACATTTGGCATCGCACAATGATATATATAAAGTCCTGGGTTTAATGCTTTCCATCTAAATGTTTTTGTTTCTCCGGGTGCAACATGAGTAATTGAAGCCCCACCTCCTGGGCCTGTAACCGCATGTAGGTCTATATTATGATCATGAAGGCTTGATGGATCATTTGTAAGTGTTAATTCTACTGTATCGCCTTCACGTATACGAAGCATTGGACCAGGAACTTGTTTATTGTATGTCCAATAATTGAAATAAATTCCTGGAGATATTTCTGAAAGAACTTCTTGTGCAGTCAAGCTAATGCGCACAATACCGTCCGCATCAGGGGTTTGGGGTTTTTCCGGAACAACTGTTGGGTCCGCACCAATATCAGTAACCTTATCGAAACGATTTTCATATCTAAAAAAATCTATAATTTTAGCAAAAGGAATAGATGGCGGGAGTCCGCCTGGGGCATGTGAATGCATAAAAGACGGCATCGCAAAGTTCGGCGGATATGTTTTATTTGCAAAAAAACCCATACCAACCATGAGAATAAATAAACCAAACACAAACAAAAAATATCTGTCTTGAAATAAAGATATTTTTATTCCTTTTTTCCAAATAACATATAGAATTATTATAAAAGCACTAAAACCAATCAAACCCGCTAATGTTTCTAAAAAAAAATATGTAAACATGAAATAAAAATTATTAATAAGGTATTTTACACTCTTCAAAACAATGTGCTTCGCGATTTAATTTAAAAATACGTTCCGTACCATTTTTAGTAACTGTTACTGCATCTACAGATTGTAGAGCATTAAGATGATGAGATATCGTTGGCTGCGTCAAAGATAGCTTTTTGGTTATTTCTGTAACCGTTAATCCGTCTTTTTCTTTACCTAATATGCATACGACATTATATCGACTGCGTTCGCCAACCACCTTGAAGCAATCGGGGCATAATTCTTTTTCCGAGAGAATAGAATCTGGAACCCACGATGGTCGAGGATAGGTTTTTTGACTTTTAGATAAGATTGGTTTCTTTTGAGTTTTTTTCTTCATATTATGAGATGATTATGATATTGTACTATATAGATGGTTATCTATATAGTACAAGTATACACTACTGTATCTAATAACTCAATTTTATAAGATTTAATTTAATATTATGGAAACTCACATACAAAAATTTTTACTCGCAGCAGAATCAAAGGCGTTGGCAACAATATCTCCCCAAGGAATTATGAATGTTATTCCTGTGTCTACATTAAAAATAAGAGACAATAAAATTATCCTGATGAATTATTTTATGGGCAAGACACAAGAAAATATTACACAAAATAATTATATTGCATTGGTTGCATGGTCTGATATGTTTGGATATCAAATCAAGGGACCCGTTGATTATATAACCACCGGGGAATTATATGAAGAAATGAAAAACTGGGTCAGTGTTACTTTTCCTGAAAGGAATTTATATGGTCTTTTGGCTATTGATCCAAAAGAAATCTACGATATTGCACCTGATAAAAAAACAAAAGAATATACTAATGAACATATTTCTTAAACCATGTTCTCTGTCTTTTCGCATACTGCCAGCTTTTATTTGTGATCTCTTCGATCATTTGTTCGTGGGTGATTTTGCCTTGGAGAAATTCTGCAATATATCGATATTCCAGCCCAAAACCTTCTAGTCGTTCCCAGGATACTCCGGAATCATACAGGTGTTGTGCTTCGGCCGCCATACCTTGCTCCAAACGCGTTATAAGCCGTTTTTTGATGCGTTCGCGCAATTCCGGGTCTGGTTTATCAATATGGATAATTTCTGCGTTATAACGCGATTTTGGGGTTTCTAGCGGGGGGACAGAACCCAATTCGGTTGCTATTTCTATGGCCCGGATCAATCGGTGTGGATTATGTTGATCAATAATGTTTGCATATTCTGAATCCAATGATTGTAATTGTAGAAATAATTCTTCTGTAGTTTTTGTCGATAGTTCTTTTCGAAGGTTTTCATTTGGTGGAACAGCGGGGAATTGACGGTCATGAATAACTGCATCAATAAAAAAACCAGTGCCTCCACATAGGATGGGTGTTTTGCCTCGCCCTATAATATCATCAATAATGTTGTGTGCATATTCTGCATATTGTGCAACAGAAAAATCATCCGTAGGGTCTACAATGTCTAATCCATAATGTGGAACTCCTTGCATTTCATCTGTCGTGATTTTTCCACTACCAATATCCATACCGCGATAGACTTGCCTGCTATCAGCAGAAATAACCTCGCCATTAATTTCTTTGGCCAGTTGTACCGCATGGTCAGATTTACCTGTAGCGGTTGGTCCGCAGATAACTATGATTTGTTCTTTTTTTTGACTTTGTCTCTGCATATTTTTATGCTAAAATTCTACAAAAGTTCTTTCTTTCAGATATCTAGATAACTTTTGAACCGGGATCAGGCAGATTCGTACACATGTGTGCCATGATGCGATCGGGAAACACAAACATCAGATACCTCTGGACCATCGAGCTTTCAAGCCTTGGGCGCACAACGTTGTGCGTCCAAGGCTTTTCTTTTTATAAATCATCTAGATGTTTAATACGTGCACCAATAGCATTTAATCGTTCTACAATATTTTCATAGCCACGTTTGATTGCATATACATTGCGCAATGTTGATGTCCCTTCTGCACCTAACATTGCAACAAATATCATAGTTGATGGTCGTAATGCTGGCGGACATACGATCTGGGTTGATTGTAGTTTTGTTGGTCCTTCGATAAATACACGGTGTGGATCAGCCAGACTGATATGGGCACCTAAACGGTTTAATTCAGTAAAATAAATTGCACGATTTTCCCACATCCAATCATGAATCAAGGTTGTTCCTTTTGCCTGAGTTGCAATAGGTACAAAAAATGGTAGGTTGTCGGTATTAATTCCTGGATAGGGTGTCGCGTGAATCTTATCAGATATTGCATGTAATTTTGATGGGAATATCGTAATATCAACCAATCTCGTTTTTTTATTATGTGAAAGATAGGGTTTTGTTTGTTTGTATCGAAGGCCCATATTTTCCAAAACTAATAATTCTCGTTTCAAGAAATCAATAGAGCATCGTGTGATAGTGAGTTCTGATTTAGTAACAATAGCTGCAGAAATTAACATCATCGATTCTATGGGATCTTCACTGTTGTAATGTTCTACATCGGCATTAATATTTTTTTTACCGGTGATAGTCAGAGTATGTGTATGTATACCATCTATTTTTACACCCAATTTTGTCAGATAATAACATACATCCAGTACCATATAATTTTGTTGTGCGAATTCTATAACCGAAGTACCCGCGATGCCGGATGCGGCAATAAGAATATTTTCTGTTGCTGTGTCACTGGCTTCGTATAATACAACAGTAGCTGGTTTTAGTTTTTTGTTGGTAATATGATATGCATGTTGTTCTGTTTTAATAGATACGCCAAAAGATTCCAATCCATGTTTATGAGCAACAATGGTACGTTCACCCATTTTGCATCCACCCGCATGAGGTAATTGAAAATCTTTTTCTGTATGAATTAATGCACCAATCATCATTAATGCAGATCGGATTTTCCCAGCTGCTTCTTTATCTAGATTATCTAATTTGAATTTTTTTGGCGGCTGAATACGAAGGCTATTTTCTGATAACCATTCTACATCTACTCCGATACTTTCGTAGATTTCTATAATGCGGTGAATTTCTTCGATATTCGGTATATTATGCAATGTGGTTTTCCCTTTGTTTAATAGGGAAGCACACAATAATCCCAGCGCACCATTTTTTGATGTTTTTGTGGTAATGGTTCCAGATAGTTTATGTCCACCCTGAATTTCAAAATCGTTTCCACCCCGAGATAGCTCTACAATACGGCGTTCTAATACTTCACCAATTTTAACTAACTGGCTGGTGGTAAAATTTTGCTTTCCTGATTCCATGCGCGCAACAGCGCTTTGAGACGTTTTTAAAGCCTTTGCCAATTCACCCTGGGTCATGCCTTTTTCTTCACGAGTCTTTTTAATCAATGCACCAATTTTTGCCGTACTTGATGTTATATTCATATTGTATATATATAGCATATATGATATATTTTGTACATACTATGAAAAATAATATTCCATCATGTATTCGAGAAAATATTCCTTTGTCACAAGAAACTGCACTACGCGTTGGTGGTATTTCTCGGTATGTTGCTGATGTAACAAATGCGGATGAACTACAACAGGTTCTAGAATTCGCACGATTATCTAATTTGCCATTGCGTATTTTGGGATCAGGGACAAACGTTGTCGTATCAGAACAAGATTTTCTTGGTGTTACTATACGTATGTGTATTTTGGGAATTGAAATTGTAAAAGAAGATGACGAATGTGTAGAAATTTCGGTCGGTGGAGGTGAATCCTGGGATGCATTTGTTGCATATACGGTAGAACATGGTTGGAGTGGAATTGAGGCATTATCCAGTATCCCTGGTACTGTGGGTGCATCGCCTGTGCAAAACATTGGTGCATATGGAGCCGAAGTTTCTGACACAATAATACAGATACAGTATGTTGATATTAAAACAGGTGAATCTCATACGTTATTAAAAAATGAATGCCTATTTGCATACAGAGACAGTATTTTCAAACAATCATTACGGGGAAAAACAATTATTACTCATGTTGTTTTTAAACTTTCAAAATTACCACCATCTGTACCAAATTATCAAGGTGTTGCAGATGCATTACACCAAAAAGAAATTTCTGCTCCAACGGTTCTTGATATACGAAATGTTATTAGTGAAATACGCAGTAAAAAATTACCTGATCCAAAAAATATTGCTAATGTGGGATCGTTTTTCAAAAATCCTATTATTGAAAAGACTCAGTATGATAATTTGATACAAACATATCCCGATATGCCATCATTTGTAATTTCTGATACGTTGGTAAAAATACCTGCAGGTTGGTTAATTGAAAAAACAGGTTTCAAAGGGATGAGAAAAGACAATATAGGAACCTATGAACACAATGCACTGGTGTTGGTGAATCATGGAAATATTACCAGCAAAGAGGTTTTTGCATTTCGAGATGAAATTATTACAACCGTGAAAAAAACATTTGGTATTACATTAGAACAAGAACCAGTGATTATGGAATAGAAAAAACGAGACCCGGGGTCTCGTTTTTTTCTATAATCTATTTGGTGCCCGGAACTGGAATCGAACCAGCACCCCTTTCGGAACACGATTTTGAGTCGTGCGCGTCTACCAATTCCGCCATCCGGGCTGTGTGTATTATGATAACCTTTTTATCGTGTTGAAGTCTACCAACCTGCCTTTGTCGGCAGACAGGTTCCGCAACCTTGGCTACATACACTATCATACTTATTTTTTATAAAAAATCAATTTTCATTTTTGAAATTTATTTGGTATACTTGTGTGCATGGGAAATCTCTATAGCAATTCTATTTTTTGGATCGATGTTGATAAAATAAATCCAAATCCATATCAACCTCGTCGTGAATTCGATGAGGCTCGTTTACAAGAACTGGCAGACTCGATTCGTCAATACGGAGTATTGCAACCATTGGTGGTAACACGATCCGAAGTTGAAAAACCAGACGGGGGATTGGCAACTGTATATGAATTGATTGCTGGTGAACGACGTTTACGTGCTTCACGTTTAGCTGGTATACGCGAAGTCCCTGTGGTTATTCGTACAGGAGATGATTCAAAAATGAAACTTGAATTAGCCATTATTGAAAACCTACAACGAGAAGATCTTAATTCTATTGATCGTGCAAAAGCATTTATGCGATTGGTGGATGAATTCGGTTTAACACATAGTCAAATTGGACAAAAAATGGGTCGTAGTCGAGAATACGTTTCTAATACATTGCGATTGTTATCATTGCCCGAAGAAATTATGCAGGCATTGGCAGAAGGAAAAATCACCGAAGGTCATACCCGACCATTGATGATGTTGGTTGACCGCCCCGCAGAACAACATACATTGTTCAAAGAATTACTGTATAAAAAAATGAGTGTTCGAGAAACAGAACGTATTGCACGTGATATTGCACATGATAAAGTGCGAAAAATTAATATCACCGAAGATCCAAAAATGCAGGCATACCAACAATCATTGGCGGAAAAATTGGGAACACGTGTGCATATAGAGAAAAAAGACGTTGGCGGTAAAATCGTTATCGATTATTTTACTGCAGAAGATTTGGCTTCGCTAGTTGCATTGTTGGAAAAAACAGATATGGGAAAAGATGGATCCATGTTAGATAGATACATTGCAAATACAGAAAAAGCAGAAACAGTCGAACCGGTATTATCTACGGCGACTCCTTTGGAATTTACCACCTTTGAAAAACAAACACCTACTGTATTAGAAGAAAATAATACACAAGAAGAAGTAATAAAAACTTTTGCGCCTCCAGTTGTTATTCCTGAAAAATCACCCGAATCTCTTGATAATTTTTCATTACGTAAATTGGCAGGATATTCTGATGCGGTTGAACCATATCATGAAGAAATTACACCTTATATTATGGATCAGCATAAGCAAACTGCAATGGAATCATATCACCAAGAGATCACCGATCATGTATCTCATGAACCTACAAATGTTGCGGTAAATGAATATCACCAAGAGATACCTTCACAAGCAGAATTTACAAATGCTTATAACACAATAGAAGAAGCTACTCCAGAAGACAAAGAGGAAGACGATTTGTATAATATTTCTCGTTTTACTATCTAGTCAATTTTTTACTTAAGAATTCCAATTTTTTAAGAATTTGTTCATTAAACTATTTTCTTGAACATATTGTTTAATATGTTTTTTTGCTGTAGAGGTTTTTACGTAATCCAACCATTTACTGGATGGGTTTGCATCTTTACGAGTTAGGATTTCTACAATATCACCGTTATTTAAAATAGTATCCAAAGAAGTCATTTTTCCGTTAATTTTTGTACCAGAAACTTTATTTCCAATATCGCTATGAATGGCATAAGCAAAATCAATAGGACCTGATCCGGTAGGTAAATCGACAACATCTCCTTTTGGAGTAAAAATAAAAATACGATCTTCGAACATGTCTGTTTTTATTTCAGAAAGAAATTCTTTTGATTCTGCGTCGATATCTGCAGCAGATGCAACATCACGTGCCCATGCATATTTTTGTTGAAATTCTTTTTTAGTAACAGAAGTTTTTTTCTTTGAAGTCTGGTTCATTTCTTTGTATGCAAACCATGCGGCAACACCGTATTCTGCTTCGGCATGCATTGCTTCTGTTCGTATTTGAATTTCCGCAATACCGCCATCGCCAGTAAAAATAGTCGTATGTAATGACTGGTAACCATTGGGTTTTGGTAATGCAATATAATCTTTGATTCTTCCTGGTAATGGTTTCCACATATTGTGTACAATTCCTAATACTCGGTAACAATCTTCTACGGATGGAACAATAACACGCAATGCAACCACATCATAGATTTTCTCTACATCCATTTTATAATGTTGCAATTTTTTCCAAAAACTATACAAATGTTTCAGACGATAATCCACGTGTGCATTGGTGATGTTGTGTTTTACTAGTTCTTTTTGTAAAGAACGATATACTTTTTCTAAATATGCTTTATCTCGATGAGATCGTTGTTTGAATAATTGCAATGATTCTTCATGTTCTTTTGGGTGAGTGTATTGAAATACGAGATCCTCTAATTCTCCTTTGATGTATCCCATACCCAGTCGGTTTGCAATGGGTGCATAAATTTCCAAAGCTTCTAATGCTATGCGGCGTTGTTTTTCTTTTGGTACATGACCTAATGTACGCATGTTATGCAGTTTGTCTGCTAATTTCACGATAATTACGCGAACATCTTTTGATGTTGCCATAAATAGTTTTCGTAGACTCTCTACGTGACGTTCTACACCACGGTATTTCAATTTACCCAGTTTGGTAACGCCTTCGATGAGGAATAAGATTGGCTTTCCAAATTCTTTTTCAATATCTTTTTCTGTTACTGATGTGTCTTCGATTATGTCATGCAATAAACCCGCAGCAACAGTGGTGCTGTCCATTTTCCATTCAGCTAATATCAGCGCTGTTTCTTCTAGATGAAGAAAATAAGGTTCACCGCTGAATCGTTTTTGATCAGCATGAGCTTTTTCTGCATAATGGTATGCACGAGTTACTAGGTCGATATCTTCGGGTGTTGCATTTTGTAATTGAGAAATAATATGGGGAAGTTTTGTCATATCAATTCATTATACGCTCATTTGATTTGTTATCAATAGAAATTACATGGTGTGGTGTGGATTTTGTTGGAAAAAACATTGATGAAAGCAAAAGAAACAGGTATGATATATGAATATGCAAGACTATAATCCAAAAGACATCGAGAAAAAATGGCAAGATATTTGGGCACAAAATGGTATCTATACCACCAAAGATACAACTGACAAAAAGAACTTTTATATTCTGGATATGTTTCCATATCCATCGGGCGAAGGTCTGCACGTAGGTCATCCACGTGGATATATTGCGACCGATGTGTATTCACGTTTTAAACGTATGCATGGATTTAATGTATTGCATCCTATGGGTTGGGATGCTTTTGGATTGCCTGCAGAAAACTTTGCTATTAAAAACAAAGTCCATCCACGCGAAGCAGTTGATCGTAATGTGGCGCGGTTCAAAGAACAGTTGTCATTGATTGGTCCTGATTACGATTGGTCACGAGAAATCGACACAACTGATCCAAATTTTTATAAATGGACACAATGGATGTTTTTGAAAATGTATGAAAAAGGTTTGGCGTATCAATCACATGAACCTATTAACTGGTGCCCAGGATGTCAGACTGGATTAGCAAACGAAGATTTAGAATCTGACGGAACGTGCGAACGTTGTGGCAGTGTTGTCGAGAAAAAACCCATGCGACAATGGGTGTTGAAAATTACTGATTATGCTGATCGACTACTTGTCGATTTAAATACCTTGCCAAAATGGCCCGAAGGAGTAAAAGAAGCGCAACGTAACTGGATTGGAAAAAGCGAAGGCTCTGAAATTGCGTTTGCCTTGAATACTGGTGAAAATGTAAAGGTATTCACAACCCGTGCTGATACATTATTTGGTGCTACATATATAGTATTTGCTCCAGAACATCCACTCGTACAAACACTAGATATAGAAAATCGTGATGAAGTAAATACCTATATTGCCCAAGTTGCAGAAAAAACCGAAATAGACAGAACTGCCGAAGGAAAAGAAAAAACAGGAGTAAAATTAGAGGGTATTGTTGCTATTAATCCTGCGAATAAAGAAGAAATTCCTGTGTATATTGCGGATTATGTTTTAGCACATTATGGAACAGGTGCGGTAATGGCAGTTCCTGCGCACGATGAACGAGATTTTGAATTTGCAAAGAAATATGAGTTGCCGATAAAAGAAGTTGTTTCTTATTATTATGAAGGTGCTGAGGATAACGCACCAAAAGAAGATGCAGAAACATTACACCGAGAAGTAATTGATATAATTATTGAAAACGAAAAAGGAGAGTTCTTACTTATCAAGGAAACTGCTAACAATACAGAAAAAATTCATTTTGTTGGCGGTGGAACAGAGGGAGAAAATGAAATAGAAGCTCTTGAAAAAGAATTACGAGAAGAGACTGGATATACGGATTTTGAGATTATTGAAAAAATTCCTAATCTTGTTTCCGCTTTTGCATTTCGTCATACAAAATTAAAGAATCAAAAAATTCACGGATATTTTTTCCATATAAAACTAAAATCTGAAAATAGAGTTGCAAGTGAAGTTGAAGAAGGAAGACATTCTTTGTTGTGGGCACCAAAAGAAAAAATTAAAGATTTGATTAATTGGCCTCATCATGCATATGCATGGGAAATGTTTTTAAAGAAAGATCGGGTTTTTACTGATTTTGGGATATTGATTAATTCAGGGGAATTTAATGGTCTTACTTCAGAAGAAGCAAAACAAAAAATCACCGAATTTGTCGGCGGGGAAATGAAGTCAACGTATCGCCTCAAAGACTGGGTATTTTCACGACAACGATATTGGGGTGAACCAATTCCGATGGTTTTTGACGCGGACGGAAATGTCTATCCTGTAGATGCATCTGAATTACCGATTCTGTTACCAAATGTAGACAGCTACGAACCAACCGGGACAGGGGAATCACCATTGGCAACAATCGATGATTGGGTAAACGTGCGTGGAAAGATTACTGACCAAGGGACTTTCGTGCAGGATGCAAGTGGTCAGATGTTCAGACGAGAAACAAACACTATGCCACAATGGGCAGGATCTAGCTGGTATTATTTGCGCTATGTTGATCCAAAAAATAATCAATATGCAATAGATTCTACAAAAGAAAAAGACTGGCTTCCGGTTGATGTGTACGTGGGTGGGGATCATGCGACACGACACCTCATCTACGCGCGATTTTGGCATAAATTCTTGTATGATATTGATGTTGTTTCTGGGTTAGAACCATTTCCGCGATTGGAATTTCTTGGTTTTATTTTGGCCGAAGACGGACGGAAAATGAGCAAGCGTTGGAAAAATGTTATCAATCCAGATGATATGGTAAATCGTTTTGGTGCCGATGCATTTCGTTTGTATGAAATGTTCATTGGTCCTTTTGAAAATACCGTACCGTGGAATACAGATGGTGTTGTAGGAACACGAAGATTTTTGGAAAAAGTTTGGAAACAAAAAGAAAAAATCAAAGATGAAGAAAATCAAAATCTGGAGATGATTCTTCATAAAACCATAAAGAAAATCAGTGATGATATCGAAGCGTTCAAATTCAATACCGCTGTTTCTCATATGATGATTTTGGTGAATGAAATAACAAAAGAAGAATATATTGGAAAAAATCAATATGCATCGTTGTTACAAATTTTGGCACCTTTTGCACCTCATATTACAGAAGAAATTTGGTATACTGTGTTTGGTGAAAAAGATTCAATACATCTTTCGGTATGGCCAGAATATGATGCATCAAAAATTATAGAAAGCACAATAAAAATTGTTGTGCAGGTAAATGGAAAGGTTCGTGGTACAATTGAAGTACCAATAGGTACCAGTGAAGACGAAATAAAAAAACGTGCAGTATCAGAAACAAAAGTAGAGCAATATTTCACCAGTGAACCAGAAAAAGTATTATACATACCAAACCGTGCAGTAAATTTTATTATTAAAAATTAATTATTATCTTATGAAACAGTTTTTTACCTCATTATTTCAATATAAAAAAGATTCAGAGCAAAATTTATGTAAAAATATCTTTCTTGCTATTATTTTATTTATTGCACCAATTTCTTTTTTGTTGTTAGTAGTGTCAGGTATTTCTTCTATTCCTGGATTGTTCTTTACAGGAATTGTTTGGTTGGGATTACTGTATATATTAATTATGGTAATCATCCAGGGGAAATTTGTTCTTCCTAAAAGATATTCTTTTTATAGTATTATCGCGATTATCTCCTATGTTATTTTCCAAGTAGTTGCATTTTCTTCGGTGCATTTTTCTTTTGGAACAACCCCTTCTCTTCTTGATCACCCGTTGGTCTTTGTTTCTTTGTTTCTTTTTATTGTTATGGTCGGACTTGTATCTGCGGGATATTCTTTTCTTCGTAGCTTTCTCTTTGTGTTGGGTTCTTTGATCAGTATTGTTATTCTTCATACTCTTGTTGTTGGTATATCAGGATGGCAATTTTTGTCATTGGGATTTTCTCCAGCCAGTGGAATGCACATGTTCGGATCTTGGACTGATTTAGGATTGATATCATTTTTGCTACTTATTAGCTCATTTATTTATTCTTTTTTTACAGAAAATTCTTTTCAGAAAAAAAGCATCTGGATATTTGGAATTATGGGTTTGCTGGGGATGGTATTCACTAATCTTTATATAGGCTGGGTTCTTTTGGGGTTGTTTTCTTTAGGGGCTATTTTTATTGCATTTTTTCATGCACAAAATAATTTACAAAGCTTATTAAAAACAAATACCGCACCTGTGATTCCGGTGCTGTTATTTTTGATTTCTCTTGTTTGTATTGTTGGACAATCTTTTATTTCTGAACCTATTCGCTCTTTGTCTGGTGTATCATCACAGGAAATTCGACTTTCTCCGTCAGCCACATATGAAGTGATGACAAAAACATCATTGTCTCAAATGATTGTTGGATCTGGTTTGGGTACATTTGAAAATGTGTGGTTCCAAAATATGAACCCACAGGTGGTGCAAACTCCATTATGGAATTCTGGATTTTCTTTTACTTTTGGATATTTACCAACCTTCTTGTTTACCTTTGGAATCATCGGGCTTGTGTTGCTATTATTATTTTTTGCAAGTATTTTTATTGAAGGATATCAGACATTAATACATGCACGAAAAGAAGACAGGGGAATCGTTTCTGTTTTATATGTAATTACACTGTTTTCATTACCTTTATTGATCCTTTCTATTCCTAGTTTGTCTCTATTGATTCTTTTGTTTCTTTGTATTGGTCTTTTGTTAGGTTTTTCATATGGATCACCTAAACAGATATATACCTATGATGTTTTTTCATTCCATTCTATTTGGAAAAGATTTGTTGCAGTAGCGGTTGTATTATGTCTTGTTGCGATGTGTGTATATGTAGTATTTGCTCATGTTCGTTATATAGGTTCTTTGCGAATGATTCAAAAAGCAGCTCTTGTATTAGATAATGGTACACCAGAAGAGGCTATGCAATATATGTATCGAGCGCAATCATACGCTGGAAATAACTATGATGTTCATATGATGGTTGCTAGGGCTTCTTTTGCTATATTGCAATCATCTGATCAAGAAAACATAACACCTGAATTTGCACAGAATATATTGCAAATGTCATTAGCATCTCTTAATAAAGCAATATCTTTGCAGCCAAAAAAACACCAATCATATATTTTATTAGGTGATTTTCACACATTTCTTGCAAATGCAGGATTAAAAGAAGCTTTACCTATTGCAAAAGATGCATACCACAAATCTTTGGAATTTCGTCCTTATAATCCTTATGTTCTTTTAGTACAAGCCACTGAAATGTTCACAAGTAATGCAGTAGAGGAAGGAAGATTGAAATTAGATGAATTATTCAAAATGCATTCTTTTAACGCTTCATTTTTCCAAGAAGCAGGATTATTGGAAGAACAATTCGGCAGTTTGATTCGCGCAGAAGCCTATTTAAAACAATCAGTTTTTTTGGAAAGAAATCAATTAGATTCATGGATTCAATTAATTTCTTTTTATACCAGAACTGGATCATTAGATAAAGCAAAAGAAGCTGTAGATTTTCTTGTTCTTACGTATCCTGAAAATATTTCTGTTCGTATTTTTGCTGCTAGATTTTTTGTTGAAACCGGTAACAGAATGGTCGCACAAGAACATATTAATTTCTTGAAACAATATGAGGAAGTAATCCCAGGATTAAAAGATTTTCTTGTTGCTTTGGAAAATAGCGCTTCTGTTATTCCTGAAATTATCGAAACTGATGATAATTTGAGTGAAAATGAAGATGATGGGGTTGAAAGCGAAGACCAAATTACTGAATCAGAATTATAATCCATGGTTAAGAAGATACTGCTTTTTTTTCAAAGAGAAACAAAAAATATGAGCGAAGCAGCTTTTATTTTAGGTTTTTTAACTTTATTCTCTCAGGTATTGGGATTAATTCGAGATAGATTATTTGCGCATTATCTTGGAGTGGGAGTTTCTTTGGATATTTACAATACTGCATTTCGTATACCGGATGTTCTTTTTGCCATTATGGCATCGGTGGTATCGGTAACTATATTATTGCCGTTCTTTTCAGAAAAACTTTATAGATCAGATTCTGGAAAAGAGGAAGCTAAAAAATTCTTGAATACCATGTTCTCGTTGTTCTTTATTGTACTGATTGTAGTTTCTGGCATCTTGTTCTTTTTGACGCCGGTACTTACTCCATATATTGCACCTGGATTTTCAGAAGAAGCTCTGGCAAAATTAGTAGACGTAACCAGGATATTATTGTTATCTCCATTATTACTAGGACTGTCTAGTTTATTTGCAACTGTGACACAGACATATAATAAATTTCTTTTATATGCACTTTCTCCAGTTCTGTATAATTTAGGAATTATTTTTGGTGTTTTGTTTTTGTATGAATCATATGGTATCTCTGGTATTGCCTGGGGTGTTATTGCGGGCGCATTTTTGCATATGATTATTCATATGCCTGTATTAATACAAAAAGATTTTATTCCAAAATTTTCATTTTTTATCGATTGGCAATCTGTTAAAAAGGTTGTATCTATCGCATTGCCACGTACGTTAACGTTAGGTATTGCACGATTAACTTTTGTAGTATTAGGTGCGTTGGCTTCGTTGATTGGATTGGGTTCAATTTCTATTTTTCAATTCGCATATAATCTCCAGTCAGTTCCGTTGGCATTGGTTGGTATGAGTTTTTCTGTGGCAGCATTTCCTGTACTGGTAAAGAATTTTGCAGAAGAGAACAGAGAAGCATTTTTACGTTCGGTAATTGAACCAATACGATACATTATTTTTTGGTCGTTACCAATTATTATTGTATTTATCGTATTGCGAGCACATGTAGTTCGTTTAATTTTAGGAACAGGAATGTTCGACTGGAATGATACACGATTAACTGCTGCAGCTTTGGCATTGTTTGCATTATCTGTAATTGCACAAAGTTTATCTTTGTTGTTTGTTCGTGCATATTATGCAGCTGGAAGAACATATTTTCCATTTGTTATTCACTTGGTTGGAGCTTTGTGTGCCGTTGGTTTTGGCTTGTATGCCGTTCACACTATAGATTCAGAAGGATTTTTATGGAAATGGTTTGAATTATTAATGCGTGTAGATGGAGTTTCGGGAACAAAAGTTCTTATACTACCGTTAGCATATTCATTGGGTGCATTGATTACCAGTAGTTTACTGTGGTTTGCATTTACAAAAACATATATGCAAACCTATGTGCATGATCTTTCTCGTACGATTTGGCAATCACTATTGGCTGTAATTGGTATGGCTTTGGGTTCGTACACTGTATTGCAATTATTAGCACCTTTGGTGCCCGGTACAACCACATTGGCATTGTTTTCTCAGGCAATTGCCTCTCTTGGAGTGGGTGTTATTATTTGGGCAACTATTCTTGTTGTTATGAAAAATAAAGAATGGTTATTATTTACTGATATTATAAAAAGAAACTTTTTCAAAAAAACAGAATCTATTGTTGCACCACAAGAAAGTTTGTAGTTGGTATAAAATATGGTAGGCTGTGGATACATTTATAGTTTATGAAACATATACGAAATTTTAGCATTATTGCCCATATTGATCATGGGAAAAGTACTTTGGCAGACCGCATGCTAGAGAATACTGAAACTGTTGATAAACGCCATATGCGTGATCAGGTTTTAGATTCTATGGAGTTGGAGCAAGAACGAGGTATTACCATTAAAATGCAACCGGTTCGTATGGCATATACTCACGAGGGGCAGAAATATATTTTGAATCTCATTGATACCCCGGGGCATATTGATTTCTCGTACGAAGTATCTCGTGCGTTAAAAGCTGTAGAAGGATCATTACTATTGGTTGATTCGACTCAGGGTGTTCAGGCTCAGACTTTTACTACGCTGGGAATGGCACGACGTTTTGGTTTGACTATTATTCCTGTATTAACAAAAGTTGATTCTCCTTTGGCGCGAATTGATGATACAAAACTGGAACTAGCAGGGTTATTGAATTGTGATATCGATGATATTATGGAGGTTTCAGGAAAAACTGGCGAAGGTGTGGATGCACTATTAAAAAATGTTATCGAGAAAGTACCTCATCCTGTTGAATTAGTTTCAGGATCTAAAAGCCTTCGAGCTTTAGTATTTGATTTTGAATATTCAAACCATCAGGGCGTTATTGTATATGTGCGTATTATTGATGGAAAGGTAAAAAAGAATGATCAGCTAATTTTTAAAGTTGCTGGAGAAAAATGCATCACTACCGAAGTGGGAATCTTTTCGCCAGGGAAATTTCCAAAAGATGAGCTCGTGGCAGGTGAAATTGGCTATATTGTTACAGGTATCAAAAAACCAGGTATTGCACGCGTAGGAGACACATTAACCCTATTTAAAGACCAATTAGACGCATTGTCAGGCTATGAAGAACCACGACCAGTGGTGTGGGCATCATTATATCCCGAAAGTCAGGATGATTTTGACAATCTGAAATCCGCTTTAGGAAAATTAAAGCTCAGTGACTCTTCTTTTTCGTATGAAGAAGAAAGTTCGGGTGCATTGGGTCGTGGTTTTCGTGTTGGATTTTTAGGGATGCTACACCTTGAAATTATTAGCGAACGATTACACCGAGAATTTGATTTACAATTAATTATCACGAGTCCAAGTATTACATATAATATCGTTCGTAAAACTACAGGAAAAAAAGAAATTATTTATTCGCCACATTTATTCCCAAATGATGGGGAAACAGCATCTATCGAAGAACCCTGGGTAAATGTGCGTATCATTACTCCACGAGAATATTTAGGAACAATTGCTCAGTTGTTATACGAACACGAAGCAGAAACCAGTCGTACAGAAAGCTTTGGAGATGATCGTTCTGAAATTGATGCAGTAATGCCTCTTCGGGAATTAATGAGAGGGTTTTTTGATACATTAAAAAGTGCCTCATCAGGATATGCATCTATTTCATATGAAATAGGAGAATATCGTTCTGCGGATGTGGTACGGTTGGATATCTTGATCGCTGATGAACCCGTTGTTGCTTTTACTCGGGTTGTTTCTCGTAGACGTGCCCAAGAAGAAGCTGAAAAAGCCGTCGAGAAATTACAAGAAATTATGCCTCGGCAACAGTTTGTCATGAAAATCCAAGGTAAGGCATTGGGGCGTATTTTGTCATCCGCGACAATTAAAGCCTTTCGAAAGGATGTTACACAGCACATGTATGGTGGAGATATTACACGAAAAATGAAACTTCGTGAAAAGCAAAAGAAAGGTAAAAAGAAGATGGAAAGTCTAGGAAAAAGCAAAGTACACATTCCTCATGATGTGTTTCTGAAAATGATGCGCACAGGAGACTAATTTGTTAGAAAATAGGCGTATACAAAAGAATCATACTGGCAATAACCAATATTACTAAAACGATCCAAATACCCCGTAATTTTTTTCTGTGTTTACTTTCAAAAATATTCATATGTAAATAGTATAGCATATTTTTCAGAAAATCGTATATAGGGTATACTATACACACATGCAATATATTATTATCGCCTTGCGAAGAATTTTACGGGTCATTGCTTCTCCAATTATGATCGGAGTTTTGTTTTTGTTGGTTATTTTGTTTGGTTATTCTGCTATTCGTATGCATATGCGATTACAATATGTAAAACAGGTTACCGAAGAAAAAAAGGAGGAGTTAGAAAGGATAGAAGAAAAAGAAGAAGAATTAGTGTCCTCGTTGGATTTTCTCCGAACAGAACGTGGTCAAGAAGAAGAATTACATAATCGGTTTCGAATTACCCAACCAGGTGAATCGTTAATTCTTATTGTAGATTCAAAAGAAGATGACGCGGAAGAACCGAAAAGGCGTAAATTTTTCTTGTGGCGTTGGTTGGGTATAGACTAGAAAAAAAATACTATATTTGCTATAATAAAAGTATTATAAATATAAGTTTTAGTTTTAAGATATGAAGAATGTAACAATTTATTCAACACCAACATGTGTGTATTGTAATCTTGCAAAAGATTTTTTCAAAGAGAATAATGTTTCTTTTACAGAACACAATGTGGGTGCTGACGCAGAAAAACGATCTGAAATGATTGAAAAATCAGGACAAATGGGTGTACCCGTAATCATGATTGAAAATGATTTGATTGTTGGTTTTGATAAAGAAAAGATTTCTGAATTACTTGGTTTGGCTGCCTAGTCATATCATCTAAATTACGTTATGATAAAAACACCCATAATGGGTGTTTTTATTTGATCTTGCTCCTGTAGTTAAATGGATATAACAGTTCCGTCCTAAGGAATAGTTGTAGGTTCGATTCCTGCCGGGAGCACATAAAAGAGAAAATCTGGAGCAACGCATTTAGTGTGTACTTCAAAGAGTCTTTGTTGATAGAAATTTTGGGTAAATGATGATAAAATTATATTTATGATTAAATATGTTTTAGTGGGAGGCAAAGTTCATGCAGCACCAGATAATGGTAGAGCTTTTGTATCTGAACTTGTAAAAGATTTTACTGACAAGCCTGTTAAAATACTCATCTGTCTTTTTGCTGTTCCAAAAGAACAACGGCAAGAAAAGATCATAGGAGATAGAGAATATTTTTCTAAATTTATTTCTGATTTTGAAATAGAGCTAGCAGATGAAAATATTTTTACTGACCAAGTTAGACATTCCGATGTAATATTCTTACGTGGTGGACATACTCGTCCACTTATGGATTTATTAACTAAAAATCTAAATTGGTTAAAAGAGCTTGATGGAAAAGTACTGGCTGGTACTTCTGCTGGTGCTGAGGTAATTTCTAGATATTATTTTGTTACAAAAACTAATAGAAATGGGGATGGTCTTGGATTGTTACCCATAAAGTTTATTCCTCATTGGAAATCAAGTTATTTTGATGATGAGCCTCAAAATATTGATTGGGATAAAATATATTCTGATTTTAAAAATTATAAAGAAGACCTAGAGCTTATTACTCTAAAAGAAGGAGAATTTAGAGTAATCAAACAATAAAATCCTTACACCTCAATATTCTCACCATTTTGTAATGGTATAAATTTGATATTATGTGATTCTAGAATCTGTGGAGGTAATCGGTAAATAGGGCCGGATCTGCCTTCGATAATCATTCCGTCATGTACAGGAAAGGCAATATTGGGTTTTATTTCCAAAACATACTCCATGGCAGTTTTAAATGTTGTCCATGGGGCAACAATAGGCAGAGCAAGAATATCAACAGGCTTCATAGGGTTGGTAAAAGCATCACCAGGATAAAATAGTTTATTATCAATAAAATATCCTGTATTTTCTACTTTACCCAGCTCTTGATAAATTTCTTCATGTTCGGTACCAAAACCTTCTAATATTATTGATTCAAAAGAAGTAGATTGCTGGTCTTCTAAAATATCAAAATCAATATTCTTTTCAGAAAGGATTTTGCCAACAGATGTATTAGTTATAATTTTTGCAAGGGGATTATTTTTCAAAATAGTTTCCAGGGATTCCACATGCAAATGATCTGGATGTTCGTGGGTTATGAGAATTAAATCCAGATCAAAAATTTCGTTCTGAGAAACACTATACGAACCAGGATCAGTTAATATTCTTTTATTTTTGTATTCGATCAATAAACAACAATGCCCAAGTTTTGTAATTTTCATATGAATATATGATAACATTTTACATATATTTTTCCCATGTTTATTTTTGATATTTTAAGAAAATATGATATACTTTTTGCATGCAAGAAGGGGATACACTACAAGAAATTCTTGAATTAACCAAAGAGAATAACAAGATTCTCAAGGGTCTTCGGTCTGCGCAACGCTGGGATAGATTCAAAAGAACAGTATATCTTTTGATACTTGCAGGATTAGCGATTTTCGGTTATTATTACATGCAACCTTATATTGAAACCATTTCTGATGCGTATGTGCAAATACAGGGAAGTATGGAAGACATTCAAAATGCAGGAGATCAGTTTAATAATCTGATGCCAAAAAGATAGTATATATTGCTCGGGTAGCTCAGTTGGTAGAGCGCTCCCCTGAAGAGGGATAGGTCACCGGTTCGAGTCTGGTCCCGAGCACAAAAAAAATCTCATAATCAAAAAAGAACCCAGATGGGTTCTTTTTTGATTATGAGGGTAGTTTTTAATCCTGATTTGATTTTACGTACAATGTTCGTTGTTTTTCTTTATCGATTTTTGGTAGAGTCAGGGTTAGCAGTCCATGTTCTTCTAAAGCTTCTGCTTCGTCCATTTCTATTTCTTGGGGTAATATAATGGTTCTTGAGAATGATCCCCAATATAGTTCGCGTAAAAAATAATCATTTTCATGTACATGGTCTACCGCCTCTCGGTGTCCTCGTATTGTGATGACTTCACGAGATAATGAAATATCTAAAGATTCTGGTGTAACACCTGCAATCATTGCTTTGATGATAATAGACTGAGGTGTTTCGTATACATCTACACCTAATTGACCTTCTGATTCGACAGATTCTTCGGTTTCAGTTTCGTATGCAGCTTCTTCTTCATCTTCAAAAACTTCATCTTCGTCCATATTGACGCTACCTGTTAATCTCTCAAAAAATGATCGTTTTCGTTTCATAGTAATTATATTATACCTTATAAAAGATTTTCATGCATCTCCTCATGATGCGCTTGTAATGCTTTGACACGTTCAAAAATCAAAAGAATAAAGATTACCACAACCCATAGCCCAGCAAATATTGGAAAAATGTTATTCTGTGATCCTATTATAAAAAAATTAAAGACAGTATGCAATCCAATTGCACCTATTAATCCTATAATCAAATATACAAAACTGACTGCACGACCTTTCCAGAAAGCTAATCCTAATGATAATCCAATAATACTACTGGCTGCAGCGTGTAATACTGTTGCTCCTAAGAATCGTAAATTTCCAGTTAATAATGCAATGGTAATATTATTGGATGACAATGGATCTAATAGATATAAAACATTCTCCATAGCCGCAAACCCTAATGCACCTACAATCATGTAAATTGCGTAGTCTGTTGGTTCGTCAATAAAAGATCCTCGAAATGCAATAACGGCAACCACAACAAATTTTCCAATTTCTTCCACGCTGGATAGTGCACCATATAGCCACCAAGGCTCATGAATGAATGCTCCAATTGCGTTTTCCAATGGGATAATAAAAGCAACACTGGTTGCACCAGCCAGGAACACTAGAAAAATAATACTACGAGGTTCTGGATGCCTGCGGTCTTCTTGTAACCAAAACCATAACCACAACAAAACCGGACCAACGCCGCCTAAAATGGCATATCCAATATGTTCCAGAGTTACTCCGCTGATTTCCATGGTGTTATCATTAAAAGATCACCGTCTGGATAAAGAGAGCTCCAAATTTCTTCGGTAATAAATGGCATGAATGGATGCAGTGTAATCAATTGTCTGTGTAACAGATATCGCAATGTGTACCGTGCAGAATCGTTCATATCTGATTTACATTTTTCGATAACAATATCTGCAAACGTGTGCCAGAAGAAATGATATAATTTTTCAGACACCAGATAATATCTGAATTCATCCATTTCTTTTGTGATTTCTGTAGACAGTGTATTCCATTGATTAATATATTCTGCGTGTTCTTGATCTAAAACAGGTTTTGTTTGCAAATCGTCTGCATTGGTTTGCTCTAATACAAATCGGGTTGCATTCCAAATTTTGTTTGCAAATTTACTGTAGGCTTTGATTTTGTCTTCTGACAATGTTACGTCTTGACCAGGGCCAACACCAACGATCATTGCCATACGCAATGCGTCAGCCCCGTATTTTTCGATCGTTAGCAGGGGATCAATAGCTGTTTCTGGATTTGATTTACTCATTTTCTTTCCATTTTTATCCAAAACCATTCCGTGCATGTATACTGTTTTGAATGGAATTTCACCTAATAAATAGGTACTCATCAAAATCATACGTGCAACCCAAAAGAAAATAATATCGTGACCCGTTTCTAATATTGATGTTGGATGATATATTTTTAAATCATTTGTATTTTCTGGCCAGCCAAGTGTTGAAAATGTCCATAACCCAGAAGAAAACCAGGTATCCAAAGTATCAGAATCCTGAGTTAAATTTTCTCCTGTTGGATTTAAAAATAAAGTTTTTTCATAAATTTGCAAATTGTCTATTGTTATTTTTCTTTGATTATCAAGAATTTGATTACCCTTATCACCATTTAAAACACTGAGCAATATTCTAGTAAATTGACCATGTCCAACAATTAGAATGACTCCTTCGGAAGATGATTTCTGTAGTTTTTTGATTACTTCGTGCGCCCGTTTTTCTAGGTCTTGTAGCGTCTCTCCATCACTATACTCTATGCCAATATCGATCATTGTTTTTTTTGTAAATTTTGAAGAAGTGCTGTTGTCTGGTAGCGGAGTGCCAGTAGTATTACCTAAATCCATATTACGAAGTTCTTTCCATGTTTCGATATTATCTATCCCTAATTCTTTTGCAATAATTTGGGCTGTATCATATGCACGACTTAAATCAGATGATATAATCTTTGAAATATTTTTTCCATGAAGTTTCTTTGCGGTATCAAGTGCTTGCTCCTTACCTAATGTGGTTAACGGACTGTCTGCTTGTCCCGCGTATACTTTATCCAGGTTTGCCTGACTTTCCCCATGTCGAGTAAAAATAAATTTTTGCTCACGAGGCAAATGCACATTATTTTCTTTATCATACCAAACAGGGATTTGGTGTCCGTACCAAATTTGTCGGCTGATATTCCAGTCGCGGAGATTTTCGATCCAATTGAAATAAATCTTTTCAAACCGGTCGGGGATAATAGCTACACCATCTTCGCGTACCGCACGTAACATCAATTCTTTTAACGAAAGATTGTCTCTTTTTGCAATAGGTTTGTTAACATCAATCCACCATTGCTTCATGATCTGAGGTTCAATAGTTGCTTTTGTTCTCTGAGATATTGCTTTTTGGTGTTTGTAGTTATCTTCTATTTTTACCAAAAGACCTTTTGCATCCAATTTTTCAACAATCTTTGCACGAGCTTCTTCTATTTTCATTCCTGCAAATTCTCCAGCAATAGGTAATAATTTCCCATACATATCGATAATTTGCTCTTTGTCTAGATTATATTTTTCTGCAATTTCAAAGTCGATAGCACTGTGCCATGGAGTAATAGTCATCACACCAGTACCAAATTCCATATCAATAGCGGTATCTTTGATAACAGTTGCAGTCATTGGCCCATTTATCCATTCTAATTCAATTTTTTGTCCATGAGCATATTCAGAAAAACGAGCATCATCAGGATGCATTACAACATATTTGTCACCAAATTTTGTTTCTGGTCGGGCAGTTCCGATTACGAAAGGCCCATATTTGAAATAGTAAAATTTAGAAGTCTCTTCTTCGCGATCTACTTCGTCATCTGAAACGGTTGTTTGTCCTTTTGGATCCCAGTTTACAATACGATCACCACGATAAATCAACCCATCGTCATACATGGTTTTAAACGCAGTCACCACAGCACGATGTCGTTGTTCATCTAATGTAAATGCTTCTCTGGACCAATCCAATGATGCACCCATTTTTTTTGTTTGTCCTACAATGGTATCATGAGATTCTTGTGCAAATGTGTTTACTCGTTTCAAAAATTCTTCTCGCCCGATTTTAAATTTTGTTGTTCCTTCTTTTGATAATTGTTTTACGATAACTGATTCTGTAGAAATAGCCGCATGGTCGGTTCCAGGAATCCAAAGTGTTTTTTTACCCTGCATTCTGTTGTAGCGAACCATAATATCTTCGATAGCCAGCATGAATGCATGACCAGTGTGCAGTGTTCCTGTAACGTTTGGGGGAGGTAAGACAATGCTAAAAGATTCTGCATCAGGTTTTGTATAACCTTTTTCTATGCACACGTCAGGATTAAAAAGACCACTGGCAAGCCATTTTGCATACAGTCCGTCTTCGATAGATTGAGCATCAAAGGGTTTTAAAAATTTATCAGGTAATGACATGCACATATAATACCAAATAAACTTTATTTTTCAAAGGTTTAAAAGTATATCTTAATTCAGAGGGAAAGTGACCCAACAGCCCTGATATCGTCAACGACGGTGTCAGGGTGTTTTTTATATTGAATATGTCCTGCCAGTGCAATCATTAATGCATTATCTCCAGTCAATGACAGTGGTGGAACCAATAATGTTACGTGCATTGTTTCTAATTTATTTTTTAAAACAGTTCGCAAATGTGCGTTTGCAGATACTCCACCGGCAATGATGCAGGTTCTGGTTTGATATTGATCTACAGCACGAATAGTTTTTGCAGTCAGAACATCTACAATTGCATCTTCGGTTTCCCGTGCTATATGTTGTTGAAAAATTTCTGAAGATAAAATATTTGAGTCTTTTATGACCTCTTTGTCTATAGTGTAACGAACAGCAGTTTTTAACCCTGAAAAAGAAAAAAGAAAATCTGGTGTGTGCATCATTGGGCGTGGAAAGGTAAAAGGATTAGGTTGTCCATTACCCCGGGCAATTTTTGCAAGCTGTGAAATATGTACACCACCGGGATAAGGTAATCCCAACAACCGTGCAATTTTATCAAAAGCTTCTCCTGATGCATCGTCTTTTGTCTGACCTATGATTTCATAATCACAGAAATCTTTTACTAAAACTAATTCAGTATGACCGCCAGATACCAATAATGCAATAATGGGGAATTCGGCAGTATTTGGTAATGAAAAAGATTCTTCGTTTGCATATGCTGACCAAATGTGACCCTCCATATGGTTTACTGGAATCACTGGGATATCCCACAAATGCGCCAATGCACGCGCAGTGTTGATACCCACCCATAACGCGGGTTCCAATCCAGGGCCATGAGTCACTGCAATTGCGTCTATGTTTGGATTATTATGTGCATCAATCTGCTGTGATAAAAATTCATATACAGTAGGTTCACGTTCCAGAATATTTTGTAGTTCGTTTGATTTTTCAGAAAATACTGTTTGTCTATTTTCAGTTTCACCTAATTTTTTAAAAAGTTCGCCCAGCGCAGGGATGATATTTTTTTGATGTTCACGTTTTGCCATCGCAGGAAAAACTCCCCCATATTCTTCATGCAGAGATGCTTGGGACACAATAATATGCGCCCGATTTATATACGTTGTGTTTCCAGTTTCTGGATCAATCATTGAATCCAAAATACACAAAGATGTTTCGTCACAAGATGTTTCAATACCTAGTATTCGCATACCCAGTATGCTACATGACAACGGGTTTCAAGGCAACCTAAATATTATTTGTGCACGATGCAGAACTCGAATCTGCGACCCCTCCCACGTCAAGGGAGTGCTCTACCAACTGAGCTAACCGTGCATGATATTAATTGTTATTATAACAAAACAGGGGATTTGTGCATATTTTGACATAGAGATTATTTTAGTGTATCTTGGTATGGAACCAATTCACACACACGATGGAAATTCCAAGAATCTTTAAGTGGCTTCTTTTTTTGAATGAACAAGTAGTAAAACCCGTTCAAGAGAAGCCAAAATCTAATTTTTTTCACGAACTAGATAGCGAAACTGATGCTTGGAAAGCATTTGTTTACGTACAAAAAGTATTAGTCGAACACAGGCTTGCGTTATTGTTCCTTTATGTAGAACGTCCCATGATTTGGCGTACATTATTGGTAAAACACAAGGATAAGTTTAAAACACCTCAAATAGATTGGGTGCTACAGAATCTACCTGAACCTTTGAATCATACAAAGAAGAATGTTGACTTTTATTTGGACTATCAGCTTATCTTGGATACTTTCCTTGAAAAAGAGAGAGAGGAGAAAGGTTATCTGAGTATAGATGTCCTCAAGGATAAAATTCGTCCTGGTATGCCAATATACGGATTAAAGACGATATTTGAACACATGTTAGATATAAGACTTCGTGCTTGAGTTACATAAGATCCCGGCGTCATTCGTGATGTCGGGGTTATTTTTATATACATATTGTCATTTTTGTAAAAGATGCTATACTTCATAGCGTTTTATAGGCCCCATCGTCTAACGGTTAGGACGCCAGGTTTTCATCCTGGAAATCGGAGTTCGATTCTCCGTGGGGTCACCATCAACAGCGCGCACGAGAAGTATACTGTTTTTATATACAAGAATTAGTTATATAATATATTTATGAAAAAAATTGGACTGGGGTGTTTTCACTTTAAAGCAACCCAAAAAATGTCCCCTGAAGAATACATTAAGTATTTAAAGGAAGATTTAGACAAGATAACAAATATTAGCAATTTAAAAATTGATATTCAGGAGAATAGTTTTAGAAGTGGCTTTATTCCAAGTGATGAAGAAATAAAGGAAGAAAATTTTAATTTTGAGGATGCCACCGGGTTTTTCCCCTCATTCTGTGAGGGCAAGATATCATTTGATTTATTTATCCCTAAGAAGATGCAAGAAAAAGCATTAGGCTGGGGTTTTTGTTATAAGAGTAACGAATTCTTCAAAGTTGAAATTTATTTCAACTATTATTTCACCTTTACAATAATTGAACCAAGGAAATTGCTAGATACTGAAGAAAGTAGCTGGGCAGTAGTGTGTGTAAGAGAATTTATTAAAAATGAAATTGAAAATAACAAAGAAATTAGGTTTGAATTGGAGGTTCTTGGACCAAGTCCCTTTCATGGCGACTTTGAAATAGAACTTTTAGATAACTCAAACATTAATACTGAATATCTAAATAAAGAAAACTTAAAAATCTTCACAAAAATTGTACCCACAAGTAGCTATGATTTAGTTAAAATCAATGGCTCACAAACTAATTTTAAAAATGAAGAAGACTTTAAGAAATTTGTAATTAATGAGTTATCTGAAGAATTTTCACTTTATTATCTACAAGTGCTTTTTAGAAATTATAAGTTAAATATGCGTCAAATAATAGACAAATTAGCTGTCAAAGCTAAAAGTGGGTTTGGTATAGAATGGTGGCAAGCAAATATATTCAGGCGAACATCCTCAAGAATAGAAAAGCTATTTTTAAAAGTAGTTGAACTCAAATATTACAACATATCTTTTTCTCAAAATATCAATCAAAGAATGAAAGATACGGAAAGAGAAAAAGGAGTTTTTCATTTAAAGGAATTCTTCAAAATTGAAGATGATGACCAAGAAGAACAACAATATTTATCTAGTATTTCTGATTTGGTCGATTTTATGGACAAAAAACAATCAAACCGTACAAACAACACTTATCTTTTTGTGACTACTATGGTTGGGGCAACACTTGGTTTTATTTTAAGTTTAATTTTAAAATAATAGTCGCACGAGAAGGGTCGAGATGACATACTAAAAAAATAACAAACCGCCTTACAGGGTAATGAACCACAGGGGTTCTATCTGTTAAAGGCTCACCAATTCGTGCTTGCACGAGAAGCATATAAACGGTTTAAAGTAGTATAATAAAAATTATGAACGAACTTTTTAAAAAAATTTATTCCGAAAAAGATGACTCCACAAATTTGTCACTTTTTGTTGCATCACTAATTACATTTCTTTTTTATTTAAACATAAAAGACACTGTAACTATTGTATTAATTTTTATTTGTTTTTTCTCAGCAACCAAGGTTTTAAGTAGATTACTGATTAATTATTTAAAAAATAAATCTATTAAATCAAATACAGAAAATATTTTTTCAGAAACTGAAAAATCTATTATTGAAGAATATATTAAACAAGGAACTACTTTCATTACAATGTCGGATTATAAAAAAGGACTAATTTCAGGTAATGGATTAGATTCACTTGTATCACGTGGTTATATAGAATTTATTGATAATAGTTTTGGTACTGGTCCTTCCGGTTTCCAACTTAAAGAAGAATTATATATTAATTTTATTAATAAAAAATAATCTCACCAAAAGATTAGTATCTTTTGGTTTGTGTATATGCTACCAGACAACAAAACAAAACTTACTAACAAAATACAAAAACAGCTAAAAGATTTTACCCAATCTCCTATTAAAAACTCAGGAACACAAATTAGTTACAAACATCGTCTTTCTGGAGACTATGACATATGGCGACTAGCAAGATACATTTTTTCTGATATTTTATCATTTAGAATATCCGATCAACCAATGGAGAAAATAAATTGGTCAATATATTTTGCTTATAAAAACAAATATAGTTGCTCAATTGCTCATCAAAAATTCGGTTTTAGAATATATGTAAGTGCTAATACAGAAGATGAAGCAATGAGGGTGGCTGAATCTTTGGAAGGTTTATTATACAAAGTCTTATTAGCTACTTTACCACTCGTTGAAGAATACGCCAAAGAAGCCCTTTTAAAGGGAGAGATAATAGTTGAAAATAAATTTAACGAATTATTTAAGCCTTATGACTATTTTCAAAAAATAACCTTGCACAAAAGGAAGATAGCAGAAAAATCACACCCAAAGATAAAAAAATTTGGTAACGTTACAACAGTAACTTCAAACAAAGCAATCTACGAAATTAAATATTACGAGACAGCTTCATATTTTTCATTTTTTAGTATGTTAGAACATCTTTGTGTGCTATTTTTAGCGTTTAGAGATATTCCAGAAAGAGAAAATGTAGAAAGATTTTCAAATTTAAAATGGAGTGAGAAATTTAAGAAGGTCTTTGATATTAATGAACCTGAATTTAAAGATATTTATGATAAATTGATTGGCTTAGCTAAGTATAAAAGAAACCCTTCAGCCCACGGAGGCACATATACTGTATTTAGTTTTTATTTAGAGGGAGCTAGACATAAAATTTCATGTACACTGAATGATAAGTCAGTTTCTGTTCGATGGAGCAATCAGGAGGATAATTTCAGTGTAATGAAATCGTTTTTGAAATTAATTAGCAAACATACTTCAACACAAAGTATTTTTGCCTATATAAATGCAGGCTTAAATGTTTCTTTTTCAAAAAATGAAAATACCCGTAACGATATGATTAGTCGAATGTCTAGTCAAGAAATTAAAGAATATATTGAATACATGATAAGAATGTACGACGACATGGCGAATATGGATTGGTGAGGAATATCAAATTATTTAGTCGCACGAGAAGGGTCAAAATGTTATACTAAAAACATTAAAATAACATTATGGGGTAAGGACTCTGGTTGGTTCTATCTCGAGAACCCTCACCGTCACGAGTGCTAGTTCAAGCGCTCGAAAGGGCTAGAATATAGCAAACAAAAACAAGTCACTCTGTGACTTGTTTTTGTTGTAGTTTAATACAATAATTTATCCTATTAATCAATAAAAAATTACCACCCGTCTTTGTGATATACTATAATTATGTTAAGAAGAAAGATAATCAAGAAAAATATATGCAAAGCCTAATCGTGGATATATCTTTGATAATCGTAATCACTCTTGGTATTACGTTGATTCTCAAGAATATAACAAGGGTTCCACGACCCCAAAATGCCCTCGTGACACTTCGTGATTATGCATTCCCCAGCGGGCATACTAGCTTTTCTTTTGCTGTTGCAATTTTTTATACTTATTTTATTTTACATTTAAACATTGAACTTATTGAAAAAATAATGCTCGTTGCTGTTATTTTTGCTGGAGTTATTTCTATTATTTATTGGAGATTACAAATAAAGGTACATACACCATTACAAATTCTTGTTGGTGCTATACTGGGTACCTTGGTTTCGCTTGTTGTGGTTGTATTATAGGTCAAGATTCAAAATAATTTATCCTTTTGAATAAGGTGGATACAATTCTGGGTCGATAGTGCGTTCAAAACAGGTTCGCCCTGCATCATGATCCCAGGATTCATTGGTTCCGCCCATAGATGGATATGATGATACTGCCATGTCACGACCTTCGCTGAACATTGGCATTACGCCACCACCACCGCTGTATTCTTGCCAACCTTGAGGCATTTCTGCAGAAAATGTTGCACACAAAGAAAATTGCATATCATTATTTTTTTCATATTCATATGTTAATCCTTTAGTAAATTCTGGATCTACCGGAAGAGAAAAACCAGATAGGGGATTTGATAATTCTTTGATATTAATAGGTAAAGATTCTTTTTGTTGCCAATAAGAGATAACTTGCCATTGTAGCGATTGCAAATCTTGAATACGTCGTTCGTCCATTCTCCATGCGCGTTGCTCTGATGGACTACCGATAACACAAAAACTGATAATAATTGCAGCGATAACAAACACTGGTGCAACAATTGTGGAACTGATAGAAATAATTTTTTTGAACCGGTTTAATGAACCTAAAACATACAAGTAGTACAGTCCAACAATTTTTGCCACAGCCAAAACCAACAATACTTTGATTATAAATCGTGTAGTTATTTCTCCTGCAACAAAATATTTTACCAATGTCACCAAATCAACTATAACAACAATAGCAGTAAGAAATAATACAATATACACCATCCATTTTTTAATAATAGCATCTCCTGTACCCAATTCTTTTTTTGATTCTTTATTCCAAAAATATGCCAATACAAAAAATACTGGGAATACGATAATCAATGTTGCCAAGGATGCCCGGATACCATCATAATCCCATGAAGAATATCCATATTGGTATACTGCATTTAATGCATCTGGAAAATGCTTGTTTAATACTCCAAAAAGAAGATTTAAAAAAGAAACAACACTGGTAATCAATGTTACCAATACGCCTAATGATAAAAAGAAGAACTTTGGTGTTAAGCTGTTTTGTGACATATGTGTATATTTATTAATACTATATGTATAGTATACCACTTTTTTACATTTACCTATATACTATGAAAATATATGCCCATACACCCAAAACGTATCCAAAAATTAAATACCAAAGAGATCAAAGATGGGCCCATTATCTATTGGATGAATAGGGAAATGAGGATCAATGATAATTGGTCATTATTATACGCACAACAGCTGGCGCAAGAATATAAACGGCCGTTGATTGTGATATACAATTTGGTTCCCAATTTTTTAGGTGGAGGAAAACGGCAACTGGCGTTTAAAATGAAAACGTTACAAGAAATTGAAATCGCGTTAATAAAGAAAAATATCGTATTTCAGGTGATCATTGATGATACCGGTAAAAAAAGCGGCACATTATTGATAGATTTTTTACAAACAGTGCATGCAGGCGCTGTGGTTACTGATTTTTATCCATTGCGATTACCACGATCGTGGAATACCTATGTGCGAAAAAATGCATCCTGTGCATGTTTTGGTGTCGACAGTCATAATATTGTTCCAGTGTGGGTTGCATCAGATAAAAAAGAATATGGTGCTTATACTATTCGTCCAAAAATATTTCGATTGTTACCTGAATTTTTGGACGAATTTCCTATGTTACAAAAATCAAAATATGCTTATGCAGGGAAACTTCCAGTTGCAAACTGGAAAAAACTATTATCTGAAAAAGAAATACAAGAATCTCTGGTATCAATTGATTGGGCGCCATCAGGCGTATCAGGTGCAAATAAAATTTTGAAAAAATTCCTACAAAACGGATTACAATCATATGCTGAGATGCGAAATGACCCGAATGATCATGCTCAATCCCAATTATCTCCCTATCTGCACTATGGAATCATATCATCCCAGCGGATTGTTTTGGAAGTATTGAAATATATTAAAAAAGATATTGCCCAAGTGTTACATAATCAAAAAAACAAAGCAAAAGTATCTCCGCATATGCGATTAACTATGACCGATCACGCGGGTGCTTTTCTAGAAGAGTTGATCGTTCGAAAAGAATTGTCGGATAATTTTTGTTTCTATGAAGAACAGTATGATACAGTAGATGGATTTCCAAACTGGGCAAAAGAATCTTTTGCCAAAACCAACAAAGATACTCGAGAGTACACATATATCCAAAAACAATTTGAACAAGGAAAAACCCATGATGATCTTTGGAATGCAGCACAGATGCAAATGGTTAGTATAGGTAAAATGCACGGATATATGCGCATGTACTGGGCGAAAAAGATATTAGAATGGACGAAAACTCCAGAACAAGCAATGAAAATTGCAATCTATTTAAATGATACGTATTCATTAGACGGACGCGATCCCAATGGGTACGCCGGTATTGCGTGGAGCATTGGTGGAGTACATGATCGCGCATGGTTTCCACGACCTATTTTTGGTTTAGTTCGATATATGTCATATGGTGGATGTAAGGGGAAATTTGATGTGGAAAAATACATACAAACATGGTTATATAAAAATAATCTATGATATACTAATTGTATGAAATCCAAAGGTTTTACATTAATGGAATTATTAGTAGTTATTGCAATTATCGGAATTCTTTCTACTGTTATATTGGCTTCTCTTTCCAGTTCCAGAAATCGCGCACGTGACGCAAATATTAAACATGAATTATCTCAGATGCGTGCGCTGGCAGATTTGTATGCATTACAAAATGGTGGAAGATATTCAAATACATTTCAGGGCGGAGCTGGTTGGCATAATACCAGCGGTGGATGTCGTTGGAACACAAATTGGTTATTCAATCCTGCACATGAAAATTCCCTGGCTCCATTATTAGAGGCGGCCGCAATGACGTCCAATCCAGATTGGCTTGCAAATCCATGGACATTGGGATGGGTTGCAACATGTTATACGGGACATAATGGGCAAACGTGGATGATAAATGTAAAACTACGCACAGGTGGATATTGGTGTGTTGATTCTTATGGTAATTCACGGAAAATTTCTACAGCTGTATATCCACCATCACAAGGTGGCTACATTGTACCTACAACACAATTTGAATGTCCTAGTACATAAAAAGGGGCCGGAAGTTCAAAAACTGAACTTGCCGGCCCCCATGTGGGTGCATGTGCACAAGCCTATAGAATGCAATCATCCCGTGTTACCAGGGCAATCATTCGTGCTCATACACATCTCTCATTCACCCTTTAATCCTCAGGCCTCAACTGAAAGTCCAGCCTTTTTCAACATACTGTAGTCCTTGGCAGTGACTGCCACTGACAATGCCTTGTCTTTGCAAAGTTCACAGAAGGTGGTCGACTGACCCATTTCTGTAGCTTCGAATAAGAGATCCAAGAACTGTTCTGTTGTTGTAGCTAGCTCGAAAGCAAGCATAAACAAAGAACATTCGAGTTTGTCCATCTCTTTGGACAAAGTACTTGTTGTTTGTAGATGATCTGGGTAATCAACGATTAATCCCAGAATTTCGGGAAAAGTAAGCTTGATTTCTCTTTCCTCTTCAAAGGTATCCTTGATTCGGAGATAAATATTCTCGCTGATGCGATCCATTGATTCAGGGGTTGCTTTTCCAGCACCCTGCAATTGTGTCATTAGAATCCACAGCTCTTTGACCGTGAAATCCTTTAACCCGCCTGGCTTTTCCATGGCAGCCAATCCATCTTTCATTTTTTTGTGCATCTCCAAAAGGTTTTAGGTGAATGATTATTTATGTGAAGAACATTCTTCATTAAGTATATTACCATGATAATAAATGTGGGTCAATAGTTTTTATAATCTTGAAAAATGTTATACTAAACCACATATGCAAAAAGAACCTATTGAATATATTCGCCACTCATTGGCACACGTATTAGGTGCGTCTATTTTAGAACTTTATCCCGGAACAAAAATCACCTTGGGACCTGCAGTTGATAATGGTTTTTATTACGATGTTGATTCTGGTGAACAAAAAATTACAGAAACCGATCTTTCTCGGATTCAAAAAAACATGAAGAAGATCGCAAAAACCTGGGATGGATTTGAAGGTAAAAAAAAATCTCCTGACGAAGCTCGTGCACTATTTGCTGGCAATGAGTACAAACTGGAATTGATTGATGAAATCGTAGCCCGAGGCGAAGACATTACCGTATACACATCCGGAGATTTTACTGATTTGTGTCGAGGTGGACATGTAGAATCGATGAAGAACATCGATATGGACGGATGGCGATTAGATCGTGTTGCAGGTGCATATTGGCGAGGAGACGAAAAAAACACCATGCTGACACGAATCTATGGTATTGCATTCCATGATGCACAGGAATTGACCGATTATGATCTATTAATAGAAGAAGCAAAAAAACGAGATCATCGCAAATTAGGCAAAGAATTGGATTTATTTACTTTTTCTGATTTGGTTGGCCCTGGATTACCATTGTTTACACCAAAAGGTACGCTGATCCGAGATTTAGTGGTAGAAAAAATTCAAAAAATTCAAAAAGATTTAGGATATCAAAAAGTCTGCATTCCTCATATTACTAAAAAAGATTTATACGTTACATCAGGACATTGGGATAAGTATGGAGATGATTTGTTCAAAGTTCGTGGAAACAGTGATGTTGAATTTTGTATGAAGCCGATGAACTGTCCACATCATACGCAAATATTTGCATCAAAACCTCGTAGTTATCGTGAATTGCCAGTTCGCTATATGGAATCAACAACAGTATATCGTGATGAACAAGCAGGAGAATTGTTGGGATTGTCTCGTGTTCGCAGTATTACCCAAGATGATGGTCACGTATTTTGTACCCCTGATCAAATCAAACAAGAAGTAAAAAATATTGTTTCTGTTATCAAGCAATTTTATACATCTTTGGATATGTTGGTTGAGGGTAATTATTGGGTGTCATTGTCCGTACGCAGTCCTGAAAAAGCTGACAAATATCTGGGAGATTCATCTGTATGGGATATGGCAGAACAATATCTGGAAGAAGTAGCAAAAGAAGAAAATCTACCGTACAGACGTGTCGAAGGTGAAGCGGCTTTTTATGGGCCTAAATTAGATTTTCAATTCAAAGATGCAATTGGTCGTGAATGGCAACTAGGTACCGCCCAGTTGGATTTTAATATGCCAAAACGATTCGAATTGGAATATATTGATAACAAAGGAGCAAAACAAACTCCTGTAATGATTCACCGTGCCGTTGCCGGGTCATTGGAACGATTTATGGCTGTTGCTATAGAACATTTTGCCGGAGCATTCCCATTTTGGCTATCTCCTGTACAGGTATCAGTGATGCCTGTAAACGATGATGCTCATGGTGAATATGCTGGTAAAGTATTTGAGGAATTTAAAACAAAGGGGATTCGAGTTGAATATATGGATGCATCAGAAAGCTTGGGTAAACGTATTCGATCAGCTAAAAAAGAAAAAATCCCATATATCTGTATTATTGGTGATAAAGAAACGGAGTCACAATCAATAACTATCGAAGGGCGAAATGATAAAAAAATAGAGGGGATTACGGTTACAGATTTCTTGGAAAAATATACTTAAAATTTGAATTTTGTATATTAATAAAAAGCAACCACTGTTTCTCCATCAACAAGAGATTGCCCAACGGATATTTCTAAATTAAGACTTTCTGGTAAAATTAAAACAACTTGGGATCCTAATTTAATTCTTCCATATAATTCTCCTTTTTCTATAGGGTCAGCAGGGGAAACATAGCTTATGATTCTTCTCGCCATAATTCCAGCAACCTGTATTACACCAACAGAAAGTTGATCATTTTCTATTACAAGAAGATTTTTTTCATTTTCATTGGCAAGAGCGTGAACATCTTTTGACCAAAGGGCATTCTTATACTTACCAGCAATGTGTTCTTGGTAAACAATTTTACCCTCGATTGAGGCACGTTGCACATGCACATCCATTGGATCCATTTCAATAACAACAATGGTATATGGTGGTTCTATACCCTGCAATGCAAAAGTGTTTTGAATACCTTTTTTTAGGAAAGAAACCTCATTTGAATCTGCGGTTTCGATATGAATAACATCTCCTGTAGCAGGGGAGACAACACTATTTCCTGTTGGGATTATTCTTTCTGGTGCACGATTAAAATAAGAAAGAAAACCAAAAACTGCTACCGCAAAAAATAAAATGGAAAGAAAAATTATTTTTGTGTTCCGAGCTATCATTTAGTTTACCGAGTCTTTACATAAAGATATAAATCTTCGATTGCTTTTACCGCATCACCTGCGGATATATTGTTTTGATGATAGCGAACATTTGTACAATCACCAGCAGACCAAACACCCAGCGTATTGGTTCTTTGTGTCCATGGATCAATTAAAATACGTCCGTATTCATCCTGCTCTGTAACATTTTTTGCAAACGATGTAGCTGGAACCTGTCCTATTTCGACGAATATTCCACCAGCGGGAACCATGATATCTTCACCAGTATCCTTATTGTGTATAGTAATACCCGTTACAAATTTTTCCCCGTGAACTTCTTTTGCTTCTGCATGAGTGATAACATGCATATTAGGATGTTCTAAAACCTTTTTTACGGTAATAGGATCAGCTTTGAATTCCGCGTGTTTATGCACCAGAGTAACCTTTGAACAGTATGCTAATAATTGTGCTGCAGTTTCAAAACCAGCATTTCCACCACCCATTACGACAACCTCTTGTCCAGAAAATAACGGCCCATCACAGCTGGCACAATACACTACGCCTTTGTTTTCAAAGGTATCAGCACCAGGAATGGTTAATTTACGTCGACTACTACCAGTTGCAACAAGAACGGTTTTTGATTCTAATAAAGAACCATCTGACAACGTAGTGGCAAATATATCTTCTTTTTTTTCTATGTTTTGTACATACACACCTTCGTGTATAGTTAACAAGTCACCTTCGTATTCTTTGACGTGGTTTTTAAAACTTTCAGCAAGACCTGTTCCTGATATTCGAGGTGTTCCAATCCAGTTATAAATTTCTTCAGATACAGAAGATTGACCACCAAATTCTTTGGCGACGATGCATGTCTTTAATTGTTTTCGTGCAGAATATACTGCAGCAGCAGAACCCGCAGGTCCACCACCGATAATAACGACATCAAACATATACTATTTTTTAGCTCGTCGAATAAATGCTGGCAAGGCACCCCATTTTTCATCATCATCTTCGGTTACATGTTTTGCTTGAGCTTCAATAGTGATTGAATCTTTTTGACTTGTAGATGAAGAAGCTTGATTCTGAGGTTGAGAAACGATAGGTGAAGTTTTTGGTGATCCATTTGATTGAATATCAATACGATTTTGAACTACAGAATTTGATCCGGTATCAGTTTTTTCCGGATTCAGATCACGTTCAATGCGTTGTTGTGTAAAGGTCGTACCTTTTTTTTGTTGAGAACCGTTGAAACCTGTTGCAATAACAGTTACTTTCATTTCTCCTTTTTTCAATCGATTATCATTAATAGTTCCCATGATAACTTTTGCTTCTGGATCAATAGAATCAGTAATCAACTTTGCAGCTTCTTGAACTTCATGCATTTTTAAATCGTCACTTCCTGCAATCGAGAATAATACACCACGAGCACCTTCAATTGAAATATCCAATAGTGGGGAATTAATAGCCTTTAAAGTAGCTTCTTTTGCACGGTTTTCTCCCCCCGCAATACCAATACCCATAAATGCAGAACCTGCATTAGACATGACAGCCTTGATATCCGCGAAATCGATATTGATAATACCTGGAGTAGTAATAAGGTCAGAAATACCTTCTACTGCCTGACGTAAAATTTCATCGCACATTCCAAAAGCATCTTTGAATGTAGTATCTTTTTCTGTAATAGAAAGCAATCTGTCATTTGGTATAACAATTAATGCATCTACTTCTTTTTCTAGTTCAGCCAAACCTTGGTCTGCGATACGAGATCGTTGTTGACCTTCAAAAAGAAAAGGTCGAGTAACTACTGCAACAGTCAAAATTCCTTGTTCTTTTGCAGCACGAGCAACAACAGGTGCAGCACCAGTTCCGGTTCCTCCTCCCATTCCACCAGCGATGAAGACCATTTCAGAACCTTTCAAAACTTCTTGAATTTCTGCTTTTGTTTCTTCTGCTGATTTGCGACCAGTTTCAGGATTCATACCAGAACCCAAACCCTTGGTAAGATTTTTACCAAGATGGATTTTTTTACTTGCAAGAGAATTATGCAAATCTTGAGTATCAGTATTCATACAGATGAATTCAATACCTTTTACTTTGGAATTGATCATGTGATTCAATGCATTTTTTCCTGAACCACCAACACCAATAACCTTGATGCGTGCGAATGTTTCTACGTCTGGATTTATTTTGGGCATATGCGTTTTACTAAATTAATATAAAGTTAACAAAAGATGAATAATAATATACCTGTTGTATGTAGAGTATATATACCCATACTATCAAAAAAGAACGAGAAAGTCCAAATACTGAGCTATGGCAAAAATTGTCTAAAAAAAGAACCGAATTTTGAAGAAGTATTCTTGAAAAAGGCAAATAGTTCGTTGGTGTCTTCGGGTTCATAGAAAACCGACAACATACATAATCCATAGACTCCATGCCATGTGGCATCTTTTGTTTTTAATTTTGCAGAAAATGTTTTGTCAGGCAGTCCCACGCGTGCAGGTAATCGCAATGCTGTTTTTGCAAAATCATCAATACCTTCTAAATGTGCCCCGCCTCCAGTTAATGTAACACCGCCTGGTAGTAAACCGCTTTTGTGAATTCTTTTCAAATGCGCATCCACCAAATCAAAAATATCAGACAATCGTGCATGCACTATGTCTTCTAGTTTTTTCTTTGGCACAGACTGGCTAGATGTTCCATGTTTTATTAATTCTGCTTCTTGTTGTGATACTAAAAATCCTAATGCAATATCATTCGTGATATCATGTGATCCCAAAGGGAAAACCTCTAATGAAATAGGTACACCGTTTTCATACACCACCAATGATGTTGTTTCAGCACCGATATGCACCAATGCACATCCAGACATCTTATCTTTTTTCCCCAGTGCGGATTCGGCAACAGCAAATGGAGTCGCAACGATATCAAGAATCTCAATATCGGCATTGCTGATACTTTCTAATAAATCATCCACGTCTTGCTTTAAAATACTGACTACCAGAGTCTTTACCTCTAGTTTTGAACCAACCAAACCAATGGGTTTACCATGAATTATTTCTTGATTTAATCGGTATTCAATAGGAACCGTATGAAGAACCTTTCTATTACGGTGCTGACGAAGAAATTCTTGTTCGCACATCATTTCTAATTTTTCGATATCATAGGTAGTTACTTCGCCATCAGCTTTTGAGATAACTAAAGATGCAGAAACCGTATGCGACACCAAACTGGCACCACCAACACCTACATATAATTGCTGTGGTGCAAATCCGGCTATTTTTTTTATCTCACGTAAACCGTTTCGCAGAGATGCAGTTACTTCGGCGCTGTCATATACATATCCTCGACGAATTCCTTCTGTTGGAACTTCGGCATGAGCAACGATTTTAATGTCGTTTTCTTTGTGGGAAACATGTGCAGATAACATCCGCAAATGTGTTGTTCCGATATCGAGAGTTGTAATAATAGGATTTTCTTTTTTCATATTTCATGACGTGGGGGATTGGGCATATTGAATGTACGCATAATCCGTGCTTCTTCTTTTTCCATTTCGGGACCATGATCAAAACCCCGCAAATGAAACATACCATGTATCGTGATGTATACTAGAAATTCATTATAACTCATATTATAATTTTTTGCTTGTTTACGAATAGTGGATAACGATAAAACAATCTCGCCAGACGAATCAGATAAGGGAAATGCCAATGTGTCAGCGGGACCATCTTTGCCTTTCCATTGTTTGTGTAATTGTGAAGATGTTTCAATATTTGCTAACAAAATATGCAAATTATATTTGGATCCCAAAATCTTTTTTTTGATATCAGAAAACGGCAAGCTGGGAAGCTCGCCGTTTGTCTGTCGTGTAATTGACAATGTAGGATTAATTGTCCAAACACGCATACCTGATATTAATTAATTTTACCTAACTTACGAAGTTCGTCGTATTTCTTACCTTGTTCTAGACGGTGCATAGCACTTCGTTTCATTCGTAAAGATGATTTTGGTCGGTCAAAATATCGTTTTGCACGCATAATTTGAGTCAATCCAGTACCTTGAACCTTACGAACAAATTTTCGTAGTAAATAAGCAGAACTTTCGTTATTTGTTTTTTCTATTTTTGCGTTTGTTGCCATAGATGAGGTCAAGTATAACATATGTTTATAAAAATACAAGGGTTTTATAAAAAAATCCCCACCACGCAAACTGCGTGATGGGGGTCGTATGATCATAATCATTATTCCCAATTTTCTGCCTCAGAGTAAAACAGTTCGTTAAATTTCTCTGTCGCCCAAGAGGAGGATTGATGTACAAGAAAAGAGGAAATATTTTCTGCTTCTCTTTCCTTTTGTTCTTCCTCATCTGCTTTTTGCTGATTCCAAAGAGAATGTGCCACTTGCATGGTGTCCATCTCTATCTCAAGCCATGCAGCTTCTGTGGTTTCTTCTTTGGTCAACTCTTCAAATTTCCTAACCATCGTGATTTTCAGGAATTTTCCTTTGGTATTTGCCATCAGATAATTCCGTTCGATCACAACAATTTTACTGTCGATGAAATGTAGAATGTCACCGGCATGCAAAATTTCAGATGAAATCGCATGACAATGCAAACGAAACAAAGATGCTGTTTCAGGCTTATCTGAATGATGCCGCACGCCAGTTTGCTGGTGCTGTTCAAACATCCAATGATTCTCAACCCTACTGGCAATTCTGTTTTCTTTTCCCAACCATTTGTCCGTGTGTGGGTGATTAGGGTCAAAGAAATCACTTTCGGCAAAGCTTGCCTCTCCATTGATTATAGGGTCCAAAAGGGCTTGAACCTGTGGCATGTTTCCAATACAAAGCACAAATGTTTTCATTATGTGTTGATTTTAAAGGGCGATTTCTCGCCCGGTTAGTGATTGGGTGAGACTTATTCTAAGTGTAATATAGCATAATGACATACTATTGTCAAGCACCTATGACACCAACATAGACGGATTTACCGTAACGAAAGTCCCCATAGGAGCGACTTTGAGAAAATTCAAAACAGGATGCTGTTTTCGAATTACAGTACCATGCTGTATGTGTGTCCAATCGGTAGGTTCTATTCGCACCAACACAATCAGATACGATTGCTGTTTTTTTCGGGTATAAATAATATCAGGATCTAATGCACTCAGATATGTTTCCACTGAATCCTTTACACTATCAATATTTTTTGGTGAAACGGGTAATGTAATCCGCAATGTCATTAGGTATGGCATCGCACTGTATGTTTTTCTTTCTTTTAGTAACAAAGCATATGTTTCAGAAAGGGTATTTTTTTGTAATGTCTGCATCAGCACATGTTCAGGATAGGTTGTTTGCAATACCAATCTTTCTTCTGTCCAAACAGCCAATTCAGCTACGAAACGAATCATTTTATCGTATGCCGTAATATCAGGTAATCCAATAAAAGAATCAACCGATATAATACAAGATTCTGTAATCGGGCCATCCAAAAAAGAAAATACCATTTCTGTGGCAATGAGTATTCCACCTTGTTCTTTGAAATTAGTATAGATATTTTGTAAATCTTTTTTTGTTTTTCCCTGGGCACCTTCTAAAATATGAGGTGTAAATCCAGGGAATGTTTTCTCTATATATTCAGCAATACGATTTGGCGTATCACCTAATAGTCGTAATCGCCAACTGCTACAGTGACCACAAGTATCCTGCGTCGCGAATTGATGTTTACACCGATAACACACAAATAATGCATCTTTTCTTTTGTTTTCGGCAGTATTCTGTTTTCCATTACGATACAATGATGCGGGGCGCTCACACAATGGACAAACTACCGGCGTCATACAATCAGAACAGGAAACCATACTGGCCAAACCACGTCTGGAAACCAATAACAGTAACGAAGTTTTATTTTCTACCGCAGTATGAATCATTTCTCGAACAGTATGGGAAATACCATGAGCTGATACTTTTTGGTCAGGTAATTCTTTTGCTTGTTTTAAATCAATCACGGTAATCGTATTTTTCCCATGCCACAATTTTACTGTTGGTGGTAATGGCACATGCACTGCCGGTTGATCAAATAGGGAATATGTTTCAGGACGAATAATATGATCAGCAAAAATAATATCCATACCGTTTCGTAATGCAAAAAATTCAATCGCAATACGCATATCCAGGTTGGGTTCCGCGTGCGTACGGTACCAGGGTGAACCTTCTTGTTCAATAATAATAGTGCTGGCAGAATCGGGGACCAAAGATAAATATCCGGGTGTCATAATACACAATGATGGATTTTGATCTTCCAACAAATCAATAGCTTGTTTTAAAAATTGTTTCTTTGTCAGCGAACTGTGAAATGTATATACACGATCATGAATTCCTTTGTCTAATGTTTGTTGTATTTTTTCTGCATGCATCCATGATGCAACAACGATAACCAGGGATTTTTTTTGCGCAAACAGGGTTCGAGTAATTGTTTTGTAATAGGATAATCGATCTTCGAACGTATGCATGAGAATAGAACGGTCTCCAAGAATTTTTGGAAATTCTCTCTCTGTTTTTTCTTGTATGATATTTTGTTCTGCCATCATTTCTACTAGATGTTGAATATGCACGGGTATCATATGAGAAAAAATTACACCCCCTGATACTGCATAATACGATTTCATATCTTCCAACATTTCCAAAAAAGGTTGAGTAAATAACGAGGTCGGTATTACACGATAAATATGTTTCAGTGGATAGGGAAGAGATTTTACAAAACCCTTCATTTCTACCGAGGTACGCACTGTTACAACAAATCCAATAATATCCCGAGATCGAACAGGAATACGAACACAATCACCAACAGAAACAGGATATGCTGAAATATAGGAAAGAATTTCCTTTTGGATACCTCGCGAAAGGGGGATTACGTCAATAATAAACATGTCTCTATAGTAACAAAAAGAAGACGTATCCAACAGTATGCAAAGAGAAGACAAATGTGTTCCACTATGCTATAGTTCAGCTATCTATGAGTTTTTTCAGCCCCAAATTAGGTATCGATTTAGGTACAGCAAATACATTGGTATATGTTCCTGGCAAGGGAATTGTTTTAAATGAACCTTCTGTTGTTGCAGTTTCAGAATACGACAATAAAATTCTTGCTATCGGATCAGAAGCAAAAGACATGATAGGAAAAACACCTGATGCTATTGTTGCATATCGCCCTATGCGTGATGGAGTTATCGCGGATTATCGTATCACCGAAGCCATGTTGCGTTATTACATTACAAAATCTTTGGGCTCTTGGAATATTTTCAAACCCGACGTGATGATTTCTGTACCAGCAGGGGTAACATCCACAGAACGTCGTGCCGTAGTAGAAGCAGCATTACGAGCCGGAGCAAAAAATGCATACGTAGTAAAAGAACCTATTCTTGCAGCTATTGGCGCAGGAATTCCCATTCATGAATCACAAGGATACATGGTTGTGGATATCGGGGGTGGCACCACAGATGTTGCGGTAATTTCATTAGGGGGAATTGTTGCTTGCACATCAGTAAAATGTGCAGGTAATAAAATAGACCAATCCATTACCGATTATATTAAAAAAACATTCAATCTTGCTATTGGTGACAAAACCGCAGAAGAAATAAAAATTAAAATAGGTGCAGCATTACCATTGGCAGAAGAAGAATCATTAACTATCAAAGGACGCGATTATATCACCGGATTACCTCGGTCAGTTGATATTAAAACCAATGAAATAGTACAAGCAATCGATAGCGAATTACGACAAATGATCAAAGCCATAAAAGATGTACTACAAGAAACTCCTCCGGAATTAGCATCAGATATTATTGATAATGGCATTATTATGACGGGTGGCAGTTCATTATTGCGAAACCTACCAGAATTAGTACATAAACGAACAGGGGTAAAAGCATCTTTAGCTGATGATGCATTGTACTGCGTGGTAAAGGGAACTGGAGTTGCATTGAATCATTTACACACTTATAAAAAAACCGTGCTCTCTAAAAAAGGTTTTTAGATTATGTCTTTTTTACATACATATACATCTCATGCATATTTTCTTTCTGGTGATCCACAAACACAAACGGATTATCTGGTAAATTTACTACAAAACAATACAGATTTTAATCATCATATTTGGAAACAGTATGATTCTCTGATATCTATCGAAAATGTGCACGAAGCCAAAAAGATGGCTCAATCTAAACAATCCGAAACCGAAAAAACTTGGATTATATTGGGTGGCATATCAATTTCACGTGAAGCTCAACATACATTGTTAAAACTATTAGAAGAACCTGCATCAGGGACACATATTGTTATTTGTTTGCCTTCGTATGATCAACTATTAGAAACCGTGCAGTCGCGACTGACCTTGTTTCCCGCATCTGATTCTGTATCAACCTATTACGATGAAGAGGTCACCCTGTTTATTCAAAAACCCTACAAAGAAAGAATTCCGTACATCAAACAAATTAGTGATGATTTAAAAGAAGGCAACATTGCCAGATTTCTTGAAGCATTGCAGAAACAAATATATCAATTACATATTGCATCAAAAGACCCTGGAAAATATGCACTTTTACTAGAAGAAATTTTACACATGCAACGATATGCACGAAACCAAGGCGCAATGATTACTTTTATTTTAGAACATTTGGCACTAATGATTCCGGAATAAAATTATGTTATACTGAATAACATATGACATATTCATTTTCAAACACACAAGAACAATTACAAAAAATACAAACCTGGTTATTTGATGAATATTCTCGGGTTTCTGCTGGTCGTGCATCAGTAGGATTAGTAGATGGGGTTACCATAGATGCTTATGGGACACGTTCTCCATTAAAAAATGTTGCGACATTATCACTAGAAGACGCACGAACTATTCGTATCGCACCGTGGGACAAGCAACAAATCAAAGACATCGAAAAGGCATTAATTGCCAGTGGTATTCAGATTTCGGTTTCAGTTGATGATCAGGGAGTTCGTGCATCAGTACCAATGGTTACCACAGAAAACCGTGTTAATCTGGTAAAAACTATCAAAGAAAAATTAGAAGAAGCGCGCATCCGTGTTCGTGCCGTACGTGAAGACACATGGAACGATGTTCAAGCAAAAGAAAAAGAAGGTGGTATGAGCGAAGATGAAAAATTCCGAGCAAAAGAAGATTTGCAAAAACATGTTGATGATGCAAACAAAAAATTGGAAGATATTTTTAGAAAAAAAGAAGAAGAAATAATGACCGTATAATATGGGAATCATTCTTTTTATTCTCATTATTGCTCTTTTGGTATTAGTTCACGAAGCTGGACACTTTTTTGTTGCGCGTTGGTCAGGTATGAAAGTCGAAGAATTTGGTTTTGGATTTCCTCCACGTGTATGGAAAATAGGAACCTGGAAGGGAACATTGTTTTCTGTTAATGCAATTCCGTTGGGTGGTTTTGTAAAAATAGAAGGTGAAGATGGTAAAGAAAAAACAGAAGAACCTTCTCCTACAGCATTTACTTCACGACCACGATATTTGCAGGCATTAGTGCTAATTGCCGGGGTAACCATGAATTTCCTTTTTGCATGGTTATTGATTTTTATTGGTCTTGCGTGGGTTGGTATGCCCATGATGCAAACCAATGCACCCGAAAATACCGTTTTCAGAGATTCTCATGTAGCGATTATTCAGGTCATCTCCGGATCGGTTGCAGAAACACTGGAATTACAATCGGGTGACACGGTGCAATCAATCAATTTCCAAGAAGAAACAAAAATAATTGAACATCCAGCAGAGATAACAACTATTTTTGAACAAATTCGAAATGCTGAATCAGATGCAACGATTATAATTGAACGCAACGAAGAAATTTCTGAAATCTATATCGAAAAAGATGCTTTTGCTGAAAACGAAAAAATTGGTATTGCCGTTGATACTATTGGTACTGCGTATATCAATCATCTACCAACTGCATTTTCTGAAAGTGTTTCCATGACCGTAGATACCACAAAAGCAATCTTTTGGGGAACATTAGGATTTTTCAAAAGCCTGGTCGTATCACCGACAACCAGTCTGGATAATGTTTCTGGCCCTGTCGGTATTGTAAAAAGTGTCGGAGATGCATCAGATCTTGGTTTTGGTTATCTCATTTGGTTTACGGCTTTGATTTCTATTAATCTTGCAGTGATAAATATTTTACCTATTCCAGCATTAGATGGAGGAAGATTATTGGTAGTTGCCATTGAATCCATATTACGACGACCACTACCAGAAAAAGCAGTATTATGGGTAAACACCGGTGGATTTCTTTTCTTGATTGGACTCATGATTGTGGTTACATTCAATGATATTGTAAAATTGTTTTAACAATGAAAATACATCGTTCGGAAATAGTACAGATGGCACAACCAGCACCAGAATCTCCTGGCGTGTATTTTTTCTGGAATAATAAAAATCTTCTCTATATTGGAAAGGCAACGTCATTACGTGACAGAATTTCCAGTTATGCAAACAAAGATATTAACCAGTCTCGTGGTCCTAAAATTGTTGAAATGGTTTCTCAGGTTACAAAAATTACTTGGGAAACATATGATTCTGTATTAGAAGCATTATTGGCGGAATCACGTTTGATCAAAGAACATCAACCAACATACAATACCCGCGACAAAGACAACAAAAGCTATTACATGATTGCGATTACCAAAGAATCGCTACCACGGGTTTTACTGATCAGAGAACGAGATATTGATTTCACGAAAAAAATCGCCCACCCGACAGAATTGTCAAAAAAAATAGTGCTACGGTCTTTTTTTGGTCCATTTCCATCGGGTGCATCTGCACGAACTGCACTGAAAATTCTTCGTAAATTATTTCCATTTTTTGACGAAAAATCAACACAATCTCATGCAAAAGATTTTTATATGTCTTTGGGGCTAGCTCCAAAAGATACCGAGGATTCGTTTCAAAAAACCTATGAGAAAAATATCAAAGGTCTTGAACTTTTTTTATCGGGAAAGAAAAATACGTTGATCGAACGATTGCGAAAAAACATGCACACGTCAGCGCAAAAACAAGAATTCGAAGAAGCCGACAGAATCAAAAGACAAATTTTTGCATTGGAACATATTAATGATATTGCATTGTTGCGACATGAAACACATACATCAAAAGAATCATTTCGCATCGAAGCATTTGATATCGCGCATTTGCAGGGCGACAATATGGTCGGGGTAATGACAGTAATAGAAAATGGCGAACCACAAAAATCAGCATACAGAAAATTCATCATACGCAGTGTAAACAAATCAAATGATACCAAAGCGTTAGAAGAGATATTAACACGTCGTTTTGGGCATCCAGGATGGGGAAGTCCGTCCCTTATTGTCGTTGATGGGGGAAAGGCTCAAAAAAGAGTTACCGAACGAATTTGCCGATTATATGGCATATCTGCACCCATTGTTGCTGTAGTCAAAGATGAAAAACACAAACCAAAGGCGCTTATGGGTGTAGAAGATATTATTGAAAAATATAAAAAACACATTCTTCTTGCAAACAATGAAGCTCATCGATTTGCAATTACGTATCACAAATCAAAAAGAAAAATTCAAAGATAGACAAAATTCTTTTGTGTTATCGCATATTCTTTTGTATACTGTATCCATATGAGACCGCTTCGCATTGCAGTTCTTCGTGGGGGAAATATTCATACCCACAATCTATCTCTTGAAACAGGAAGACGAGTTCTTTCTGCATTACACCGACACCATGTTCAACCTCATGATGTTATTATTTCTTATGAACACGCGGATGATGATTTTCATGCATCAGTGATGGAACCATTGGTCCACGATACTGATATTGTATTTAATGCATTACACGAAGGACATCATCATGAGCATGATATATTGCACACACTGGCATCTTTACCAGTGCCGTTTACGGGGTCACATACGCATCCTGTATTTATATCATCGCATCACCACACCACCAATGATTTTTTGAAACTACATGACGTAAAAACACCCACCAGTATTTTTATACGAAATCAAGATCCAGAACAGGCATACGATACAGCAAGTCAAGTCCATGCAACCATCAGTCCGCCGTGGTTAATAAAACCAACAAAAAAAGGTGTCACCGGAATTCGTATCGCGCATTCATTCCAAGAATTAGTGCATGCAATAGAATCATCATTTCGTGATGGCCAAGATATTGTGGTACAAGAATTATTACGTGGTAAACACATTTCTGTTATTGTCATAGAAAATCTCCGTGAACAAGAACACTATACCTGTATCCCCGTAGAAACCTGCGAACCATATTCCGACAAAGAAACAAGATTATGCCCAGCATCAATTTCATTAGAAGAAAGCAAGCAAGTGCAACAAATCGCAGAAAAAATTCATAGACTTTTTCACTTGCGACATTATTCTCAGATAGACATGATTGTGCATCCAAAACGGGGAATCATCATCACTGGCGTTCATGCATTACCAGATTTGACCGTGGGCAGTATTTTAGATCACAGTTTGACCGCTGTAGGTGTGAAATTTCATGATTTTATTTGGCATATTGTGCAGTTGGCAACAAAAAGAAATATATAGGATTAATCCTATATATCCACAAGAAATTGTGACTTTTTTGTAAAAAGGTCTTGCATTTCTTGAAAAGACCAGTACAATAGGGAAGGTTGTTCTTTTCACGTTTAATATTGTGTTTTGGATTATATCTGAAACACAAGCCATTATTGCCTTTTTGGCAAATGGCATTGGGCCCGTAGCTTAGTTGGTAGAGCGCCTCACTTGCACTGAGGAGGTCGCTGGTTCGAATCCAGTCGGGTCCACAAAACAGGATTATGTCTCAGATTATAAGATTCACTATGTATCGTTCGATTTTTGTAGTATCGTATTATAATATTTTTTGAATATGAAAATAGAAAAAATAAATCTTATCCTTTTATCGATAGTTGTACTCCTCTTAACATATATCGCATTTTGTCAGCCCTATCGACAAGAAGTAAAAATGAGACAGTGTTTTGATATGGCGATAAATCTTGAAAAAGCTCGTCACTCTACTGTAAATGACCTTGAAGTAACAAATCAAGACATATCGAGTTTTCAAAAGAATATATTTAGCTGTTTAAGTGATTAAACGTGAGGTTAGAAATTATTTTTGAAGCACATGGTGCAACATTTGATAAATATCTTAAATCAAGTTCTGGTCATGCTTTTTTCAAAGAAATTTTTTATATAAAAAACACCCCCATAGAACTCGTCTACAGGGGTGGGCTCGCACGTATTACTTCCGTCTGGTTCTGACGACTGTCACCCCAAAGGGTTCCTACAGGTAGAACACACTTCTTATGTCTTACGGACAAAGTCACATAAAGGACAGATAAGAAGGGGACATCATCGCATATTTGTGAACTGAATCACGGAGCCTTTCGGCGTATGCTGAAGCAATAAGGTGTATTTCACTCTGGGGACCGGTGTTGGTGATAAGGACTTTTCATTCGCCATTACTAAGTCTCCCCAAAGCTACCTAAAAGTGCAAACTTGTTTTTAGTGTAGTATACTTTTTAACACAAAGCAACAAAACTATTATGATACAAATTCAACCCACGGGTTCTTATTTTAACATTGATACAGATGGATACCTGATTAATCCAGCATCTTTGGATAACATACAACCCGAATATCAAGCAGTAATTCAGGATGTTATTAATCTCTACAAAGAAAAATACGGAGATGCATTAAAACAAGTTTATTTACGTGGATCCGTAGCAAAAGGTCAGGCAATACCTTATATTTCTGACTTAGATACTTTTGCATATGTAGATGAATCGGCAGAATATCTCAAAGAAAATTCAACCAACAGAAAAATGCGTGCCCACATAGAAGAAAAATATGATTTTGTAAATAATATTGAAATGAGTGCAGACCCGCTATCTATAATAGAAGAAGATTATATTCTCTTAAATCAGTCTGTTTGTATTTATGGAAAACCATTGGTTATACCAAAAATGAAACCAGGAAAAGAAATGGTCAGTCATGCACCCAATTTCCATAATCGATTAGTAAAATATAAAAAATTCCTTGCCGAGGAATCTGATGACGAAGAAATGAAGAAATTCTGCACTTGGGTAATGAAAGGTTTTTTACGTACAGGTTTTGAATTAACCATGGAAAGATCTAAAAGATATACCAGGGATTTATATTTGTGCTACAAAGATTTTTCAGAATACTACCCAGAAAAAGAATCGGAAATGCACCAGGTATTACATTTGGCATTAAATCCAACAACAGATAAAAAGATAATTCAAGATGTTATCGATGGAATTAATAATTGGATATTATCTGAAATACCTAAATACTTTGATGTAAAAAGATAACTGTTTCTAATAGAAAATTGGACTTCCGTAACAATATCCTGAACACCCTCCTCCATAATTATCATATCCATATCCTGAATTGTAACCACCTCCGTATCCAATAGGCATGTATCCTCCAGCACCCCATCCCATACCAACACTCATTCCCGTGCCAAATCCTGTACCATATCCTGGGTTATAGCTGTTACCATAATAAGAAGGCGCGTAGGTGTTATATCCATCATAATAGCTATTATTTGTAGCATACCCATAATTTTGCACCGGAACATATGCAGATGTGGGTGCATATACAGTAGGGGCAGAATACCCGTAATGCGAAACATGCATAGTTTGTGCACCACCTGAATTCCAACCACCAAACGCAGAAACACTGCTGCTACCCAAAACAAAGAGACTTATTAATAAAAATGCAGTAAAAAATGTTCTTTTCATATGTATTCAATATGACATACCGGGAAAAAAAGTCAACGTACATTTTTACAAATTAGATAATCTTTATCACGCCAACAAAGACACGCTCTATTGGCAAAAATAAAAACCCACACATGTGTGGGTTTTTATTTTATCGTTTTTTATAGATAACGAATATCTTCTTCAGGAATTGTTTTTGATTCTTGTGCTTTTAATATTTTTCGTCCAACGACGATAATTAATATTAATGCCAACAAGAACAACAACCATCCCAACAACGTATTCGGTAAGAAGTTCAATCCAAAGAGAGAGGCTCCTGTACCTAGAATAACGGTAGAGTAATAGATGTCATCATCATAGTTCATAGCTGTGTGTTGAGCTTCTCCTGGTGTGGTGAAGGCCATCATGACTTGAGCTACAATAGTATCACCTGATGTTCCTGTAGTTTTAGCTTGAGTAGTTACGGTGAATCTTCCTTCATCATCTGGTCGTAGTGTACCTAGGTTTA
>JAIPIY010000010.1 GCA_021734445.1 Minisyncoccota bacterium | reverse complement strand
AACTATCATGAACTATATTGAAAACCAAGATGAAGACGAAGAAAAGAGAGGTGATTCCTTCACTATACTTACCACTGATTAACTTATGACTTTAGTCGAGAAACAAAACTACCTGCTTGTAGCAGGTAGTAGTTTATTTACTCAAATTCTGATTTTTTGATATACTGTATACATGAAAATTCATATTGCTACCGACCATGCAGGATTTGCCTTGAAAGAGGCTATTATGGAATATCTGGTGGAAAAGGGTTATGATGTTGTAGACCATGGAGCTTTTTCTTATCATGCTGATGATGATTATCCAGAATTTATCAAAAAAGCATCATCCGCTGTATCTGAAAATACGGCAGACAGTATGGGAATTATTTTTGGTGGCAGTGGTCAGGGTGAATCTATTGTGGCAAATCGATATAAAAATGTTCGTTGTGCATTATGGTATGGGGGATCATATGATATTATTACCTTGGCGCGAGAACACAATAATGCAAATATGTTGTCATTGGGTGCACGATTTATTTCCAAAGAAGAATCTATTCGTGCTGTGCAATTATTTTTAGATACACCATTTTCAAACGAAGAAAGACACAGTCGCAGAATTAATACGATAGATATAGTATGACATTTGAATTCCAGCCACAAAAATCAAAAAAAGAATTACTGGAAGAAGAAAAGGCTTCTCTTTTAAAACAACTTGGAGATTTGGATGAGATAGATCAAGATTCTTTAGAACGAGAAGATGTACGCCTGGAATCAGAAATCCTGTTGGTAAAAGAAAAACTAGCTGATTTTGGACTTGCGGGAGGGAGTGTAAAATCAGACTACGACTCAGCTGAATTTTCACCCGTAGAGCAGGCGATTATTGAAAGACTTCTTAAGGAAAAACAAAAACTCATTGAAGAGCGAAAAGGAGTGAGAGAATTTCTTACACGAGGTAAAGACGAAATTCAATCTGAATTGTTGGGACAATTATTCGACGTGCAATCAAAACTAAAAGATTTATGATAGAAATTATTCCGGCATTGATGCCAAAAACAATAGAAGAACTGCATCATTATGCTGGTCTTTTTATTAATCATGTACCCTTGGTGCAAATTGATATTATGGATGGGGTTTTTGTACCAAACAGATCTTGGCCTTTTATGCAGGGTGGGCATCATGATGTAGACAAAATAATCAGCGAAGAAGAAGGTTTGCCACATTGGGATAAAATAGATTTTGAATTAGATTTGATGGTACGTAGACCAGACCGAGATATTATGAAATGGATGAAGGTCGGCGCACGTCGTGTTATTTTTCACTATGCATCGTTACCGGATCTATCTGTTGTTACATCTGGACTGGATCCACACACGCGTGAATATGTAGAAATTGGAATTGCATTAGATATGGAAACACCATTAGATGCCATAGAACCATGGTTGGATGATATTGATTTTGTACAGTTGATGGGAATTGCACATATTGGATATCAGGGTGAACCATTTGATGATCGTGTAGTAGAAAGAATTTCCCAATTACACGAAGCATATCCAGATTTAGTGATCAGTGTAGATGGTGGGGTTCGATTGGAAAATATGCGTTCATTAATCGAGGCAGGTGCAACCCGTTTGGCGGTTGGGTCTGCGTTGATCGAATCAGGAGATGTGGTTGCCACACTGGATGAATTTCAAGCAATTGCGTCTGAATATTAATCTACTACTCTAACGTGTATTTTTTTGATATACTGTGTGTATGAGTTTTTTAGACGATGCAACATTACAGAATTTAGAATCAAAAGCTAACCAGATACGCCAATCTATTGTATCTATGTTAGTCGAAGCAAAATCAGGTCATACTGCAGGTCCATTGGGGATGGCGGATATTTTTACTGCATTTTATTTTCATATTTTAAACCATGATCCTAAAAATCCTGACAAAGAAGACCGAGATAGATTGATACTTTCTAATGGTCATATTGTTCCAGTTCGCTATGCGACTATGGCACACGCAGGATATTTCCCATTAGAAGAATTAAAAACGCTTCGAAAATTCGGATCTCGTTTACAGGGTCACCCGGAACGACATATGTTACCTGGTGTTGAAACAACTTCGGGTCCGCTGGGAGAAGGTTTGTCACAGGGGGCAGGGATTGCTTATGCTGGTCGCATGGACAAGAAAAAATTCTTTACGTATGTATTATTATCTGACGGTGAAATGCAATGTGGACTGACCTGGGAAGCCGGAATGTTCGCCGCTGCAAATAAATTAGGAAATTTGATTGCAGTTATTGATCGTAATAATATCCAGATTAATGGAACCACTGAAGATGTGATGCCGTTGGAACCATTGGCAGACAAATGGCGCGCATTTGGTTGGCATGTAGAAGAAGTAGATGGTCATAATATTTCTGGATTTATTGATGCAATTAATCATGCAAAAGCAATCACCACTGCACCATCGATGATTATTGCGCATACTATTCCAGGTAAAGGAATTGCAGATATTGAATATGATTTCAAATGGCACGGAACACCACCAAATGCAGACCAAGGCGCAGAATTTTTGAAAGAATTAAGAACATTACAAGGCAAGATTGAAGGAGGACATAGTGAATAATATGTTAAACATAAAATTACAATTAGATCAGGATGTACTGCATCCAGACACAATAAAACTCAAACCAACCCGAGATGGTTTTGGTACGGGACTTATCGAGGCTGGAAAAAAAGATGAACGCGTTGTGGTATTGTGTGCCGACCTGGCAGAATCGACACGAGTTGAAGAATTTAAAAAAACATTTCCAGAGCGATATATTGAAATAGGTGTAGCAGAGCAAAATTTAGCTACGGTTGCATCGGGTATGGCAAATTATGGCAAGATTCCTTTTATCGCCAGCTACGCTGCTTTTTCTCCTGGGAGAAATAATGAACAAATACGAACCACAATTGCATTAAATGACGTACCAGTTATTATCGCTGGTTGTCATGCGGGTATTTCTGTTGGTCCAGACGGTGCAACGCATCAGGCATTAGAAGATATTGGATTGATGCGTATGCTACCTAATATGACTGTGGTGGTGCCTTGTGATGCTTTTGAAGCACATCGTGCTACGGTTGCATTGGCACAACTGGGGAAACCGGGATATCTTCGTTTGGGTCGTGAAAAAACTCCTGTTATCACAACGGAACAAACTCCTTTTGAAATAGGGACTGCTTATACCTATGTTGATCAAGAAAATCCAGATGTAGTTATTTTTGCGTGTGGTCCATTTTTGCATACTGCATTGCTGGTTGCCGAATCGATGCAAAAAGATACTACGTCCGTGTCTGTCGTGAATGTGCCTACGATTAAACCTTTGGATACAAAAACAATTTTAGAACATACAAAAAAAGCCGGGGCAGTAGTAACCATAGAAGAACATCAACGCGCAGGTGGTTTAGGTAGTGCAATTGCAGAATATCTCGTATCAGAATTTCCCGTACCCATGGAAATGGTTGCGGTGAATGACCGTTTTGGACAATCAGGTAGCTTGGCTGAATTAACAAAAGAATATAATCTCGATCAAGATTCTTTGACCCAAGCAGTTTCAAAAGTTATTCAACGTAAATCGATTTAGTCTATTCCGATTAATAGAAAGTAGTTCTTTTTCTATGTAGCTAAATGATTTTTTTAACAACGTAATGATCTGGTTTTTCTGCAAGATATTTTTCTAATGCTTCACGAGATAAAAGGCCTTTTTGTGCACCAATATGTTGTACAACATTCATAGAATTAATAGGTCCCCATGCCAATGCTTCGGGAACTGATTTACCCAATGCAATAGCTGCTGTAAAGGTAGAAGAAAAAGAATCTCCAGCTCCAGTTCGTTCCACAGGAGGCTTTGGATCCGGATACATTGGCATGTACCAACCTTCAGTTCCGTCATATGCATAGGCGCCTTTTGGTCCGTCGGTAATCACAACAACTTTTGGTCCACGTGCATGCATTTCGATCAATAATTTTTTGATGTCTTGTTCGTCGATCTCCAATATCCTTTGAGCTTCTTCTTTGTTACAGAAAAATAAATCTGACTGTCGATACAATCTCTCTAATGTTTGATATCCTAGTTTCATTTGAAATGTCCCCGGTTGGAATGCTAATTTTGTTTCAGGGTGTTGTTCAAGATATTCTGTAATTTCCATATGATAGGGAAGTGAATTTTCAGCCAATGAACTAAGATATATCCACTGCGGTGATGGAATAGTCATATCAAAATGGTAAGAAAATTCTTCATGTTTTACCAGAATGGTTCGTTCAGCCTCGTAGCTTAATACATAATGGTAATTTGTTTTTTTGCCCTTTTCGGTGGTAATCCGGGTCGTATCGATTTTTTCTTGATCAAGATAATTGATGCATTCTTTTCCAAAATCATCAGATCCTACGTTGGTAACCAATGCAGTCTGTAATCCTAATCGAGATGCAGAAACTGCCGCATTTGGGCTATTACCTACAGCTTTTACTATGGTTACATCTTTGTAGGGAATCTTGTCACCCCACTTCATTGAAATGGTGCATTCGTTCGTGTTAATATTGCAATTTACTGTTGCATCTTGTAATTCTATAAATGCATCTGTTACGATGTCGCCAATTGCTAAAAAATCTATTTGTTTCATATAATGTCATTATAACCCTAAAATGAAATAAAATCATTTTTACTCAAAATAATCTCATATGATATAATAAACTCATGAAAACATTACGTGAATATATTACATGGGCAGAACAAGAAAAAATTGCAATTGGTCATTTTAATGTTGCTACATTGGAAATGGTACATGCAGTTATTGATGCATTGAAAATCGTGCGTGAAAAAACAGGAAAGGATATCCCTGTGGTATTAGGCGTTGCCGAAGGTGAGCAAGATTGGATGGGGATTCATGAAATGTCTGCATTGGTTGAAGAATATCGGTCCCAAGGTCTTCCCGTTTTTTTGAACGCAGATCATACGTTTACCGTCGAACGTGTACAACATGCTATAGATGTTGGATTTGATATGGTTATTTTTGATGGCGCAAAAATTTCTTATGAAGACAATGTGGAAAAAACAAAACAAGTTGTTGCGTATGCACGCGCTTGTGGGCGTGAAATATTGGTTGAAGCTGAGCTGGGATATATTGGTAGTGGCTCTGATATTAAAGATTCTATACCAGATGGGGCAGGAATGATGACATCACCCGAAGAATCAAAACAATTTGTAGAACAAACAGGTGTTGATTTGTTGGCTCCATCGGTTGGAAATATTCACGGTATGGTAAAAGGGGGTAATCCTCATATCGATGCAGAATTGGTAAAACAAATACGAGAAACCGCAGGTGTGCCATTGGTATTGCATGGTGGTTCTGGGATCAGTGATGCTGATATTACTGCAGGTATTAAATTTGGAATTGGTATGATTCATGTTAGTACAGAATTACGTCTCGCGTACCGTACTGCATTAGAAGAATCATTGTCAGAAACAACAGATTTGGCACCATATAAATATTTACCCAAAGCACATGACGCAGTTCGAGATGTGGTTGTTTCAAAATTAGAACTTTTTATTCATTATAAATAACATATAGTATGTATATTAATATTTCAGTAAAACATGTTACATTATTGCTTCGATTAACAATGGGTTGGTATTTTTTCTATGCTGGTTTTTCAAAAGTAATCGATCCTGACTGGACCTCGGCTGGATATCTTTCCACGGCGAAAACATTCCCAGAATTATTTGCATGGTTTGCTGACCCCTCACGTATTGGTATTGTTGATTTTTTGAATCAATGGGGATTGTTATTAGTTGGGGCAGCATTGATTTTGGGTTGGTTTGTTTCCATAGCTTCTTTTGTGGGAATAATCCTTATGATATTGTACTGGTTGCCTGTATTAGTATTTCCATACGCTGGTCATGGATTTATAGTAGATGATCACATTATTTATATTTTTGTGTTTATGTATCTTTGGATTTCACATGCTGGATCATTTTTGGGGATAGACAGATTTCGGCGGTAGATTATATGTTAAATAAAAAGGTACAAGAAAATAATAGTGTGTTAATCTCGGAATTATCCTGGGTAAAGGAATTGCAAAAATCTATTTCTGGGGATGTAGTTTTTGATGATGCAACTATTTTGTCACACAGTACTGATTGGAGTCTTTTTTCTATTCGCCCACAGGTGATAGTTTTCCCCAAAGATGCATCAGATGTATCACGTATTGTTTTAATTGTATCTACTTATAAAAAACAATTTCCAGAATTATCCCTTACCGCACGTGCGGCTGGAACTGATATGACAGGTGGGCCGTTGAATACATCAATTATTATGGATACTACGCGATATATGCAGGAGACATTGTCAGTAGAAAAAACAACAATATTTCCTGATCAAAAATCTTTTTATGGACATGTATATTCTGTACCTGGATTAGCGCGGGTATTACCGGGAACGTATTACCGTGATTTTGAAAAAGAAACTTTATCACAGGGTCTTGTGTTGCCATGTTATCCCGCATCAAAAGATTTATGTGCAGTGGGTGGTATGGTTGCCAATAATGGGGCAGGAGAGAAAACTTTGAAATATGGACAGAATAAAGATTTTGTAAAAGAATTAAAAGTCGTTTTTTCTGATGGTAATGAATATGTTGTACGACCGCTGTCTTTTGCAGAACTGCAAACCAAAATACAACAAAATAATTTTGAAGGTACTGTGTATGCAGAAATATACACATTGATAAAAAACAACTGGGATAGTATTCAACAAAAAAAACCCGTGACATCAAAAAATGCCAGCGGATATTATGTGTGGGATGTAGTGCAATCTGATTCAATAGAATCTTTTGAATCAGGAATAGGGTTTTTTGATATGACAAAATTAATTGTTGGGGCACAGGGGACAACGGGCATGATTACTGAAATCACCTATGGTTTGGTAAATGTACAACCCGCGCATGATTTATTGGTGGTGTATGTTCGTGATTTGGATGTTGTTCCAGAATTGGTAAAACGATTAATGCAATTTGATATAGAAATGTTGGAAATGTATGATGATAATACATTTAAAATCGGTATAAAATTTTTCAAAGATTTCATCAAAGATAAAGGATTTTTTGGAGCTATTCGTTACAGTATTCGATTTTTCCCCGAAGTTTGGATGGCGATAACAAAAGGTGTTCCTAAATTAATTGTATTGGCTGAATTTACCGGTAATGATGAAATCAAATTACACGCAGAAATGAAAAAAGCACAAACCGCATTATCCGATCTGGGTGTTGCGATACGACAGGTTCCTCGTGACGAAGAAGAAGAAAAGTTTTGGGATTTCCGACATGACTCATTTAAAATTCTTACCGAACACAGTATGGAAACGCGCGCCGCAGGAGAGGGAACTAGAACAGTTCCGTTCATCGATGATATTGCAGTGAATCCAGAATATTTACCAGAATATCTTCCGAAATTAATGAAGATATTAAATGAATATAAATTGCTGTACACCATAGCGGGTCATTTGGGTAATGGAAATTTTCATGTGATTCCATTAATGCGATTAGATGAAATTGGAGATGGACAAAGAATCCTGGAAATTTCTGACAAAATATATGATTTGGCAAAAGAATACCACGGATCATTTTCTGCGGAACATAATGACGGTATTATTCGTACTCCGTATCTCCAAAAACAATTTGGTACTGATATGGTCCAGATATTTCAATCAGTAAAAAACACCTTTGATCCATTGAATATATTTAATCCAGGGAAAAAGGTTGGGGGAACCATGGCTGATATTAAAAAATATATGGCTAAATGATTTTAGTGGCTACAAGATAACCCCTTTACTTTTACAAATTTTCGGGTATACTCTGTACCTGTATGACAACACTTACCGTAACTGCGCGTGACGCACAAATAAAAGGTTCAAAAATTAGAAATGAAGGCAATATTCCAGCTGTGGTATATGGTATGGGTGTTGAACCTATGTCTGTAGCTATTTCTGCAATAGATTTTACAAAAGTTTTTAAAACAGCCGGAGAAACATCAACTATCACTGTTTCATTTGATGGTAAAAAAATCATGGCATTGATTCATGATGTACAACACGATCCTGTATCAGGTTCTGTTTTGCATGTTGATCTTTTTGCGATTTCAGAAGACCGACCAGTAACTGTTTCTGTACCATTGATATTTACAGGTGTCTCACCTGCGGTAAAAAACAATGTTGGTAACTTGGTAAAAGTATTACACGAATTGGAAATCGAAGTTTTACCAAAACATTTGCCACACGATCTAACTGTTGATATTTCTGTATTGGATGTTGCGAATGCACAAATTTTGGTTCAAGATATTAAACTTCCAACCAGTGCAAAAGCTATTTTGGATGGAGACGAAGTGGTTGCATTGATTGCATCACAACAAGAAGAGTCAGAAGAAGCAACTACAGCAATTGATTTCTCTGCCATTGCAGTTCAAAAGAAAGGTAAGAAAGAAGAAGACGCTGAATAATAATTTCTTTTGTGATATACTAGACGAGTGTAAGATTTCTATCTTACACTCGTCTTTGTTTATATATGACTTTTCAAAAAACCACAAAATATATAATTATCCCTGTATTCTTTTTGGGAATAGTGTTTCTTTTTGGGCACGTATTGGTGCAAGCTCAGTCGTTATCAACGGCAAACCAAACCCAAGATGTTCTTCGGGCAAAATTGGCTGAATATGAAAAAGAAATCGCTGAAACAGAAAAACAATTACAACAGCAAAAAGGTAATTCCGCATCATTGCAAAATGATATCGCTATTTTGAATGCAGAAATTAGGAAAACACGTCTAGCTATTGAATCTCAACAATTGGTTATCCAAAAATTATCTGGTGAAATTGGACAGAAAAATCAGACACTTACCCAATTGCAATCAAAAATGGAACGACAAAAAGAATCATTGGGGGAATTATTGCGAAAAACACAGGCATTAGATTCTTATAGTACGTTAGAGGTTGTATTGTCTAATAGAAATATTTCTGAATTTTTTGCTGATAGAGATTCATTTCAGGTTATCAAGCATGCAATCGCAGAATCATTTGATGAAATACGTGTATTGCAGGGTGAAACAACTGCCGTGAAAAAAAGTCTGGAACAACGTCACAAAGAAGAAAATGATGTTCGTTATGAATTAGAACAAAACAGAAAAACGGTTCAACAGCAAGAATCAGAGCAAAAACAATTATTGAACATCAGTAAGACAAAAGAAAAAACATACGAAGAAGTTATCAAAGATCGCCAGGCTCAGGTAGCAGCAATCCGTGCCGAATTGATTCGATTCGAAGGTAGTGGTGTGCAAAGCCGATCTATTTCTTTTGGTGAAGCATACGACTATGCAAAGCTAGCTTCTCAAAAGACTGGAGTTGATCCTGCATTTATTTTGGCAATTATGCAACAGGAAACTGGTTTTGGTAATAACGTGGGGGGGTGTTATGTAAAATCCCGTCCGGTACCAGGTATTCAAAAAACTATAAAAAATAGTCAAGGGCAAATGGTTTCTTATACTGAGTATATTCCTGATGGTATTTATATAAATTCTAAGAATCCATCACGAAAAACAATGATCCCAGATAATTTTGATAATTTTGTTACTATTACAAAAAATCTTGGCCAAGATTGGCAAACAACACCAGTTTCGTGCGCGCTCGTTCGAAAAACCTTTGATGCTGTGGGATTACCCGTTTTATTTGGTTATGGTGGTGCCATGGGATACACCCAATTTATTCCAAATACGTGGATGGGAGTAGAAGCTCGTGTACGACAATACACCGGTGCAACAGTCGCAAGTCCTTGGATTCCTCGGGATGCTATTATGGCAACTGCGGTATTTATTAAAGATAAAGGGGCTTTTGGGCAAGCATCTAAAAGTTATAGTACGTATCACGCTGCTGCCTGTCGTTATTATGGGCAATGTTCTACGTATGCTGATTCTGTTATGGGTAAAACCGCTGCAATCCAACAAACGATTAATCAGCTGGAAAAACTTAACCAGAGATAGGTTTGGTTGCTTTTTAGGGCTTGTTGTGTTAAGATGCTTTTTGTATGAAATCAGATATTCACCCAACAAATTATCACTTGGCAGTTTTTGAAGACACTTCATCTGGGTCTCGGTTCTTGCTTGGTACAACATTGAAATCAACTCAGGAAACCACTTTTGACGATGGAAAAACCTATCCATTGATTCGTGTTGAAATCTCTAGTCAGTCACATCCTTTCTATACTGGAAAAGAAACTGGATTAAGCACACGTGGACGAGCAGATCGTTTCCGAAAGATGCAAGAAAAAACAGAATCTTTGAAAAAAGAAGCAAAAGCGTAAATATTCTATTTGAAAAAAGAACACCTTGTGTTCTTTTTTCCTATTTCTATGGAACTCAATATTCAAGAATTAAAAGAAAATCATAAAACATCGTATCTTGCAGGCGAGCTTGTTCGACTGCAAGAATCAGAATCAGAATTGTTGGAATTGTTGAATACAGAACCAGAGATGAAGGAACTAACAGAAGAAGAATTGTCTATGGTTCGACAATCACGTGAAGCAGTAGAAAAACAACTGAAAGATATTTTAAAGAAAGAACAAGAAGAGGAAGAATTCCCCAATGAAATTATTCTCGAAGTTCGTGCAGGTGCAGGTGGAGACGAAGCTTCATTATTTGCATATCAATTGGCAAATATGTATCAGGCTTATGCTGAAATTCAGGGATGGCAATGGTCTACGATTGATGCATCTAGAAATGAAATTGGTGGATACAAAGAAGCTTCGTTTGAAATCAAGGGTGTTGATGTGTATAAAAGATTACGTTATGAAACGGGTGTGCATCGTGTACAACGTGTTCCTGCAACAGAAAAACAGGGACGTATTCATACATCAACTGCATCTGTTGCGATACTGCCTTTGCGTAAAAAAACAACAATTGTATTAAACGAAGCTGATTTGGAATTTGAAACATCTCGTTCTGGTGGTGCTGGTGGACAAAACGTAAACAAGGTAGAAACTGCAGTGCGTGTCATTCACAAACCAACAGGTTTGGATGTACGATCGACATCAGAGCGCTCTCAGTTAAAAAACCGCGAACAAGCATTGTCTATTTTGACTGCAAAATTACAAATGTTGCATGAAGAAGAAGAGGCAAAAAAATATGCATCGGAACGTAAAAACCAAATTGGAACAGGGGATCGAAGTGAAAAAATCCGAACCTATAATGGACCTCAGGATCGTGTTACTGATCACCGTATCAGAGAATCATGGAGCAATATGCCAGGGATTTTAGGGGGTGATATTCAAAAGATATTTGATGCCCTGACTAATTTCCAAGGAGAACCTGGTACCGGGGATGAATAACCAAAAAATAGAAAATTGACAAATTATAGATAAAATGTCAATATGACAATAAACTACAAAGCTTTACAATTAGGTAAAGTGGGAATAGCTCATTAAAAATTCTTGTGCCATGACGACAAATTCAACTTCTGAAATTGAACTTTATACTGCAGTACCCCCTCATGTTCTTTTGGAACTGATTGCTTGGGGTCCTGCGGAGCGAGAAATGATTAACCTAGTGGGTAAAAGTGAACAAATTGTTGAATCTGGACCAAATGAGTTGCTTTACCTAGTTGCAGTAACTGAAACTGGTGAGGTTCTTGTTTGTTCTGGTGGTGGTTCAAATTTAGAACCAGACATTGATTTTCGGAAAGCGAATTTCCTTTTACCAGAAGAATATGAGTCAGTTGACCTGGTAGGAAAAGTGAAATCTCTTCTGAAAGGGAAGCCTCTTGTTATGCATCTCGAAGTTGGGGATTGGGTTAATGAAAGATTTCTCATCTGGGAAAAGAAAGATCAGGAGTTTATTAACACCCTTGGTGTTGATAGAGATGATTTCATTAGGTTGCGGGCCGGAGAGCGCATTGCTCGAAAGGTTCAATATGTGAGTCTTTTGCGTAGGATGAATCAAATGCCTGAAACAAAGATTCAACCAACTCCAACTCCAAACCCAGTACGGTCTGAGCTCTATGTCGGCAAACCAAGTTTTTCTGGCTCATTGGCTGCACCCATCGTATATCCGACTTTGGATCAACAAGACGGAACCATAGGAGATGATGAGGTTGATGATTAATGCATTATTTATCCCTTGGGATAACACCGGTACTACAGTTTGTGGTGCCGGTTTTTTATTGCATTTTTTTTCTCATTTATGCTACACTATAACCACGTAGATTCCTCGTCTCGTCCGAGTGTGCAGCAGATGAGCCGTGTGTGCTTTGTGTGTGCTATTCCATCGGTGATGTGGGCTACGTTCGTCTCTTTGACGAATATTATTAGCTGATTACGCACATGCGTTTTTCTATGGCATACAAACTATATATTGCAGGACTTCCTTATTCTGCAACAGAACAAGACCTTTCTGGACATTTTGGACAGGCTGGTACAGTTGTATCTTCTATCATCATCCGTGATAAAATGAACCAAGACCGATCACGAGGTTTTGGATTCGTTGAAATGGACAATGAAGCAGAAGGACAAAAAGCTATTGAAATGTTTGACGGAAAAGACTTTGGAGGCCGATCTATTTCGGTTTCTGTAGCTCGACCTCGAGAATAATTTCGATATAATAAAAACCCGTCGCCAAATGGCGACGGGT
>JAIPIY010000001.1 GCA_021734445.1 Minisyncoccota bacterium | reverse complement strand
GTTGCAATCACAGGAAAAGAGAATTTTGGATCAGCAAATAGTTCTGCAATTTTTTGCAGTGCTTGTTCCCCTTCGAATGTTTCTTTTACCGTAGTCATTTCATCAAGGTGGTGTATCGCCTCTTTGGCAAAAGGTGATTCTGGCATTTGTAATTCAAGACCTGTTTGCATTTCTGACAGTATATTCTTCTTGGCCTCTGATGCATTGCTCGGAAGAGACTCTTCCCGCTCTTGAATCAATTGATCCATAAAAGCAATAGTTTTTTGATATTCCGGATTACGATCTTTGTTATTTACATGATACTTCTTTTTATTTTCTAGATTTTGGATAACCCGGTCAGTTTCTTCTTTTAAGGTTAGATTTTCTTTTTGTGTTGAAAATACAAGAGATTTTTGATAAAACCATTTTGCAAAAGTTGTTGCAGGTATTTCTTCTCTGGCGGTTTCTTCAAATGTCCCATCAAATTTTCTTTTTCCTTTTTGTACCGTAAAAATAAGTTCATCTTCTATTGCATCTTTATGCAAAATAAAATATTCTGCATACCCTTGTTCTCCAGCATAAAAAACCAAGTCTTCTGGCTCAAGGTTTGTGATTTCTTTTGGAATAGTAATATTCTCTTTTGATTTTGGACTTCCCTTGATTTCAGGAGAAGGAGCCTTTTTTGGGCCTTTTTTTGCTTTCTCTTGAGGTGGTTTTTTATTTTCAGAAACTGATTCTTTTGGAGATGTTCGCAAAATTGCATCTTTAATCTCTTGGGGGGTTACGTCACCAATACTGGTTCCGTTTCTGCGTGGTTGTTGTTTGCGAGGGTTTTCTTTGGGCATAGAATAAAAATTTACTAGTAACGATTATATTATACACTTTTTTAGTAAAAAGTCAAGTTATACGAGATACTCATCTCTTGCATAACAGTATACCGTATCTTTTTTAATAAATCTGCTCACGGGCAGGGGTTTATTATTATACTATAATATATACATTATGTCAAAAAGCTTTGTTTTGCAGTGCTGTATAGCTATTTTCAGTATGGGTGTGGATATCGCCCTTGCCTTATTGTCTGATATTGATAGGATTATAACTGTTCCGGTTGAGTCACAATGACTGACAAGGTTGTATCCGGGTCAACTTGCAATACTTATATACTCTATATGTGTTGTCTGCCATTCCCGCAGTATTCATACCGTGCTTTCGTATGAATAATAACAAGGCTTATTTTATACTCATCAAAAAACGATTTTCCTGACGCGTTGCAGGAAGGACGAACATACTTTCAGATAGTGGGCACCTCTTTTCCGAGAATAGCCTTTATTTCTGCTGTTATTCTAGGATTTGTATCCCTGTCTATTCTGTTGCACGTGGTATCTCACCGGGTATCTGCTTTTTCTGGTTCTGAATCAATTCAGAACTCACAAACAGTTTCTTTGTTGGAACCAAGAGGTTTTATCGATAATAAATCAGCACAGGGTGGTGGTGATATTGTTGTTGAAAATGATACCTTGGTTCCAGAATCTGGTCCTGCAGGAACATCGGCTGATTTGGTGTTAAATGGTTTTGGTTCTGTTTCATTGCACCAGGTTCGTCCGGGAGAAACATTATCTCAAATTGCTTCTTTGTATCAGGTTTCTGTAAACACGGTTCGATGGGCGAATGGAATTACTGCGGGTGAAAAAATACAACAAGGGCAAACATTATTGATTCTTCCCATGGATGGATTAAAAATAAAGGTAGCTTCTGGGGAAACTGTTGCCTCGTTGGCAAAGAAATATGGAGGAGACGAAAAAGAAATCCGTGATTTTAATGCATTATCTGCTGATCAAAAATTGGCAGTAGGTCAAGAAATTGTTATTCCAGGAGGTGAAATGCCACAGGTGGTAGTGAAAAAACCTACAAAAACAGCTTCTACAAAATCACAAACCTCATCATCTGTACGACCACAGGCCAGTTCTGGATACTATGATCGACCTATTTCTGGTCGTTTGACTCAGGGGTATCATGGACGATATCGTGCATTAGATTATGGTGCACCAGTAGGAACATCTGTTTTTGCATCTGCACCAGGTACTGTTATTGCATCACGTTCAGGATGGAATGGCGGATATGGAACCATGATCATTGTCAGCCACAATAATGGTACACAGACGTTATATGCTCACCTCAGCAAACTAAATGTATCTGTTGGGCAACAGGTATCAAAGGGTCAAGCAATCGGTCTATCGGGTAATACAGGACGATCTACTGGTCCTCACCTACACTTTGAAATCCGCGGAGGTATCGATATCCCAAAGAGTCTGTTTTAATACATCTTTAAATATAAACAATAAAACCCCTTCAAGGGGTTTTATTGTTTATATAATTTTTATAAAAAAATAGGGCGCCTCAAATCAAATGAATGAGACGCCTGTTTGTGCACACAAGAAAAGAAATTTTTGGATTACCCTCCGCAACCGCCACCGCATCCTCCTCCACAACCACTGCAGCCGGAACTGCTACAGCCACTGTCGGAACTGCAACTTGCAGCACCACAGCTGGTTGTCGAAGTTGAAGAGCTTGATGACTTCTTTGTCTCCGACTTCCTTGTGTTTGTGGTATCGTTGTAAGACGAATAGTGATTACTCTGGGATGATACACTGGTTGAACTCAGTGCACGTATCACAAAAAGAATTACGAGGACAATCAATGCTACAATAAGCATGACGGTCCAAGTTGAAGTACCCTCGTTCTCAGTTCCTTGGACTCCTTCTGTGCATCCGGTAAGGAATAGCGCGAGAAATAGACCCACAACCTGAACCAACGATGGTGCAATTTTTGGGCGGAAGAGGTCAAGGATGAAAATGATTAGGCGGGAGAGAATTGGAAAGTCATCTGCTTTGATGACAACGTGCTCGTGCATGTTAATGCGTACGAATACTCTTCCAAAACGAACACTGTTCTCCGGCCAGATGTTTTCTGGTGGTTTCATTTCGAAAATACGTTCGTATGATTCCTTGGTTTTTGAATACCAGTCGTCATATTTGGCATTCTCGTTCTGACCACCCTTTGTTGGCCCATGGTACAAAGGTTTAGGAAGAATGTTCGCGCAGAAGTTCTGAAAATACTCCTCATTGTACAACATGTGCAGATGCCATACTTGGTCCACTTCATCCGAAGGGGTAACGGGGTGTCCCGCAATCATCGCCAGAAAGGCGAATTTTTTGTACTCCTCGATCACATTGTTTGTATACGATTGCGACCAGTGGTTCTCACGCGCAAGGCGTTTGGAGAATGGTAATGCCGATTGGGGGTTGTCAAGATTGTATCCCGACAATTTGTCCCAAAGTTTCTGTTGTTCTTGTGTCATTTGGTTTTTTAATGTGCGTGTAGGCTGAGTTGCTTACAGAAATAAGATAACATTTTATATAGATTTGTCAATAATTGCACCGGTATCCATACAATACAAGTCCATAAGCCGCATTATTTACAAACCTCCCCCGTTCTGATATAGTGATACCATCCTTTTCCAGTCCGTCAAAAACGGGCTTTGTTTTTTAAAAGGGTTTAACAATTAAATACAAACACGCAAGGTACAAGAATAATCTTTATTTTGGTGTTTCCACTATCATGCTTGATTTAAAAGCACTCAACACAACATTAGCTCAACTAGAAGACGAGCGAAACATTCCAAAAGAAAAAATAATCGAAGCAATCGAACAGGCTTTGGCTGCTGCATACAAAAAAGACTACGGAAAACGTGGTCAAATTGTTCGTGCGCAATTTAATTTAGACGATGGGACAACCGCATTCGAACAAGTAAAAACCGTTGTCGATGAATCATTGGTGTATGTGATACCAGAAGAATCAGAGGAAGAATCGGTCCCGTCTGCCACTGCGAGTCACGAGCGGGCAGGCCCAGGTGAAGAACCCGAAGAACGTGCAGAAGATGACGAACGAACACGATTTAATCCAGAACAACATATTATGATCGAAGATGCACGTCGTATGAAAAACGATGCATCATTGGGTGAAGAAATTATTTTCCCATTAGAAGTAAAAGATGATTTTGGCCGTATTGCAGCACAAACCGCAAAACAGGTAATCATCCAACGTATCCGCGAAGCAGAACGAGATGTCGTGGTCCAAGAATTTTCTGGACGTGAAGGAGAAATTATCAGTGGTATTGTACAACGTGTAGACCGAGGAAATATCTATATTGATATCAACCGCGCAGTCGCTGTATTGCCACGAGAAGAACAAATACCAGGAGAAATTTTCCGCGTTGGATCACGTATCCGAGCGTATTTGTATCAAGTAGAAGAAGGTGCCCGAGGTGTTTCATTGAAATTGTCTCGTAGTCATCCTCGATTTGTCGAAGCATTGTTTTCATTAGAATCTCCCGAGGTTGCCAGCGGTATCGTAGAAATAAAAGCGATTGCACGCGAAGCTGGTTCTCGAACAAAGATCGCAGTATTCACCAATGATGATAATATTGATCCTATTGGTGCATGTGTTGGTCAAAAAGGAATTCGTGTAGTTACCGTGATGGGAGAATTAGGAAATGAAAAAATTGATATTATTCCTTGGTCAGAAAATGCATCAGAATTTATTTCTTCTGCATTGTCCCCTGCACGTGTGATTGATATTCAACTAAACGAAGAAGACCGAACAGCACATATCGAAGTTGCCGAAGACCAATTGTCATTAGCTATCGGAAAAGGCGGTCAAAACGTACGATTGGCTGCAAAATTAACTGAATGGAGAATTGATATCAAAGGAACAGAATCTCCAGAAGAATCAAATAATGCAGAAGAAACTTTGGAAGAAGGAATTGTTGATGACGGAACTACGGACGAGCCTACTGTTGATGCCGAATCACAAGAAGAAGTTTCAGTAGACGATGTGACTGAATCAGAAGCTGAAGAAAAAATCGCAGCATCTGAATCTAATACAGAGGAAACTAATTAATCATTTATCTAATATAAAATATATGAATTTATGGCATGACGTTTCTCGAGGGAATACGCCGGACGAATTAAATGTAATTATTGAAATTCCAAAAAATTCTCCAAACAAATATGAAATAGATAAAGAAACAGGATTAATTGCATTAGATCGAGCAAATTATTCTGCAGCCGCATACCCATTTGATTATGGATATGTTCCGCAGACACTGTGGGATGATAATGATCCATTGGATGTGGTTGTGTTAACTACATACCCATTGTTCCCTGGCGTGTTGGTCCGCGTGCGACCAGTTGCAGTGATGCAAATGGTTGATGATGGAGAATCTGATTACAAAATTATTGCTGTACCTGTAGAAGATAAAAGATGGGAAGATATCAAAGATTTGCAGGATGTAAATAAACACACACTAAAAGAATACAAACACTTTTTTGAAACCTACAAAAAATTAAAAAAAGATGGAGAAGAAGTTATCGTAACTATTCCCCATATAGGCGGTAAACAAGAAGCCATCGAAGCGATAGAAAAATCGATTCAATTATACAAAGAAAAATTTGGGAAATAAGGAAACATATTATAAACAAAAGAGCCCTGATGGGCTCTTTTGTTTATAGGGAATATGGTATAATGAAAAGACGAAGGATTGATTCCTTCTAGGTTATTCATTAATCAATTTTTTATGAAATATATTACTTTTTTCACCAGTGCGTTTGTCTTTTTTGGTCTGGGCATTTCATTTGTCCAGGCAGAAACTGCTGTACGTGCAGATATGTCTGTGCGTATGGAACAAAAACAATTACAAGCTGACATGATGCAAGAACGCATGAAAGCGATTCAAGACATTCAGCAACAACGTATCGATAATGCCGAAGATATTCAGGCACGTATGATGCAGGTTGCTGATTTCCGCAAAGAAAAACATGATGCGTTACAAGATATTCGTCTGCAAACAAAAGAACGAATAGAAAAAGAAAAAACAATCATGATGGAACGACGTGCAGAAATGGCAACAAAAATACACAGTCGTATGGTCTTTGGTTTTGAATCTGCTGTGCAAAAAATATCGGGATTTCTGGATCGAGCATCAGAACGTATTACCGTAATGCAATCTGCAGGTATGGATACGTCAGATGCAGAATCATTGGTTGCTAATATGCGAACACAATTGTCAGAAATAGAAGTTTCAGTAAAAGCGTTGGCGGTATTGGCTGGTAATATTGAAATATCAGGATCTACCCCATCAGAATTAAACCAAGAATTACGAGAACAACATGGAATCTTCATGGATTCAGCAAAAGAAATTCGTGCAGAATTAGGTTTATTGCGTGAATCGTTTGGAAAACTATTACCAATGCTAAAATCTCAAAAAGAATAATATGGACCCAGTAACACAAGAATCAACAAAAAATACTACATGGGCGTGGGCGGTTATGGGCATTATTGTGCTATTGGCAATTTTTCTTTGGATTCGAGGTGCAAATGTGTCTGATCAAGAAGACATGTATGCCGTAGAAGATACTGAAACTATTGCCGAACAAGATGCATCTGATGAATCTACCGAGGTTCTCGAGGTAGAATTAGAATCAATGGATTTCGCAGAATTGGATGCTGATTTGGCCGAATTAGAAGAAATGGAATAAGAAATTCTCTACAAAAAACACCCCTTGGCGGGGTGTTTTTTGTATGATACGATTATAGATATGCATGAAGGATTGCCAAATAAAAAGAACCCAGAAAACAGTCCAGTTCCCCCAGGTTGTGATGAAAAGTATTTCTGGAAAATTGTAGCACATATTTCTGGTGATTTTGGTGACAGTAAACATTTGTATAAAAGCAGAGACGGATTAGATGTACAATCGTATCACAAACAATCCGTAGATAAATACGGTGATTACATTCCCCACATGGAAAAATACATAAAAGAAGCTCAACAAATTATTCTCGATCCAAATTCTCCTGTACACAAACTTTTTAGTCAGGTTGAAAAAGGGATATTTGATACCAAAAGAGGTATTATTGAAAGAGTTCAAGGAGAAGAAATTGACCCCACTCAACCATTTATCGATCTTGATGATGATTTAGATAATGAATTAAAAGGAGGTTCTCGGGTGGACTAGCTAATAATTTAACAATCACCCCGTCGTTCGCGAACGACGGGGTTTTGATTTATGATGAGTAAAAAAATACCCCGTCAACCAAAGATGGTCGACGGGGTGTGTTGTTGTGTGGGGTTATTTGAACTCTTCGATAAACCCTACCACGAGACCCCATAGAAGACCTATCATAACACCTAGTATAAGCCCTCCCACTAAACCAAAAGGAATTCCATTATCCATCATAAATGATGTCATAATACCAGAGAGTGCCCCCATAAAACTTATCATGAGACCTACTACAAGAATCGAGATGAGACCTTTTTCAGTGTACCCATTCAATTTCTTGAAGGCATTCACCAGTAGACAAATACCTGTTCCGATGATCAAATAGCCAATAATGGGCACCCAAATCAGGCGCACGCTCGTTTCAATCGATACAGGTTCATTGTCGAAATAAGACAGAAACTCTGTTATTCCTGGAATGATGAAATACACCGCCTGCAGGTATCCAAACCCGCAGATGGTAATGAATCCTAACATCGACCAGATAGATCGTGTGGAGATAGAGAAAGAAATTTTCTTGTTCTCAGAAACAGCTTCTTGCATGTTCATTGCGGTTGATTTTTTTAAGGTTCAACAATTATTGTTATGTGCAGTGGAACGATTCCAATGCTTCTGTGTGTAGTATATCACAGTTGTACAAAGTGTCAAACTTTTATACTGCTTTGCTTTGACAAAACAGCCATTCGGGGTTAAGATACAACACTATGAGTACACAAGCAAAAATACAAACATTACCAAAAAGCCAAGTTGAGATAACCGCAACCCTTCCAGCTGATATGTTGGAAAAATATCGCGCCCAAGCGGTAAAACGTGTTGCAGAAAATGTAAAAATTGATGGTTTTCGCAAAGGCGAAGTTCCTGAAAAAATCCTTGTTGCAAAGGTTGGTGAAACCCCTATTTTAGAAGAAATGGCATATTTGGCAGTAGGAAAACATTATGTGGATATTTTGATGGAACACAAAATAGATGCTATTGGACGACCTGAAATTACCCTGACCAAATTGGCTGTAGGAAATCCTGTAGAATACAAAATCGTTACTGCAGTTTTGCCTGAAATCAAACTTCCTGAATATACAAAAATTGCAGAAAAAAATCTCAAAGAAAAAAAGACAGTCACGGTAGAAGATGCTGAAATGGAGAAAACCCTTCTTCAATTACGCAAAATGCGAGCAGAAAAAGAAGCAGGCCCTCATACGTGTGAAGAAGGAGAAGAGTGTTCTCATGGAAAAGATGAAATAAAAGAAGAAGATTTGCCAGTGTTGGATGATGCTTTTGCACAAACTATTGGAGATTTTAAAACAGTGGATGAATTGACTGCAAAAATCAAAGAAAACATGTTGGTAGAAAAAGAACAAAAAGAATCAGACCGTGTACGGCTGTTGATCATGGATGCTATCTTGGAAAAAACTGCGGTAGAATTGCCAGATATTATTGTAGAACATGAATTGGATACCATGATGCACCGCATGGAAGGAGATATCGCAAACATGGGTATCAAAACAGATGATTATCTACAGCATATTAACAAAACTCGAGAAGATCTACGAAACGATTGGAGACCAGATGCAGAAAAACGAGCTTTGATGCAAATGGTAGTTACCAAAATTGCAGAAGAAGAAAAATTGCAGGCAACAGAAGAAGAATTACTACCAGAAGTTACAAAGGTTATGGAAAACTACAAAGATGCTGATGAACAACATGTGCGTGCGTATGTGGATCAGGTGGTAACCAACCAAAAAGTCTTTGGATTTTTGGAAAAAGGAGGTAAGAAATAAGTTTAACCCCGTCGCTCGCGAGCGACGGGGTTTTTCCTCCTCCTCTGCTGTCATTCCCACGTAGGTGGGAATCTGAACACATCCAACAGTTATTCCCGCCTGTTTGCCGGCAAAGGCAGGCGCATGAGGGAATCCCAAAGAATTCAAGTCTAATATTTGACTTTTATACTCATTCATGCTATGATATACCAGAATCAGGAATAGTCCTTTTTCACGATTTAAAAACAAGAACGATGACTGAAAAGATCACGTCAAGCCAAGAAAATCGTCTGACCGACCTCTTTCGAGATGGTCTCAGGGCGTTGAACCTCTCAAAAGAAGAGGCTCAGGAAATTATCAAATCTGGTGGTGAAATGCAGAAACAGATCAAGCCGATCCTGCAAAAACTTGCCATGGTGGACCAGCGTTTCGGTCCCGCAATAAAGGATTTCGAGTTCACGGTGCCGTCAGATTACAAGCACGACACCCAGCTCGATACCTTTGCCGGGAAGACCAAACTGCTTTCAACCACGTATTACTTCAATGATGCCCTTACCAGCAAGAATTTTGCGAAAGCGACCAACGAGCTGGAGCCGAGCAAGAAGTATCGCGTGCGAATCTTCCCGATATTGGCAACGGTAACCAGCGAAGATTGTATGAGATTCCTTGCGAAGCAACATGCCATCCTCGTGGGTGGACAAGGTCTCACTTTGTTGCAAGCCAACAAGCCAGACGAGTTTCCGGTGGGTAAATACACAGTGTCCTTTGATGAAAAGGATTCTCTGTGGAAAGACTCTGACGGTTACCGCAGGGTGCCGCTCGTGTTCCGGTGCTCGGACGGTGGCTGTTGGTTCCTCCTCGGGGACTTCGGGCTTGACTGGGTCGGTGTCCGTTGCCTGTTGTGCTTCTGCGACTTATAGTCCTTTGGCACTTGGTACCTTGTTTCTAATTTGGGTCTTTGACCCTTTGAGCACTTGCGAAAGCAAGTGCTCTTTTTTATTTTTTATATTTCAGTTATACTGATTTTGGAAAGTAGATACGAACGTGCGGTTACGACTTCACGGCATTGAAATCTCGTACAGGGTTTTGGCGAGAAGTTTGATGGGTACGCCTTTGAAACGAGAGCCTCCTTGAATGAAAAAACAAAAATAAGTCGGTGTGAAATATGAGAGAGTTTTTAAACTCCAAATGAAATACAACGTCTGACTGGTGTTAGATGTGGTGGAATAGACAATATTTCATACAAAAAGCTTGGGCGTCCTCTGACGGTTACCACAGGGTGCCGAACGTGAACCGGAACTCGGACGGTGACTGGAAGTTCAACCTCGGGAACTTCGAGAATGACTGGGACGGTGACAATTGCCTGTTGTGCTTCTGCTACTCATTTTTTTCTCCCACTAACTTATTTGTTGGTGGGAGTTTTTTCTTGGAGATTTTTCTTCCAACCACCTAACATACGTCCAACTTCATCCAAAAGAATAATGAGTTGTCCGTATATTGTGTGATTAAGAACTTTTTGTTCCCAACCTAATTGCAGAAAGAATTTTAGAAGATCATTTTTACCAAGAGCTTGTGACACAAGAGAAAGTTTTTCAAATTTATCATACGCAAAAGTTGCTCGGAATATTATTTCAAGAATAGATATAAATTCATCATCAATTTTTGTTCCAATAGTATAACGATCAACTCGTTTAACATGAGAAAGATGCAAGTGCCACACACGATACACTTCTTTTGCTCGTACCAATACTAACGGGGGGGGGGGTAGATTTAATGTTTTTATTATGTTCACTCATACTTATCATAATATCATATCAATAGAAAATATTCTCTCGACATGGGGGCGTTTTATCCGTGGCAAGCGTAATAAAAAAGATGTCATGGAATTTGAAGCACATCTTGCAGATAATATTATAGAACTACATACTATGTTACATACAAGAACCTACGAACATTCAGGATATTTTGCATTTAATGTTTCTGACCCTAAACCAAGAAATATTCATAAAGCAATTGTTCGTGATAGGGTGGTACATCATTTAATTTATAAAGAATTGTATTGGTATTTTGATGATAGATTTATTTATGACTCATATTCATGTCGTAAATATAAAGGTACCCATCGGGCGTTTGAAAGATTTAAGGTGTTCGCAAATAAAGTATCAAAAAATAATACAAAAACATGTTACGTTTTAAAATGTGACGTGAGAAAATTTTTTGCAAGTATTGATCATGATGTACTAAAATCTATTTTAAAACGACATATTGCAGATGATGAGATGTTGTGGTTGATACATCAAGTGATAAAAAGCTTTCAGATAACTCGAGAAGGTGTTGGGTTGCCACTGGGGAATCTGACATCGCAGTTGCTTGTGAATATTTATATGCATGAGTTTGATATGTATATGAAACAAGAACTTCGGGTAAGGTATTATATTCGATATGCTGATGATTTCGTTATTTTGTCTCAAGACAAAAAATATCTTGAAAATTTATTATCTAACATAAACTTATTTTTAAATAACACGTTAAAATTACAGCTTCATCCAGATAAAGTGTACATAAAAACATATGCTTCGGGCGTTGATTTCTTGGGCTGGGTACATTTTCCTCATTATCGTCAGATAAGAACAACAACCAAGCGAAAGGTGATAAAAAACCTTAGAAATTATCCAAAACCTGAAACAGTAAATTCATATCGAGGGCTATTGAGCCACGGGAATACATATAATCTTCAAAAAAGCTTGAAAATCTCTTTGTATTAAAGAAATGATTTTTTAATACAATTCTGTTATACTAACCACGTGAGATACAGATTATTCCTTTTATTTTAAATATTATGTCAATTCTTATTCCAACCGTTATCGAAAAATCACAATTTGGTGAACGTGCGTACGATATTTATTCACGATTATTGCGTGAACGTATTATTTTCTTGGGTGGCCCGATTAATGACCATGTAGCTAATATTATTATTGCCCAGTTATTGTTTCTTGAATCCGAAGACAGCACAAAAGATATTCAGTTGTATATCAATTCCCCTGGGGGTTCGGTAACTGCAGCGATGGCAATCTATGACACCATGCATTTTATTAAGCCCGCAGTTTCGACTATTTGTGTGGGTATGGCTGCTTCGGCTGGGGCATTGTTGTTGTCATCAGGAGAAAAAGGAAAACGTTTTATCCTACCAAACGCCGAAGTCATGATTCATCAGCCATTAGGTGGTGTCGAAGGTCAGGCAACCGATATCGCTATTACTGCAAAACATATTTTGCAAACACGTGATAATTTGAATAAAATTCTTGCAAAAAATACAGGACAAGCTATTAAAAAAATTGAAACCGATGTAGAGCGTGATTTTTATATGAATGCAGAAGATGCCAAAAAATACGGTATCGTTGATAAAATTATTGATAAACGTAAATAATGTCTATGGAACGAACTCCTGTTTTTCAATCTCGTGAAGCATTTCAGTCTCCAGAATTGGAGAATATTGCAAACTGCTTGGATGCATTAGATCGTGCGCGTATGTATACCCCAGATGCATCTTCTGGTCGTGATATGGGTGATGAACACCCAGACCCAAAAGACCCTTTGCATAATCAAATTTCTCCGGAGAAATTTCAAATTGCATATGCCCCTACTCTTCGAAATGCTGGTTTCGGCGTTTCGTTAGAATCTTCTTTTTCAGATGAAAATACCTATCAAAAAGAACTTTTGTTGACATTGGAAGACACTGATCAATTGAAATCATTTTTAGAAAATACCAAATTACCTCTGGTTGGAGAAAAAGACAGACGAGCGTTTGCTGATTTGGTACGAGAATCTTTGGCAACATTGTTTTCTTCATTACCAGGTACAGGACGTGAAGAATATTTTTATGATATGGTGCGAAACATACGCCCATTGGCAGAAATAGCAAAAGAATGCGCTGGAGATGTGTATAAAGAAGGCGATGCATTGGCGATAACGGCATATCAGGTGAATGAATTATTAAAACCTTTGAAAGAAGGGTATTTGAATGAATACGTTCGCGCACGAGAATTGCATTTTTTTGATCTAGACAATGTTACAAACTGGTGTCGAAATTTGTCTTTGGATGAATATTCGAATCGATTAGAAGAAATGTATGCATTTATTGTTGATCAAAAATCAAATCATCCTCTTTTTGCAGATCAATTAGCTTTGCAATTGTCACAATCTTTGGCAAAAGTTGCAGAATTAGGAAATAGCTATTTCCCTATGTATCCAGATTCATTCCGAAGACGTTCAAAAGAATTTGCACAGTCTTTGAGTATGGTTATGTTGCCACAAGAGTCTTTTGCTTCGAATCAAGGCGATTTTTAGATTTTTCTCGACAATTTACAATGTTTTGTGATACCATGAGATTAATACACATCTCATGGTATTTTCTCAGTATGTCGTGTATTTTTTATTAATCTCATTGTATGGTGCACATAACGGGTGTATGCAGAGATTTTTGTACCATTCCTTGTAAAAGACCTTTCTTCTTTGAAATAGTTCAAAGAAAAGGTTCACGGGTTCTTTTGAAAGCGAGTAGTCCATTTTTGTGTAGCCTTGTTCTGTGCTTATAAATATATGAATACTATCATTCTCGTTTTTGTCACCCTGATTGTCGGGGGTGTTTTGGGGTATATTGCGCGATATCTTTTTGCTATTTCGCAACGAAAATCTTTAGAGCTCGAGGTTAAACAAATGACCCTTCAAGCAAAAGATGATGCTCAAAAGATAAAAGACGAAGCAAAACAAAAAGCAGAAGACCGTCTATTGATGGTGGAACAAGAAGAAAAAGAAACTCGGGTTGAATTGAAAAAAACTGAAGATCGATTGGTGAAAAAAGAAGAACTGTTGGATAAGCGCCAAACAGATTTGGATCGTGAATCAATGTTATTGCAGGTGAAGATAGAAGAAGTAAAAAAAATCAAAGAAAGAATACAAAATTCTGAACTTGAAAAAAGAAAAGAACTAGAAAAAATATCACGATTATCATCAGAAGAAGCGCGGGATATATTGCTTCGTGATGTGGAAAAGCAATATGAAGAAGATTTGTTGGTCCACATGCAAAAACAAGAATTGTTTATGCAGGAAAAAACCGAACGTAAAGCAAAAGATATACTGGCTACGGTGATCAACCGATTGGCTTCTTCGACCGCATCCGAAGTAACCACTACGGCTGTTTCTATACCGAACGATGATGTTAAAGGAAAAATTATTGGGAAAGAAGGACGAAATATTCGTGCTTTTGAACGAACAGCGGGTGTTGAATTGATTGTTGATGATACTCCGGGAACTATTGTTATTTCATCATTTGACCCTATTCGTCGTCAGATTGCACGATTGGCATTGGAAAATCTTATTTTAGATGGACGTATTCAACCAGCAAAAATAGAAGAAATAGTTGAAAAAGCAAAAACTGAAATCAATAAAATTATCAAAGAAAAAGGAGAACAAGCGGTTTATGAATGTGGTATATTCAATTTGGATCCACGGGTTGTTTCTATTGTGGGTCGACTGTATTTCCGAACCAGCTATGGGCAAAACGTGTTACAGCATTCTATTGAAATGACTCATATTGCAGGAATGTTGGCCGAAGAACTGGGCGCTGATGTTGCCATAGCAAAAGCGGGTGCATTATTACACGATATTGGAAAAGCATTGGATCATGAAGTCCAGGGTACTCATATTGAAATCGGAATTCGTATTTTACAAAAATTCGGCGTAGATGAACGGGTTATTGACGCAATGAAATCACATCATGATGATTATCCACACGCATCTATCGAGGCAATCATCGTTCAGGCTGCCGATATGATATCAGGAGGTCGCCCAGGGGCACGTCGTGATACCGTAGAAAACTATTTAAAACGATTACGAGAACTAGAAGCCGTCGCAAATTCCTTCGAAGGTATTGAAAAATCGTATGCACTGTCTGCAGGACGTGAAATTCGTGTGTTTGTATACCCAGAAAAAGTCTCTGATTTGCATGCCAAGCAATTAGCACGTGATATCGCAAAGAAAATTGAAAGTGATCTAAAATATCCAGGAGAAATTCGAGTTGCATTGATCCGAGAGCAAAGAATTATCGAATACGCGAGATAGTTGACATGGACAGCAAAATACCCTTGTGTTTATTCATCCTTTTTCAAAAAACACTTGCTCTTTTTTTACCCATGTCCTATAATAACGTATGAAGGTTCCTATCGATGCAGTATCGCTCTGGTGATGCTCTATCATTATTAACAAGTTTTAAAAGTAATTATATACGCATATGAACAAAAATGATCTTATAGAAATGGTACAACAACAATTAGGTGGTACAAAAGTACAAGCAGAAGGTGTTGTTTCAGGAATTTTTGAAGCAATCGCTGGGTCTTTGAAAAAAGGAACAGATGTTTCAATCGCTGGTTTTGGGATTTTCAAAGTAAAACCACGTGCTGCACGTGAAGCTCGAAACCCTCGAACAGGTGAAATGGTAAAAGTTGCTGCAACAAAAGTTCCAAAATTCCAAGCTGGAAAAGCTTTGAAAGATTTGGTAGCTGGAAAATAATTTTTCTTGCTCTATAAAACAAAAACCCGTTACTCTCCCGTGATGGGTTTTTGTTTTATAAAATTTTTGTATAAAAAAGTACCGCACCCTTGATAGGGTGCGGGTTATTGGTTTCCGATTGAGATTAGACAAACATCTTGCCAGAATCGGTGAAAAGAATTTGAGGTGCGTTATGAATTTCTTCTCCCGTTTCTTTCTTCTTGAAAAGACCTGATGTAAGATCATGGTACACTTCAGTCTCTTCCTGAGATTTAAATTGTCGATGGTGTCCTATCGTACTCAGTCCAATGAATGCATGAACATGTTCATTGGGGGCTATTAGCTCGGGCCTTGTCTCTATTTGACTCAATGCCGTTAAGCGATTTTGTGGGATTATCCAAAAATTTGCATTTGTTCCAGAGAAAAAAGTTTCTTCTGTTGTTTTTCCTGCATGATGGCATACCCACTTCTTTGCAAGCAAATTCCAGTATACAAGGTACATGATCAGTCGGTTTTGGTTCTTTTTTAGAATAGCACGTGGATTCTGTAAAGTCAAAAAAAAGCCCTGTCGCCTGCGAATGTGCAGACAACAGGGCGGGGCTCACTGGGGTGTAACTGATTCCGATATGTGGAAAACCATTCCAATTTCAGAACAAAGAACATGTTGTCCATTGATGACAACTTCTTTACCACTGGTATCCTCGAAACGCTTTGTTTCAGAGTTAAAGAGGACGGAAGTAATCTCTCCAGACAATTCCATCTCTTCGGGGTTTTGAAGGTGTGACCCGTGGAATATTACATCCTGGATACCTGTAGCATCTTCAGGAATTTCAATGGTGCATCCGCTAATGATACAAGTATCAAGGGCTCCCATAAAGTCCGGTGCTGAGACGTTCCATTGTTTGTTGGGTCGATCAAATCGTGCAATTACATCTTGATTGTTCATAGCTGACAAGGTTGGTTTATCTTTACAATATCATCCAGACAAAATAAGTCAATCTCTCTCTAATCAACACCAAAAAGTGTTTCGTATTGATATAGAAAGGGCGAGCTACGTTGAGCTCGCCCAGTTTAACCCTAACCACTATTCATTGGTTTCTCTCCCGCGAAAAAGAGGATTTGGATGTCTCCCTGATAAAGAAGACACTTCTTGAATAAAATCAGCCAGCGCTGAATCTTCAGGATATTCCATGCTGTGACACAGTCCACCACGTGGAAATCCAAACTCTCTTGAGATGGTAAACTTATAATATTTCCCACTACGGGAATTGTAGTGGATTATAAGTTCACTCGCATCATATTCGAAAGCATAATCAATATTGACGGTTATGAATCCATCAACCTCTTCAAGTAAGTATTCTCGGCAGATCTGGTCTGCTTTTTCAACACAGACAAGGATTTCCCATTGTTGTTTGATAAACAGAGAAATCATTCCAAGGAGTGGTCCTCCAAATCCATCGAGAACCTCAACAAGTTGCAAAAAATTCAAATTTTTTTTTACCATTCTTTCTTCCGTTGCCTCTCGACTACAAAACTTGCACAAGCAAGAATTCTACACCCGGATTGTGTAAAGTTTTTAGTTCAACTTAACTCGCAATGAAACCTCGAATCTTTTACAACTCAAGATTTCAATAACGAGGGCAAGCGATTTTTATGTCGCTTGCCCTTTGATTAACCCTAACCCGTTATTTTATTAACCCTGCCCTCCAAAGAGCATCTTCCATTGCGGAGTTATCTCCGCTTCTGGTTTCTGCTTTCCAGTTCTTTGAATAAATCTGTAACGCCGTACTGGCGTCTTCAAAGTATCCAGTGAACCCAACGCCCGGTAAGGCGTTTCGAAGGTATGACCAGGCGTATGCTTTCTCGGCAACTTTCGCTGCTTTGAAAGGGTTTACTTTACTGGCTACAAAATCTATGAGATTGGCAATTACTGGTGCAGAGCTTGATAGCTCTAGGATTTTTACCAGATCAACAATTTCTACTTGTGTCGGACTTTCGCTCAACACTTTCAAAATTGCAAGAACTGAACCCTTCTTGCGAAGTACAAGCTTGAGAATTCCTTCACTATGCTTTTCAGCAACGATTTTTGAAAGTTCCTCAAACTTATTATTACGGGCACTTTTTTGAGACGCCCGTAGTTCATCAATGATTTTCTTTGTGTTTTCAAACACATCCTCTCCATTAATGAATATCCAGCCTTTCTCAATTGTTAAGGTCTGAATTTCGCAATACTTCCAGCTTTGGCTGTTGGCCCAATGGGTGTTAGTCAATGTGTCAATTGATGGCTCTCTTCCGTCTTGTAAATGCAAGTACATAGGAGTTCCACCAATATAAAACTGATAACTACCATTTGGTACGCAGGGCATAATCACCAACCTGTAGTGACTTCTGCGAGTGTCATCATGTTTATGTTGGAGTTGCACAGAATGCTTCCCGAATGATGCACGACTAGCGTACCACCCATTGGCGGTGATACCAAAAACAAGCTCAATTCCGCGGTAACGCTTTGCTACTTTCTCAACCTCGAAATCATCTTCCTGCTTTTTCTGTAGGTTGATTTTTTCGACAGTTGCCTCGAATGTCTCAGCTTCACATTCACGATACCCTTCCGGGATTTCGTAAATATGAAGAAATCTGCCTGGGTGATTTCTCACCTCGGCAATATCACCGGAGATGAAGTTGTTGAAAAAAATATTCTTGTTGGTCTCCAAAACCTGGAGCAAGAATGTCTTAAGTACAACATCTGCTGAATATTCGTGCCAGAAAATGTCCGACATTTCAACAATCTCTCGGATGTCGTAATCTCCACCCCCATAGCCGTCATGGCTTGTGTTGTCGTACTCTTCGAGGAGAATCTCCTCTTGAAGCAGATAATGGTTTGTAGTCGGACATAAACCTCGACTACTGCTTCTCCCGTCTGGAGAAGAATAATAGTTGTAGCGAAATGCCACAAGATTGCCAACTGAAAACATACTCTCTCCACTAGATCGAGATGTTCCTTTGTTGGCGAAATGACTGCCATTGTGCGTTGTTCCTCTCATTTTTTTCACCTCGCCCAGTCGAGGATTTGAAGTTTATCTGGGATTTACATCAGGTCTTTCCCCTGCAGTCAACTCTTACCTATCCGACTTGCTGGCTGGCATGCCTTTTTCGGATTTGTTTTACGCAAGATACTCACCGCATGGGTTTTCTTTGGCAAAAGTGATAAATCTTTTTTGTAAAAACTTATCACTTTTGCCAAATTGAACAAGAATGTAACTGCAATCGTTTCTCGCACTGATTACTTTTCGCGTCCACTGTTTTATGTCAGTTGGAATGACAACGGCTTTCACCGCGGATACAAAGATGTCTACGTATGGAATATATGTTATGTGTAATTATCTTCGAGGAGAGAGATTTTTGTAGATCTCCTCGAACAGTTAGTTTTGTCCTGTGTCCAAGGAAATCTACAAAAAGATACTACTTGGACATATATTCGATACGACACCTTTGTATCCGCGGTATCCATATCACACTCTCTCTTGTCATATGAATACCGTTTAAATACATTTTAGGTTCAGGCTCGCAGATCATCCTGTCGTGAATATGTCACCTGTGCAGATGCTATGCGCCTGTTTTTATTTTGTTGTCAAAGTGCTTTCTCTCTTTATTCTCTCCTCTTTATCATGCCGTAGCTTTAGCGAAGGCAGATTGAGATCCTAAAGATATTTCTGGGAGCAAGACGGGTTAATTTCTTGCTGTCCCAGTCAATATCTTCACGATAGCGTTGTATCTTGTGTGATGATACCGGGTGACAGGTGGTTCCTTTTTCTGACAAGTTTGCTGTTGTCATCCAAAGGTCTGTCGCAAACAGATATGGTTGAAGCATCTATTTTTCACGAGTTACTCTCTCCTCATCTTGGCTATTGCCTTGATTGGGGTGTTTTTGGCTCCCCTGACCGTTTGAGTGAACTCCAGATGTTTTGAACATATCTCTTAAAGAACTAATCAATCTTCTGGCTACAGTATAGCATTTATTTCTCTATCTGTCAATGTTATGATAACAAAAACACTTTTATATATAAAAAGCCCTTATTTTATAACATATATTTAATAATCATATTGTCATATTTGCATAACAATATAATATATGCTATACTTTTTGTATGATTGCTGAAGAAAATATACTTATCGAAGCTGGTTTGTCTGAAGAACAAGCATTGATTTATAATGCCCTATTAGAAAAAGGTCCACAAAAGGCCAGTGTATTAGCAACATGGACTGGAATCAAAAGAAGTCTAGTATACAAGGTGTTAGAACAATTAGAGGGAATGTTGTTAGTTTCAAAAAAAGGTGGTTCTGGTAGCGTTGCAGTTTTTTTTCCAGAGCACCCTTCTCAGATACTGCGCTTTATTGAACAAAAAGAAAAAGCAATCACCTTATCAAAAGAAACCGTGGCTGTTTCTTTGGGATCATTTGTTTCAAAATATAATTTACTGTCAGATAAACCCAATATTCAGTTTTATGAAGGGCTAAGTGGGATACGAAAGGTGTTGTGGGATACTCTGACTGTTCCTAAAGAAACAGTAATATACACCTATGTTGATTTAGACGCTGTCATGAAATATATTCCTAAAATAAACGAAGAATATACACAGGAAAGAAAAAAAATAGGAATACAGAAAAAAGGTATGATGTTGGATACACCACAGGCTCGTGCAACGATCAAAGAATACCATACAGAAATAACAGAAACAAAATTTGCAAAATTTGACGCCCTTGAATTTGAAACGATTATGCAAATTTATGAAAATAAAATATCCTATATAACGTTAAAAGAAAATTCAATGATCGGAGTTATTATCGAAGATGCTTCTATCTACAAAATGCACAAAGCGGTTTTTGAATATCTTTGGTCTATTACTCCCAAAGAGCAATCCATTCTTTAGAATTTCTATCAAAGAAAAATCGGGTTAATTTTTTATCAGCAGGATAGTTGTGGGTAATATCTTCTTGGTTAGCGAACTTTCTTATAGTATATTTTGTATCACCAGAGTCAAGGAGGTCGAGTACCTCTTTTTTTGAAAGTTTTTTTGAATCAAAAACTGAATCCAAAGTTGTTTCTATTGAAAGAGATGGTTCACCATTATAATCATATAATGCAGTACCAATAAATCCAGATTCAATATAATATGCGCTAATAGGTTGACGGGCAGAACAATCTGCTTGGATGACGTGTTTTTCCATATAAGGAAGTATCGTCGCTTTGAAAAACGCATCACCTATTTTAGAACTACAATAATCTGGGTCAACATTAAATGTACCAAAATACAATGTACCATCTTCTTTGAAATCAATTCGATTTGATGCGATAATCTTATCTTCTCGTTTTAATACTGAAACTTGGGTTGTTGGATGATGAAGAGATTGATGAAATGAATTTTTAACTGAATTTCGAAGTTCTTCTTCTTTGTAATTCTTTTCGATTATAGTGTCAATGCTTTGTATGGTCGATTGCTCGATTTCTGTACCAGGTTTCATCTCTGTTCTCATTCCCAAAAAATCTTCAAAATTTGTGTCAGGATTTTCTTCTAGGGTAATTTTGAATGTATTTTTGAATAGGTCAATATCCGCTTTTGCCCCATCTATAAACTCTTGGAATTTTTTTTCATCAAATGTTCCCGTTTGGATTTTTTCATATTGAGAAAGTAATATATTCTTCCCTTTTACAAGAAGGTTTTCTTTGATTTTTTGTACTACTTCGGGTTTTGGTTTTTGTTTTGTATATAGTTCAGTAACAAAATTATCTGTGTTTTCAACTGCATCAATATATTCACTATATTTTGTAAACACTTTTTCTGCGATATTTTTTGGTAATTTTTCACCAATGGTGAGAATCTTATCTCCCATTTCTTGCCCGCCATGTTCAATAGAGAGAAAGGTCTTCCAAAAATTATTGTTTGCTGGAAATTTACTTGCAATTTTTAAAACTTTGTTTAAGGATTCCTCGTTCTTGGTTTCCAAATATTGTAAAACCAAAAAAGTTTCACCTAATGACAATTTTAAGAAATCAACTTTTAAATAACTTCCTAAAAAACCACTCATGTTCTTTAGGAACATAAATTCTTTTGTGAGCTCTTCTGATGTTTTTTCTATAGTAGAACTACGATATACATCATTCACTGTGATAGGTTTAGCTTTTCTTTTTTCTATTTCTTTAAGAATATTATTTCTTTTTGAAAATAAATTAGATAAACTTACAGACTCTTTTACATTAGATAATTTAGTATTTATTTCTCTTTCTAAATTTTCAAGTGCTAACGTTTTTTCTGGTGAAGAACGAGCAATCATAAGTTTACCATCTTCTGTGTAACCCCAAAAATCATTTGAAATTTTTTGTGGGTAGATATTATAAACTGGTAAACCAGGATATACATACTCTTGATTATATTCGCTACTTTTTTCAGAATAATATTCATGGAGTTTTGTGTCCGGATTATGATTGCTGTGGTATAAAAATGCTTCGAGTATTTCTTTCTCTGCTATCTTTTTTAGAAGACTTACGAAAGCCGGAGCATCTTTGTCTAACTTAATTCCCGATAATATATCAAAAAGCTTTTTAAGATTCATAACCTCCGATTCAACATGTTTATAATACTTTCTTTCAAAAGAATGAGAATCTTTTAGCTCAAAGTCTGATATACTATCTAAAATATCACTGATTGTATCGCTTACTCCCATCATTATTGGATAAATCTCTAATAGGAAACTTAACTGCAGGGTTAAATCCCTGTTAGAAAAAACTTCTTGAACATAAGATTTTAGATTTGGATTAGATAGATTATATTTACTTAAACCGTTTTTAAAACTTAAATATTCATCTTCTATATTGTCATGTCGTGCTTTTTCTGAGATCTCGTCTAAAAAGGTCTCAGGGGCACCTTCTTGTTGGAGAGCTTTACTGTTTAATGGGATTCTCTCGTTCATATGTATATTATACACATTTTACGAAATTTTCCATATCGGAAGTGTTATATGTGTTATACAAAAAGTATGTATGTTATGGTGCGGGACAAGAGAATCGAACTCTTGTCTACTGCTTGGAAGGCAGTCATTCTACCACTAAACTAGTCCCGCATTATTTGGCTGTTGCACCTTCTTGAACATTTCTATTATACACATTTTAGATTTTTTTGCACCCCCTGGCATGATTTTTCGTGAAACACAGCTCTTGTAGACCTTGTTCACATAAAAGCAATGTTCTTATGTTTTGTGAAACTTATATCTCATTAAAAAAGATACTATGATTCATTATTATACGATTCATGGGCTTATGTAGAGTTTCACAGTGTGTGAAACAAGTTTATCTATTATGTTTCATATGTATTATTTTCGTGAAAGCGAATGACATGAATATAGTGCGTGAACTTAATGCAAAAATAGTCATCAAAAGTCGATTAATCTATATGATGATGATCTAAACTATCTTCATGCATCATTTCATCTTCAAAATGTGTATGATCGGTATTTGTTTCACGCATATGTTCTGCATCATTGTGTGTATGAGTATGCGGTGTTGCAATATTAATTAATATCATAATTCCAATACCCAAACATAAAACCAGAATATGTTTCCAAGAATTTTTAGTATCATTTTTTTGTAGTTCGTGATACGGAAGCAGATCATGAAAGACGATGTGTAAAAATATACCAGCTGAAAAACCTAACAAGACTGCTTGGATTGTTTCATTTTGGATTAATACATATCCAATTAAAATCCCAACAAAGATAGACAAAGATGACAAGAAGTTAAAAGCTAGAGCTTTCTTTCTTGAGAAACCAGAATCTCGTAAAACAAAATATTCAGAAATTTCTTGGATGATTTCATGAATCAAAATACTTATCGTGACAAAAAAACCAAATTCTTTTGAAACACTAAATGCAGAGATAAGAACAAGACCATCGGCAATATTATGAATAGTGTCTCCTACTAAAATTTTAATCCCCGTCTTCTTTATTTTTGGTTCACAGTTGGGACATTTAGTATCATGATGATGACTTTCTGGTAATAATTTGTGCAATATTAACATGAATACAAAACCAGAAATTACCGCAATCAGAGCTTGAGTTTTTGACAACATTTCAAAAGTCTCAAAAGATAGTAAAATTGCAGTTGTTCCAAAAATACCTGCAGAGAAAGTAATTAAAAATTTGATGTTCTTTTTTTCAAAAAGCCAAGAGTATGCTTTTTGTGAAGCAAATAGTGCCCCAGAAAAAGAGGTAAGAGAAATAAACAGAGCTGAGAGAATCATTGTTATATTCATATTATACAGATTGCTCTTAATGATAATAGTTTCAAAGTAGCATACTTGCAAATTACTTGCAACTATATTGCTTGCAGTTTTGTGTATTTTTGCGTACTGTATAGATATGCATCAACTGCTATCAAAAAACCCGACAACCACTGTGGACGTTTTACGTTCTGTCGGATTGCGTGCAACAGAGCAACGTATCGCGGTGTACGATATTCTCATAAAGAAAAAATGTGCACTTTCTATTCCAAATATTTTATCACTGTCACCTGTCGACATGAATGAATCAACGGCATATCGTATCATCGAACAATTTGTTGAAAAAGAGTTGGTTCGAAAAATGTATTTTCAGACAGGCAAAACTTTTTTTGAAATTATGTCTGATCATCACCATCATCATATTGTGTGCACACAGTGTCATGATGTCGAACCAGTGTCGGCATGTGTATTGGGTAAAAATATACAGTCTGTTACTCGGGGTTCGCATAAATTTTCTACCATAGCAGATCATATGTTAGAATTTTTTGGTACTTGTAAAACATGCACACGTAAAAAATAATTTATGAAAAGAACTTTCTTTACAATTTTGTTCTTTACAGCTTTCTTTGGTTCGTACGCGCCTTCTCTTTTTGCACAAGAAATTATTGATACGTCTCAGGGGATCTGGCGAGCCAGGGTTCTGGAAATTACCAGTGAGACAACTGAATTTATGACGGGTATTGGTGATGTAACGTTGCAACAAGTCAAAGCACAAATTCAAGAAGGTGAAGAAAAAAATAGAATTGTTTCTTTTACCAACGACTATCGACCTCTGGAAAAAGGTGATGCATTTTTTATTCGTTATTTTATTGCCACAGACGGTAGTGAATATTTTCAGGTACACGAGATAAACAGAACAAAATCTTTGTTGTTATTAGGATTACTGTTTGCGGGAATTATTTTGATTTTTGGAAAATTCCAAGGGGTGCGATCTTTGGTTTCTTTGGTTGCTAGTTTGTTAGCTATTATTTTTGTTTTGGTTCCCTTGTTGCTCAAGGGATATCCTCCGGTTTTTGTCAGTGTATCGGTGGCTTCGTTGATACTTTTGTTTGCTATTTATTTTACCCATGGATTTCATATACGATCACATATTGCATTGGCTGGTACCGTTGGGACGGTTTTATTGACTGGATTATTGGCGCAGATGGCAATTTCATGGACACAGTTATCTGGTTTTGCATCAGAAGAATCCGTGTATTTGAATTTTAATACATTAGGTAATTTGGATTTCGTTGGGCTTTTATTGGGAGGAATTATTATTGGTGTATTGGGTGTGTTGGATGATATTGCGATTACACAAACAGCGGTAGTACATGAATTATATGGTATGGACGAAAAAGTTTCCGAAAAAGAAGTATATAAAAAAGCATTACGTGTAGGTAAGGAACACGTGGGTGCACTGGTAAATACACTAGTATTGGCGTATGTTGGAGTTAGTCTTCCCTTGCTATTATATATGGCAACATCCCAGGCATCATTTGATATTGTTATGAACCAAGAAGTAATTGCTACAGAAATTGTGCGAACCATTGTGGGTTCGATAGGATTGATTTTTACGGTGCCCGTTACAACATTTCTTGCAGTGGTAATTTTAGGAAAACGAAGAAAAGAAATTTATAAAAAAATTCAAGAAGAAGGACCACAAGATACACATGGGCACGGACATAGTCATCTGTAATTTACGCTATTCCCAACAAAGCTTTTGCAATAATCAAATAAATAAACACCCCCAAAATATCAGCGATTGATGTAACCAATGGTGAACTAGCTGTAGCAGGATCTAATTTTAGCTTTGATAAAACAAATGGTAAACATACACCCAATAAACTTCCCAACAACACAATCATAACCATGGTCAGTGCAACAATCAGAGCTACTGTTTCTCCTGATCGAAAAATACCCAATCCCCAAACAACTGCACCCATGGTACTACCTAACAAAAGAGCTGTTCTTAATTCTCTCCAGATAACGATCAACCAATCCCCCATGTGCACATCCCCTGTTGCCATTGCACGAATGGTTAATGTCGCTGATTGCGATCCTGAGTTTCCTGCGCTACCAATCAAAAGAGGTAAAAATGCAACTAATGCAATTGCTTGTTGCAATGTCGCTTCGTAGCTCATAATGATTGCTCCTGATAATATATTCACAAACGTTAATAATACCAGCCAGCCAATACGTTTTTTATAGAGAAAAAATATAGATGTTTTTAAGAAGCTTTCTTGGAATGCATCAATAGCAGAACTTCGGTGAAAGTCTTCGGTAGTTTCTTCTTCTGCAATATCCAACACATCATCAACAGTAATGATTCCAACTAAAATATTATGTGCATCTATAACTGGAAGAACGCTAACATCATATTTTTGCATCATATGGACAGCTGATTCTTGATCTTCGTGTGCGTGAATTGCAATGGCTGGTGATTTCATAATTGATTCAACAGATGTTTCTGGATCTGATAGTACAAGGTGACGTAGACTGATAGCACCCTGTAATTCCCAAGATGCATTGGTTACATAAATCACATCACTGGTTTCACTTTCATTTCCCCATTCTCGGACATGATTCATTGCCTGAACGGCTGTCCACGATGGACGTACTGCTATATAATCAGGTGTCATAAATCTGCCTACGGTATCTTCTGCATATCCTAATAGCATGCGTATCTCTGCAACATTTTCATCATCTAATAAATTAAGAATTTTTTGTGTAAGACGACCTGGTAATTCTTCAAAAAATTCTGTACGGTCATCAGGGTCCAAATCATGTAATAATTGACGGGCTTCTTTGTCAGTTAATTTTAAAATTAAACTATTCTCTTCGTCAGGATCCAAATGAGAAAAAACTTGGGCCGCAACCAGTCTGGGTAATGATCGAAAAAAGAATAATCGTTCACCAGGATTCAATTGGTGAAATAATGTGGTAAGGTCCGCAGGTGGAATATCTCCATAGATATTTTTTAATCCCTGGAGATTTTTTTCTTTGATATATTTTTGTATTGTTTGCAATTGGATATCCATAATGAATGATAAGAGTATAGCATTTGTTTTCATATATAAAAAATAGCCCGACCTCCATAACAGAGACCGGGCTGGTTTGAAGCACTTAAAATCCAAGCACTTCTGGACGCACCATACAAAGAAACACACCGCATCCAGACAAGAACCCAATCATGGCAAGCCATGCGATGTTTTTCAGATACCACATGAAGCTGATCTTCTCCATGCCCATTGCCACCACGCCCGCTGCCGAACCGATGATCAGCATACTTCCACCTGTTCCGGCAGAGAATGCAATGAAATGCCAGGTGGCGTGGTCAGTTGGCAAATTGAACATACCCATACTAGCCGCAACTAGAGGCACGTTGTCGATGATTGCCGAGCCAAAACCCAGCAACACCACGAACACCTCATCGGGAATAACGGCACGCACTGATTCTCCAGCTCGGAAGATCATACCCACACTTTCCAGGGCTGCAACGGCCATCAAAATCCCCAGAAAGAACAGGATACTGGGCATCTCGATCTTGCTCAGTGACTTATGGACAGAGCTATGATGCGCTGTCCCTTCACCCCTCTCAGACATCCTGAATTCACGGTTGCTCTTTATCTCGGCAACAATGGCAACAATCGCAAGCGATAACATCATGCCGATATAAGGCGGAAGATGCGTGAGGGTCTTGAAAATCGGTACGAATGCAATCGCACCCAGACCGATGATCAACATGCTCAGGCTTGCCTTTCTATCCTCGGCATTAGTTTCAGGAATCTCAATTCGACCCTTGAAGGCTGGTAGAAGTGACGCAATAAATGTTGGCAGTGCCATGCAAATGAAAGATGGGAGCAGTAGGTTCGTGACCAGTTTCCCGGCAGTCACTTTGTCTCCTATCCAAAGCATGGTTGTGGTAACATCACCAATCGGTGACCATGCGCCACCGGCATTCGCACCGATAATGATCATACCTGCATACCACATGCGCGACCTGGCATCAGGCACCAGTTTTTTCAGAATGGTGATGAGCACGATGGTTGCTGTGAGATTATCGATGATAGCGGAAAGGATAAACGCCAGACCGCCCATAATCCACAATAGCACTTTTTTATCTTTTGTTCTCACGAACTGTTTGATCGCACCGAAGCCATTGAAATGGTCGGTGATTTCCACTATGGTCATAGCACCGATAAGAAACACCAATATCTCGGCTGTCTTGCCCAGATGGTGTACCAGCATCTCGTCCATGTGTGATGGCACTAAACCATCAATAATAGTAAATACCGGTACATGAAAGACCGCTACTACTGTCCACAATAATGCCATCATAATGAGGGCAGGTACCAGTTTGTCAACTTTGACAACATGCTCAAGGGTTATGGTTAGATAACCAAACACAAAAATCGCCATGATTAAGACTACGTCCATTTGATCTGATTGTTAAGGTTCACCTGCAAAAGTACAAGCTAAGTACTTTTTAGCATGTATGAGACTATTTGTCAAAACAATTTTAGTGAAAAATTATTTTTTATGAGTTGTTTGCTTTATAGTAATCCTCGATGATAGATTTTTCTTCTTCTGATTTTGCAAATTCAGTCATTTTTCCTAGCGCCCACACTTGTAATTCGTCTCTATCTATTTCTGTAATGGATTCATTTTGTGCACAAGTAATACTTGTTTGATATATCTCACGAGCTGTTTGAAAATCCTTTGCATCTGCAAGTTTTTGAGAAAGTTCCTGAAAAGAAAAAACACCTTCAATCTCTGGAGGGTTGGTTTCGGCGGTTCTTGTTTTTAAAAATTGGTATGCCTCTGGAGACATAATGATTATTGTTAGGGTTTTGTGTAATTTTTAATAAATTATAAACCTAGTTACAGTAATGAGATTTCTTGCACATATGAATAAGAACAACAAAATTTCTTACGGCGTATGTCGGGGTGCTGGGATTCGAACCCAGAGTCACTGCCCTTTGGGCCACAGATGTCCCCCGGACATCTGGAATAATACACAAAGCACATTACAATCTCTGTCGGGGTGCTGGGATTCGAACCCAGAGTCACTGGTACCCAAAACCAGCATGTTAGCCGTTACACCACACCCCGACACAAATTATAAAAGTACATTCTATTATTCCCCAAAACCAGCATGTTAGCCGTTACACCACACCCCGACATATGTCACAAAAAATAAAATGTTTCACTCTTTAAAATTAACATATTTACCATTGTTCTCTATTCTCATATTTTCTCAAAGTACACAACAATGATACATGAAGAACGTCGAAAACGCAAATCAAATAAAGGTACCTCTCCTTATAATATTAAAGGATGATATTCTCTAGTATAGTAATTTTTGCACGATTGTGATCTTTTTCCAGATGAACAGCAATAATATCAAATTGCCATTTGGTTTCATGTGAAACGTTATTCTCTAATAGGTATGTTTGAATAATCTTTTTCATACGAGAAACTTTCTTTGTGTGCACGTTCTGAATCACTTGCATATACTTTGGATCATTCCCTATTTTATCAATTGTTTCACATGAAACTGTTTTTACCTCGACAAAATGCAAAACGCTGCTCTTTTCCGCAATAATATCGATTTCACCCCATTTTCTTGTGTGATTTCTCTCAATAATCGAAAAACCATGTTTCACGAGAAACTTGCAAGCCAAAGATTCACCAATTTCCCCTATTTTCTGTGTTTTTGATGTAAATTGTTTCATGTGAAACCTTTTCAGGTGTTTTTATTATACTACTTTTGCGTTTCATGTGAAACAAGTATATGTATCGGGATTTTATTTGCCATAAGTTATTTTTATTCGCTGAAAGTGATGGAGATGGACTATTATGTCTCATTTGTCATTCCCGAGTATTCGGGAATCTGGGATTTTTGATTTCTTATAAAAGTTTCATGTTAAACTAATTTATGAACCAGAGTTTTGCTTCACATGAAACTTTTTAATATGCTCAGACTAAATATCTCTAATTTGTGCCACGTGAAACTATGTCAGCAGCTTTTAGTATAAAAATAGTGTTTCACATGTAACATTTTGTGTATTTTTACATATGTTTCACGTGAAACACTTTGATATCTGTGAATAGTAAAAATCCCTTAAAAAACAATATTTATGTGAAAAAACGGTGGGGTGTTGTAGGATAAGGCTTTTTTACGGTTTTTAGTATAAAAGACATCTTGTGTCGTTTATAAAAATGTGTTATTTGTGCACCGTGTACACAGAGATATCCACAATTTGTTGATTTCAGGGGATTTTTCAGGATGGTGTCTTTTATTATTGTATTAATCTAAAGAAAAACGTGGTAATAACGGACATGTATCACATATGTCCGTTAGATTCTATAGATGTACTTTAAAGCAATTTATATAATCTCCAGCTGATCATCTTATTTTGATTCATTTTCTTTCTGGGTTAAACACAAAAGTCTGAATATTATAATATTCAGACTTTTGTGTTTTTGTGCGGGTAGGGAGAATCGAACTCCCGACTCATCCTTGGCAAGGACGTGTTCTACCACTAAACCATACCCGCATTTGTCGTTGCTTTATGTAATTATGTTAACCGTACGTGTTCGGACTTTATCCGCCTTGTTTTCTGGCGGAACTAAACCATACCCGCATAACGTTTTGTAGTATAGCTATTTTTTTATGAATATGCAATCTTTTTACTTAATATATTGACTTTATTTAATAAAAAAGTGACACTAAATGAAACCAACATCATGCATTCATGAAGGCAAAAATTGTTCCTGGAATTCTCAGTTTTCTTTTTTGGACGTGCATCCTTTTTGTTTTTTATTATGTTCCATATTGGATCTTTTTTAAGGATGGCACTTTTGATCTTTTCAAATTACTTATTCGATTCATTGAAAGTTTTGATATTCTTAATATATTTGCTATTTTTGTGATGGCAAGTGTCGGTTGCTTGTTTTTTTGGTCAGTGGTTATTGTTTCATTGTTATGGCTTGCTGTGTACCTACTTGAACAAAGAATTCCAAAGAATAATTAATTTAGGGGGAGACTCCAAATCCGTTTCAGGTAATGCTGGCGGTTTTTTTTATTTTATTACTCTAAATATAAAACAGTGAAACATAGTATGTTTCACTGTTTTATATTTATTTGTGCACCTGCCAGGATTCAGTCACCCTCATGGATATTTTTTCGTCCGTCGCGCGGACTTAAAATATCTCATTCGCTCGACCCCGTCGTCGCCTACGACTTTGTCGGCTTTGCGGGCGACTTTTTCAAATCCTGACACATTGCAAAAGCAATACGTATAAAATACGTTGTATTGTATTCGATTGTTTTTGTGCACCTGCCAGGATTCGAACCTAGAATAACGGTTCCGAAGACCGTTGTGATATCCATTTCACCACAGGTGCATATATTGCACATCTTTGATAAGACTTTCAAAGTGTATACTGTTTTGCTTTGAAAATCAACCCAATTAGTATACACTTTATGCTATATGGAATTTCAGGTGCCAGAAAAAATTATAGCTCAAATAAAGACATTGCAATCAGTTGGATACGAAGCATATCTGGTGGGTGGTTGTGTACGTGACATGATTATGGGGCGAACCCCAAATGATTGGGATATTACAACTGATGCAAACCCTGAACAAATTATGCAGGTTTTTGAAACCGCTGGTTTTCGGGTTGTGTATGAAAATACATTTGGGACGGTGGGTATTGTAGATGAAACCGAAGATGCTGATTCGAATATTCGTACCGTGGAAATTACCCCATATCGTCTAGACGTTGGATACACCGACCATCGACATCCTGATCAGGTAGTATTCAGTAAAAAATTAGAGGACGATTTGATGCGTCGGGACTTTACCATAAACGCCATGGCGTACGATCTGTCTATCGGACATTTGATTGATTTATATAAAGGACATGAGGATATAAAAGACATGTCCGTTAGAGCAGTGGGAAATCCTGACGAAAGATTCAAAGAAGATGCATTACGTATGATGCGAGCAGTACGTTTTTCGGCTCAATTAGGGTTTTCTGTTTCACATGAAACAATGCAGGCAATTTTCGAGAATGCTAATCTATTGGAAAAGGTTTCACGTGAAAGAATTCGTGATGAATTTGTAAAAATTATTGTTTCACGTGAACCATCCGTGGGTATTGGGTTTCTCGTGAAACTAGGGCTGATGCAATATATTATTCCTGAACTATTAGAGGGAATAAAATGCGAACAAAAAGGTGCACATATATATGATGTGTTTGATCATCTTTGTCATGCATTACAGCATGCTGCTGATAAAAACTATTCGTTTCATGTGAAACTGGCTGCATTGTTTCATGACATTGGAAAACCACGAACCAGACGATATGATAAAAACAAAGATAAGTATACTTTCTTTGGGCACGAGGTAGTGGGTGCACGAATGGCAAAAGATATTATGTCACGATTGAAATTCCCTAAAAAAGATATTGAAATAGTTTCACGGCTGGTTCGTTGGCATATGTTTTTCTCGGATACCGAAATAATAACCCTATCTCCCGTGCGAAGAATGATTAATAATATGGCACCAACAGATGTAGAAAAAGATGTTTCACGTGAAGATCATGCTATTTGGGAATTAATGCGCATTCGCGAATGTGACCGTGTAGGTATGAAGAAAAAAGAAGCTCCATACCGTCTGCGAAAATATTTTGCAATGATCGAAGAGACTTTGCGCGACCCAATCAGTGTTTCACAGCTAAAAATCGATGGTGGTTATATGATCAAAGAAATGCATATGAAACCGGGTCCACGTATGGGTTGGATGCTACATGCATTGTTAGAAGAAATCATAGAAGATCCTACAAAAAATACTATTGAATATCTTGTTTCACGTGTAACAGAATTAGAAAAATTATCTGATGGGGAATTGAAACAATTAGGGGATCAAGGGAAAGAAAAAAAAGAAACCGTTGATGAAGAAGAAAAAGCGAAACTTCACAAAAAGCATGGAGTAAAGAAATAAAGAAGCCCTACAGACATAATTGTCTGTAGGGCTAGTATGTCTGTCATCTTTTAATAGAAGCAATTTTGACAACCACTATATTCAACACCAATGGTAATAAGAGTAACAACACAGTGAGCCAACCATTTGGCACCGCAATTAATGCACTTAAAAATACTAATGGAATAAATTCCAGCATGTACATAGCGGGTGCAATAATCAGGAGTGCTTTTTTTGAATAAATCCTTTTAACGCGTTTTGTTGCCTTAAAGCAAGAATATAATCCTAGAAATCCCACGCAAGAGTAGAGGATTAAACAGATAAAAGTGAAGATTGTCATCTTATTTTCTATTTAATTATCAAGGAACTATTCCCTAGTTTCTAAACACACAATATCTTGAATCTCAAAAGAATGCCAATAGATATGAATAAGTTATTATTTATTATAAATAAATCTTTAAATAACTTGCAAAATAAGGATATTATACATATAATAAAGTGACATAATATGTCGACACTTAAGGAAATAAATAGCTTAGCAAAGAAGGCTCTGGGATTAACTGAAAAACAATCTCTTGTATATAGCGTGCTTGCAAAAGAAGGATTTTTGAATCCTTCGCAAATTTCACGCTTGATAAATATAAAAAGGACTACTGTGTATCTTGAGCTTGAAGAATTAAAAAAGAAAGGATTGCTTATTGAAAAAAGAAAAGGGAAGAGAACGCTCCTCGGCATCGCAGAACCACAGACGCTTCGCGTATTCATAAATGAAGAAAAAGAAGAGTTGCAAAGAAAAGAAGGTTTTGTAGAAAATATGATTTCTCTTGTAGAAAATTTAGATAAAAATGTTAATGAAAAAACTGATGTTGAAACCCTTGAAGGAAAACCTGGCATCCTAGTTTTAATTGAAAAAATGCTAAATGAGAGATCTGATGTCTATTGGTTCGGTACTATGGATACGATGTTTAATGTTTTTTCTGTTGAGCAGCTATATAAACTATACTCTTTGCGCAGAATGGAATTTAACACGACAGCATATTCTATTACTGATAGATCTGTTCTTAAATATAAAAAAATGAGTGAAAGAATTGGAAAATTTCGAGATTTTCGTTTTCTCGAAGAAAAGGTTTCTATTCCGGGTGTATTTATAATATTTGGAAATACTATTGGTCTTATTCGTGCAGATGGCAAAGAAATAAAGATTGTTCTTATTAGAGACAATGTTATGCAAGGTTTATTACAAGCAATGTTCAAATTGCTTTGGAATTCTTTACCAAAAGTTTAAAATCATTACAGTATTTAATTCCTATTTTTAAAAACCTTTTGGTATATTGATGAAATAAAAATACACAAATTGACATTATGAAATAAATATGTAAAAGTGTTTTTAAATTATTGTTCCATTAACAGCTACACCATGAACGCTTTGAACCTTTTGTTGCTCCGTCTAGTCTTGGATCAACCGAAAATTGGTATTAATTCACAATCGAAAGATTTTGCTTGGCAGATTAATTTGCTTTGCAGTGGATCTGTATTGAATCCGGTGACAGCTTCGACAGAAGAAATACAATCTGTCGTATTTATTTTGCAGAACAGAGAAGAAATTCCGCCGTTTTCTTTTTCCGACATCTCAAATGTCTGGATTGAAGAAGGGTCAGGGGCTGGTCGTATTCAGTTCAGAAAAATGAGGGAGGCATTCCGCATCGGAAAAGGTCTCGCTGAGATTTTAATCGAATTCAAAGATTTGGGTTATTGGTCGCCCGATTTTTCTTTCTCGGTAGAACTGGTCGCATCAAAAGATTCGCAAGATTACTTGAAAGGTATTCAGAAGCGACTGGATTTTTTGAATCCACAGTATCCAAATTTTCTGGAGATTGACCGTTTGAATTCTGAAAAAGACAGATTAGTAAGGGAGCACCACTATGAAGAGGCTGCAAATTTTCGCGATAAACTGGTTGCTTTTAAAGATCAGATGGGTGACATAGCCCTTCTTTATCGGCAGGAATTCGGATCCTGAAAAAAGCTCCTGAAAATCAAATGCCCGTGGTTGCAACAGCGACCACGGGCATATTTTTATGTATAAAAAATCCCGCCACGATGTTCTGTGGCGGGATGATATGAACTATTTGGTCTGTGTTTGAAATAAGTTGGTTGCCCTAATGCTTAGGCCAAAAGCAAAGCAAATACCAGTAATTAATGTTGGGTACATTACCAGCATCCTTACTGCCTGAATTCCTTGCGGGGTTTGCCGTAAGAGGCTTTCCCAAAACAGGGAAGATACAAAGAATGCTAATACCCAACACATCATGAGAAATATTCTAGTGAGAATGTCGGGCCTTATGTGCTGTAATTTTTGGATGATTGCCCCAGCAATAAATGGGATGGTCATATAGGCAAATATTGGCCAACGTTCCATAACACCATGCTTTACAAGGACAAACCCCGTACACGCATTAAAAATTTCGAAAAATAGGGGTGCAAATAATGCACACCAGATAGTAATCTTCATCAGATTATATCTTTGAGGAACTTTTTGTCCGTTCATGATTTCCAAGGTTCAAGTTTTATCTATTTTTACAATATCATGCGGGTTAACCCAAGTCAATTTCAAGAGAAACAGGGCAATGGTCAGAACCCATGATATCTGGCAATATTTTTGCTTGGTTAATTTTTGATGTCAGTTTTTTTGAAGCAAAAAAATAATCTATTCTCCATCCAACGTTTCTTTCTCGTGATTTTCCAAAATGACTCCACCAGGTGTAGTGTCCGTTACCTTGGGTGAATAATCGAAATGTATCTGCAAAACCAGCTGTGATAATGTTGTCGATTCCGATTCGTTCTTTGTTGGTGAAACCTTTGTTACCAATATTTTGTTTTGGTCGGGCCAAATCATCTTCGGTATGAGCTACATTAAAATCTCCACACATGATGACGGGTTTTTTCTTTTGCAATTCATTACAGTGTTCTAGAAAAGCTGGATCCCAATTATCATACCTCATAGGTAATCGCCCCAGGTCATCTTTTGCGTTTGGTGTGTATACATTTACCAAGAAGAATTTTTTATATTCAGCTGTTATGACACGACCTTCTTTTGATGTGTCTCCAAAAGAATCTTTGAAATTATATTTTTTATTCACCGATTCAGAAAAACCATAGGTAACAGAAATGGGTTTTTCTTTGGTAAAAATTGCAGTACCACTGTATCCTTTTTTTTCTGCAGAATTCCAATATTCTTGGTATACAGGAATATTAACAGGAGATTCAGATTGTTGTGCTTTTGTTTCTTGGAAACAAATAATGTCTGGATCATGTTCGGTGATAAAAGGCACCAAAAGATTTTTTCTATGCACAGCACGAATACCATTTACGTTCCATGAGATGATTTTCATATAATTACTAGTATATCACATACTTTCTTGATAGTGATTGCATCTGATTCATGATTGTGTTACATTTGGTCGCGAACCTTAATTGATGTACATGAAAACAATAATTGCTCTTTTTGTATTTGCTTGGTGTATTCTGACCACTATTCAGTATTGGCCCTACGTTCTTGTTGGATGTATTGCTATATGGATGTGCGTATGACCCCAATCATTTCGTATCGAGGACCTTCATCATTTCGGTGGGGGTCTTTTATTTTAATCGAAATAAAACAGCTCTTTTTATATATGGAACCTTTCGCACGAATGGTAGAATGTTAAAATAAGCTAAAAATAGAAAAAGATCAGGTGGTTGGGGTTATTATTTATTTTTGAAACAGCGAGAACAATAATGCGATTTGTTTTTCTGGGCCATTTTTTGTATTAATAAACACCACATCCTGATCAATGCATTCTAATTCAGGTTCAAACAGTTCGCGGATTTCGTGTTTGGTAAAAAAATGATAAGGAACACCAAATTTTGTAACATGACCTTCTTCTAATGTTGGTGGCAGAGTATCAAAAAATCTTGGGGTTGCACGTGATAAAGATACATTAAAATAATACCCACGTGGTTTCAAAATACGAACTACTTCGTCAGCATAATGTTGCCACGTGGTATGGGGAATATGTTGTAACGTGCCAATATCGGTTGCCATATCAAAACTGGTATCTGCCAATGGTATATCAAATACATCTGCTTCGACAAAACGAATACGAGATTCTTTGCCCAGATGTTTTATTTCTTCATTTGCTTTTTTTACAATTTCAGGGACAATGTCGATACCGATAACTTTTGCACCAGCTTCAACCAGTTTCAAACCCCAACGTCCACGACCTGCACCAATGTCTAATACAAAAGGATCTTTGGGTAAATCAGTTTGCGATAAAATTCCAAACGCTGTGTCTTGGTAGGGAATGTGTGTCCATACGTCGGTACCAGTTACATATGCTTGGGTAAAATAGTCTTTCAAAGATTGTAGTTGGTCTTTGTGATTCATGTGTACATAGTATCACGAGAATGAACAAGGGAAAAGAAAAAATGGTCGCTGGCTAATTTTTAAAATAGTAATTCAAGTATCTGGTTATGTCTCAGTAAAAAAGCCTGACCAATTTGGTCAGGCTCTGATGAGGTCAATAATCATTCGTTTCTAAGAAAGTCTCTCAATTCATCCGTCCAGGGTTTCTTTAGTTGAACAAACCACCAAATTCTTTCTATTTCTTGTCTGTTGCTCATATCAATACTTCCTGCATCTCCACTACGAATCAAGCGAACCTTTTCACTTTTTTTATTGGCAGAGAGGGACCAGATAGTCTTAGAGTAACCAGAGAAAATAGGATATGGTATAAAACACCGAACGGGATGGATTGCCAAGTTCGACCTTAGTTGGGCGTTTCCATAGTAAAGAATTTCTGCACTATAGAAATTAACAAAATGAAGAGCAACAATGTCAGGAATGACGCCATAACCATGGAGCTCTGCCTCATGATAAATTTCCTCAAGATTGAAAAAGTCTTTCTTTTCAGTATTAACAATTCCAATTTTGTCCAAGGTTAAAGGTACGAGCTGGTATCTTTGTAGTTTTTTATAGGGCTTCAGCAACAAGTTCCTGCTCGAGATGTCTTGTAATACAAGATCATCAATGGTGAATTTATCATTGTTTGATCTTAGAAGGTCTCCCATAAGAAAAGTTCCGACAGTAACAAAAATCTCTGTATTTCGAAATTTGTACTTGGATTCTCTTATTAGTTTTTTAAAGATGTCAGGCTTTCTCAATATAAGTACACCAAAAACAAGAGTACCTAGTATTAATAATAAAAGTATTAAGAGTGATACAAATATGGTTTTCATTTTAAATCTGTTTTTAGTTTAAAGATTGTTTATATTAATCCTCTTCCTCGTTCTTATCTTTTGGTTTAGATGGACCACTCGTCAAAATACTAATAATTATAGTAGTTACAATTAAGTGAATAAGTAGTGCATTAAGCACGGTATCAATATTAACGTCATTTAAGATTTCTGGATTCATTTTTTTGTTTTTAAGGTTCATTAAGTTCACTATTATTATAGTAATAAAATAAGTATTTGTCAATTATATACGACAAAATTATATCAGAATATCAATAAACCATTATTTTATAATATCTAAATAGATAAAAATATGTGTGGATATTAATCGACAATATATGTCATATAGTATATAATGCAGCCATGGTTACTTCATCACAATTAATACAACTGGGTTTTAGCTCTCGTGAAGCTGATGTATATTTGGCATTATTAGAATTGGGGCCTGCTACGGCAACTGTTATTGCCAGGAAATCAAAAATAAATCGTACCACGTGTTACGATATTTTGGAAAACCTTATCAGAAAAAAAGTTGTCACGATTCAAAATAATGCAAAAATACAAAAATTTATAGCAGAAAATCCTCGGAAATTAGTTTCTTTTTTAGAACAAAGCCTTGAACAAGAAGAAAAAAAACTAAAAAATGCTGTTACGCTGTTACCTGAATTGTTATCTCTGTTTTATGAAAAAGAGAAACCCTCTGTAAAATTTTATACAGGAATACAAGAAATAAAAGAAGCTTTTGAAGATACATTACAATCAAAAACTGAAATACTGGTCTATGCTGTTGGAACAAGTATGTTTGATGCAATTGATCCAGAATATTTCAAAGAATATTCAAAGAAAAAAGCATCTAGAAATATCAAGGTCAGGGTTATTGCACCCGATGATGAAGTCAGTAAAGAAATTATAAAATATGATAAAGAAAATTTACGAGAATCACTATTGGTTCCCAAAAATGATTTTTATTTTACGACAGAAACAAATATTTATGATAATAAGTTGCTGGTAATTTCCTGGAAAGAAAAATTTGCAGTTGTTGTAGAGAGTAAAGAAATAACTGATGCACAAAGAAAAATATTTGAACTTGCTTGGTTGGGTGCAAGGCAAATCCAAAAATAGGTTATCCTGGAAACAATTCTCTATTTTTTCTTCCCATGAAATCTTTGATGTACCTCTTTTAGTTTTGCATCCGTAACGTGCGTGTAAATCTGGGTGGTTGAAATATCGGCATGACCCAACATTACCTGCACCGATCGAATGTCAGCTCCGTTGGATAGAAGGTCTGTAGCAAAGCAATGTCTGATAACATGGGGGGTTACTTTTTTTGTAATACCAGCAAGAGTTGCGTATCTTTTTACAATACGTTCAATAGATCTTCTATCTAATCCTTTGTTCGCATCTACCTTGTTTTTATTTTGTGAAACGCTGACAAATAGTGCATCTGAAAAATCCTTGCGTTCTTTGAAATATTTTTGTAAGGCAGTTTTTGCATCAGGGGATAAAAATACTACACGAACTTTGCCACCTTTTCCGCGTACAGAAAATTCATCACGAGACAAATCAATGTCGTTGGTCAAAGAGCATAATTCAGATACACGTAACCCTGTAGAAAAAAGCATTTCTAAAATTGCTTTGTCTCGGTATTTGATTTCAGTATTTTCTTCGGCATCTGGTGCATCTAATAATCTTTGTAATTCTGTATCAGAAATAATATCAATAGATCGTTCTCCTATTTTTGCTAATTCTATTTGATCTGCAGACATTGTTTTGCAACCATGTTTTGTCATGTATTTGAGAAAAGAACGAATAGCAATCAAATAATAATTCTGAGTTTTTTTTGACATGGTCGCACCTGTGGCGCGATTGTTTCCTGATGACTGTCTATTTAACCACAGTCGAAAATCCCGAACCAATGGAGATGTGACATCTTCGGGTGTGGTGACTTTTGTCTGATTGATAAAAACAGTCAGATAATGATCATAGTTCTGAATTGTTTTTATGGCTCGACCTTTTTCGATTTCCAAATATTCAAGAAATTCTCGTTTCCATTCTTGGAGGGTTTTCATACTGCTATTGTAGCATATTCTTTTTGTTGATTTCTAAAATATACTGAGGGGGGACAGACCCGCCCACAATTCATACGGGGGTTTGTTTTTGTAATTACGCATATTATTTTTTAGATTCCCACCTACGCGGGAATGACAGGAGTGGCTATGAAGTGAAAAACCCCACCCTAACCCTCCCCTTCACAAGGGGAGGAAAAACTAGTAAATTCATTTACCTATCCCCCTTTTCAAGGGGGAGACCAAGAGGGGGTTATAGATGTTTATTTGTTTGTATAAGGGGTGTACATAATTTATAAATTCTGAAATAAAAAAACCCGTTACGCGAATTGCGCGTAACGGGGCAACTGAGGTCAGTCGTTTTTAGGCGACCTTCTTCAGTTCTGCATCTCCCACCTCCTTCTTGGAGGCGGACTTGGCCGACTGGTTGGCGCGTTCCTGGCAGACTTTGTGGATCTGCTGGGTCAGTGCCTGGGACGGTTCGGCCTTCTTAATGGCAGCACGTGCCATCTTGTTGTAGGCTTGGCCGTCCATGGCCACCAGGACTCCGGCATGCTGATTCGATGCTACGAAATGGCGGTCGCCAGCCTGAAAGGCCAACACACCATCATCATTGAACCGCATCAGGATCAACGCCTCGTTGCCACCCATCTTGTGGGTGTTCTGAAGCCACTGACGCTTGCCTAGGTTCGGCTCCTTGAGGAAGCCGGGTTCCTGAACTTTGACCAGGATGCCGTGAGCATCGCTCTTGGCCATTTTTGCTGGGTCGGTGTCTTGGCGGTAGAGCTCGAGAAACTTGCCCTCTTTGATCCAGGCGTGAAGATTAGATACCCGACCACTGGCCACGTCATCGATATCCCCTTGGAAGATTGGCATGCGCTTCTTTCCCCCGAGGTTCAGAACAAGTTTGCCGTTATCGTCAAGGGAAACGGCAATTCCCTTTGTGACCTTGAGGTCAGGACTGATGGTGAATGTTTTCACTGTGAAAGGTTTTTGAAGTTCGAGCAATATCGCTCGTTTTTTCAACAATCTTTGCGAAAAAAACGAGCGATACTGTTTCAAAGCTGTATTTCAAAGTACTACGAACTTGTAACGTATTATAGCATACTCACAAAGTTTGTCAATACCCTCATTGACTTTGTATTTGAAACATGATTTCATGTAGATAAATTAACCTTTGCCCTTTGAACTCAAACCCATACACCATGAAAACAGCTTGGTTTACCTTGACCCTTTTTTGCATTTCTTTTTCTGTTTTCGCACAGGAATCAGAACAGCAAATTGCATTTGATTCGTGTAAATCCTCATTTTTAGAGGTACTATCTGTATTTGAAGATTGTGTGACATATGAAAATAATGATCAAGTAAAGCAATGTTTTGATCAGTTTATCGATTATTGTACATATGAATCAAGTAGAATGTCGCGACAGTCGGCAAATGATTTTTATCAGCAGGCGTATGAATATGCAATTCATACGTTGGCGCACAAATTCCGTACCGAAAATGATCGAGATACGGAAACGTATCTTCAGGATACTCATCGACACACAACAAAGACCCAATTGGTAGCATTTATTGAATTGATGTGTTTCGAGAATATAAATGAATGAGTCTTATTTGCACCTATTGTACCCCTGCCATGCATTCTTGGCGGGGGTAATTTTGTCCTCTCTAACCACTTCTGTCACTTTAATTCTAACACCTCATTAGGAGTTTTTCCACCTAAGCTACAATGTTCAAGATCATTGTAATAGGTATTCCAAATACGAATCTTGTTTTTGAGCTGATGCACTGAAGAGAATGACTCTTGCTGGTAGAACTTTCGATTGTCTTCACCATGACTTCGTTCAACGGTACCATTTTGGGTTGGCTTTCCTGGATCAATGAGGTAGTGCACCATGTTGTTTTCCATACAGAACACATCTAAAGCATGGAGTGTCTTCACGGTCACATCACTCCGTTTGTTGGTACCAAGGTAGTAGTTTGTGAACGTAGCGTGATTGTCTGTTTTGATTGCTTTGATGGTGTAGGGAAATTTCTGCATCACCATCTTTAAAAAGGAAACTGAGTGGAACGTACTCTCTTGATCAAATATCTCGAGATGTCTCCATCGTGATGCAGTATCAATGGCAGTATATTGGTAGTATTTCTTGCCTTGTATGCCACCAGGGACATGTTTGACATCAATTTCGACGAGTTCTCCTGGTTGTCGTTGTACCTTAATATGTTTGTATTTGATTTTCTTGGTTCGGTATTTCTTCACAAGCCCTGCATCTTTGAGGATTTTACTTGTGGTACTGATGGGAACAATGATCCCTTGTTTTTTAAGTTTCCAATGTATCTTCAATGCACAGAGTTTGGTCTCTTTTCTCTTTGCAATGACCTGTTCTTTGATACGTATGGGGGTTTCATTCGGGTGAGTCTTTGGTTTTGTACTTTGTGGTATGAGTCCTTGCATTCCATGGAGATCATATGCCTTCTTCCATCGTTTTAAACTTCGGGGTGAATGAGGGCATATCTTGGCTACCTCAATGAGCTTCATTTCTTTGTTAATGATGGGTAATATCCATCGTAATCGTTCTTCTTGTGTAGTTTTTGGCATTTGTACTGACATTTACTAATTTTAGTAAAAAGTGCCAGAAGTGTTTAGATATTACAATTTTTTCTTGACTTTGTAGAGTATATTTGGTTATATGGAGATAGTTCTTTTTCATTTCAAAGTTTCACCAAAAACTGGAAATCATGGAAAATCAAAGCTTGCCCAGTGGTACAGAAAATAAAGTGTTATTTGTGAATCAATTTGATCCACTCACAAAATCAGATAGTGCAATGCTGAGAATCTTGCAACATTGTTCCAAACAAGAAGGCTTTCATTTGATCATCGTGGTGCCTAATGAACCCATGGGAACATATTTATACAAGCACGAACTGAGAATCGCTATGGTCGAGGATTTTCTTGCAGAGGCAGGATATGAAAATCCGTTGATTTCGGTTGAAGGATATTCTAAAAATTTTTTCTCGCCTAGTGAAATTGCTTCTCGTTTTGGTGCCAGAGATTGTGTGTATGGGGTTATCCCTGCATACAGTTGGGGATACCTAAAAAAGAGGCTTCAGATCTTCTTTTCAAAGTTTCTTTTTCCAGAGGTTCAGAATTTTTTGGTTAAAGGAGAAAGGAGGTCGCGAGTAACGCTGGATGCTGTTCAGCGGGCGATTGTCGAACATGATTATGATCGTGTAAAAAAGATGGTTCCAGCATCTATTTTTGGAATCATCAGAACACGAGAGTATCAAATATTGGGAATCTAACATGAATCCCACCACCCTGTCGTTTGCGAACGGCGGGGTGATTTTTTTATACAGTGAAAAAATCCTTATTTTATAATAGTTTTTTAGGATTTGGAAAAAGAAAATAATAAAAAGCAGAAAATTGCTTGACAAATCTTGTGGATATGCTATACTTGTATCCAGAGATGAGGTGTTCTTTGTGATAGGTAATGCATTTAATAAAGAAAGCGTAGGATTTTTAGTGTGTGATACAGCGATTGCTTCGTTGTGCGCATGTAGCACTAAAAATCCAAAGGTGTAACAGCTTCACACCAAAAAGCATCAAAATCACAAAAACTCTCGTCTCATTTTTATCCCGCTGCCGTCTTGGCCTGGGAGTTGAATAAAGTGAGAGGAAAATCCTCTCATGGTACTAACCTTACTTTGTCTGCCAAACACTTTACGGCAAAGTAAAAAAATGCTCTTTACAAAAGGTCGTGCGCGGGCTGACCACCCTGAAGTTTCTCTTCGAGAGAGAGCTAAATAGCACAGCAAATCAAGTTCACATCCAACCCCGCAGTGACCAAAAGGGTACTGCGGAATCCTCGACCGGAAAACTATATGCACTGGTAATCATTTTTAAAACGACTACCGATCATCTTGTGGTTGGGCTGATCCCCCAGTTGATTTCTTTTCGAAGAAACAATACACAAGTTTGTTAAGACGAGACCTCTTACGAGAGGCACCTTATGTTCGAGTAGACCCGATGAGCGCCCGCTTGCTGGTTTTTGAACCGCAATGCAATCGCCATCACCCCCCGACGCTAACACGCTTCGGGGGTCTTTTTTATATACACATTACCCTCATATTAGGGCTTGCAAAAAAACGTTATCTATGCTATGATACACTCATGCTTACGAAAAAAGTAAAACAAAACATCATTAAAAAATTCCAAGTCAGTGACGAGGATACTGGTTCTTCTGCTGTACAGGTTGCATTGTTGACTCGACAGATTCACGAATTAACACTTCATTTGAAAACTCATGCAAAAGATTTGCATTCTAAACGAGGTCTTTTGAAAATGGTTGCTGATCGAAGAAAACATTTGGAATATTTGAAAAAACACGACGAAAAAATGTACAAAAAAGTACTAAAAGAATTGGATCTAAAACGATAATCAATCTTGCACATGTCACCAAATTGGTGGCATTTGTGTTTATTGTGCATAGAGGTCTTTTTTATTATTGGGATTGTTTGGTATACTGTAAGCAGATTTTTTAAAAACATAATTTTTATATATGAGTATTATTAAACACAAAGAACAGCGTGTTGCTGTTTTTATTGATGCACAAAATTTATATCACAGTGCAAAAAATTTATACAAACGAAAAGTAGATTTTGGTGCTATTGTAAAAGAAGCTGTTGCCGGAAGAAAAGTTGTCCGTGTAATCGCGTATGTGATTACATCCGAAGCAGGAGATGAAAAAGGTTTTTTTGATGCATTAACTAAAATTGGTATTGAAACAAAAACAAAAGATCTACAGATATTTTCTGGTGGAGCAAAAAAAGGTGACTGGGATGTTGGATTAACTGTGGATGCAATTACTATTGCACCAAAAGTAGATGCAATCGTATTGGTTTCTGGTGACGGAGATTATGTGCCGTTGGTAAAATATCTTCAGATTCATGCTATCCAGGTAGAGGTTGCTTCGTTTGGAAAATCGACATCAGGAAAATTACGTGAAGTAGTTGATGATTTTATTGATTTGTCAGATAACCCTAAGAAATATTTAATCTCCCGAGGAAGGTAAAGAATCTTGTCAGATTGTTTGTTTTTTGATATGGTGAAATAAACTAATCTCACCCGCCATGAAGCTCTTTGCAGAAGTTGTTCAAATCTTATTCTGGAAGGTATTTGGGTTTACACCCTTTGCATTCTATACAATGGAAAAATCTTATCCGGGGTTTATTTTCTACCCCGTAAGATTAATGTTTCCTTCTGATGATTAAAGAGTCATCAATGAATAGACCCGACTGCATGCACTATGCGGTCGGGTTATTTTTTTGCCTGTTTTGTTTTTGCTTTTAATTCCAATGCGGCCCGACTGTATCCACCACCAAATCCATCCAAGAAATTAATATGGGTACTGTTTCCGCGATCAATATAACAGGTCATCACTGCGGTTTTTGATATTGAATGACCATAATAAATAATCCCTAGACTTTCCATATCATCTAATATTTGAAAAAATTTTTTACGCATTTCATGAGTTCCTGCAAAAATAGTCATCAGGTTTCCACTGACCTTTAATGTATCACTGGCGGTCATCAAATCTGCACTGATTTCAAGATGTTTATATTTTCCCAGACGAAACATATATTGAAATTTTTGTTTCAATGGACCAAAGAATCCACGAAGAGACCAATAGAAAATATAATTCCATTTTATCTTTCCAAATTTAATACGTGACGCATACAAAATTGTTCGTAAATCTTTTGTTGGGGTCAGTTGTGCATGATCAACGGGGTGACGTTGTTCAAAGTTTCCATAAATGGTATCCAAATCACGAAGGATTTTTGTATAGACGCTCTGTGAATTTTTTGTTTCCGTTGATTGTATGATTAATGCGATAACTTCTTCGGTGTGCAGGGGTGGATGAATCTCAGACCATTTGCATTCTAATCCATGCAAATCTAAACTGACTGCCAATGGGCCATTGTACATTTGTGTTGTGGTATCGTCTTTGACATGACGTTCTGCAAAATAGGTTCCTGTTCCAAAAAATATTGCTTGGGTGTAGGCTTGGTTAACGCGGAATTTTTCTACAGACACTTCGTGACCACGCGCTCGTACGTCAGATATTTGTACATGCCCCACACGTAGGATAACTTTGAATTGATTCCAGGCGTGACTTTTTAATGCGTGTAATGTTGCTAAACATTCTGCCAGAGTTTCTTCGGGAACACATAACGTTGCACCATCACCACCGTAAATAAAAGGAATTTGTAATTGATGTGATTCAACAATATTCAAAACCGATACCACGCTGCTTGCAGCGAGAATATTTACCTGTTGATAGTGTTCTAGCTGTGCACTGGAATCTTCGACGTCAGTGACAATAATGTGCCAAGAGTCTGGTAACGGCACACCGTGTTCTTGTTCTACGATATCGACAAAGTGTTTTGGGCTGGCCGGAAGGTTTGTATAAAATTCTTTTGATGACATGGGGACAGTATAGCAAATAATTTTGTTTTGTACCTTTTTGATAAAAAGTTTTAAATTCTAAAAAACTACGAATTGCATTTTCCTCGCTTTGTGAAGGGGGGATAAGGTGGGTTTTGATATGCAACGAATATTCTATTATTTCAATTTCAAATTTAACATCATTACTTTTTTGGTGGCAAAAAAGTAATACAAAAAAACCAGACCCGCACTCGAAAGCTAAAAATCACCTCAAAAGTCTTACAAAACATAAACTCGTTTTACTCAAACATATGTTTTGCTTTACAGACTTTTGAGGTGATTTTTTTAACGCTTTCTCATGCAGGGTCGAGAAATGCAATTCATAGTTAGTACTTTTCGAATTGTTTTCTTGGCGTCTTTTTGTGCAGGGTCGGGGAACTACATGCTATCTCCTAGTAACTAGCTACTAGGAGATAGTCCATTAATAAAAAATCCTCTGCCACTTTGCAGTGACAGAGGATGTTGTTTTAGGGCACTCATTTTTTCATAAATGAGAATACCGTTAAACCAAGGAAAAAACCTAAAAAGAGACCAGAAATTAATGCTATAACGAATATCAAGGCGGAACCCATAAGAAGACCTAAGAAGAGACCGAAGGAGAGGCTAGAAATCATACCCACAATGAAACCTCGAATCAAGCCTCGAATGAGACCTTTTTTATTGGATCCCTTCAATTTTTTGAAGATATTGATCAGTAGGCACATTCCAGTGCCTGCAATAGTGTAGGTCAGAATCGGCACCCACATCAGTTTCCAGGCGGTTGAAATATCCATGGGATTGTCCAAATCATTGTATGAGAAAATCTCTACAAACCCTGGAACCAGGAAATGCACAAACTGTAGATATCCAAACCCGCAAATCGCAATGAATCCCAACAATGACCAAATTGATCTGGTTGGGATGGAAAAAGAATTGAAGAGTTCAATAGTATTCTTCATGGTGTATGATTGTTATGAAAGGGCAACTATTGTCACCCTTTCTTGTTAGAGATTAGGTGATGTTCTGGTAGTAATATAGCATATATAAAGTTAATTGTCAAGCAGTCACAAATTATACGACTAACAGTCAGTTTTTTTGCATATGAACAATATATAGGTATATTACTCATTATCAAAATTCATGCTAGGATACAATTGTGCACATTAGTATATAACCAGAGAAAGTCTTTGGACGGGTAGTGTTGTATCTGTTTTGATACAAAACTAAGGTCTGAGGGCTTTCTTGTAAAATATGATAAAACAAGAATACAAAGTGCAATTGGGTGAACACGAGATTGTTGCCGAATTTTCTAATTTGGTAGACCAGGCTCATGGTGCAGTAATTATGCGATCGGGTGATACTGTTGTATTAGCAACAGCATGTATGTCTGCAAACGGAGATCATAATCCAGGGTTCTTTAATTTGCAGGTTGAATACCAAGAAAAATTTTATGCTAGTGGGGAAATATTAGGCAGTCGTTTTATGCGACGTGAAGGTCGTCCATCTGAAACAGCAATTTTGGCATGTCGTATTATTGACCGAACATTGCGTCCGTTGTTTTCTCATCATATAAAAAATTCAATTCAAATTGTGGTAACCGTATTATCTGTAGGATCGTTTGATCCAGTGATTCTGGGTATCAATGCTGCATCGTTGGCATTGGCGGTTTCTGATATTCCGTGGAACGGACCCGTGGGTGCGGTGGCATTGCGTCGTCCTGTAGGAGAAAAAGATATTGCATTAAATCGATACGTACGATCTACAGAAAAATCTACTTCTGAATACGATTATGATTTTGATTTGTTGGTGTGTGCGCGCCAAGGTCGTATTACGATGATTGAATCTATGGCATGTCAGGTTTCAGAAGAAATTATGGCACAAAGTTTTACCGATGCTATTTCTGCGATTGCCACACTGGAACAATTTCAAAAAGATATTATTGCAAAGATTGCAAAAGAAAAACGCGATATCCCCCTACCGGTGGTGCCAACAGAATTAGCTGACGTGTTTCACACCACCGTACGAGATATTTTGTGGAACCATTTAGAAAATGGTACTGCTGATAAAAAAGTGTTTCACGAAGTAGAAGAAACATACAGAAATGCATTACGTGAACAGTATGTAGACCGTGATGATATTTTTGCTCAAGCACATCATTATTATGAAATAACGGTTGATGCGATGGTACATGAATTAGCTCTTTCTCATGGAAAACGTGCCGATGGTCGCACATTAGATCAGGTGCGTGATTTGTATGCACAGGCGGGTGGGTTGTCACCATTATTACACGGAACAGGAATTTTTTACCGAGGAGAAACTCATGTGTTGTCCGTATTAACATTGGGTGGTCCAGAAGATGCGTACACGATGGATGGCATGGAAACAAAAGGTATAAAACGTTTCATGCATCATTATAATTTTCCTCCATTTTCTGTTGGAGAAACGGGGCGTTTTGGTGGATTAAATCGGCGTGAAATTGGTCATGGTGCATTGGCAGAAAAAGCATTGGTTTCTGTCATTCCATCGAAAGAAGTTTTCCCATATACGATTCGTGTGGTTTCTGAATGTATGGCATCAAATGGTTCTACGTCACAGGCGTCGGTGTGCGCATCGACATTGGCATTAATGGATGGAGGTGTTCCATTGTTGGCGCCAGTTGCGGGAATTTCTGTTGGATTAATGTTAAACACGGAAGATGTTTCACAGTATGCATTGTTAACTGACATTCAGGGTGTAGAAGATCATTATGGTGATATGGATTTCAAGGTTGCTGGAACAAGAAATGGAATTACAGCAATTCAATTGGATATTAAATTAGATGGAATTCCTGTGGATATTTTGGTTGATGCATTAGGTTCAGCTAAAAAAGCTCGTTTGCAGATTTTGGATGTACTACAACAAACAATTGCAGAACCTCGGTTAGATGTTTCTTTGCATGCGCCCAAGATTGTTTCATTGCGTATTTATCCATCACAAATTGGTATGGTGATTGGTTCCGGAGGAAAAACAATAAATGAAATTCGTGAAAAAACTGGTGCAGAAATTACTATCGAAGAAGATGGTTTGGTATATTGTATTGGAAAAAATGGATCTGCAGAAATGGCTCGTGACATGATTGCAAATATGACAAAAGAATGGACTGTGGGTGAAACTGCACAAGGAACCGTTCGCAAAGTTTTGGAAATTGGTGCTATCGTCAGTATATCTCCTTTTGCTGATGGGTTAGTGCATGTTTCTGAAATCGCACCATTTCGTATTGAAAAGGTTTCTGATTATTTAACAGAAGGACAAATGGTTCCGGTAACCGTTGTTGCTATCGACAAAGAGCGTGACCGAATTAGTTTATCTATCAAAAAAGATAACCCTGAGTTTATTGTTCAGAAAAAATAAAAATACATATTAATGTATATATAACAAAAAACAAGCAAGATTTTCTTGCTTGTTTTTTGTTATAGGTTCTTAATCGATTCGAGTGCCTCCCTTTTCTTCGTTTTCTATCGTGTCACCCAGATCTGCAAATTGTTGATTAGGGTTGAATGTCTCATCATATGCTTTTCCAAGCATGTTTCTTTTTGATTCACTAATTCCTTTTTTCTTATCAATTATTTCTTTATGGATTGGATGCGATGGGTCAAGAGCAATTTCCGTTGCTTGTTTGATAGTGATATCACTAAATGAAACATATTCACCAGTTTTTGTACTCTCTGCCCCAAGATTTCTGATAATGCTGGCAGAAGCTTTTGATTGATCAAATCCATTTGATTCAAGATGGTGTAATATTTCTGAAAAATATGCAGGGTCAACAGATGGGGGAACGTCTAATCCAGATTCTGGAGAAGTGGGTTTATTGGTATTTTCGCCGTCTCGTTTTGATTTTAAAAATCGGTTTAAAAAATTATCCATGATCAAAGTGTATCATAGTTTTTAAAAAATGAAAAAAATGCCTATTACATTTAAAAATGATTGTGATTCTATTTGGTCTCGTGATACTATATAAGTATGGACAATGAAAAAGATGCACAATCTTCTCTCAAAAAGGCGAAATTTTTTATACCGACATCTTTTGATGAAACTCAGGAATATAATCCTTTGTTTGATGTTAATAATACTATTGAACCTTCTCGTATCGTAAACAAGCAAGATGAAGAATTAGTAAACGCAGAACAAGAAGATGTAGGTGGTATTTCCTTTTCTGTTCCCCAAGGAGAAGATGCTGTTACTCCCGAAGAAGATAAAGAATCTGTAGTTGATGTAACCATGCTAGAACATGCATCTGATCCTGCGTTGGTGGATGTTCTTCGTGCGGGTGATACGGTTGCAACCGAACATCCAGAATTTGCCGATGCACTGCATGCTGAAAAAGTTTCATTCGAAGACTATGAGCGTGAACGACAAAAAGATCCATTGCGTGATCCTACGCTGATGCCCAAAAAAGATTCTGCAATGCGAACATACTTCAGTGATGTACAACATGTAACCACCACCAGTGACCCAACAACGATTGCAACCGTTTTTGATACTGTGCATGAAGAAGAGCAACAAAAAAAACAAGATGCAAAATTTACAACAAAAAACATTTTTTATGGCATTGGGTCATTTTTATTTTTTGCTGGCGCCATCTTTATTGTAATGTTTTTTGTTCTACCAAAATTTACCAATATTAATTTGTTGCAACAAAATAATCAGGCAGGCGCACCAACACTGCTACCTTCTGATGATTATGCAGTAATATCATTTCCCGTAGGTATTGCATTATTAGATAGTGCAACAAAAATAAAAGAAGTTCTTTCTTCTGCATATACTTTTAATTCTGTTATTGCATTACATCCTGTTATTCCAGAAGGCTTAGGAAGCCGACCGTTGACCAGCAAACAATTCTTGGAGACATTACAAATAAAAGCACCATTAGGATTTTTGGGAACATTGGAAGAATCTCCATTTATGTATGGTATTTTTTCTGGTGCACAAAATTATCCGTTTATGGTTCTTCGAGTAAGCACCTATGATAATGCATTTTCTGGAATGCAAATTTGGGAAGATACATTAATTGCTGATGTAAAAAATCTTTTTGGATTACCTCCCGATGCTTTGCGTATGACCTATGAACGTGCACCTTTTGAAAATGTTCTTTGGAAAAATCGCAACATTAGACGTGCACAGTTTAATACTGCTTTGGTTTCTCGAGAAACAGATGCGATACCTCGAACATTTGAAAATACACGGTTAGAATCTTTTGCGATATCAGATATTTTAATTTGGTATCCAGAAACTATTCTATTACAAGGCACTTATATGCCGGTTGTTGAAACACAAGAAGATTCTGAGATTTCTTTGGATGGAGATGGAGTTGAGTCTGATATTGGACTGGAATCAAATTCTGAATCTGAAAATACTACCGAAGAACCTATTACTACAGAAGAAGTAATAGAAGAAACTACAGAAGAAGTTTCTGTACAAGATGACGGAGTTATTGTAGGTGTTGTCTTAGAAGAAGAAATTTCTGCACCGATTATTTTTCCCCTGTTGTTCACTACGCCATCAGGAGATGATTTGATTATTGATAGATCAAACAGTTGTCCTCTATTGCCAGATTCCGTTGTTGAACAATCACTGCAGGGATTGTCAGCGGCAACCTATCGAGTAAATGCATGTGCCCGCATAGGAGAAGAAGATGTATTGGTTGCCCAGACAAATTCTACGGATGAAATGGTGGTGAGGTTTTTAGAATCTTTGGATCAGTATGTGGAAAAAATTATTCTCGATACAGAATCACAATTTGTGCCGACTTATGACGAACAAGAAACCGTTTTGCTGTATACTTTTCTCAATGAAAACACCCTACTGATTACGACCCATGAAAGCGTGTTGGAAGAGGCTATTCGTAGAATGGCAAGATCAACATTTTTGCAATTTCGTTAGGCTTCTCTTTTTATTTTCACTATGGTACACTTTGCCTATATGAAAAGAAATGATTTAGATATAGCACACTTTCAAAAATTACTTGAAGAAGAACGAAAGGTTCTTTTACAAGAATTAGGTGACAGTGGTCACCCAACAGGATACAAGGATGATTGGGAGGCACAACCAGCACACCAAGATGCCCAAGAACCAGATTTCGTTGATCAAGCAGATAATGTGGTTGATTTCCAAGAAAGAGTTGCCTCATTGTCTGAATTAGAAATTCGATTGGGTGAAGTAGACAAGGCACTGCAAAAAATTGCATTGAATGATGGAACTTTTGGTATTTGTGAAGTATCTGGTGAACCTATTGAAATAGAACGACTAGAAGCAAATCCTGCTGCCCCGACTTCTATTGCTCATATGAAATAAAAAGAATCTTTTTAAATATACGCACCATATTTATGATGTGTGTATTTTTTATACACAGTGTTCTTGTATATTTATTTTATTTTTTATACAATAAATATATCTATGGCATTTGCTCGTGTATATTCTGCACAACCACATGTAACACAGGGTAACCTAATAACCGTCGAGGTTGATTTGGCAACAGGACTAAATGCATTTACGTTGGTTGGATTACCAGACAAGGCTGTCGAAGAATCTCGCGACCGTGTTGGATCTGCATTAAAAAATTCTGGATTCTCTTCTCCAAAACATACCAATCAAAAAACAGTTGTTTCTTTGGCTCCAGCAGAAGTAAAAAAAGAAGGTTCATTTTTTGATGTTCCTATTGCATTAGGATATTTGATGGCATCCGAAGAATTATCTTTTAATCCAGAAAAGAAATTATTTGTCGGTGAACTGGCATTAAATGGCGAATTGCAACCTATCCGTGGTGCATTACTGTTGGCACAAATGGCACTACGAGAAGGATTTACCGAATTTTATGTTCCTTCACATAATGCAAAAGAGGCTGCGTTGGTTTCTGGAATCACTGTGTATCCCGTCCGCACATTGTCTGATATTGTGCGTCATCTGCAACCAAAACAAAATACTGAATCAATGGAAATGTTTTCACTGGCTCCACAACCCGAAACTGTATTAGATATCTCACAATATGTTCCGCCCGTTTCTTTTGATGATGTGCAAAGCCAAGAACATGCAAAACGAGGATTAGAAATCGCCGCAGCGGGCGGACATAATGTTGGTATGTATGGACCACCGGGTACAGGAAAAACCATGTTGGCCCGTGCTTTTTCTGGAATCTTGCCAGCGTTGTCTCGAGATGAAATATTAGAAATCACAGGTATTCATTCATTGTCGGGAACATTGGAAAAAGAAGTCATTATGCATCCTCCATTTCGTTCCCCTCATCATACATCCAGTCATATTGCAGTAATAGGGGGCGGATCAATTCCAAAGCCCGGCGAAGTTACCTTGGCACACAAAGGTGTTCTGTTTCTCGATGAATTTCCTGAATTTGATAAACGAGTGATCGAATCATTACGTCAGCCATTAGAAGATCGTCATGTACATATTTCTCGTGCACATGGCAGTGCAAAATTTCCCGCACATTTTCTATTGGTGTCAGCGATGAATCCGTGTCCGTGTGGATTTTTTGGGTCACGAAAAAAGACCTGTGTATGTAGTCCCAGCGCAATTGCGCGATACAAACGTAAAATATCTGGACCTATTATGGATCGTATTGATATTTGGCTCGAAGTTGAACATGTTGATTATGATACGTTGTCCGGCGACAGAAAACCTGATGCACATGGGACCCAAGAATCAATAAAAAAACGCGTAGAGCGGGCCAGAGAAAAACAATACCAAAGATACAATAAGAAAAATAGTGAATTATCTGCAAAAGATATTCAAAAAATTCATTTAGATGAAAATGTAAAAAAGATACTACAAACCAGTGCAGAAAAATTATCACTTTCCCCACGTGCGTATCATCGGGTTATCAAATTGGCACGAACTATTGCAGATTTGGATGAATCCGAAGAAATACAAGAATCACACGTGCTAGAGGCATTGCAATACCGCCCAAAAAATACATAGCTGAGTGGGGACAGACCCCGCACATTGCGGGGTCTGTCCCCACAAAGCATCGGTTGTCATTCCCGCGTAAGCGGGAATCTTAAAAGCTGGCAATAATCCCTAAACTTTCCTTATATCATAACCCCCTCTTAATCTCCCCCTTGAAAAGGGGGAGAAATTAGCTACTAGCTTTTAGTCATTAGTCTCTAGTTGTGGGGGCAGACCCCCACAGCATCTTTTCCCCATATACACCTCATAACCATTGACACATCCCATCAAGGGGTTACAATATGTAGCAAGTGTTCTCGTTTAGATATTATTAATTAGTATAATTTTTTATGAAAAAAATAATTTTTTCTGCATTTCTGGTTTTTGCTTTGGTTTTTTCTTTTGGAAATCCAGCACAAGCACAGTCAAACGCAGATCAAACAGTATTACAAAACCTGTATCAACAATTGGAATCAATCCGATTGCAATTAGGTGGATTGGTTTCTCGGGCTACTACTACGATTGACCCCGTGGTAACAAAAGATGCAACAGTTCGCACTAATCCATCTTGTCCTTCGGGTCAGATTTGGAGTGTTACAATTGGTGCTTGTGTAATTTCCCCTGTTACAGTAGCGCCTTCTACGGCATATGTATTTAATGCTTGTAATGGATCAACTCAATCTGCATTTAGTCTTTGTATGGAAATCTGTCGTGACGCAGGTGGTTCATGGGGTACATCAGTAGGATCCAGTGGGGCTAGCCAGGGTTGTTATGCTTCTTCAAGTATCACAATGCCAAGTGGAAATACAATGACAACGACTACTCAGCGTACTAATCCATCATGTCCAGTAGGACAAATTTGGAGTGTTTCTATTGGTGCTTGCGTATTGCCTCCAGTACAAGTTAATACTACTGCACGTGTAAATCCTATTACTGATGTTACTGGAAGTCCTTTGGATCCTGAAAATCTACAAGATGACAGAATTTTACCAGTATCTCATGTAATGAATTTGCAATTGTTATTAAATCGTTCTGGTTTTGATGTTGGAAATGCAGATGGAAAAGCTGGTCCAAAAACTCAAGCCCAAATACGTGCATTTCAGGCTAAATATGGTTTTCCGGTAACAGGTGTTGCAAATTATACAGCTTTGAATCAAATGAATCATGTGGTTGCAAATATACAAGATATCAATAATGAAACCAAGCCAACGACACCAGTAATGCCAAGTTCTCATCGTTATGTATATTCCTGTGAAGTAACAGGGGGAGGTTTCTTATTAAACGGTACTCATGAATTTGAAACAGACAATAACCTTGGTGAAAGTTTTTCAGGGGGTGCTGGAAGAATTAAATTTACTTGTTCACGTAGTTCAGCAATGCAAGCTAGTAGTTAATTAAAATTATAAAGAAACAAAAAACCACCCGAGGGTGGTTTTTTGTTATTGAAAAAGACATATGTTTCAGATTTTGCTATAATCACCAACATATGAAAAAAAATATACCGTATCACCCACCACAAAAAGTTTTAGAAAAATATGCCAATGTGCTGGTTAATTTTGCACTAAATTCCGGCAAGGGAATCAAACGTGGAGACGTGGTGCGTATTTCGTGTCCAGAATCTGCAAAACCATTGTATGCAGAATTAAAAAAAGCAGTCATTAAATCAGGTGGGCATGTAATTGGAAATTATGTTCCCGATGATATTGGTATGGATGACCGACCGTTAAATATGTCAAAAGATTTTTTTGATTATGCAGACGAGTCTCAGGTAAATTTTTTCCCTAAAAAATATCTTCGCGCGATGGCGGATACTATTGATCATCAAATATCAATTGTCTCCGAAGCAAACAAGCATGCATTACACGGTGTAGATCCAAAGAAAATTATGCAATCAGGTCGTGCGGTAAAACCTTTTCGTGATTGGTTAACGAAAAAAGAAAATGCGGGAAAATTTACCTGGACATTGGGACTATACGGCACACAGGCGATGGCAGACGAAGCAAATTTATCAGTACAAGAATATTGGGATCAGATTATCCGTGCATGTTATCTAGATAAAAAAGATCCCATTGCTGTATGGAAAAAATTATATGCAGATATGGCAGTGTATGAAAAGAAATTAAATGAAGTTACAAAAAAGACAGAAAAATTTCATATTATCGGGCCTGATATTGATTTGTGGATTACCCCAGGAGAAAAAAGAAAATTCATAGGAGGTTCAGGTCGTAATATTCCATCGTTTGAATTGTTTACATCCCCAGATTGGCGAGGGGCACAAGGTTGGGTAAAATTCAATCAACCATTATATAGATATGGTAATTTGATTACAGATATTTTCTTGCGATTTGAAAAAGGTCTAGTAGTAGAAGCAACAGCTAGCAAAAATCAACATGTATTACGTGAAATGATCGCGGTCCCAGGCGCAAACAAAGTCGGAGAATGGTCATTAACTGACAAACGGTTATCACGTATTACAAAATTCATGGCTGAAACATTATTTGATGAAAATATGGGTGGGCCAAACGGAAATACACATATTGCGGTTGGTATGTCATATCATGATTGTTATGATGGTGATCCTACTGCGGTTTCGTCAGCTGGTTGGAAAAAATTGGGATTCAATGATTCTTCGGTACATACGGATATTATTTCCACAACACCACGAACGGTAGTTGCACACACAAAAGATGGTAAAGAAATTATCATCTACAAAAATGGTAAGTTTGTTCTTTAGAGCTATCTCCTAATCTTTTCCCCACATTGCTGTTGTTTTATTTTTTTTCTGTTATAATAAAAAGTATATGGAAAAAAGCAATTCATCGTTTCGTACTATTATCCTTCTTCTTATCAGTGTTCTTCTCTTAGTGGTTATTATTATTGCACTTCGTGCACCAAAAAAATCTTCTTTGTCTGATGGTCAATCAGCAGAACCGATGAACGAAGAAGAAGTTTCGGAGCTCATGGCAGAACTAGAAGCACAGCCAGCTCCTGAACCTTTGACCGAAGAAGAAATCGCAGCGTTAATGTTAGAATTAGAAGCACAATCAAACTAATCTATGCCAGAAAAAAAATCACCACACCTATGGATCTGGATTACAATCATTCTTTTGGTTGTTATTGTCCTTGTGGTGATTTTTGTTATTCAGGATCAAAAGAAATTTGATGAATCAGTACCTGCTGTTGATTTTACTACGATGACAGCACCTGAATATAATTATACAGAAGAAGACAGTATGCGTATTCAACAAGAGATTTCACAATCAAACGAACTTTTCTTTGATGCATTTTCTGGAGAAAACACAAATGATGTTGAAAATACCTCAGAAACACCAGAACCGGTAACTGATCCAGCTGAACAAGAAAAAGTACAACAATCAAATGAAGAATTTATGAATATGTTTAACCAATCAAATATATGATGCATTTTCGCCACATGATGTTCGTCGGGCTAGCTTCTCTTATTGGTGTATTTGCTATATTTTTGGCGGATACTTCGGTATTTGCACAAAATACTCCTGGCACTATGTCAGGTTTTGCATGGTCTGATGCAGGAGATCCTTCAGATCAAACAAATTTTCCCGGAGGTGGCGCATATGGACGTGGTGGTGGTTGGATTAGTTTTGATTCTGATGATTTTGCAACATTAACCCCTCCTTGGGCTCCTCCTTCACAAACTTGGTCTGTAACGGTTAATCCTAATACAGGAGAAATGACAGGGTATGCATACTCTTCTTTTTTGGGTGCAACGCATAGTGGTGGTATGAACCCTGTTATTATGGGTAATGCCAGTGGGTATATTCGATTTCAGGGTGCAGGAGATGTTACTCCAGATGGTTTTGTTCCAGCAGTAATGGCACGTTTAGATATTCAAAATGGACGATTAGAAGGTTGGGCGCGTGCGTGCGCCGTTTTTCAATCTGGATGTAGTGGTGCGTTATTAGATCCGTTAGCACGTGGTGGTTGGGATGGATGGATTAGTTTGGGTGGAGTTGCACAAAACGGCCAACCATATGGTGTGAATATGATTAGCTATGATCCAATAACAGGAATGGCTGAATTATATGGATATGCGTGGGGTGATATTGATTTGGGTTGGATATTTTTCAAAGGTGTCATGGTTCAGTTAAATCCAAATCCACCAGTATATTGTACAAACGTTACAGGCGGACCTCATTATTTTATTCCACAAGGATATGTGATTGATCCTAGCGATCCTACATTGTGTATTAAAGATACTTCTGTAACTTTTAACCCTCAAATAAATCTTTATACAAAACCGTCTTGTATTATTCCTGGCCAGGGAGCAATTATTATTGCACAGGGTCAAGATGTTGATATGAGTACATGTCAATTTACGTCAAGCCCTAATGTTCTTGATCAATCAACTTTCTATTCAGGTAGTAACGATGCAATGATGAATACGAATATTATTCAATCTACAGATCTTAATCCAGATATTATCTTTTACGCATCTTGTATGAGTAATGATATTAATGATATTAATTCTTATACGGGGCAAACTGTACTGTCTATGTGTCCTGCGGGTGGCGCTTCAGTAAGTTTATCTGCATCTTGTACTACTGATAGCAACGGAACGTTAAATTGGAATGTTTCAAATGCTGTAGGTAATTGTACAATGTCACCATCCATTTCCCAGGTAATTACAAACGGACCAGATTCTGCATCCGTTACTGCATCGACTTCTCCTACTTCTTATACACTGAGTTGTACGGGCGCAAATGGGGTAATGGTTTCAGATAGCACAATAATTGTTATATCCCCACAATGTGGCCCAGGACCAGGAGGAGGGATTCCACGACCGGGATTCCAGGAGATATAGAATTTTATAACCGTTTATAGTACAATTATTACAAGACAAGTTTTATTAATAAAGAAACACATTATGAAAAAAATTATTATCACATCATTATTTGCATTCTCTGTATTGGCTTTTGGATTACAGACATCTGCCTTTACCTATCCAGGCGGAGCGCCAACAGGAGGTGGGGCAAACATTGCACCATTGAACGTTGGACCTTTTGCACAAATTAAACAAGGTATCCTAAGTGCTCCATTTTTTGGTAGTCACAAGGTTGATATACAGCCTTGTCAGTCAGGGTCTGTTTTGGTTGGTGGTGGAACATCTTGTGGTGATATTGGTGCGACTGGTAGTCATAATTTGTTCAAGGCCGGCGGTATTGGTGTTAATCCAATAGCTCTTTTTGTTAAAAATAATGGATCAACTTTTGCAGGATGGAAAACATCGACGAATTTTTTTCAGTCGACCTCTAATCCAATAGATGTTTTCCGTGCAGGGCAAGTCAATGATGCTGATGCGTTAAGTGGTATTAGTGTTAATCAAAATGGTCAATTTTCGGTAAGAGGAATGACCCCTAATAATCCAGGTGATGTATTGACTGCTGTTGATTCAACTGGATTAGTGACTTGGGCACCTGCTTCTGGTGGAACTAATTTACCTGCAGGTACATTTAATCAAACACTAAGATATGGAGTGATTTCACCGGGTGTATTTGGTTGGACAGCAGAATCTGGCTTATCAAGTTCTGGTAATTCTGTTAAAATATTTGACGCGTATAATCCTGCTAATGCATCTGTTGCTGCTGAGGGTATGGGGGGGCAATCTCCTACATTAAATCTGGCAGGAACTTTTAGATATCGTGGCATTGGAGGTGTAACACCTGCCGCAGGTAGCGTGTTAACATCTGACGCACAAGGTTATGCAACATGGCAACCAGCTCCAAATGGTTTGCCTAACGGTTCTACTAATGGGGATATCTTGGTTTGGAATGGAACAACTTGGATTGTTCAACAACCAGTAGGTGTTACAGGAATTACTGGTTCTGGAACACTTAATTATCTTTCAAAATGGACACCCGACGGAACTACATTGGGAAATTCTCAATTGTTTGATAATGGGACAAGTGTTGGTGTCGGGGCTACAAACCCAGGTTATAAATTAGATGTTAGCGGAGATATTAGAGCTCGTGGTACTTGGGCTGGGTCAGGAACCAATGCCTCTCTTTATCTTGGTGATCAGCATCAATTTATCCGTGCAACAAATGGTTCCGGGTTATCATTAAATACTTTTCAAGCACAAAATGCTCTTGTTATAAAAGAAAATACAGGAAATGTAGGTATCGGTATTGCAAACCCTCTACGTAAACTTGACGTAGAGGGTGCGATACATGCGCGTAATACTAGTGTTTTCCCAGAAGGTCTTGGGGTTGGATTAAATACAACTCAGGTTGGAGCTGGTTCTAATGCTGGGGTCAGTTTTGGTGGTATTAATGCAATGCTTGATGTTGCAGGAGAGGTAAGATTTCGAAGCACAAATGCTAGTCCTGCTATTGTGGCCGGAGATGTCTTAACAGCTATTGATTCTAGTGGTAATGCTCGATGGCGTCCAGCCCCAAGCACATTACCTGCTGGAACAAATGACGCTACTCTTCGTTGGAATGGGACTGCATGGGTTCTTAATAACACTCTTCTTGCAAATGGATCTGGAAAAGTTCGTATTGGAGCCAACCTTGGTTCAACAATGTCGGGTACTTCAGATCTTATTGTTGCAGGATCATCAATTTTAGGGCTGTCTAATGGAAGTATTACCTATGTTGGCCTTCCGGTAACTAATCAGAATCTTGGTCTGGACGTTTCTGGACTAGTAAAAATTCGTGGTGGTAATCCTGGTCAAGGAAAAGTGTTGACTTCAGATAGTAATGGTCTTGCAACTTGGGAATCAGATGCATTACCAGATGGTGATGTTGTATTAGGTCTTGGATCTACTCTGGTTTGGGTCAGTACTGCACCTGGTGAAGGTGAATGGGTTAGTAATTCAGGAGTTCGTTCTAGTACTAATGCTACACAAATTAATACACCGTTTACTTCAATGCCCAATTATGTGTCTATGTCAACCAATCAAAATTCCAAAACTGTTATCGGTCATTCATCTCAATTAACAGAGACAAAGTTAGATATATTAGGAAAAGTAAAAATAACAGGTGGTGACCCTGGTGATGGAAAAGTCCTTACATCAGATGCAACAGGTAGTGCAGCTTGGAAAACAATTAATAGTAGTCTAATACAGGGTGATTCCATTGTTCGTGTTCGTCGAGATAATCCGGTCCATGTTGCCTATGCGTGGTGTCCAGTTGGTTATATCGTTATAGGTGGTGGAGGAGATTGTGAAAGTGAAATAAAAATATCTCAACCTGTTCCTGTTATGAATGGTAATTGTCCTTCTACTAGTGGTACCGGAGCGAGTGCTGGTGGTTCATGTACCCCAACAAATATTTTAGATACACCAAGATTTAATAATGTACAAGGTTGGCGGGTTCAATGCTCTGGTGCAGAATCAAATGATGCACATGCAGAAGCTATTTGTTTGAAAGTGAACTAAAAGTATAAATCAAAAAACACCCAAGGATTAGAAAGGGTAGTTCTTGTTAACAACAGTTAATAATTACCATTGCCACGAAAATTCAAAATGATATAATCTTGATATAGAAATTTCTTTACTAAAACCCCTCATCTTGAGGGGTTTTAGTATTCCCACTTTTTTGATTTATGAACAGTCAAGAAATATTTTTTCTTGACTGTTCTATGATATAATAAAGCTACTATGAGTCCTGAAGACAGACTAAAAGAATTTTTACTTGATGCTGGAATGGTTTCTTCTGCTGTATTAAAAAATGCAGAAACCCAAGCGAAAAAAACAGGAAAAACAATTGAAGAAGTGTTATTGTCGAACAATGATGTTTCCGAAGATGGTCTTCGTCGTGTAAAAGCTTGGGCGACAGGAATTCCTTTTGTTGATTTGTCGCACGAAAAGATTTCTATGGATGTATTGTCTTTGATCCCTGAACCTATTGCCCGCAATCATAATTTGGTTGCTTATCGTAAAACGCCTGCAGGGTTAGAGGTTGCCATGTTGGATGTGGGTGATTTACCTGCGATAGAATTTATTAAAAAAAAGGTTGGACTGCGAGTATTGCCACGTCTGACATCTACTGAATCTATTAAAAATGTATTACTACAATACCGAAAAAGTCTACAGGGGGAATTTGATGATATTATCAAAAAAGAATCTATCCATTTAGAAAAAATTAATGATGATGTTTCTGATAATCAATCGGAAGAAGATTTGAAAAAATTAGCAGAAGATTTACCGGTGGTAAAAATTGTAGATACCTTGTTATCACATGCTATTTTACAGGGTGCTTCTGATATCCATATCGAACCACATGAAAAGGGTGTGGTGGTGAGGTATCGTATCGATGGTATTTTGCGGGATGCTATGGAATTACCAAAAACCGCTGGTTCGGGATTGTCTGCACGTATCAAGGTTCTGTCTAATTTGAAATTAGATGAAAAAAGATTGCCCCAAGATGGTCGTTTCAAAATTGATTTGAATAATGAAAAAGTTTCATTCCGTGTTTCGATATTGCCAACCTACTATGGTGAAAAAATTGTTATGCGTTTATTGCGTGAATCAGTTTCTGGTTTTACATTAGAAGGTCTTGGATTTCATGGGCAAGGATTGGAATCTATTCATCGTGCATTGAAACATAAAACAGGAATGATTTTGGCAACAGGGCCAACGGGTTCTGGAAAATCAACAACGTTGTATACATTATTAGATATTTTAAATACTCCGGACGTAAATATTTCAACCGTCGAAGATCCTATTGAATACCAAATGCCACGCATCAACCAAAGCCAGGTACGTGCGGATATTGGTTTTACGTTTGCAAATGGCCTTCGTTCATTGTTGCGTCAAGATCCAGATATTCTCATGGTGGGTGAAATTCGAGATACAGAAACAGCTTCGTTAGCTACTAATGCTGCTTTGACGGGACACCTTGTTCTATCAACATTACACACGAATTCTTCTGCTGGGTCAGTTCCACGATTGATTGATATGGGAATCGAACCTTTTCTTTTGGTATCAACACTAGATGTTGTTATTGGACAACGTTTGGTTCGTAAACTAGGAGAAGAAAAAGAGCAATATTTTTTAAATAAAGATGAAGTCGCAATGTTGGGCAAAGAAATTGATCTAGACCGTATGATGCAATTTTTGAAACAAGAAAATGTGGTAGATGCAAATGCTACCTGGGAAAAAGTTCCTTTTTATCGTCCAACCTCGGGTCATGAAGAAGATGCATTCAAAGGTCGTATGGGTATTCACGAAGTATTACCTATCACCCCGGCAATTAAAAATCTTATTATTCAGGGTGCAACAGGGGACGACATAGAAGAACAAGCAAAAAAAGATGGCATGATGACATTATTAGAAGACGGTATTTTTCTTGCAATACAGGGAATGACCACAAAAGAAGAGGTCCTACGCGTTGTTTCAGAATAATCTATGAAATTTCATTACGTTTCACAATCAAAAACAGGCACCATGAATACCGGAGATATCGAAGGTGCTGACAAGCATGCTGTATTAATGGAATTACGAGACAAAGAAGAAACGGTTTTGTCATTGACTCCATTATCAGAAAAAGGTTCTTGGTTAGATGTCGCCGATCGGTTTCTAGGAAAGGTGTCTTTGAAAGAAAAAATATTTTTTACCCACAATGTTTCATCGATGCTATCTGCCGGATTGGCATTGTCACGTGCATTATCTATTTTAGAAAAACAAACAAAAAATAAACTATTCAAATCAATCTTGCATGATATTCAAGCTGATATTCAATCAGGGAAAAGCTTTAGTCAAAGTTTGGAAAAATATCCAAAAGTATTCGAACCATTTTTTATTTCTATGGTTCGTTCAGGAGAAGAATCTGGAGGTATGCCCGACGTACTTTCTGAAATCAGTGTACATTTGGAAAAAACTTATACCTTGAAACGAAAAATAAAAGGAGCATTAATGTATCCCGCGGTTGTATTATGTGCAATTATTATTATTGGGGTTCTTATGATGATTTATGTTGTTCCTACATTAACTGCAGTGTTTACCGATATGGAAATGGAATTACCAGCAAGTACAAGATTTATTATGACCGTCAGTGATTTGTTGCGTAATCATATTATTTTATTAATCGGTGGTGTAGCTGCATTTTTTTCAGGAATTACCTGGTTGGCTAGAACAGAAAAAGGAACTCGTTTTTTTGATTGGATTATTCCGCATATTCCTGTAATTGGGGGCATTGTACAACAGTCATACGCTGCACAAACTGCACGTACGTTGTCGTCATTGTTATCTTCTGGGGTGAACATGGGACAATCACTGGAAATTACCCGTGACGTGTTACAAAATGTACACTATAAAAATATTATTATCGAAGCACAAAAAAATGTAGAAAAAGGAGAAACCCTGTCCATTGCTTTCAAGGGTGCAACCAGATGGTATCCGTTAATGGTAGGAGAAATGATGGAGGTAGGAGAAGAAACCGGAAAATTATCCACCATGTTATTGGAAATCGCACATTTCTACGAAGAAGAAGTATCTGCTGCAACAAAAGATTTATCTACTATTGTGGAACCTATTCTTATGATTTTTGTCGGGGGTGCAGTTGGATTTTTTGCGGTATCTATGATTACGCCGATGTATTCGTTAATGGAAGGAATTTCATAATATGATTGCATTATGGAAAAAGGGATTCACTCTAATCGAACTACTGATTGTCATTGCGATTATTGGTATTATTACTGCGATCACGATTCCTCGGTTATCTGGTGTAGAACAACGTCAGGTTGCCAGATTTCATATTGAAATGATCGAGAGTTTATTTTTTGAAGCTCGTACAAAAACAATATCTTCACAAGAATTATCTTCATACGGAATTGCTCTAGATACTGAATCTATTATTCTCTTTCAAGGAGATTCTTATACGGGATCAAATGATATCGAAGAATTTGTATTTGAATCCGGGTTTACGTTATCTTCCATTGATTTAAACAGCGGGGATGATTTTTCTTTTGCGCGTCTTTCTGGTGCGATAACAAATCCTGGACAGTTCACTCTTTCGTCTTCGGATGGTACAATAGAGTATGTCTTTACAGTAACTCCTACTGGATTATTAGAAAGATCACCATAATATGAAATATAAACAACATACAACTTTGAAATCTTTTGGGATAAGTTTAGTAGAGGTTGTTGTTGGTAGCGCCATATTATTGACGGTGATTATTTCATTGGTGTTTGTTTCTGTTCAGGCTTTACGTATGAATCAATTATCATTAGACCGCGCACAGGCTCAGCTATTGGCCGAGACTGGTTTTGAATTGGTGCGATTTACTCGCGATACTTCCTTTTCATTGTTAGAAGAAATGGATACAGAAAATCCGTACGATATTGTGTGGGATGGGAATGCTTTTGAAATTATTTCCGGCGCATCTTCATTTGGTAAGTTTTCCAGAGCGATTACTCTGTATCCTGTATACCGAGATGGTAATAGCAACATTGCATCTTCTGGAGACGAAGATGAGCAGGGTCGTCGGGTGGTAATTTCTGTTTCTTGGCAGGGGGGCGAAATGGTCGAAACTCAAGAAGGATACGTTTTTGATATTTTCCGCGATTAATCTATGTCTATACAAAAAAAACAAAACAATAGTTTTTATACAAAAGGTGTAACACTTATTGAGACATTAATGTACATGGCATTATTTACGCTGTTGTCTGGGATTATGGTAACTGCGCTGATTACGACAATGGGTTCTTTGCAAGAAATTCGTATGGCCCGGGCATTATTGCACACAACGACCAGTGGTTTTGATCGGATGATATTCGAAGTGCGAAATGCAGATACTATTGTATTGCAAGATTCAACACTAAGCGTGAATTCTAGTATCTTGACCGTATCGCGCACCGAAGATGATGTAGCCCAGGTTACCAGTTTCTTTTTGGATAATGCAGGATCTTTGGTATTAGAACAAGATGGGGTGGTACAAGGACCATTGAACCCAACAGGAGTGGTCTTTGATCGATTTCTCGTGCGATCAGTTTCTGCAAATCCAATGGCTGGAGAAGGTGCTGATTCAAATTTTATTTCGTTTGATATTGGTATGACTGCGTTTGCTGGATCTCGAACAAAAAATATTGATACATTATTTGGTGTAACCATAAAAGGTAGTTATTAATATGAAAAAAAAATCTTTACAATATAATCAGGGCGCCGCATTAATTACATCAGTAATTGTGTTTATGTTTACCAGTCTGGCGGTTGTTGCTGGGGTAGTGCAACCTGCAGTAAAAGATTTTCGTACGGCAACGGTTTTTGCTGAATCTCGCACAACACATGTATTAGTTGATTCATTGGTAGAAGATGCAATGCATCGATTGCGACATGGTATACCATTGGCATCTGAAACAACTACAGAATTACCCCAAGGGTCAGTAACCATATCAGTGTCAGATGTTGGATCAAATGCAAAAGAAATCACTGCTCATACTACGGTGGGTGTACATGAACGCAGATCACAAATGCAATTAACCACCGCTGAAGGGGTTTCCTTTTTCTATGGTGTACAAACAGGGCAGGGTGGTATGTTATTGTCAGGTAGTTCTGGGATTGTTGGGAATGTGTATGCTCATGGTGATATTGTGGGAACAGGTAGCAGTACCTATGTTACTGGGTCTGCAGTTGCTGCAAATAGTTCTGCATTGTCTACGGATGTAGAAAATGGATCTTCAGGAACTCCTCCACATATAATTACCTTTGGGCAATCCAGTGGGACACAAGATATGGCACAAAGTTTTCAATTATCAGAATCCAGTCCTTTGTACAAAGCATCTCTCTATATAAAAAAAATTGGTACACCAGGAAATCTTACCGTGCGTATTTTAAAAGATTCTTCCGGGTCACCTGGGGCAGTCCAGGTTGCATCAGGTACCATAGCTTCTTCATTGGTTACAAATTCTTTTGCATGGGTTGATGTTGTATTTACTACACATCCAACGTTGAATGTAGGTGAAACTTATTGGTTGGTAGTAGACGGAGGAAATCATAACAGTCGTTATTACGAAGTCGGGGCAAATTTGAATAGTTTTACCGGTGGTTCTGCAAAACGTGGCCAACATTCCAGCACCTGGAATGTTCTTAGTCCAAATGTTGATGCATATTTTCAAATATATGTAGGAGGATTAACATCGACCATTACTGGACCCAGTCAGTGGAATCGGTTGTCTGTCGGAACCAGTGGTTCTGGAATAGCTCATGCTCATACGGTGAATTATACCAGCGCAACAGACGAAATTTATTGTACGACAGGAACAGGTAATAATAAGACATGTGATACTTCGCGTCCTGATCCTGAACCTATTGGGTGGCCCGTTTCCCCCGGGAATATTATCTCATGGCAAGAAGAGGCAGAATCAGGTGGAACAACGTCAGGTAATTTTACATTATCAGGTTCTGGAACAACTTCTTTGGGGCCACAAAAAATTACAGGAAATGTATCAGTGGGGGGCAGTACTATATTGAATGTTACAGGAACATTGTGGATACAGGGGGATCTTACCGTAAATGGATCAGGACGAGTCCGATTGGATAGTTCTTATGGTTCTGGTAGTGGTGTTATTGTCGTAGATGGACGTGTAACTATTGCGGGAAGTTCCCCTGTGACAGGGTCTGGAACCGCGGGAAGCTATATTATGGTTGTCTCTAATTCAGATTGTCCAACCAGTTCTACTTGTGGCTCCAGTAATGCCATTGATATTTCTGGTGCCGCAGGTGCAGTGATATTGGTTGCACAAAATGGGACGATTAATTTTTCTGGTTCAGCTAGTGCCAGACAAGCTACAGGATATCAAATCAAACTCAGTGGCGCTACAACAGTTACCTATGAAGAAGGTATTGCAAATCTGGATTTCTCTTCTGGACCATCGGCAACATGGGGTATTTCTTCCTGGAAAGAAATTGAATAGGAATGTGATATACTGTATCTATGTCAAAAACATATATTATTGGAAATTGGAAATTGAATCCAGAAACAATTAAAAAAGCAGAATCTCTGGTGCGTGGTATTATTGCAAAAGTATCTTCTTCTCGTACCAAAGAAATTGCTATTGCATCTCCTTTTCCATTTTTATCTATGATGAAAACCGTGGCGGATAAAAAGATTTCTCTTGGTGCGCAGGATGTGTCTATGTATGACGATGGTGCCCACACAGGGGATGTATCAGCAATGATGTTAAAATCTATGGGTGTGAAATATTGTATCGTTGGTCATTCTGAACGACGTGCAGATGGTGAAACCAATGAAATGGTTGCCATCAAGGTACGAAAACTTCTTGATGAAAAAATAATGCCTATTATCTGTGTGGGTGAATCAGATCGTGACACCGCTGGAAATTATCGCGACATACTGGCAGAACAGGTGAGAATTTCTTGTGCAAAAATTACACCAAAAGAAGCTGATAGTTTTTTTATCGCGTATGAACCTGTATGGGCAATCGGAGAAAAAGCAAAACGCGGTGCCCACCCCGATGAATGTTTAGAAGCTACCGTAATTATTCGTCGTGAATTAGCAAATATAGTAAAAGATACCAAAAAAGCAACCAACGCAGTTATTCTCTATGGAGGTTCTTCATCACAAGAAACTGCACCTGAATTTTTACGTGTAGGTGGCGTGCAGGGATTTTTGTTGGGAAGACTTTCTTTGGATGCAAAATCGTTTTCTTCTTTTATTTCATCTTTATAAAACCTTGTGGTAGACTCATTATATGGAAACATTTTCTTGTATTTGTGATACGTATATAGAACCAGGCACTCGGGTTCTGGTTCGCGCTGATTGTAATGTGCCATTATCCGGTGGAACTATTGATCCGGAGGGTATTTCTCGTTTGCAGGCTTTGTTGCCAACATTGGAATATTTACGCTCTGCAGGTGCGCGTATTATTATCATTAGCCATCTGGGCAGTGATGGATCTGCATCATTGAAACCAGTTGCTGAATATATGAACACAACGATGAGAATCCCTGTTGGGTTTATTCCCGAAGTCATTTCAGATCGTGTAAAAACCATGATTGAATCGTTACCTTTTGGGGGAATGCTGATGTTGGAAAATATACGATCGGTAAATGGCGAAATGTCGAATGATGCTGAATTTGCAAAACAATTAGCTGGATATGCTGATATTTATGTGAACGAAGCTTTTTCTGCTTCGCATCGAAAACATGCCAGCATAGTTGGCGTGCCACAATATATTCCGGCATATTCAGGGATTCATTTTGAAAAAGAATTACAATATCTGACACAATTATTAGAACCAGAACAACCTTTTGTGCTGGTGGTCGGTGGTGCAAAATTCGGAACAAAATTGGATTTGATACAATCTTTTTTACCACGATGCAGTAATATCATTGTGGGGGGTGCATTGGCTCATTCTTTTTATAAAAACCGCGGACAATCCATTGGGGTGTCGTTGGTAGATACTACGGTAGATGTTTCATCATTTGATACTGAAAAAATTCTTGTTCCCGATACGGTGCAAATTCTTCGTAACGGCACTGTTGGTGATGTAACATTAGAACAAATTACTGAGACAGATAACATTATAGATATTTCTGAAAAAGGAAATACACATATTTGGGAATCATTAAAATCTGCAAAGACTATTTTATGGAATGGACCTTTTGGATATTACGAAGGTGGATATACTGCGGGTACAGAATTGTTAGCAAAAACGATTACCAAAACATCCGCACAAACGGTGATTGGTGGTGGTGATACAGTAACCGTTATATCTGGATTGAAAATGGAAAAACAATTTGATTTTGTATCGATGGCAGGTGGCGCAATGTTGGATTTCCTCCTCTCGGGGACGTTGCCTGGGATTGAGGCTTTGGAAAAGAAGATTGATGTAAAATAATTAAAATAAAAAAATAGACCGGTGGATTGCTCCACCGGTCATTGCCGTTGTTCTGGTTATCTTTTCTGAAATACCAATACTCCCATACCGCCAAGCTGGTCTACTGGACCAATCTTGTAGGTTTCGCTTAGCTTGAAACCATAGTACTTTGCCTCTTTGATAAAAACAGGAATCGAAATCCTGTAGCTGTCCCGGGTAGGGCTCTCTGCCTCGGAAATAGAATTGCAATATTGTTGCAATTTTTCCATGAGAGGTTTGGCAATATCTGATCCCCAAAGGGAACCTATCTTGTAAAGGGTGTCATTTGCCTTTGTTGCAAAATCATAGATATATTCCAGTATCTCTTCATGTGCAAATCCGGCATCAATTTCTGTATTGAATACATCATCACCAAGTTTTAGGGCTTCGCGGTATGCAAGTTCTGAAAAGCCCCCCTTGATTGCCTCGGCAATAATATGAAGAGAGAAATTTGCAACGCGCAGTTTCCTTTCTTCTTCTGAAGCATACTGTCTAACAAACTCGTCACCGATAATGAGGATTCCATCTTTTCTGAGAAGTTCAGAACTTTTTTGAAAGAATTTTGTACGGTCACCTCCAAATATGTGATGCATAACTCTTTGTATAAGAATAACATCCTGATTTCCAGGAAATGTGAATATGTGATCCGAGTCGAACCAAGTATCTCTACCGGTAGCAAAATCTGAGCACATAAGGTTCACATTTCTTTGTCCATCACCATTTTTTGCATTAAATACTTTCTCAATATTGAGCACAACTTTGTCGCAATTTTCGATGAGGGATGGAGAAATATCAACACCTGTGATATGTATGCCCTCGACCAAGGATTTGTTCTTTATCGGTAAATGCGCAACTCTGTAAGTTAATCTGGCGGGACCACATCCAACATCAAGAACAGAAAAACGTGTGAAAGCACGACCTCCTTTTTCCTCGATAATATTCATGATAATCTGATCCGCTTGAGGAATGTATTGATGTCCTTGCAAGGCATTAATGTAAGCTTGAATGGAGCTTTTCATGGGTATGAGTTTGGTTGTGAATTTACATGAATCTAAAAACACAATATAACTTTACGCTATATTTGTCAATTATAACATTAGAAGCTCATAAATAATTGGATAGCTTTTTAGCTGGTGCTTTTCTCTTCTTGATACATGGTACGTAGTTTTTCAAGCAACTGAGACCCTCCGGTTTGATCCAGTATATTGTCGATAAATTCGTTGCTTTCCGTTACGTTCATTTCTCCATCTGTGAATTTTGAAAAATCATGATACTGTCCCAATAATGTCGTTAGGTTTCCAATTTTCAAAGCATGACGTTCATCAGCTTTGCGAATATCGTCAAGTTGTTCCGCATAGGATGGATGCTGTAGTAAAAATTGTTTGAATTCATCTCGGGCTTCTTTTGGCATCTTTCCCGAAAGATAATCTTCATAATACATAGAAAAATAAGTTTCTTTTTCTTGTTTCTGTAAAAAGTTAGATTTATTGATTATTGATTTGTACCAATCCCACAGTGTATCGATGTCACTGTGTTTGATTTGAGATAGTGATATATACATAGGCATTGCATCAATAAGATCTTTCATTTTCAAAACTTCTTTTGCTATTTCAGGATGTTTTTGTTTGTATGTTTCTAGTTTTTGTTGTTGAACTGGATTGGTATTGTCTTTTTGATGATGAGACTGATGATCAAGAGAACGCAAAGTAGCCAACATAGTATGTGCCAACATGCTGGAATTAATTAATTCTTTTTGTTCTGGGTTGGCAGTTTTAAAAGCTGATGTTCGTCTGTCGACATCAAACAAAGTCAGATAATCTGGCTGTTCGGGTACATTTTGTTTTGGTGATGGTACGTGTTCCATATAATTAATAGTACTGAATTTCAAAAATAAAACAAATAGGTGTTTTACAAAACACTCCGTAATTCTTCTGCAACTTTTTCTGCTTCGCCGGGTTCGTAGGGTTTTTGTGGGCTTTGGGGTAGGTTATCGTTGAAATATCGGGGAATTAAATGTATATGTACATGAGGTACGTCTTTGCCCACTATTCCCAATTGTACATAGTCACAACCCAGTGCTTCTTTTATTTTTTGTATCAAAAATTTTGCCTTGATAAAAATATCTGCAATTTCGTTGTCGGGCATATCCTGGATCCAAAGATATTCTTTTTTGGGTATCAGTAATACATGACCCCGAGAAACCGGTTGGATATCTAGAAATGCTAAATAGTTTTCGTCTTCATATATTTTAGTACAAGGTATCTCGCCATCAATAATTTTCTTGAAAATAGTTTTTCCTGTTTGCATATGTGTCAGTATAACATATCCTTTTTGGTTAAATTAAGAGGCATGATTTTTATGTTATACTACACCCCATGACTGACCCTCAATTATTACTGAATATTCTACTGGAAAAACGTGGACTGATTGACCAAAAATCTATTGATACTTTTTTACAGCCCAATTATGAACGTGATTTGTCAGACCCAATGACGATGCACGATATGGAATCTGCTACCGTGCGTATCAGACAGGCCATAGAATCTAACGAACGTATCGCAATCTATGCAGATTATGATGCAGATGGTGTCCCTGGTGCATGTGTATTACATGATTTTTTCAAGGCAATCGGATATGAAAATTTTACCGTGTATATACCACATCGTCATGACGAAGGATACGGTGTGCATACAGATGCTATCGATACCTTGATTACTGATGGTGTGACATTAATGATTACCGTTGATGTGGGAATTGGTGCACATGATGCGGTTGTGCATGCGCGTGAAAAGGGTGTTGATATGATCATTACCGATCATCATATTCCACCAGAAACATTACCTAATGCATATGCAATTGTGCATCCAAAATTAGGAACCTATGCTGACCCTATGTTATGCGGTTGCGCAGTTGCATTTCAGTTGGTGCGGGGAATGATTGCGTTGTTGCAAAAGGAACCCTTGGATGCGCATCCTTTGCCCCATGTTGGTTTTGAAAAATGGTTATTGGATTTGGTGGGTATTTCGACTATTGCAGATTCAGTGCCTTTAGTAAATGAAAACAGGGTATTGGCAACGTATGGATTGCGAGTGCTTCGAAAAACAAAACGAAAGGGTTTGTTGCTATTATTAAAATCAATGCAAATCGATGTGCGACACCTGACAGAAGACGATGTGTCATTTATGATTGTTCCACGAATTAATGCTGCATCACGTATGGCTCATCCCGAAGATGCATTTCGATTATTGGCGACCACTGATACCGAAGAAGCAGTGCGATTGGTAAAACATTTGACTGAATTAAATGATGAAAGAAAATCTCTGGTTGCACGAACGATGAAATCAGTACACAAAGTCGCACTAACACGAGAGACTGATCCCGTGATTGTAGTAGGTGACCCAGATTGGCATACGGGTGTGTTGGGTTTGTTGGCATCAAAAATTGTTGAAGCATATGGCAAACCTGCTTTTGTGTGGACACGAGAAACCATCGATGGGGAATACGTATACAAAGGATCATGCCGATCAGCACATGGTATTGATGTGATGCAGTTGATGGAATGCGCAAAAGATTCTTTTGTGCAATTTGGTGGACATATCGAAGCTGGGGGTTTTTCCATGACCCAAGATTCTGTACATAATCTACAAGAAGATTTATCACATGCGTATCGATCGTTAGTAGATTCTGGCGAATTACATGTTGTGGTAAAAAACAAAGAAGAGATATATGATGCACCGCTGACCGTAGACGATGTGTATCAAAAATCATATAACGTATTACAAACATTATCTCCTTTTGGTGTTGGAAATCCAAAGCCATTATTTTATTTTAAAGATTGTGTTGTTGATAACGTCTCTCTTTTTGGAAAAACAAAAAACCATTTGAAACTGATTTTCAGAAATGGGTCGGGACGAAGTATTGAAGCCATTCAATTTTTTGTTGATCAAATTCCTGCAGGCGTAGAACCTGGGTTAATGTGTTCTTTTATTGGTGCCATGGAAGAAAGCCGTTTTCGTGGAAGACCCGAATTGCGTCTGCGTATCGAGCATTTTATTTCATAAATTATTTGGTGTATACTGTCCCCATGAATCCTCCTTGGAACGTTGTGCAAAATATTATTGCGTATACAGATGGTGCTTCGCGTGGAAATCCTGGGCCTGGCGGTTGGGGCGTTATTATCCTATTTCCCAAAAATGGATCTGTCGAAGAACGTGGTGGGAGAAAAGATATTACTACCAATAATGAAATGGAATTAATGGCCGTACGTGAATTGTTGCATCGTGTGCAATCATGGGATGCACCTGTAACTATTTATACCGATTCGTCGTATGTGATGAAGGGTTGTACTACGTGGCGTCATGCATGGAAAAAGAAATCCTGGACCACGGCAAATAATAAAAAGGTTCTTCATGAACGTATCTGGCAAGACATAGACAAATATTTATCGGTTCGATCTGAATCCGGTGCGGTGACTTTTGTGCATGTACCTGGTCACGCTGGGGTTCCAGGAAACGAACGTGCTGACGTGATTGCAACGATGTATGCAGATAATAAATCTATAGATGTTTACAATGGGTCATTAGCTGAATATCCACATGGTGATATGATAACGCCTCCAAAATTGATGTCTACTGACAAGCCAACATCGGTTCTCAAGAAAAAATCACAACTGGGTACAGGTAAAGCTCATGCATATTTATCATGTTTAAACAGATCGGTGATTCGTCATCAAACATGGGAAGAATGTAAAGACCGCGTATCGGGTAAAAACGCACATTTCCGAAAAGCATTATCAGAAGAACATATTGGGGAAATTATTGCAGAATGGAGAAAGGCTGGGTATTGTTAACGTAATTGCTCTATGGAATTAGAAAAAGAAACCATACCATCAGAATCTGTAACATCGAATTCTTTTTCTCACCGTCTTTGGGTATGTATCCTGGGCGGCTTTTTTATTGGGGTAATTATTGCATCAGTACTATTTCCCATTACTATTTCGTCGAAACTTCTTTTTACTGGAATAGCTTTTTCTATTATCGTTATTTCTGTTATTTATTTTTTCTACCAAGATACTAGATACAAAAAGTTCGGTACCTTTTTGGGATGTTGTATTCTGTTTTGTTGTTTGGGGATCATGCGATTCCAATCATCTTTTGCTGTCCAAGGTGAAAAGGTGTTAGATACATTATTAGAAGAATCTATTGTGGTAGAAGGTATTATTGTCGAAGATCCAGACATGCGAACCAATGCATCTCGGCTGGTGGTGTTGGTTGATACGGTTGTATCTGGTAATGTATCACAATTTATTTCTCGTCCTATGCGCATATTGGTCAGTACTGATTTATATCCAAAATACATGTATGGAGATAAAATTCGTATAGAGGGGAAATTACAGGAACCAGAAAATTTCATAGGAAACACAGGTCGTGAATTTAATTATGATATGTATCTTGCAAAAGATAATATTTTTTATCAGATGTCTTTTGCAAAAGTTGAAAAGATTTCATCGGGACATGGTAATTCTATTAAAAGAACTGTACTGAAAATAAAACGTTCATTTATTTCTCATATGGAGAAAGTATTTTCCTATCCAGAAGCGGGATTGTTATCGGGATTATTGTTAGGGGAAAAATCCGCACTGGGTGGAAAATTAGAGAAAGATTTTCGCGCTTCTGGAGTGATTCATGTAGTCGTATTATCTGGGTATAATGTCACATTGGTTGCAGATGCGACTGTCCGAATGTTTGGTTTCTTGTTGGGGCCGGTTTTGGGAATGATTTTTGGTGCTGTAGGAATAGTATTATTTGCAATTATTACGGGTGGTGGAGCAACAGTTATTCGTGCCAGCTTGATGGCATTATTGGTATTGGTTGCCCGTATTACAGGACGAGAATATAATATGACGCGTGCGTTATTTTTGGCGGGATTCTTTATGGTGCTTCATAATCCAAAAATTCTGGTGTTTGATATTTCTTTTCAGTTGTCATTTTTAGCAACCTTTGGTTTGATTGTGATTGCACCAAAATTAGAGAATTATTTTGGTTGGGTTACCAACAAATTACAAATTCGAGAAAATCTGATTGCTACACTGTCGACGCAGATTATTGTGTTACCTCTTTTGTTATATGCTATTGGTGATCTGTCTTTGATTTCAGTACCGGCAAATATTTTTGTTTTGGTTGCGGTGCCGTGGGCAATGTTTTTTGGGTTTGTTGCAACGACAGTCAGTTTTATCAGTATCTTTTTGGGAACGATATTTAGCTTCCCAGCATATTTTTTGTTGTCGTATCAAATTGTGGTTGTAGAATTTCTGGCTGGGCTTCATTTTTCTGTGGTTACTATTCCGCCATTTGCTTTGTGGATTATGTTGGTGGTGTATGTGATTCTTTTTTATACGTTGTATCGAATTTCAAAAAACAAAGATGATAAAGTTTTTGTATCAAAACATCTCTCGATTCAGGTTAAAGATAGGTAATATTTCTTCTGTACAAAATAAGGCTTTTGTGATAATTTAGTGAAAGATAAACAACACATGCACATGGCAGACAAACAGGTCCTTCGATCAAAAATTTTGACTCAAGTAGTAGATTTAATTAAAAAACTTGAGAAGGAAAAGGGTAATGATAAGATCAATGAGCTTCTTCGGATTCTGCGTAGCTCGCATCAAAATCTTTTGAAGAAAACGGGAAATTTCGTATCACCTAAAATTGATAAACAGGTTCAAAATTATCGAACAGAAGTTAATCGCATTGTCGATCCTCTGTGAGAGAATTTTCATGGGAAAAACCCGTCGCTCGAAAGAGTGACGGGAAATTTTTTTATAGAGATTTTTCAAATAATGATTCTGGGTGATTCCAATTCAAGTTCGCAAAATAGTCTTTGATATAATCTGCTTTTCCGCTGGGTTGATAATCAGCAACAAATGCGTGTTCCCACATATCGATACCTACAATATATTGACAAGAATTTAAATGACCTAAATGTTGTTCATCTACCCAGGTGTTTAATAATTGATTAGTATCTTTGTCGTAATATAAAATTGCCCAACCTACACCGCGGGTTTTTGCCAACAGGATAAAAGATTCCATCCACGCATCAAATGATCCCCATGTTTGTACGATTGCTTTATATAAATTACTTTCGATATTTGGTTCGGTGTGACCGCCTTCGAATGAATGAAAATAATATTCATGGTTTTTCATGCCATTAAATTCAAAGGCAAATCGTCGAGATAATTCACCTAATACGTATGCATTTTTTGCTGGATCAATGCTGAGATCTTTTATTGACCCTAGTATTTCGTTTGTGTTTTTTACATACCCTGCGTACAATTTTAGGTGTTCTTCATTTGTTTTTTCAGAGATACCTGTTAATTTAGGAAGTGAAAAATTATGTTGAATATATGATGACATATTTTGTATACTGTAATTAGTATGAGTAATGATATCAGTATATCACGATTTTGTTTTTTTGTTTTCTCGTTTACTGTCGGGATCGGTATGTTGGGGTATGTTGGATGGAATTTTTTTCAGCCAAAACCCATGATCGTATCTTTTCTTGATGTAGGGCAAGGGGATGCAATATTTATTGAAACTCCCAGTGGAAATCAGATTTTGGTTGATGGTGGACCAGGAAGAAATGTATTATCTGAATTGGGTGCATTTATGCATTTTTCTGACCGTCATATTGATATGATTATCGCGACCCATGCGGATGCGGATCATATTACCGGATTGATACCTGTAATCGAACAATATTCTGTTGGCACTTTTGTTGATAATGGCATGCGGGCTGATACTAATATCGATCAGGCTCTTGTTGATTTGGTGCAAGAAAAAAATATACCGTATATTGTTGCACGTCGTGGTATGCGTTTTATTTTAGATGCAAAACGTGGAATCTTTTTAGAAACATTATTACCAGAATCTGTCGAACGGGGTGGCGATAGAAATTCTGCGTCTTTGGTTTTTCGATTAGTGTACGGAGAAAATGAAATTTTATTAACAGGGGATGTAGAATTAGAAAATGAACAGATATTAGTTTCAGAAACGGGGACATTGGATTCAGATATTTTAAAAGTAGGCCATCATGGATCGGGAACATCAACCGGTTTGGAATTTGTAAAAAGGGTTGATCCACAATTTGCGGTGTTGTCGTATGGTTGTGATAATCGGTATGGTCATCCACACCCGACAGTTACAAAAAATTTGGCCAGTGAAGATGTTATTATATTGTCTACCTGTGAAATGGGTACCGTTACTATGTATGGTAATGGTAAAGATGTTTGGTTAGGTAAATAAAAAACAGCCACCGCAATGGTGACTGTTTTTATGTTTGGAAAAGATTAAGCAATCAATCCAGCTTTTCGAAGAGTTTGGTATGCACCGTTTTTCTTCAAAGTCTTCATTCCACGAGTAGAAATTGTCAAAGACAAAGTTTGACCCGTTTCTGGAACAAATACCTTCTTTTTCTGAAGATTTGCATGTGTTCGTCGTAGACCTGTTGGGTTAAATTTGGTAGCACGAATACGGTTGGAATACCCACCCGCAACAATACTTGATTTTCCTGTGATTGGACATTGTTTTGCCATATGCATACGATACTATCACGTATTTCAATAGAATGCAAGACTTTCACCTTTACAACTCACCTCGGGAGAGGGTACAATATAATTAAAGTTCCCATTTATTAATATACGCATTATTTTTATGAAAAAATATCTTATCACCTCTGTTCTCGTATTCACGTTCATCTTCTCAGGAATATCATTTGCTTCAGCAAACACAGATACGTCACTATTACAAAACATCATTAATCAAATCGAAAGTATTCGTACTCAGTTAGCTGGTTTAGCTTCACGATCAGCGACTACAGTAAATACTACAGCTACAACACAAGCATCGGTAACTACTGCGTCAGAGATAAAACCTTTGTCTATTTCAGCAACATTACGCCCTGATACTGTGGGAGTAGAAGTAGCTGGAGCACAAAAATTGCTCGAGAAGTTAGGATTTCTTAAATCCGGATCATATATGCCAGGAACATATGACAAGGCTACCTTTTTGGCTGTTTCTCAATTTCAAACAGCACATAAACTTCATGCAGATGGTTTGTTAGGAAAAAATACAATCAGTGTGATGAATAATAGCTGGGGAACATCTTGGGGGGAATCGGGTTATACTAAATCAGGTGGTACTACTACCACTACTACCACTACATCCACAGCACCTTCAATGCCGGTAGGTGGAGGAATTACTATTCAACCTGTCTTGCCACAAACTCTTTGTTTACCAAATTCAGCTCCTCGGATAAAAGTTACTTCTCCAAATGGTGGGGAAACATATACTGCAGGCCAGCAGGTTACAGTAAAGTGGACAAATTGTAATGTGCTAGCAAATCATCGTGTTGCAATACAGCTTGTGTATATTCCAGTATCTGTTATTCAAGAAACCCCAAATAGTAATACGGTGGCTCCGGGGAATATGACCACAGGTTGGTTAAATTCAAATCCAATACCAGTAAATAATGGAGTAGCAGTGATTACTTTGCCTGCAACTAATATTTGGAATTCAACATTTCCATATCCTTCAGGATTAAAAGAATATCAGATACAAGTAATAGATATTGATACTGGTTTGCAATATGGTGCAGTTGATGATTACTCAGATAGTAGGTTCACCATCAATGCATCACAAAATTCTTCTATGGATAATGAATGTCTAGAGGTTACTCATATTTCAAATCAAAATAGTGCGACAGAATGGATTATGAATAGTAGTGAGCCTGTTCTCGGTAGATTCACTATTGAAAATGATTGTGGTGATGAGGTTGAGATTGAGTCAATTGATTTCGGGGTCCTAAGCTTGTGGAATACTCCACACTTTGGTGAGTTAATAATGAAAGAAACAGGTGGTAATACTATCCTTGCCGAGGAAGAAGAGGTTAATGTATCTCCAGGGTGGAACGGTGCACCAGCTAAACTAGGATTTAGTTTTGACATCAACAATAATGCAGGATACGAACTGGAAGATGGAGAGGTATTAGATTTCTTGGTAATTGCAGAAGATATATTTAATGGGGTTGCCTCATACAATATCGCGTATGATCTAAGTTTCGTCATTGGTATCGAGGATATTGATTATGTCGATACTCAAACTAACCAGGGCTATAGTTTGGGAGAAAGTGAATGGGGAGATGTTATTCGATTGAATATCTAAATAAATTAATACAAACAAAAAACCACCCGAGGGTGGTTTTTTGTTTGTATTAGTATTTTGTATTAGTAATTCATCATACCTTTTGGTATACTGGTTTCATCATGGCAGGAATTGATATCATTTTTTACATTCTCATATTATTATTTTCAGTAATTTTACACGAACTGTCTCATGGATACGCAGCCGAAGCAATGGGTGACCCAACTCCACGTATGGCGGGACGTTTGACGTTGAACCCTATAAAACATTTGGATCTTTGGGGTTCTATTATTATTCCCTTGTTACTAGTGGTTACCAAGGCTGGTTTTCTGATTGGTTGGGCAAAACCAGTCCCTTTTAATTTGCATCAATTGGATAATAAAAAATATGGACCTGCATTGGTTGCATTGGCTGGGCCGGTTTCTAACATTTTAATTGCTATTTTTGTTTCATTAATTGCTCATGCTGGTATCGCAATCGGGATTGTAGATCCTGTTTCCGTTTCGATGACTGGAGAGATTTTTGTTTCTCCAGAACTAAAAATTGCAGGAATTATTATTATTGTAAATACGGTTCTGGCTGTATTTAATTTGGTTCCGATACCACCGTTGGACGGACACCATATTATGTTTGCATTGTTTCCAAGACATTGGAATGCGGTCCGAATATTTTTTGAAAAATACTGGATGTTCATGCTGATTTTCTTTGTTTTCTTTTTATGGGATCTTCTTTTGCCGGTCGTAGTATTTTTATACACACTTATTGCTGGGAATCTTATTCCTTTGTCATTTCTTGTGTTATAATAATTTCATATGTTTATACTAAAAAAAATATCATTGCGCTTTTTAATCGTACTTGTCAGCTTTGTTTCTGTAACGGTGTATGCAGCAACCATTGGTACCAGTACAAACTGTTCTACCAATGATTCTTGTGCTGAATTTACAGAATCTGAACAAGGTTCGGTAAATTTCAATCCAACAGGTGGCAATGTCGATATCGATGACACTACAGGGGAATTTAATGGATATGCATGGGGTGATGTTGCTGGATGGATTAATCTTGACCCGACTAGCACAGGGGTTGTTTTGCAATGTACAGGTGATACTGGTGCATTGTCTGGGTACGCATGGGGAAGTCAAATTGGTTGGGTAAACTTTTCACCACAGGGTGGCGGTGTAACCATGAACGATGACGGAGAATTTGATGGATACGCATGGTCTGGTTCAAATGGTTGGTTAGAATTTTCTTGTCCAGGATCTGCATGTGTGGTTACTGATTTTCAATGTACAGATGATGGCGGCAGTACACCAGGTGGTGGGGGTGTTTTTGTTCCTCCACCTACACCTGATGTATGTTTGAATATTGATGGTAATCAATCATCTGTACCATCTGGATATATGTTGGTGGGTAGTGCATGTATTTTAATTGATGTTTGCCCCAATATTGTCGGGGCACAATCCAGTATGCCAACAGGATTTTCTTATGATAATTTAGGAAATTGTGTTGCTGATACTACTGATGTTTGTCCAAATCTATCAGGAATACAAGCATCTGTCCCTATAGGATATTCAATGGATGGTGGTCAGTGTATCGCTGACAGCACTGATATGTGCCCTAATATTTCAGGAAATCAAACATCCATTCCCAATAATCTTGTTGTAGATGAGAATGGGGATTGTATTTTACCGGTAACTCCATTGCCGCCAGAAGAACCCCCATTGCCACCTGAAGAACCTCCTCTACCGCCATCACCACCTGATACGCCAACGGGCCCAACAGGAACGCCGGGGACAGATGCCCCTACGTCTGAAATTTTTTCTGGTGCGTCAGATATGATTGATTCTTTCCTAGCAAATGAAACAGTTCAAAATGTGAAAAAATATTTTGCACAAGAGACTCCAATGAATACATTGCAATTGATATCTACTGTTGCTTTGGCTTCGGGATTGGCGGGAATGATTCCTTCTTTCCTGCGAATTTGGAATATTCTATTGTCATTCTTGGGAATTCGTCGAAGATACAAACCGTGGGGTGTGGTATTTGATTCTGCAACAAAACAACCGTTGGATCCTGCATACGTTTCGTTGTTGGATGCATCAGGTAAAGAAGTAGCCAGCTCTATTACTGATCTTGATGGTCGTTTTGGATTTCCTGTGGCGCCAGGTTTGTATACTATTACCGTAGGGAAAACTCATTATACATTTCCTTCATTAAAATTATCAGGGCGAACCACTGATGAATTATATCCAAATCTTTATTTTGGTGAACCAATTTCCGTAACAGAGCAAGGACAGGTGATTACAAAAAATATTCCTATGGACGCCGAAGGGGTCGATTGGAACGAACAGGCGAAAAAAGAAATGAAGGTAGCTAACTTCTTTAAAAAACATGATGCTTTGTTGATTCGGGTTATTAATATTTTGTATGTAGTTGGTTTCGTTACTTCGTTGTTGGCATTCTTTTCTTCTCAGTCAATATTTAATGGTATTATCGTTGGTTTGTATATTGTTATGTTGTTCTTGTATATCGTTGGATTACATCCAAAACCACATGGTATTTTGACCGACAGCGCAGGGTATCCTTTGTCTTTTGCGATTATGCGTATCTTTAATGCACGATTGCAAAAAGAAGTCGCTCACAAAGTTTCCGATGCTGATGGAAAATATTACTGTTTGGTGCAAAAGGGTGAATACTATGTAACAATTGAACGCAAAAACGCTGATGGTACCTATGCACATGTGTATACTTCGCAACCATTCAAAGCCACAAAGGGTGTGATTAATCAGAATTTCACGGTCTCTTAATCTTTAGTGATAAGCAAAGCCCCTCTACGAGAATATTCTTCCGTAGAGGGGCTTGCTTTTTTAAAACTTTTCTGTATACTGTTTTTGTTCATGTAAAAGAGCAATGTATGCTCTTTTTTCAAATCATAAAAATTATGTCAACAATCAATCAATTACGAAGAAAACCAAGAACAAAAGTCTCTAAAAAAACAAAGGCTGTTGCTATGACGTATTCTTTTAATACGCTTAAAAACAAGCCTGTATATCACAACTCTCCTTTTAAACGAGGTGTGTGTACAAAAGTATCTACAACAACCCCTAAAAAACCTAACTCGGCTTTGCGAAAAATCGCTCGTGTACGTCTTACGAATGGTATGGAAGTTACCGCATACATCCCAGGTATGGGTCACAACCTGCAGGAACACTCGGTAGTAATGTTGCGAGGAGGTCGTGTAAAAGACTTGATCGGGGTACGATATCACATCGTTCGTGGTGTGTTGGATGCTCAGGGTGTAGACAAACGACGACAATCTCGTAGTAAATACGGACGTAAACGACCAAAAGAATCATAATTAATCTATTCATTATCTCTTATTTAGTTTCTCATTATGCGAAGACCAGTAAAAAATCGAAATATTCCAGGGCCAGATTCAATCTATAATTCTCAGAAAATAGGTCGTCTTATTAACTATGTTATGTTGGATGGGCGAAAAGAAACAGCTCGTGCTGTTGTCTATCAAGCTTTGGAACGAATCAAAAAAGAATCTGAAAACCCAAACCCACTAGAAGTTGTTGATTTGGCTTTTAAAAATGCAGGCCCTGCACTAGAAGTTCGATCACGACGTGTTGGGGGTGCAAACTACCAAGTTCCACGAGAAGTTCGACCAGAACGACGATTGGCTTTGGCTATGCGATGGATCATGGAAGCTGCTCGAAAGAAAAAAGGGCAACCAATGTACATCAAATTGTCTGATGAAATTATCTTGGCTAGTAAAAACGAAGGTGAAGCAGTAAAACGAAAAGAAAACACTTTGAAAATGGCAGAAGCAAACAAAGCATTTGCACACTTTGCTTGGTAAGAAAATTAATACTCCAAATAAAAAAATCCCCCGAGTGGGGATTTTTTTATTTGGATATCATGCTATACTATTCTCATATGTCTTATACTACACACTACAAGGTGTCTATACTGGGTGCACTCATCTCTTCTATCGCATTTACTGCATTTGCTGTGTTTGCTATTGCGCCAGGGGAAACATTGGATCCGGTAAATACACACAACAATGTGTGTTCTGGACCAACTGATTCTGGATGTGCTATTAATCCGTATGATGGATTAGATCCAAATAGTGTTTTATTTTTAAATAATGCAGGTGAACTTTCAACTGCTGAAGGTTTTACTTATGATTTTGATAATGGTGAAATTATGATGGTGTCTGATAGTGTGGCTCCTGATTTTTTAACTATTATGGGAATTAGTGCAAATGGTACAATTCCTGGTGCTAATATGGTTCATGTTGATGAGACTACTGACGAATCAAATTTTGTTGCGGTTGGTGATGGGACGGCATTTGGTCTTGGTGAGCATGTGACAATTGTAGGTTATGGAGGTGCTAGTGGTGAAAGCTCTACAATGTTATTTGCTCCTCAAAGAGCTTCACTCTTTCTTTTGAGTGATGGAGGAAATATCCGAACAGGATTTAATGTCACTGATACAAGTTTTGCATCTCAATTTTCTGACCTGGTAATCAATAAAGAATCAACAATGGAACTTGATGCAACAGAGGCTTCTTTTAGATATGAAGATACAGGCGCTAATGATAGATCAGAATTATCTCTTTCCAGTGAATATGCACAATTATATGTAGATACTATTACGGGAGCCCAAAGTATATCTTTGGATGATAGTGGTATTACTTTTGATTTCAGTGGAGATTGGTATACTTTTCCTATAGCTGATGGAGCTCTTGGTCAGGTATTACAAACAGATGGCAATGGTCAACTTTCTTGGGCTACTGTTTCTGGGGGGTCTTCATCAATTACGATTGGTGCATCTGGAGACACTCTATATTCATCAGGACTTTCTGGTACAGGGCAAGGAAGAACAATAGGTGGTGGTGGAAATATAATCTTAGGAGATAATGCTGGTAATGGTGCAACAAATGTTTACTCAGTAAACTTCTTGGGAGGTGGTGCTGGTCAAAATGCAGTAGATGCTACTGAGTCAAACTTCCTAGGTAATGGTGCAGGACAAGATGCAACAAACGCATATCAATCAAACTTCTTTGGAGTTGGTGCTGGAGCTAGTGCAACAAGTGCTTCTTCTTCAAACTTCTTCGGTGCAAATGCAGGTATAAACGCTTCAAACGCGAATGGTTCAAACTTCCTTGGTGCCTCAGCAGGTGATAGTGCAACCAATGCTAGTAATTCTAATTTTTTGGGTCGCACAGCTGGAAATAGCGCAACTAATGCTGCGCATTCTAATTTCTTTGGTAATTCAGCTGGTCAAGGTGCGACTAATGCTTATAACTCAACTTTTATTGGTTCCAAAGCAGGTTTTTTTAGTGTGGGTGTTGCTGGTTCTGCTAATTCAAATAACTCAATTTTCATTGGAAATAGTGCGGGATCTCAAGCAGGAGATCTTGCACTAAATAATTCAACAGCAAACTTCACATCTATTCTCATTGGAGATGAAACCTCTACTGGAGGATTTTCTAACTCCATTGCCATTGGTAAAGGGGCAACCAACACTGCTACAAATCAATTCATGATTGGTTCAACCCTGGCTACAGGTTCAATTGAATCTGTACGTATTCAAGCAGCTACTACTAACTGTATTATTACTACAGGCACTGGTATTGCATGTTCATCTGACGAAAGATTAAAAACAAATATTGTAGATATGTCAAACATACTTGATAAAGTTCTTCAGCTCCGTACCGTTACCTATAACTGGAATGACAAACCCGAAACACATCCGCAAATTGGTTTTCTTGCTCAAAATCTTGAACAATATTTCCCAGAGCTGGTTGCAACCAATGAAGAAGGATTTAAATCCGTGTATTATGCACAAATGGCTCCAATATTAGTAGAGGCGGTTAGAGAGTTAGATCTCAAGGTTTCCATCTTAGAATCTCAAACCATTGCATCTGGTGGATTTTCATTAGCATTATTAACTACTTTAGCTAAAGATTTCCTTGCTGACGTAGGTAACGGTATTCAAAACATCTTTGCAAAGAAGATTACGACCGAAGAGTTGTGTGTAGAGAATGTGTGTTTTGACAAAGAAGAAGCTGAAATGTTAAAACGATTAATTCATACAGGTGTTATTACTGATTCTGATGATTTGGAAGAAGGAGATGTGATAATTAATGATGAAAATGTTGTTGTAGACGAAGAATCTATATCAGATGAAGATATTCCTCTGATCGAAGAAGAATCAACAATTGAAATCCTAGAAGTTTTAGAATCAGAAGATGAGGTTGAACAATCTGAAATAGTAGATGAAATTGAATCCGAAGATCCAGAAGAAACAGTTGAAACACCAGAAGAGCAATCGGACAGTATTGAATAATTTTGCACACGATTGCAAAAAAATCTAAATATAGTATAGTAACCCTATCTGGGCGCTCCAAAAAGATGATATCTTTTCTGATGCACGCTGTATCGGCTGGAACGCTCTTTTTATTCACACAACATAACACATAAAACAGAACATACATTATGAAGCGAGATTATCCACTACAAAAAGTAAGAAACTTTGGAATTATTGCCCACATCGATGCGGGTAAAACAACAACATCAGAACGTGTACTATTTTACACAGGTGTATCACATAAAATTGGTGAAGTGCATGACGGTGCAGCTGTCATGGACTGGATGGAACAAGAACAAGAGCGAGGTATTACTATTACTTCTGCTGCTACTACTTGTTTCTGGAAACCCTCATATGATACTTCAGGAACAAAAGACCGAGAACACCGTTTCAATATTATTGACACCCCTGGTCACGTGGACTTTACTGTAGAGGTAGAACGGTCGTTAAAGGTTCTGGATGGTGCGGTAACTGTGTTTGATGGTGTTGCTGGTGTGGAGCCTCAGTCTGAAACTGTTTGGCGTCAAGCAGACAAATACAAAGTTCCTCGTATGTGTTTTATTAACAAATTAGACCGAACAGGAGCTTCTTTTGAAAAAGCGTACAAATCCATTCTTCAACGTCTTACCCAAAATGCTGTCCGTTTTCAAATGCCTTGGGGAGAAGAAGAAAACATGAAAGGAGTAATTGATTTTATTCGCATGAAGGCATACACCTTTGAAGGTGAAATGGGTTCTCAAATTGTAGAACACGAAATTCCTGCAGAATACAAAGAAGAATCTGATATGTATCGTTCTGAATTGGTTGAAAAAATCGTTGAAAATGACGAAGCATTAATGAATCGTTATCTTGAAGGTGGAGAAATAACTGTGGATGAATTGAAAACTACTGCTCGAAAAGCTGTTATTGCAAACCAGTTGGTTCCTGTGTTCTGTGGAACAGCACTAAAAAACAAGGGAGTACAGTTGGTATTGGATGGTGTTATTGATTATCTTCCATCACCTATTGATGTTCCACCAATCAAAGGGGTAAACCCAGAAACAAAAGAAGAAGTAGAACGTCCATCTGACGATACTGCGCCTTTTGCTGCATTAGCATTTAAATTACAAACAGATCCATTTGTTGGTCAGTTAACCTATATCCGTGTATATTCTGGTATTCTTGAAGCGGGTTCATATGTGTACAATCCTCGTACAGAACAACGTGAACGTATCGGACGTATTTTGCGTATGCATGCAAACGAACGAGAAGAAGTAAAACAAGTATTTGCTGGTGAAATTGCTGCTGCGGTTGGATTAAAAGATGTAACTACGGGAGATACATTGTGTGATGAAGATCATGTAGTAACACTAGAAGGTATTGATTTTCCAGAACCAGTAGTACAATTAAAGATTGAACCAAAAACAAAGGCAGATCAAGAAAAAATGGGTATGGCATTATCTCGATTGTCTGCTGAAGATCCAACATTCAAAGTTTCAACAGATACAGAGACTATGGATACTATTATTGCAGGTATGGGTGAATTACATCTTGAAATTTTGGTTGATCGTATGAAGCGAGAATTTGGTGTAGAAGCAACAGTTGGAAAACCACAGGTTGCGTATCGAGAAACTATTACAGGAAATGCCGATGTTGAACATAAATATGTAAAACAATCAGGTGGTCGTGGTCAATATGGACACGTAAAAATCAGAATCAAACCTCTTGAAAAAGATGTTGATATGGAAAAAATACCAAAGAACGTAAAACGAAGTGAAGGATTTGAATTCATTAACAATATCAAAGGAGGGGTTGTTCCATTGGAATATATTCCTGCTGTTGAAAAAGGTATCAAAGAAGGAATGCAACGAGGGGTTTCTGCTGGATATCAAATGACCGATATTTCTGTTGAATTGTATGATGGTTCATATCATGATGTAGACTCTTCTGAAATTGCCTTTAAAATCGCTGCTTCTCAGGCATTTCAAGATGCTGCAAAACAAGCTCGTCCCGTAATTCTCGAACCTATGATGCGTGTCGAAGTAGTAGTTCCGCCAGATTTCGTTGGTGATGTAACAGGAGATATTTCTTCTAAGCGAGGATTAATCGAAGGTTCAGAAGATCGCGGTATGGTTCAGGCTATTCGCGCAACCGTTCCATTGTCAGAAATGTTCGGATATATGAACAGTCTTCGATCTATGACATCAGGGCGTGGTTCATTTACTATGGAATTTTCTCGATATGATGTTGTTCCATCGAATATTGCTGCTGATATTGCAGGATCTCGAGCTGGACGAAGATAAAAGAAAATTTTATATCTACCAAAAATCGTCTGTAATACAGGCGATTTTTGTGTTATACACAGCAGCTGAATAAAAAGACTTGACTTTTGAGTATAATGTGTGCTAAAATTAGACCATGAATAACGAAGAATTACAAGCTCTTGCAGACCGTATTGCATCAGGAGAAAACGTATCTGAACAAGACAAAGAACAATTTATTAACGAAGTTACCAGCGTTCTCGATCAAGTATCAGAAGAAATAGCTGAACAATCTGTTTAATAATTTAATATCTACACTACCATGTTTGAAAACCCCTTTAAAAAACAAACTCCAAAGACAGCTCAAGAAAATATACCTATAAATAAGATGGAAACAATCCAAGATTTTATTGGTGGTAAATTAGAAAGTATGCAATCTTTGTTTGGAAAATTACAATCACAATTTGATTCATTGGGAGAAAATGTTGAAAACTTGAAATTCTCACCAGAATTAGCATCACGAGCAAAAATCGTTTTGCCTGTATTTATGGGTTTATTGACTCTTATGGGGAATATTGAAGATGCTTCAGCACAATCTCAGGGTCAGTGGGTAAAGGTGAATGGCTCTTGGCAATTTGCTGGGTCTACTGCTAATACTTCTGGTAATACGGTACAAATGACACCAGAACAATGGACAGCAGAACAAAAAAGACAAAAAGACCTTAAAACTGGTCAAGACTTAAAAACCGCTGGAACGTATACTCAGATAGCTGGTGGAATAGCAACTGCAATTGGTATAGCTTCCAAAGATCCAAAAGTTCAAAATGCTGCATTAATTACTGGAAGTGCCTTAAACCTAACAGGTACTGTTTTAACTGTAGTTGGAAATGAGAAAGGGCGCAAAGCTTCTGCTGGTGTAACGAATCAGTCAACGACACATCAAAATCCACATCTTAATGCAAACAAATTACCAAATGGTGGTAGGGGTTATTAATTTAAACTAAATACTATGCAAAAAAGAGTCAAGACCCCTTGACTCTTTTTTCATTTTAGTATAAGATGCGTTTTATCGCACATTGTGTTACTTTTTGTAATCCAAGAAGCGAACCTCAAACGAAAAAATCGTTTTTATTATAATTATTCATTAATTAACTCATGTTCTCTTTGAACCTCTGAGTGCAAATTATCATGGCAGAAATATTTGATCGATCAAAACCACACGTTAACGTAGGTACTATTGGACACGTTGACCACGGAAAAACAACATTAACAGCGGCTATCCTGCACGTTCTTAACCTTGCAGGTAATGGTTATTCATCAAAAATCAAGGACGTAAGTCAAATCGACTCGGCTCCTGAAGAAAAAGCACGTGGAATTACTATCGCGCTTTCTCATAATGAATACGAAACACCAAATCGTCACTATGCTCACATTGACGCTCCTGGTCACGCTGACTACATTAAAAACATGATTACTGGTGCGGCTCAGATGGACGGTGCTATCATCGTAGTTGCTGCAACAGATGGTGTAATGCCACAAACTCGAGAACACATTTTGTTGGCTCGACAGGTTGGTGTACCTAAAATCATCGTTTTCTTGAACAAATGTGATATGGTTGACGATCCAGATTTGATCGAATTAGTTGAAGAAGAGGTTCGTGAATTGCTTACAAAATACGAATTTGATGGTGCTAATGCTCCTGTTATTAAAGGTTCAGGTTTGAAAGCTCTTGATGCAACATCTGCGGATGATGAATGGGCTAAGAAAATTATCGAATTGGCTGAAACTTTGGATTCTTATATTCCAATGCCAGTTCGTGAAACTGACAAGCCTTTCTTGATGCCTGTAGAAGATATCTTCTCTATCGAAGGTCGTGGAACCGTAGTAACTGGTAAAATCGAACGAGGAATCATCAAAGTTGGTGAAGAAATCGAAATCGTTGGAATGGCTGCTACACAAAAAACTACCGTAACTGGAGTTGAAATGTTCAATAAACAATTACAAGAAGGTATGGCTGGAGACAACGCTGGTATTCTATTGCGAGGTCTTAAAAAAGAAGACATCACACGTGGACAAGTATTGTCAAAACCAGGTACTTTGACTCCTCATACAGAATTCGAATGTGAAGTGTACATCTTGAAAAAAGATGAAGGTGGACGACACACTCCTTTCTTTAAAGGATATAAACCTCAATTTTATATCCGTACAACTGACGTAACTGGTGAAGTAACACTTCCAGAAGGTGCAGAAATGGTTATGCCAGGAGATACAGTTAAATTGAAAGTGAAACTATTAGTGCCAGTTGCCCTAGAAGAACAACAACGCTTCGCTATTCGTGAAGGAGGTCGAACCGTTGGTGCCGGTGTTTGTACAAAAATTATTGCTTAATATTTTGATCTAACGATATCTAACAAGCGTCATATGAAGACAGTATCAAAAACAAAAAAAGGAGATTCACAAGAAACTGCAGTACGTTTGCGCATTCGTGTTCGAGCGTACGAGAATAAAATTCTTGATACTTCTGTAAAACAAATTATGGATATTGCTTTGCGTCATGACGCAGAAGTGCGTGGCCCAGTTCCACTTCCTACAGAAATAAAGAAGTATACTGTAAACCGAGCATCGTTCGTATACAAAAATGCACGAGAGCAATTTGAAATACGAGTACATAAACGCTTGATCGATATTATCAACCCATCACCAAAAGTGATCGAATCACTCACGAACGTAAATTTGCCTTCAGGTGTTGAAATTGATGTCAAAATGATGTAATACATTCAGTAATGTCCTGCTTATGAAGTTTATAATTGGAGAAAAAAAAGAAATGACGCAATTTTTCGATGCCACTGGTACGGTGCATCCTGCAACACGTATTTTTGTTGGAAAAGTTGTTGTTACGCAAGTCAAAACTATTGAAAACGACGGTTATACCGCAGTTCAAGTAGGATTTGGTGTACAAAAAAAAGATAGAATGAAAAAACCTTTCATTGGGCATATCAAAGATTTAGGAGATTTCAAATACGTAAAAGAATTTCGAGTTTCTCCTGAAGAAATAGATAGCTACAAAGTGGGTGATGAAATTTTGCTAGAAAATTTCATTGCTGGTGATATGATTACCGTTTCAGGTATTTCAAAAGGTAAAGGTTTCCAAGGAGGTGTAAAACGACATGGTTTCCACGGTGGACGTCGTAGTCATGGTCAAAAACACTCGGAACGTGAACCAGGTTCTATCGGAGCCGGAGGTATCCAACGAGTATTGAAAGGTACACGAATGGCAGGAAGAATGGGTGGTAATCGTATTACGGTAAAAAACCTAAAAGTTCTTTCTATTGATTCTGCTTCTGGCGAATTATTGCTAGGAGGTGCAGTGCCAGGTCGTCGAGGAACATTACTAGAAATCACTGCAACTGCATAATTATATGACTTCTCTTACCTCAAATGTATATACGCAAGATGCAAAACCTGCAGGAAAAGTAACTCTTCCTGAATCAGTATTTGGTCTTCGAAAAAATACCGACCTTGTGCACCAAGTAATTGTTTCTTTGCAATCAAATGCTCGTGCTGGAACAGCTCATACAAAAAACAAAGCCGAAGTCAGTGGTGGTGGTAAAAAACCATGGAAACAAAAAGGTACAGGACGAGCTCGTCATGGATCTAATCGTTCGCCAATTTGGATTGGTGGAGGTATTACGCACGGTCCACGCGCTGATAAAAATTATGACAAAAAAATCAACGAAAAAGTTCGCCGAAAAGCACTTTTCCATGTATTGTCTGATAAGCTAAAAGCGGGAATGATTTTGTTTGTAGAAGACCTACGGTTTCCTGCAATAAAAACAAAAGATGCTTCTTCTGTATTAACATCATTGTCTTCTTTGGATGGATTCACTGGTCTTTCTGGTGAAAAACGAAAAAGCACATTGGTGGTATGTCCAGAATTAGCTGAAAATGTTCGAAAAAGTATGCGAAATATTCCTAAATTGTCTGTGCGTACTCTTTCAAAGATTAATGCTTTGGATGTTGCGGCACATCAGTATATAGTATTCGTGCAACCGAAAGATACCATTGCTGTGTTAGAGAAAAAAGTAGCTCAGTCGAAAAAGAAAACCGCTGTAGAAGCATAAATATATGGCATTATTTCAATCAGGAAAAAATAAAAAAGCAAAAGAAATCGTGGAATCAACTCGAGATCTTTCTTGGGTATTACGAAATCCACGAATTACTGAAAAAACTGCTCGATTGTCAGAAGGACGTGCGTATACTTTTGTGGTAAGTCCTCGGTCTACAAAACGAGATATCGTTCAGGCTATTGAACAAATCTACAAGGTTTCACCAATCAAAGTTTCCGTAACACAAATTCCTTCTAAGGCAGTTGCACGAAGAGGAATCAAAGGAACAAAATCTGGTGGCAAAAAAGCAGTCGTATATCTTGCAGAAGGATCTGTTATTGAATTTGTATAACCATAGGTATGAAAAAATATAAACCAACAACCCCATCACGTCGACAATTAGTTACTGTAAGTTACAGCGAATTAACAACACGTACACCACACAAAGCTTTGACAAAAGGTGGTAAACGACATGTGGGAAGAAATAATCAAGGACGCATTACTACCCCACACAAAGGGGGTGGACACAAAAGAAAATATCGAGAAATTGATTTCTTGTACAATAAACACAATATTCCTGCAAAAATAGAAACTGTTGAATATGATCCCAACCGTTCATCATTTATCGCTTTGGTATGTTACCACGATGGAGAACGACGGTATGTTATTATTCCACAAAAAATGAAAGTAGGTGATACATTTATCGTTAGCGAAGATGCTCCGGTAACCGTAGGTAACCGTCTTCCGTTGGAAAAAATCTCTGTAGGTACTTTTGTATATAACATTGAATTAAAACCGCAAGGAGGTTCGAAATTAGCTCGTTCTGCTGGAACCTATGCTCAGGTAGTTGCACATGATCGTGGGTACGCTCACTTGAAAATGCCATCAACTGAAATTCGAAAAGTATCTGATAAATCATATGCATCTATCGGAGAAGTTTCAAATGAATCACATAAATTACGAAATCTTGGAAAAGCTGGTCGTTCACGATGGTTAGGTATTCGACCTACTGTGCGTGGATCTGCGATGAACCCTGTTGATCACCCGCACGGAGGTGGAGAAGGACGTCAAGGTATCGGTTTACGTCGTGGTCCAAAAACTCGTCATGGGAAATTAGCATACGGTGTTAAAACAAGAACTCCTAAAAAATACTCAAATAAAAATATTGTTTCTCGAAGAAAAACTGGTAAACGATAAATATAAAAAGAAAATCCCCTATAGGGGATTTTCTTTTTATAGTAACATGCTATACTACAACCATATGCAACTACTCACAACATTAAAAAAACACGCCATTTTTTTCTTTCTTCTCATTGCTCTTACTCTCTACGGAGGTATTGTTGTTTCAGCTATTACACCAGGAGAAACTTTAGATCCCGTAGGAGATAATTTATGTACAGGACCAGCTGATCCAGATTGTATTATTGATATTGGTGACGGTGGTTCTCTTTGGTCTTTTGCATCAAATGATACTGATATATTTTTTGATGAAGGGTTGGTTGGTATTGGTATAGATTCCCCATTGGCGCAATTACACATTCAAACAGGTCAGGTTCTTGTACCGGGGACTCCTACGATTCCGGGCACACCAGGTTCTGTTGCCAGTGTCGACTATACTGGTGCGGGGCTTCAAGACGCGACATTCTCAGGAGAATACGATGGACCAGAAGGTTGTATGTTAATTTTCGGTATTTGGGATACAGCACCAGATAATGGGTTTGCTAATGATCGTATTGCCTATGGAGGAAACTGTGGTGGATTAGATATTCCTGATGATGTGATAGAAATTACTCCGGGTGTTCCCATGCCTCTCGTCGATCTTGATTTTTCTGGTATCTTTGTTACCTTTGCAAGCGGTACAGGACACTCACCTATTGTTATAGATGCTGGAGGACAACCCGAAGATAATTTCTATATGTTAACATTTGCCGAAGGGACACCAGAAGTTCCAGGAACGTCTGATACATATGAAGATGTAGATCCATTATTGATACAAAATTCTAGCGGAGGTAATTTGTTTCAGATTAACTCGGGAGGGCAAATGAATTTCTGGGCAAGTAATGCTAGTGCTTTTAATATTCTTGATTCTGGAAATGGAGATAGTCCACTTTTTTCTGTCTTAGGCTCTTACGGTCAATACCCATTAGGAGTTGTTGGTGTTCCAGGTAATCTTGGAGTTGGTAATTTACATTATATTAATGGTGTGAGCTATGATTGGACAGATACTCAAGGTGGATCTAATACAGTTTTAACTAATGATGGTTCAGGGAATTTAACTTGGGAGGCAGTTTCTGGTGGAGGATCATCTGCAATTTCACTTGTTAATATATTTGGTTTGTTTTCAGGTGGAGAATTAGAAGCAGGATTAAATTCTGACGCACAAGATTCAGTTTTTTTGGGATATCAAACAGGTCGTGATGCAACAAATGCGTCATTCTCAAACTTCTTTGGTAGGTCTGCTGGTCTTGGCGCAACTGATGCTACTTATTCCAATTTCTTTGGACAACAATCTGGTCAAAATGCAACTAACGCAAACAACTCAAACTTTTTAGGTGTCTATGCAGGGAACAGTGCAACGAATGCTTCAAGTTCAAACTTCCTCGGGCAATATGCAGGATATCAGGCAGAAAATGCGTATGGTTCTAATTTTCTAGGAGCTGGTTCAGGCCAATATGCCGAAGGGGCTCATTTGTCAAATTTCATTGGATATAATGCGGGTAATTCCGCGTATTCTGCATTTCGGTCAATTTTCATTGGATATGATGCAGGTAATTCTGCAGTAAATGCTGCCAATAGTATTTTTATTGGTGAAAATGCAGGGCTGAATGATTCTGTTGATAATACTAGTATCGGCACTTCAATATTAATTGGTGATGATACTTCAACCGGAGGATATTCGAACAGTATCGGTTTAGGATATCAAGCAACCAATACTGCATCAAATCAATTTTTAATTGGACCAGCTTATACTCAGTTCAATATGCGAGGTGTCAACTGGATCATGCCAGATGCTCAGGGTGGTGCAGGAGAAGTTCTGACGAATGATGGTTCTGGAAATTTGACATGGGAAACTCCAGCGGGAGGTGGGGGTAGTTTATTTACACTTCTCGGTACGAACTTATTCGACAATCGATCTGGTAATGAGACTATGACCGGAGTCGGTAACTTTTTTGTAGGAACTGGCGCAGGGGTATTAAATGATACGGGAGTACATAATATTTTTTTGGGAAATTATACAGGAACTGCGAATACAACAGGTAGTCACAATATTTTTCAAGGTTACGAAGCGGGATACAGTAATGCCGGGGGAGACTATAATATATTTATAGGATATAATGCTGGGCATTCAAATACATCTAGTGCTAATAACATCTTTTTAGGTACTAACGCGGGTTATTCAAACACTACAGGTACAGAGAACATTTTTTCTGGTATTAACGCCGGTAATGCAAATACCACTGGTTCTAGTAACATCTTCTCTGGATCTCATTCTGGCTATGCAAACACAGAAGGTTCTAATAATATCTTTTCTGGCCCTTCTGCTGGTTTCTTTAATACAGAAGGCTCTAATAACGTGTTTACTGGTTATAATTCTGGATATAATAATACTATTGGAAGTTCGAATACTGCATATGGATATTCGGCAGGAGCTGGTCTTGTTTCTGGTTCTGGTAATACAATAATAGGAGCAGGTGCAGACATAGGTGAATGGTTTGCTTCAGACGCAATTGCTCTTGGTGCAGGTGCAATAGCGGTTTCAAACGAATTTGCAATTCCTGATGTAATTACAAAATGGAAATTCCAAGGAGATACATATACATTGCCAACTGCATATCCAGTAGCAAGTGGATATTTCCTTTCTTCTACTGATGAAGGAATAATGACTTGGGTGCCGGGTGGAGGAGGGTCTCTCTCTATTGGTGATACAATTGGGAGTGCTAATGCAAATAGCATTTTATTTGTAGGTGATGGCGGAGTACTCGCACAAAGTAATTCTTTCACATGGAATAATGATGATAGTATTTTTTATACTGGAGATGATACTCGTTTTAGTGTTAATAATTTAAATGATACAATTTCTGGTATTGTTGATTTTGGAGGCGGAGATATTCGGCGGTTACTCTTAGACTCAAGTGGTTCCATATTAAGATATGACGAACCCGGTGGTCTTTCTTCGAATATTGGTGTGTACAGTGGTTTTGCATCAATGAGTTATGCTGGTGCAAATACAGATTCTGCTATTGTTACTGCTAGTAATTATGCACAATTAAGTTGGTCAGATCCTTCACTCAATAGTTCTGCTGGTATTAGGGCGCAAGAGAGTGGTTTGATATTAACAAACAATGATGGATCAAGTACTACAAATTGGTATTGGCCAACAACAGATGGTGCTATGGATTATGTGTTAGGTACAAATGGTTCAGGTGTTTTAGCTTGGTATGATTCTGCTTCTATTGCATCTGACGAACAATTAAAATCAAATGTTAACGACCTATCTTCAGGTGTTCTTTCTAAACTTTTGAATGTAAGAACAGTTTCATATACTCTCAACAGTGATCAATCAAATAAAACTCGTATCGGGTTCATTGCTCAAGATTTAGAACAATATTTCCCTGAATTAGTAATTGAAAGAGAAGATGGATACAAAGCAGTGTACTATGCTCAGATGACTGCAGTTATTACACAAGCAATTAAAGAAATGGATTTGAAACTCATGGATATTCAAACTCTTTCAGATGAAACACTTCTTTCACGTATACGAAATTGGTTTGCTGATGCGGGGAATGGGATACAAAAATTCTTTGCAAAAGAAATTTATACAGAAGAAATTTGTGTTGCAAAATCTGATGGAACTGATTTTTGCGTAACAGGGGACGAATTAGAATCAGTGATGAATGGATCTACAAAACAGGTTATCTATACATCAAATAATAATAATCAAAATGATTCTGGCGATACAGATGAACTAATTATTGATGAGTTGCCTGATGACGAAGGAGAAGAAGAGAATAACGATTCTTCTGAATCTGAACTAATTATTGAAGAAGAAGCTGATGGAGACACTAATGATGCAACTATTGACGAATTCCCATCAGAAGACCAGTCGACGCAAGATGATGCGCCAACAGAATCATCACCTGAACAGAATACCGAATCAGATTCTTCTTCGGAATCCGGTGATGCAGATCAGGATAGTGGTGCAGAATCTAATAACAGTATTGATGAATAGATATTCCTGTGGTCTATTTTGGTTTTCCAGAGGTTATCTGTTGACATTTTCTTTCAGTCTGATACTATGCACATGCGAGCTCATACAGAGCTTGCTTTATTTTGATACACATTATGTCACGAAGCTTAAAAAAAGGACCATATATTGATGCAAAACTTCTATCAAAAATAGAAGGAAAAAAACCCTTAGAAACAGGGGTTGTTAAAACTTGGGCACGTAGTTCAATGATTTCTCCGGAAATGGTTGGATTTACTTTTGGTGTTCATAACGGTAAAAAACATATCGAAGTTCTTGTAGAAGAAGATATGATTGGTCACCGATTAGGAGAATTTGCACCTTCAAAAGTATTCGTACGACACGGAGGTAAAATGCAAAAAGAACTTGAACAAAAGAAACGTGAATCAGATATCGCAGCAGCAAAAGCAGCAAAATCAAGTGGGGATTCTAAAAAGAAATAGTATATGAAAGCAATTCTAAAAAATTATCGACAATCACCACGTAAAGTCCGCCTTATCGCTGACCTTATTCGAGGTAAAAAAGTAGATGACGCAATGGTACAACTTTCATTCGTCTCAAAACGAGCATCTTCTGCATTGATTAAACTATTACAATCAGCTGTTGCAAATGCGGCTCAAAATAACGGTGTATCTCGTGGTCTTATTGTTTCTTCTATCGAAGTAAACGAAGCACCTGTGATAAAACGATGGCGTGCTCGTGCTCGTGGTCGTGCAGCACAAATTTTAAAAAGAAGTAGTCATGTAACGTTGGTTCTAGGCGTTGCTGGTTCTGATGCAGTTACACCAAAAGAAAAATCAACACCGGTAGCAAAGAAAGAAACTCCAGAACCAGAAAAAGTTTCTGCACCAAAGAAAACAACGTCGAAAAAAACTACTAAAAAAGTTACCAAAGAATCATAACGCTTATGTCACAAGTATCACACCCTTATTCACAACGTCTTATCATCCTTCGCGATTGGAAATCACGATGGTTTGCAGTAGGTAAAAAATACCGAGATTTTCTTCGAGGTGATGTTCTGTTGCGAGAATTTTTACACAAACGACTTCGAGGTAATTATGTTGCTTCTATTGATATTGAACGTAGTCGAAAATCAATGCGTGTTGCTATTGCAACATCTCGTCCTGGTATGGTAATCGGACGTAGTGGAGAAAACATGATTCGCCTAAAAAGCGATATCATGAAAGAAATGAAGCGTAAAAAACTTCCTATTCCAGAAGAATTCAATATTGATATCATCGAAGTAAAAGAACCTGATGCTAATGCAGCTATTGTTGCACAAATGTCGGCAGAAGCTTTGGAAAAAAGAATGCCATTTCGACGGGTAATGAAACAAACAGCTGAAAAAGTTATGGGCGTCCGAGGTGTGCAAGGTTTCAAAATGACCTTATCAGGAAGATTAGGTGGTGCTGAAATGGCTCGAGTTGAAAAGATCAAACGAGGATCAACCCCGCTGCAGTTTTTACGAGGTGATGTTGATTATACGACAGAAAAAGCTCATCTTCCATACGGCGATATTGGAATCAAGGTTTGGATTTATAAGGGTGATTCTCTAGAAAAGAAAGAAGATAACGCGTAATATTGGCTTATGTTATTCCCAAAAAAAGTAAAACACAGAAAATGGCAAAGACACCGAAAGGATGTGGCACTGTTGACTCCTGATACACGAGGTGTTACCTTGGCTTATGGATCATATGGTCTCAAAGCCATGACTGCAGCGCGTATTCGTTCTAATCAGATCGAATCTGCCCGAAAAGCAGTTACACGTATGGTGAACAAAATTGGACGTTATTGGATTCGTATCTTCCCAGATCGACCAATTACATCAAAAGCTGCCGAAGTTCCCATGGGTAAAGGTAAGGGAGATCCAGATGGATTTTGTTTCGAAGTTCGACCAGGCCGTATTTTGTTTGAAGTAGATGGAGTAAGTAAGGAAATTGCTTACGAAGCACTACGAAAAGCAGGAGCAAAATTACCAGTAAAAACAAAAATCGTTTCTCGCGAAGTATAAGCCTATGATGAAAGACCTACTAAAAAAGAAAAAAGAAGAATTGGTTGCAATCTTGGGCGAAAAAAGAAAAGAATTGCAAAAAATACGATTTGATATATCAGGAAGCAAAGGATCAAATACAAAAGCGATTCGAAATTTAAAGAAAGATATTGCACGGATACTGACATTGCAACAATCACAAAAAGAAACACAAGCATAACACCTTATTATTACAACATATGAAAAAAGAAACACAAGAAAATTTAAAACAACCACTAAAAAAGACATTCAAAGGTGTTGTGGTTTCTGATGCTATGGATAAAACCGTTGTTGTAAAAGTAACTCAGTTTGTGAAGCACCCTAAATATGGCAAGTATTACAAGCGCGATAAACGATACAAAGCTCATGACGAGGTAAATGCCTTCAAAGTGGGTGATAATGTTTCTATCGAGGAAACACGACCGTATTCGAAAGATAAAAAATTTATTGTAAAAAACGCATAGGCTTATGATTCAAGTAGAAACTGTTGTAAAAATAACCGATAACTCGGGAGGAAAAGTAGGAAAGGTTTTTAAAATCCTTGGTGGTTCAAAGCGCCGATATGCTGAATTGGGTGATGTTGTTGTGTTGTCTGTAAAGGTTGCAGAACCTCGAAAAGGAGTAAAGAAAAAAGACGTAGTAAAAGGTGTTGTGGTTCGTCAACGAAAAGCTTTTCGACGTAAAGATGGTTCATATATTCGTTTTGATGACAATGCAGTAGTATTGATTGACGCAAAAAAAGAACCTCGAGGTGGTCGTGTGTTTGGTCCTATCCCAAGAGAGATAGCTGAACGTGGATATCAAAAAATAGCTTCATCAGCACCAGAAGTAATTTAATGCATATGAAAATAAAAAAAGGAGACAATGTAATAGTGCGAACAGGTAAAGAAAAAGGCAAAACAGGTATTATTGCCAAAGTTTTTCCTACTACAGATCAAGTTATCGTAGATGGTCTTAACAAGGTGAAAAAACATGTAAAGAAAACATCTGCGAACAAAGATGGGGGCGTTATTGAAATAGCAAAACCAATGCATGTTTCAAATGTAATGATCGTTGATCCAAAAACCAAAAAAGCTTCTCGTATTGGAAAGAAAAAAGTCGGAGACTCATACGTTCGTATTGCACGTAAAAGCGGTCAAGAAATTTAGTAATTTATTCGTTTGCACAGAGTATGGAATCATTAACACAAAAACAAAAAAACGCATTCGCTGTCCTAAAAGAAAAATTTGGGTATAAAAATGCATTACAAGTACCACACGTAACAAAGATTGTTGTGTCTGTGGGTACAGGTCGTGGTATGAAATCTGACAAAAATCGCAATCAGTTGGTTGTTGATAGATTAGGAAAAATCACTGGTCAAAAAGGTTCTATTCGTGGTGCAAAAAAATCTATTGCGACATTTAAAATTCGTACGGGAGATCCTGTTGGTGTTATGGTTACCTTGCGTGGAGCACGAATGAAATCTTTTTTTGATAAATTAGTACATATTGCATTACCTCGGACAAAAGACTTTCGTGGAGTAAATCGATCAAGCGTGGACGAAATCGGAAACATGACATTGGGTATTCGCGAACACACTATCTTCCCAGAAACCCCTGACGAAGAAATCAAAGATGTATTTGGTCTATCAATTACTGTGGGAACTACTGCAAAAAATCGAGCCGAAGCTATGGCATATTTTGAATACCTAGGTGTTCCATTTAAAAAAGAAGACGAAAAGAAAAAGAAAGTTGTTAAAAAGAAAAAATAATAAAAAAGGCCCCTTCACCGGGGTCTTTTTTTGTAGAAAAACCCTTTATTTACAAGACTTTTTTGAGGGTAGAGGATGATTTGACATAATATTAATTATGTTGTAGTAGCTTGACTTTTCTCTTGCAATATGCTACACTTATAGCAGTTCCGAAGTCCTGTAATGCAGGTCTTTTTTATTGGAATGAAAAGTATCTCTACGTGCAAAAGAGAGAAACCCATTTCAAAAAAAGATATCTGCTGCCTGTATGGATAGTTTTGCGAAGCTCATATCGCTAGTTATGCCTTATCAATTGCATATACGATTTGTATCTCCGGCTTATGTATTGGTTGTTGCAATCTTTTTCCTTGCTATGGGAATCGGGTTGCATGCAACTGCCGCTTTGGCGCCGGATGATGCAATGGTCATAGTGTCCGAAACACGAAAAGATGGTTCAGAGGATCTACATCTTGTAGATGGTCTAACAGAAGAAGAACGGGCTGCATATATTGATGACTTTTTTATCCGCAAAGGGAATCTTCCTTTGGCTGGATATGGAATTCACTTTGTACGCGCTGCTGACGCTTCTGGCATCGATTGGCGACTATTGGCTTCTATTGGATTCATTGAATCTACAGGAGGCAAGTTCGCTTGTAAAAAGGCAACGTATGCCGCTTTTGGCTGGGGGTCATGTAAGATTTCTTTTTCAAGTTATGAAGAAGCAATCGACAGAATCTCTCAACATTTAGGTGGTCATGTTCCTTCTACCTCTCGATATTATAAAGACAAAGATACGTTTCAAATTTTGCAAACGTATAATCCACCATCAATTGTCCCTGATTATGCGCAGAAAGTAATGCGTACCATGGATAATATTTTCACTGTTTCGGTTTAACTACTACATAGCACTTATTGGTAATAGACGCAAAAATCCCCCATCATCAGATGGGGGATTTTTGATTGTCTGGTTTTTATTTTTTTGAACCAATAAAGAATACCGTAAACAGGGCAAAGAACACGACAAAAGACATAGATGGGATGGTAATCAGACCATCAAACACATAGACGTATTGGACAGTACAAGATACCGCATCTGCTGCACAGGGTAGATTTACCGCATCACCAAATATATTTTTTTCTAGAATAATATGATATATGGCGATAATTCCGCCAATAATGGACAATACCAATCCATACAGGGTTATCCACGAGTGTTTTTTGATGATTGCTATTCCAGACAATAGTGCAATAGGGAATAATGCAACTCTTTGATACCAACACAGGCGACATGGTTCGAATCCAATAATCTCTGAATAGATAAGAGATCCCATTACACCACCTAACGCAATAACAAATCCTACAATCAAAATATTATTCTGTATCCATAAAATGATTGCATATTTTGGTGAAACAAAATAGAGAACTAATATAATTATGGACAGTATACCTAATACCAGTATTCCTGAGCCCATAATGGTATCAAATACAGGGTACATATTATTCTTCTGTTTTGATTATTTCACCTTCTGCGACAGGTGTTTCAATTTCAACTTCAATCTCGGTCATAGATTCTTCTTGTCCTGGTAATATACATCCTGTTTTTTCAGAAAGTGTCTCTAATGAGATTTCACCAGTTAATACTGATTCATCTGCAAAAACCCATGTAGGGTAGCTTTCTATTCCTGCATCAGTACATTCTTGTTTTTGAGATCGACTAGCTGTTGAACATTCTATATACGGAAGGTCTTTTTTAGCTTTTCCAAATAGTTCTTTTTGGCTTTGGCAATGTGGACACCAGAATGCCCCATAGAATTTAGTATCAGTTTCACCAAGACATTGTGCAAAGGGTGTTAATTCTGCTTCAGCATCAGCGTTTTTAACTGCTGACCAGATTCCAAACCCCGCACCAACAACTAATAGTACGATAATAATTAAAGATGTATTTGTTGAAAATTTCATGATTATTGTAATGCGTTAGGGTTACTAAGTATTTGATTCATGGTTGCCGTATCTACATATCCAGGTAGCTCTAGAAGAAAATTACCTTCTTTATCTCCCAATACTGAATAAGGGGTTCCTTGGGCTCCGGCATCTGTTGCTTGGTTTTGCTGGGCCATAATTTTTTCTGCAAAAGTGTTATCAGAAATACATTGTTGTAATGCATCTTTTGATACTCCAAATGTTTCTCCAAGAGCTGATATTTTTTCAATATCAAAAACATTATGAAAAGATTCATCTTCGAATAATGTATCTAATACTCCCCAAAATGCATCCTCTCCACCGATACTGCCGATACATTCTACAGCTTCTGCTTTTTGGCGTGCTAATGGGTGCAATGAATCTAATGGGAAATGACGGTATACCCAAGCTACGTTATCATTTTGCTCCATAGCTTCGTTCATTGTTTTGTGGAATTCACGGCAATAAGGGCAATCAATGTCAGAATATTCGTAGACAATGATTTCTGCATCTTTGTTTCCACGTACATAATCATCTTCTTGGATTTGTAGCATTGCTGATACTTGTTTTTCATGAAGCTCTTCGGGTGTTAGTTCTTTTTTAAAAGATCCTCCGTTTGAAAAGAATACTGCAACTGCGATAATAATACTACCTATAATAACCGCAGTGGGTGTATTTATGGTGAATGCTTGTTTTTGTGTTTCTGGTTCCATATATAAAATCTTACTAATAAGTGATTGAATTATATTATATCATAAAAAAATAGATAAAATAATTACAACATGATATGATGAAAAAATGGAACCTATATCTCATGCAGGTAAAAATACACTAACCATGAAGCCAAAATTTGAGATTGCATACCGGGGCAAGATGTTTGAAATTGTCACCTGGGAAGGAAAACCAGGGGTAACATTCGAAGCCGCAGTTCGTGCACCCGGAGTGAGATTAATCATCGAAACAGAAAAAGACGGCAGAAAAGCTCTTCTTATGACCCGTGAAATCCGTCGCGAAGCAAATGGATTTGATTTTCGTCTGCCTGGTGGAAAGGTGTTTGATTCATTGGGCGAATTAGATCAGCATCGAGAATCAGGTAATTCTATTGAACCCTTGGCAGAAATAGCTGCAAAAAAAGAAGGAAAAGAAGAAGCGGGAATTTCTGGTGGTGAATTTATTCCTATGGAAGTTTCAAAAGCAGGAGCCTCTGTAGAATGGGATTTGCATTATTATCTTGTAAAAAATGCTGATATTGGAGAACAAGAATTAGAAGAATATGAACAGGGTGATATTGAAACAGTTATTTTGTCCGCAGAAGAGATTTTTGAAAAGCTTTCACAAAGAGAAATCAAAGAAGGTCGAAGCGCTGATATATTGTGGTCGTGGTTGCAGAAAAATGGTTTTATTCAGTTTAAGAAAGACTAGCTTTCTATATGTTGTTCAAATTACTATTGTGGTAATATTTTTAATTTAATATGAAAAAATATTTACTCGATATATTAATATCGCTTCTATTGGGAATAGGTTTGATCCTACTAATTAGTCCTGTTTTATTGTATTGGTGGATACATGGTAATTATGAACGTTATATATGGATTATAAGTGGTCCGGCACCTTATAATAATTTTGGCAGCGGGCCATATCAACTCTTTGTCTTTTTATTGTTTCCTGTTGTATTAGGAATACTGTTAATGAGTGTTTCTTTTTTTGTAAAGAAGAAGTTATTGAAATAAAAAAGTTAATATTATCCATTATCTTTTGGTATGTACAGTCCAATCATTTGGGCAAGGTATTTTTGTTCAAAGATAAAGATTATTTCAGTGCGGGTGGTAATGGTTTCTGCTAAAGGAATTCTTTTTTGTGCGATTTTACGAATTAAAGAAAAGGTTATATTGGGCATGGGGTAATATTTTGGATCTAATGCCAATCCAATAGATGCCAGATTTTTCACCACCATAAGTGGCTTTTCTTTTAATATTTTTTCTATTTCTATTTTAATTCTATCACTACAAATGACAGTAATTTCTGTGGTGGAAAGAGTAATAGTAAAAAAATCATCAGTATCAGTTTTTACCTTTTCATAAATCTTTGCCAATTTGGAAATAGATTCAGTGGTTTTACTGTATACAATCTCTGAAAGAGGGGATTTTGTGGTTATGTTTTTGATTTGGATATCTTGGATTAATGGATTTTTTCCATTTAATTTCTTTGCAATACGAGACAGGGTAACAACAATTCCTGCAACGCCAACATCTTTTTTTGTCATATCCTCGACCTGATTTTTTATTTGCTTTGCATATTGAGAGAGATTCATATACCCCATAGACAGGGCAGTCAGAGCTTCTTCGTCTTTATACAAAATAGATTCTACAACATCATGTATTTTAATCATATTTTGTAATCTATCATATATAACAAAAAGATACAAATATGTTTCTTTTGATATAAAATTTCATTTATTGCTTTCGCTTGTCTATACTTGAATCAGATTGTTCACTTAAAAAATAAAATCATGAATCAAGACATGTTTGTTCTCCCATTAAGCCAGGAGACGGTTGAAGTAATTGCATTGAAGTTTCCAGCATTTAAAAATGTTTCTGATATTGCATTCGGTCTACAAAACAATATCAAGATGGGAAGATTTAATGCAACAATATCCGATATGGATGCAATTATGTGTTGCCGGGCTAATTTTTGCGTTATTGCGGGGCCTGAATTGAAACCTTTATCGTATAGTAAGTATAATCGAGAATATACCGTAAATCTTTTCGAGACTACTGTAGATATCCATAGTGTATCAATTTGGGAATGTAACAGTGCTGGGGGTTTTGCAACCCAAGTTGCTCGTTATGAAATCAAGAAAGATGTAAATACTTTACCCAGTGGAACATTTCCACTACTGCTTCCACGGTTGCATAATGATAGGAATAATATTATGGGTATTATTCCTTATAAAATGGGGAACGAACTACGAATTGAATTCAAGAGAGATGGCAAAATTATGCCGGTGCTGAATTAATGCAAAGAGGGGGCTAGTACAGCTTCCTCTTTTTTATAAACTTATATACTATGTGATATATGAAAACAGAACTTTTATACATGAAAAATATGGAACAAACAGAATGTTCCGCGAAAATTATCTCTATACAAAAAAATGAAATTGGCGTTACTGTGATCCTTGATCAAACGGTTTTTTACCCACAGGGTGGTGGTCAGCCGTATGATACTGGGGTGATAAAAACATCCGATGGTGCTGTAGTATTTCGGGTACAACAAGTTCGGTATATAGACGATGCTGTGCATCATATTGGAATACTAGAACAGGGTGATATATCGGTTGGTATGGAAATATTGTGTTTTGTAGATAAAGAAAAAAGAATACTACATTCGCGGCTGCACAGCGCAGGTCATGTGATAGATATGGCATTAAAAGAATTGCAAATATCTTGGGTGCCGGGAAAAGGATATCATTTCCCAGAGGGATCTTATGTTGAATATGTGGCCGATATGGAAAATATATCTATTGATACATTGCTATCCGAATTAGAGCAATCATGTAATGCTATTATTTCTCGAGATATAAAAACAACATTGGTTTTTGATGATACGAAACTGCAAAATGGGAAACCTATGCGTACGGTGTTTTATGGTGATTTTTGTATTCCTTGCGGAGGTACGCATGTGGCGTATTTGAATCAAATAGTCTCAATAAAAATCAGGAAAATAAAAAAAGAAAAAGAGGCAATAAGGATTTCTTATGCTGTGGGTGTTTTATAATATTATGTGCTCTCGATAGGAATCGAACCTATATTTTAACTTCCGCAAAGTCATGTCCTATCCATTGAACGACGAGAGCGATCTATCCTGCAAAAGGCCTGGATATGCCTGTATTTTATAGCATTGATTTATAATTTTAGCAATATCAGATTAGATATTCAAATAATGCATGATTTGATGAATCAAGGGTGTCCGCATGTGTTCCTGGGGAATAAATTCCTGGAATATTTCATGAATATCATCCAGAGCAATAATATCTTTATTGATAGGAATAATAATCAAAGGAGAAATACCTTCTTTTAAAACAATGAACAAAGATGTTTCTTCTTTGTAATCATGGATATCATATGCATGAACATTTTCAAAAGGATACATTTTGTTATTGATTTTAATTCCATCTTCGTTTACTGCAATATTCAATGTAATAGGGGGATGAAATGTATACAATAATATCGTAAATGCAATAATAACAATCATGACTCCAATCAGTGCATTTCCAATCAAGATAGCTATTACAATCCCAGCGATTGTTGTCAGACCTAGACCCCAGTACCAGTCTTTTGTACGCGGTCGGTGCACATGTTCCAAAGTTTTCCAAGAAAGCAATGTTGGTTTGCGAGACTCTTTTTCCATATGTGTACAGTATACCATAGCCACACAAGATGCATAGAGGAAAAAGAAGAAAAATGATATACTAGCGATATGCAATTGCCCGCTGGTGAAAAAGATATTGAGTATATACAGTCTGCAAAAAAAGACTTTTATCAAAAATTTTCAAATTTATTGATTGCAAAAAATAGCATCCTTCGGCTGTTTCGAGAAAAAATTGAAACAGAGAAAATAAGAGAGATTCAAAATGATATAAAAAACCACTAAACCATGAGTATCGAACACAAAGACAATCAAGAAAAAGCATCTGAAAATTCTCCACAGCAAGAAGTTTTTTCTGAAATTCAAAAAAAAACACAACAAGAAATTCACGCAAAAACAAAAGAATTTATAGACCAAGATAATCAAATCCAAGAAATTGTAAGTTCTGCCAATCTAAAAAATCCAGAAATTGCACAACAAATAGAAAAAGAACTACAGATTACAAAAAAGATAAATGAATTACATACAGAGGCACAAAAATTAGAAAAAGAAACATTGCGTGTCATATTACAACAAAATCTTAATCGTGCAGAGAAAAATTTGGCCGAATTAGAATCAAATAAAGAAGATTCGAATGGTTATCAAATCAAAGTTAGCCTTGCTGAATTAGAGGTGGTAAAAGCAAAAGGAAAATTATCATTATTGGATCAAGATGGTGGAATTTCAAAAATTGTATTAGAAAAAGAAACTATTAATGAAATTCAAGATAAAGAATCTATAAGAAAAGAATTCGAAGAAATTAAAAACAGAACTCTTTCTGGGTGGGAGATAATTAATCAACGTCTTGCCAGTTATGGTATAGATTTTCTGGCCTATGTAGAATATGAACATTCTACGAATGAAGAGGAATCAAGAATTTTCTCTGAAATACAAACACTTGCAGAGTCTATGCATCTCGATAAAGATTTAGATATGCTAACAAATAATCATTCATTATATGGAGATTTTGTCTTAGATTCTTTGGATGAATTTCATGATATTTTGATAAAAAAATCAATTTTTTCTGCAGCTGTTGAGAATGAAGATATAGATATATATAGGATTATTGAAGTATATAATGATAAGATTTCAGTATTAGATGTTGATGAAAAAATATTCTCTTTATTACAAGCAAGAATTAAAACAGGAAAAGAAGTAGAGATGCAGAATTTTTCAGCAGAAGAAATATTATCTGCATGGGAGCAGAATCCAGAAATATCTTTGAGTAGATCTGAGATGGCTCCGCATATGGAGAAGATTAAAACATATATACAAAAACTTGATCAAGAAGGACAATATACACAGATTTTTGATATTAAAAATAAATTAGATTTTCTTCGTGTCGCGTCTAGCTATAAGATAAGTGACAGTGAGGACATTATTCCTGTTTGGATGCGAAGCATTATACGTAATACTGATACGATTGAAAAACTTTTGAAAAAAGAAATTTCAGAAAATGCTTTTGTAAGCACCTTTCTGGGGAGCAATTATATTATTCCAATATCTTTAATTCCTAATTACTTTTCTGTGCAAGAAAAGCAAAAGTATGTTGAACAATTTCTTCAGAATCCAAATGTATCAGCTGATCAAATTTTTGAGTATGCTGATTTTCTTGGGGTTTCTGTCGAATTCCTAATATCCGATAAACCAAACATTGCAAAGACGATATTGTTGTCAGAAAAAAAAGAGATTACAAAGGAATTAAAAGAAAGGGCAATAATGACTCTTTCACCAGGCATTTTTACGGGCTTAGTATTTGAAAAAGAAAAAGCTCTCGTTAATTTACTGCATTTGTCTGGCGCAGAAGAAAAAATTAAGAAATCATTTGAACTTAATAGCCATACGGCACTTACCGTTCTTTTTCATAAAGATAGCGAAGCAAAAAATCCTTTTCTACAAATCGCATTACAAAATGCCCGGGATGATGAATTTGCGGTCCAAGTATGCTCGTACAAGGATGTTGAAACATTATTATCTTTACCTGGTGCGGTAGAAAAAGTAAAATCAGCCTTTCAGGTATTTTTAGAAACAGGGAATTATGGCGCTTCGAAAAACCTTATTGGAAATCCTCGATTTTCTTTTTTACGAGAGGGATACACAGATGATGTCTCTATACAAGATATTCTTTTTGAAAAACTTATTTCGGCTTCTCGGTTACATGCAAAAGAAGATCAAGAACAACAAATAAAAGAAACGCGATTGAAAAACATACAAGAATCATTTTGGGTTACGAATAGCCCAGAAAAACTTCCGACTCCCATATTGGCCACTTTAGAAAAATTTGAAAATCAATATGGAGACAAGGGGAGACACTTGATTGCGTTGGCAATTACTGCATATGGTACAGAAAATCCTGATGGTTTTGCGCGTCGTATGCATACATTTGAAAATATTTTGAATCAATATAATCCTGAAGCAATTCCAGATGGGTGTAAAGTTTCTATGGGTATTGAATATGAAGTAACTGGTTCTATTGCAAATATGTATAAGGAAGAAAGCTTTTTAGGATATAAAAAAGATATTCAATTGGTTAGCGAGAGTACAAATATCGGTACTGGAGCAGATGCAATTCATGAAATTGCATTAAAACCAAACTATAATCCATATATGTTGATGGCCGAAGTAAGGTTATTACAAGAAGCGGGGTTTATGGATTTAAATTTCAAACAGTACAAAGATGCTCCTCGGGGATATCATCTGTCATTGGTGGGTGATAATGGATTACATGTGAATGAAAATATGTATTTTTTAAACAATCTTCTTACTATGACACAATTAACTGGTGTAACTGCCGGAAAGGAAATAATACATACAAAAAATATACATAGTAAAAGTTTTGAAAATTTTACCGATTATATTCAATCTGGTGAACGTTGTGAGATAAAAGGTATGGCAACTGACAGCGTAGAGCAATTTGAAAAATCTATTATGGCTTCGCATTATGCGGGAATTGCAATACAGTTGTGTGATAAATATTTGGGTAAGGAGGCTATTTTATTTGGTGAAACAGGAAATAATCCCCAAGATTTTGAAAAAATGTTAATGACTACTGGTTCTTTGTTACAATCTTTTGCCTCAGATCAGGAAAGAGATATCGTATATGCGTGGATGAAATTAAAAAGAGATACCATTGATGCTGTGGGTCAACATAATAATTCTTTTGTTGATAGTGAATTTCATGGTTATATATTAACTCCTCAAGGGGAATATATTGATACTGCTGAACATGTTGATGTTGTTCGAAATAAAAAATTAGTTGAAGGTAAGAATATCGAATCAGAAGAATTTAAACAGTCTATTATGATTAGCAATGATGCATTATTTTCTTCGCAGCGTAGCGATTTTGTAAATGCATTAACTGCTGTGAATAATATATTTTTGAAACCACCTCAGGGGGATGAAAATAGTCCAGTCAATGCAAAATCAGTGTTGGATACAAAAAAACATGCAGGATACGGAGGTGTTATGGAAAATCGGGTTGAAGATTCTTTGTTTGATAATCAAAAAAGACTTGGCGATGGATATTATTATGTACAGGGAGCTTCAGAAGAAATGATTATACATAAATCTCAGATTCTATTGAATGAATTTTATAATCACATGCAGGAATTATTGCAATCAAAAGGCCGTGAACGAGAAAGAGATAGAAGATCGCAAGAATGGTTAGAATATAACGCAAAATAATACATATGAAATTCAAACCCAATTTTGAACAATATAAAAAAGATCAGTCCACAATTGATACCCCTCCAGTTATCAAGGCAGATTTTCATTTTGTAATAAATGATATTGCAAAAAAGATAGTAGAAGAAACTGAACTTGAAGCAAAAGATTTAGATGATTTAGAAATAGTATATGACATGACCCAGGATCTGGAAAAAGATTTGGTTGTTTGTATAGATAATTATCGATCACGTGATATTGTTACCAGATTAGAATCGTTGGTTACGTGTGATCATTTTTTGACGGCACATCATAATGGGCCCGACAGTAATGAAATAAAATATCACATAATAGAAGGATATTTACCTCAGGAAAATTTCATAGGATTAATAGAAAAAATATCCATTCCTGAATATACCAAGAGGATTATTATTCAAGTGTATCAAAAAATTAAAGAAAGTAAAAAATAGTTTTTACAAAGATGCGGATTTTCCGGCGACATGTCCTGTTGTCCAACACAGCTGCAGGGAATATCCACCCGATGGGCGGTTTACGTGCAATAAATCTCCGGTTAAAAATAGATTAGAAATTTTTTTTGATTGCATGGTACGTGTATCTATTTCTGACATGGGAATTCCACCATCTGCAATAACAGCGCGGTCAAAACCCATTAATCCTACAATGGTTACCTGAAGGCCTTTTAATAAATCGATAATCATTCGGCGTTCTTCTTTGGTGATGCTGTGGACTTTTTTATCCGTATCAAATTGTTCAGATAATAATTTAATAACCAGTGCATGCATGCCCGTTGGGGTGATTTCTTTTGCGATATTTTTAAAAGATTTATTTTTGTTCTGATCAAATGTTTTTATCAGTTGTTTGTCCAAAGATCCAATATCAGTATCGGGATACATGTCGATGGTTGCAGTTACTTCGCCGGTGTGCAATAAATCTCCAACTTGTTTCGAGGAATTGAGAATTAATGGGGATGACAGACCAAAATGGGTAAACAAAATTTTCCCCTTTTTCGCAAAAGCTTTTTTATTATCTACAAAAAAAGTAATTTTCATGAATGATAACGATACACCAGAAATATCTGCAACCCAGGGTTCTTTTGTTTGTAATGGAACAATAGATGGGGTTGGCTTGTGTACAGTGTGTCCTAAATCTGATAACCAATGAAATCCATCGCCGGTTGATCCTGTTTCTGGGCGTGAATATCCACCCGTTGCAAAGATGTAATTTTTTGCATAGTGTCGTTTACCATATTTGTCTTCTATATATTGAATCAAATTATTTTCAGTATGGATTTTTACAATAGGGGAATTAGTAGTAATTTCAACATTATTTTTTTCTACAAATTTTGCCATTGCATTGTATACATCAACAGCTTTTTGTGTAGCAGGGAATGCGCGTTTTCTGGCTTCGACAACGATATCAAGATCAAGATTTTTAAAAAATGAAAACGTATCTTTGACTCCAAATTGAGAAAAAGGGGAATACAGATATTGATTTGCCTCGCCATAGTGTGATAACAGTGCATGTTCATCATATTCAGCATTGGTGATATTACATCTGCCACCCCCGGTGATTTTCAGTTTTTCCCCCAGGTTTTTGTTTTTCTCGATCAAGAGTACCTTTTTCCCTGTGGTACCAGCAGATCCAGCAGCCATCATACCTGATGCTCCGCCTCCGACAACAATAACGTCATATATGGTGTTTTTGGTACTTGTATTCATAGGTGTTTTGTAATCGCATTCTAGCAAAGATTAAGGGTAAAAGATACATCGAGGGATTCTGTTCAGATAGACAATTTTATAATAAATTTGATGATGCTTGACTATACCCCCATGGGGGTATATACTACCAGTATGAAACATGACACCAAACCAAACATTATTCGGCGTTTAAAATTAATAGAAGGTCAAATTCGTGGATTACAAAAGATGGTAGAAAATGATACTTATTGTATTGATGTTATTACACAAACATCTGCAGTAAAGCAAGGCATCTCTAATGTCGAAGATATGCTTTTGGAAAATCATCTTGGTCATTGTGTTATTAATCAGATTACTTCGGGTCAAGGGCAAAAAGCAAAAGATGAAATTATTAAAGTATATAAATTAAAGAGAAAATAATATGCACACACAAACATATAACATAAAAGGAATGCATTGCGCTTCTTGTTCGTCGATTATTGAAAAAACCTTTAAAAAAATTGATGGAGTGGAATTGGCAGAAGTAAACTATGGCACAGAAAAAGCAAAAGTTTCTTTTGATCCATTAAAAACAAACCCTCATGATCTTTCCAAACACATTGAACCTCTTGGATATTCTTTGGATATTCCAGCTACAGCAAGTCAAATGGGTATGAGCGAAGATGAACACGCTGCGCATTTAGGATTGAATCAATCCAAAGCAGAAAAATTGGCAGAAGTAGCCGATATGCGTACAATGGTGTTTTCAGCATTACCCCTTGCTTTTATTTCGGTAATTTTTATGGTGTGGGAAATATTGCCACAGTTTACAAACCTTCCGATGATGGGTTCTGTAGTGTCTACATTCATGCATCATCTGTTACCAATATTTGCAACGTATATTCTCTTTGTTGTGGGTAAACCGTATTTACTGGGATTACATAGATTTCTTCGTTATGGCAAGGCGAACATGGATACACTGGTTGGTATTGGGACAGTTGCTGCTTTTCTCTATAGTTTTGTTGTCAGCGCCTTTGAAGAACTGTTAGAACCTTTTATCAATGTGACCTATCAATATTACGATGTAACGATTGTGGTGATTACTTTTATTGCTTTGGGGAAATATCTTGAAATGCGTTCAAAAATAAAAACAGGAGATGCTATTGAAAAACTTCTTAATTTGCAGGCAAAAACTGCTCTTGTGATGCGAGATGGTAAAGAGGTTGAAATTTCAGTGAATGATGTCAAACATGGTGATTTGATTATTATGAAACCGGGTGCAAAAATACCAGTTGATGGTGTTATTACTGATGGTGATTCTTTTATTGATGAATCCATGGTTACCGGAGAACCAATGCCTGTGCAGAAAAAAATCGGTGACAGTGTTGTATCAGGAACGATGAATACCAGTGGATCATTTGTATTCAAAGCAACAAAAGTTGGATTAGAAACACTCTTGGCACAGATTATTCATATGGTAGAAGAAGCTCAGGGTAGCAAGGCTCCTATTCAGGCATTGGCTGATAAAATTTCTGCAGTATTTGTACCTATTGTGATAGGGTTTGCCTTTCTTACGCTGGGGGTGTGGCTTGTGGTTGGGTCGCAGTATTTGGGATTTTCTGAAGCTCTTTCGTTTGGATTGGTGTCATTTGTTGGAATATTAGTTATTGCGTGTCCATGTGCTTTGGGGTTGGCTACTCCAACCGCTATTATCGTAGGTGTCGGCAAGGGAGCAAAAGAAGGAATTCTCATAAAAGATGCTGCAACCCTGGAAAAACTTCACAAGGTAAATACGGTCGTTGTTGATAAAACAGGAACAATCACCAAAGGAAAACCAACGCTGGTTGATATACAAAATTTTTCAACAATAACAGACGAAGAAATGATTTCTGTATTAGCATCTCTTGAGAAAAAATCAGAACACCCAATTGCGCACGCTATTGTGAATTATGCGAGTGGCAAGAATATAGAAGCAAAAGAAATTTCAAACTTTGAAGGTATCCAGGGCAAGGGATTAAAAGGAACAATAAACAATACTGAATATTTTGTAGGTAATGCAAAACTGATTGCAGATCTTGGGATTAATTTCGATACTACGCAGTTAGATCAATATACTATGCAGGGAAAAACTCCTGTTATTCTTGCAACCAAAGATGCAGTTCTTGGTTTTGTGATGGTGGCTGATGAAATAAAGCCTGAATCAAAACAGGCTGTCGCTGATCTGCATAAACTGGGCATCACGGTTATTATGCTTACAGGTGATGATGAAAAAGCCGCAAAACATATGGCATCATTGGTTGGTATTGATGATGTGATTGCCCATGTATTGCCACAAGATAAATTAGCAAAAATAAAAGAATTACAATCACAGGGTCGAATCGTTGCAATGGCTGGAGATGGTGTAAATGATGCACCTGCACTGGCCCAGGCAAATGTGGGTATTGCTATGGGTACGGGAACAGATGTAGCGATAGAATCGGCTGGAATTACCTTGTTGGGTGGAGATATTTCAAAGCTTGCCAAGGCAATTAATTTATCGAACATAACCATGCGAGGCATCAAACAAAATCTTTTTTGGGCATTCATTTATAACATCGTGGGGATTCCTCTTGCAGCGGGAGCTTTTTATCCTATCTTTGGGTGGGTATTAAATCCAATTTTTGCAGGATTTGCTATGGCGATGTCGTCAGTGTCTGTTGTGGGTAATTCATTACGAATTAAGTCTAAAAAATTATAATTATATGAAGACATACACATTTCACGTTTCTGGCACCCATTGTCCATCTTGTAAAATTTTTATCGAAGATATTGTACAAGAACAAGATGGTATTCAAAGTGCGTACGTTGATCTCAAAAATGAAACCTTGAAAATTGAAACCAGTGACAATCAAAATCCAGAAGATTTTGCAACAATTCTGACAACAAAAATTAAATCTCATGGATATGTTGTATCAGTAGATAAAAAATCACAAGAAAAACAAAATCTGCCTGCGGGACAGACAAATAACGATATACTATGGAAAGCTTTACCTTTGGGTTTTGGATTTCTCTTGTTATTTTTTCTCCTTCAAAAATCAGGTGTTCTCAATGTTGGTATTGGAGAACAAATAACTCCGGTAACCAGTTTCATTATTGGTTTGATTGCATCGGTATCAAGCTGTCTGGCAATTGTTGGTGGATTGGTTTTGTCTCTTTCCGCAAAAATTTCACAGGATGATATTAGTGATACAAAAACTCTTGTATTATTTCATACAGGAAGATTGGTTAGTTTTGCAGTATTGGGTGGGGTATTGGGAATGATTGGTGGTGTAATTGGTATGAATTTTACTTTGGCAGCTCTATTGGGAATTGTTGCTTCTTTGGTAATGTTGTTGCTGGGATTAAATCTTGTGGGAATATTTGCAAAAAACAAGCTTACGTTCGGTTCAGGTATGTTTAACTTTTTTAGAAAGATTGAACATAAAACACTGACACCATTAATTATTGGTTTCGCTACATTTTTCTTGCCATGTGGTTTTACACAATCAATGCAGGTGTCAGCCATCAGCAGTGGGTCATTTACGTCAGGATTTTTCATTATGTTTGCATTTGCTTTGGGAACATTACCCATGCTGGCATTTTTGTCATTTGGGTCAGCTTCGTTTGCTCATGGAAAACATGCTCCTTTGTTTTTTAAAACAGCGGGTATTGTCGTGATTGGGTTGGGATTGTTTGCACTTCTTTCAGGTCTTGCGGGGTTGGGTATTATTAGTCCATTATTTACTATATAATTACACTATGAATAAAACTGCTTCAATTATTATCACGATTGCTATTTGTATCGGAATTGGTATTGTCTTTTTTATGGAACCCAAAAATAATCCTGAATTCAGTAATGATCAACCTATTGAGAATGTTGAAATAAAAGATGGAATTCAATATGTCACCGTATATGCAAAAGGAGGGTATTCACCCAGCGTATCTATAGCACAGGCGGGTATTCCAACAAAATTAATTGTTAAAACAAATAAAACATATGATTGTTCTTCTGCTTTGGTTATAAAATCAATAGGTTATCAGAAAATGTTACCCCAAACAGGAGAAGAGATTATTGATTTAGCTATTCCCGAGGCGGGTACCATGCAGGGGCTTTGTAGTATGGGAATGTATAATTTTACAGTTGATTTTATATAGTAGTCAGACTGTATAATTATCCGTTGAAAAAGATACATTAATATGGTATATTTTCAATCAGAAAGGTGTTCTTCGGTATTGGTACTGCCTGATTGCTTGGCTTGGAAGCAGTCATTTCGCTAACAGAGGGTTAACGGCCCTCCAGGTAGGCTTCAATAAAACCAGAACAAGCTTCGGCCCCCCATCGTAAAGGTGGAGGGGCTTTTTTTATACAGATCTGCGTAATTTCAAGAGATGAAGATGAAAATGACCGGGAACGGTTCGTCCTCGGGGAAGATTTTCATATAATACATCATACGTATCTGCTATGTAGGATTTCTTTAATTCTTGTAGTTCATGTAATTCTTGGGGGGTCAAAAGGTCCCAATCAAATGCCACGACTCTTCGCGTAAATAGCATGTCATGTTGTTCTGCCACTGCATCATAAGGAAATTCATTTGGAATAATTATCCAATAATCAAAAACTTTTAGTGCATCTTTTTCTGTAGGAGAAAATGGTGGATATAATTCTGGATGTTTTGTCCGCAATCTTCGTTGTTCTAAATATCGCTGTTCCATTTCTGGGCTTCGTAAAAAGGTTATGGTGAGAGAATCTTTTTTCATGAAATACACTATAAATGATTTTGCATAAAAGGGAAAGGAGATTGTTTCTATGAAAAAAAGAGCAAAAATGATACTATGAATTTATGGAAAATCTAGAGCAAAAATATCAATCTGTCTTGAAAGATTGTACCGAAAATGAACATATCATCGGGTTGTTTTGGGGTGGTTCACGGGGGAAAAGTGATGACTTTATCACAGAAAATTCAGATATGGATATTTATGTGATTTTGTCTGATTCAGCACCAAAAGAAGTAAAAGAAAAAATGGAAAGCTATGTATCAAGTTGGGTTGAAATAAGAGTTATGCATATAACTGAATTAAAAAATCACGCAACTTGGGGTGGTAGTCATGAATGGGATAGATATAATTTTGCACACAATAAACCAATTATTGATAAAACAGGAGAAATAGAAAAAATCATGGAAGAAAAGGGGTTATTACCTGAAAACGTAAAAGCGTCAGTTATTAAAGATTCTCTTGATGCATACATTAACGAAGTATACCGTTCTGCAAAATATTATCGAGATGGAAAAGATATGGCGGGGTATCTGGACGCGGTAGAATCTCTGCCTTTTCTTATGGCAGCTTTGTATGCATTAGAAGGAAGAGTTAAACCATATAATAAATATTTTGAATGGGAATTGAAAAATCATCCGTTGAAATTTTTACCTTTTGATGTAGAAGAATTTATTGCTGATTATCTGGAAATTTCACGAACTGGAAATTTTGAAACACAAGCAAAAATCTATAAAGCTGTTAAAAAATTATTTATTGAGCAAGGATATAAAGATATCTTTGATGAGTGGAAGGTTTATTATTTTGTAGGAGATGAGAAATAATTTATGAAACAAGTAATACTCATTCATGGATTGCCAGACAAAGAAGAGGTTTTGAATGGCATCTTGTCATCAGCTGCACACTGGTTTCCTTGGATACAACAGCAATTAACACAGCAGGGTATATTGTCTCAGGCCCCGGAAATGCCCCGATCATATGACCCTGTGTATGTGGAACATGAACAGGTTTTGAATCAAATGGAAATTTCAGATGAAACTATTTTAGCGGGGCACAGTTGTGGTGGGGGATTTTTGCTACGTTACTTATCTGAGCACTCTGAATTATCACCAAAGAAGGTTATTCTTGTTGCACCATGGTTAGATCCTGAAGGGTATTTGAAAGGATTAAATCCGGATTCTGATTATTTTGATTTTACTATTGATCCGACATTGTCCGAAAGAATAGAATTGCATTGCATGTATTCAACTGATGATGAACAAAATATTCTTGATTCAGTGGATAGAATTCAAAAAGAATTACCCAATATAATCATGCATGTATTTAGCGACAAGGGGCATTTTACTGAGCCAGATTTAGGTACAAAAGAATTTCCAGAATTATTAGAATTAATTTTGAAATCATAATACATATGTTGGATGTAGAAAAAGCAATCAGAGAATGTTTAAAAGAGATTTGTCATATGTCTCTTGCAACATGTGTAAATAACAAGCCTTGGGTTTGTGAAGTGCATTTTGTATATGATGATGATTTGAATATTTATTTTCATTCAAAATTAGATCGTCGGCATAGCAAGGAAATAAAGAGCAATCAATTTGTTGCTGGTAATATTGTCGCTCAGCACACTTTGGGGTCAAAGGTAAGAGGGGTTTATTTTGAAGGTGGTGCTGAATTGTTAAACAACATAACCAAGGGCAGTAAGGTTTATCATCTCTTTAAAAATCAATTAAATAAAGATGAAAAAATCCTTGAGATTCCTGGTTTTTATAAGGTTGCTGTAGAAAACTTTGCCCTGTTCGACAATAGAGAGTCTAACCCAAGTCAAAAGTATATTTTGCCTTGGAAAAAATAGTATGAAATTCATTTTAAAAATAATCGACAGGATAAAAAAACTTCATCCAAAAATTCGCACCTACCACATAGAAGAGGGGGTGGTATTAATTTCGTTGATACTAGTAGGTATTTTTGCTGGAAAAGGTCCCATAGAATGGATTGGTGTTTTAGCAGTATTTTTTACCTTTAAGCACACGATCATCAGCGAAAGACTACAAGAGGCAGAAGCAGAAAGAGCTATCAGAGATGGACTGCACACGGTTACCGTAGAATGTTATTCAAAACTGGGGCAAAATTTCCTTATAAAAGAAGTTCTTTGGTTCGGGTATTTTGTATTATTGGGAGCGTGGTCAGCATTGGCTGGAGTTGTTATCTTTTTATTATATCCAACGTGGAGAAAATATTATCGTAAACATAGACCATTAGCAGATCGAGTTAATCGTAAGAAAAAATTATGAAGCATATCATTCAAGAAAATGAAAAAACATGGGATGTGGTAGCAAATCTTTTCATGGAAGCAAGTCATTTGCCTGTGTGGGGCCCTTTTGGAGTTGGTGATGATTTAAATCTAATTCCAGAAATAAAAGGAAAAAGATTTCTTGAAATTGGTTGTGGTAGTGGTCGTTCAATAAAATATCTGACAGACAACGGGTCTGAAAAAGTTCATGCCCTTGATCTCTCGGCCTCTCAAATAGAAGAAGCTCGAAAATTCAACGAAGAAGGAATAGAACTTGGGAAAGTTGAAGTTTTTAAAGGAGCCATGGAAGACAAACTGAATATTGATCCAGTAGATGTTGTATTTTCTGTTTATGGTATTGGATGGACAACAAATCCAAAAGTTACATTTGGAAATATTCATGCTTATCTTAAAACAGGTGGGACTTTTATTTGGAGTTGGGATCATACGATTTTTACTGATGTTCAATACAAAGAAGGTCAATATGTTGTAGAATATTCATATCATGATGAAGAATTAGTGACACTTAGAAATTGGAAAGAAAGAGGTGTTGATGCCCATATCACATATCGCAAAACCGCAACCTGGTTTAAGTTACTTAGAGAGACTGGTTTTGAGGTTGTTGGGTACTATGAACCAAAACCAAAGACAAATGAAGAAAGATATTGGGACCCACAAAAATATTATTCAATAGAGAAAGCAAATAAGATTCCAGCAACATTTATTTTTGTTTGTAAAAAAATATGAAAAATATTTGGCATATTGAAATAAAAGCAGATACATTATTGTATTGGTACAGCAAATTAACTGGAACTCATGGCAACGCAAAAGCTGCTGCTTTTTATCCTTTTCTTATAACAACAAATAAAATCCACCCAAAGATGAGACCCTATTTCATCAATCATGAGTTGATTCACTTTGCCCAACAAAAAGAAATGTTTATTATAGGTGGTTGGATATTTCATATTTTTGAATATTTTTATATTTTGTGCACAAAAGGTAAATATGGAATGGAGGGATATCTATTACGTTCTACGGAACAAGAAGCATACAATAATATGTTTGATTTGGATTATCTCAACAAAAGAAAATCATTTAGTCATATAAAAAAGTATTGGAAAAATAAACCTGTCATCTGGAATGAGTATTTGAAAAAAATTCTGACAACTGAAGGTTTCCCGATTGTCTACGAATGGACCGACGCACCAAATACACTATATGAAAACCATAAACACCAAGGTAGAGTATCATTTTTCGTTGTCGATGGATCGGTAACCTTTTCTGGAGGAATAAACAAGACTGTTTCAAAATGGGAAAGATTCGATGTTCCTGTCGGTGTTGAGCACGGTGCTATTGTAGGCAACCAAGGGTGCACATATATTGTTGGGCAAGAGATAGAAGGGGATGCGTAATTGTATGTTGATCAAGTAGAGAAAGGGAATTTGAATGTCGCACAATAAAAGATTAAAGCCGTAATGTCGCTTTCTTGTTTTATGAATGTCGCACAATAGCTTTTGGCAGTCATTTCCTGCCTTAATATTCTTTGAAAACCACTTTTTGTTTTAATAATAATAATAATATATTGACAAACGATATATAATAAATTAAGATAGCACTATGAATATACAACATAAATCAATACTATCTATAAAACGAGGGTCAACAATTTTTCTCCGGCTGGCTCTCGTTGTTCTGGGGCTTATGGTGCTGGGCTTGTGTATTATTATGTTTGTCGGCTTGGCGGGGGAAGGGATACGAAATATGTCGTATTTCGACCGATTAGTTAGTCCTCTTGTTCTTACTATTTGGTTTACTGCAATTCCTTTTTATATAGCATTGTTCCAAGCTTGGAAACTTCTTAATTGTATAGACAAAAATATCGCTTTTTCGGAATTTTCCCGAGAGACTTTGAAAAAAATAAAATACTGTGCTGTTACGATTAGTGTCTTGTATGTGGCGTCTCTACCACAGTTCTTTATATTGGCGGACGCCGATGATGCACCAGGGATTGTTGTTATTGGGCTTGTCTTTGTAGGGGCATCATTTACTGTTGCAGTTTTTGTTGCGATTCTAGAGAGGTTATTACAACATGCAATAGATATAAAGTCGGAAAACGATTTAACTGTTTAAAAATAGTATGGCAATAATAATCAACATAGACGTAATGCTGGCAAAAAGAAAAATGAGCGTCACTGAACTGGCAGACAGGGTTGGGATAACCATGGCCAATATTTCTATATTAAAAAATGGAAAGGCAAAAGCTGTTCGGTTAGGAACCTTGGAGGCAATTTGCAAAGCATTAGATTGTCAGCCTGGAGATATTTTAGAATATAAAAAATAAATTTCTCATAGAAAAAAAGCTGAAAAAATGTTAAAATGGATTTATGAAATCAATACTAATAACAGACTCTCTATTCATACTCTCAGAACACGAGGAAAAGCTCCGTGACGCTGGTTTTGAGATTGAACGCTTGGACAAGCCACAGGCAACTGAGGAAGAGTTGATTGAGGCTATTAAGGGAAAAGATGGATATATCCTTGGAGGCATTGAAACGCTAACTGATAAGATTATTGATTCAGCTGATAATCTCAAAGCAATCGTGTTTACTGGAATCGGATACAAGGATTTCATTCCAAATCATGAGTATGTGACCAGTAAAGGAATTATTATCGCAAACACCCCTGATGCTCCAACTCATGCTGTTGCAGAGTGGGCAGTGACCATGGCACTTGCTATGAATCGAAATGTTTTTGACTTAGGCCGTGCCGGTGAGAAGAAATTTATGACGAGTAAAGGGATTGAAAATCAACATATCGGTATCGTAGGGCTTGGAAGAATCGGAAAAGAAATTGAAAAAATGCTACAGCCGTTTCGACCAGCTTCAATTTCATATTTCAGTAAACATAAACACGATGATTCCCAAATTGAATACAAGGAGTTAGACACTCTACTCAAGGATAGCGATATAGTATTTTTGTGTGTCTCAAAAGATGCGGGCAAAAATTTCTTTGGGAAAGACCAATTGGCACAAATGAAAGACGGTGCACTTCTCGTGACTTTTATGGCAGAAAATATTATTGATGAGGAGGCGCTACTTGCTGAACTCAAAACAGGTCGTATTCGTGGAGTTTCTGATCACCCAATCCATAACCAAGAATCAAATAACCTGCCAATGGGAGTTTGGTATTGTTTCAATGCTTCGAATGCGTTTAATACGGCAACAGAGATAAGGTTATGTAGCGATATGGCCACCAAATCGATGATCAATTTATTAACTATAGGAACTGATAACAACAAAGTAAACTAATTATGGCTACTAAATTCATTCTCCATGGCGGTTTTGATAAAAACAAAACAAATGAGGATAATCGTCTGTTTTATTCTGAGATCCTAAAAGATGCATCTGATGATACAAATATTCTTCTTGTACCATTCGCAAAAGATGAGGATAGAATTATCCCTGCCACAGAAAAAATCTCGAAAGAGTTCCAAATTGTGTCTGATGGAAAGATTTTGCATATAACTGTAGCTACTCACGATGATTTTCTCAAGCAACTTGCAGGTGCTGATGTTATATATTTTCACGGAGGAGTAAGTACTAAATTACTAGAGGCGCTCAAGCCTTATGGTGATTTGTCTTCTTATTTCAAAGAGAAGATTGTCGCAGGAGAATCAGCGGGAGCCAACATATTTTCCACTTACTTTTATAGTCCTCATGCCGATCAGGTTTTGGAAGGACTAAAGATTCTTCCAATTCGTATGATTCCGCATTATACAGAAGACAAGAAAGATAAACTAAACGGGTATGGTGATGGAATGGAGACAGTATTTTTGCAAGAATACGAATTCAAGGTAATAATCAAATAATTAGGTAAAACAAAAAGCACAGAATTTTGTGCTTTTTGTTTGCTTTAACATATGGTATGTCGTGCTATCTGTTAATAGTGGACCACTTGGGTTCAGTACCAGAGCGGTGAGACACCATAAGGGTATTTCAGAGTAATTCTGAGGACTTGTTTGAGGTACTCGGGTCAGTTGAGATATTTCTATCCAAGAGAAGCTTTGAGTTTATTTCTAACCGCTTGCAATAGCTCGTCTGAAATAATGAAAGAGTGGTCGGTTTTATAGTTATGACCCCATAATTTATCTTCAAAAGTAGTATCCATAAAAGTCTTCGGCTCTTTGTACCGAGGAATAAAGTGGCCATGTAGGTGGCGAGTTTCGTTTCCCAAAAAGGCATAGTTGAACCAGTCGGGATTAAAGCAATCTTTGGAAGCTTTTTGGAGATCTCTCAATACTAGAAAGAGTTCTCTCTGCTCATCCTCAGTTGCATCCACCATGTCGAGAGCATCTTCTCTTTTGCACCAAATAACACATCGTCCGAGATACCCTTGATTGTCATGCACATAGATACTCCAATGCGAGTATTCTTTGACCAAATTTTTAGAAAAGTCTTCAGCCATGTTTATTGATTATAAGCTCTTGGGTCACTCCGATACTAAATACTAATTGCGGAGGAGGTGAGATTCGGTCAGGAATATTTTGCTACGCAAAATTTCACGACCCTGACTCGGCAACGATTCTGCGAATCGGCTTCGCGCCTCCGTCTTTCGAATCTCACATTCTCACGCGCCGACAACCCAATCGGGTAATAGACATCACCCTTTCGGGTCGTTGCGGAGGAGGTGAGATTCGAACTCACGGTCCGGTTCCCCAGACTCTTGTTTTCAAGACAAGTGCAATCGACCTCTCTGCCACTCCTCCAATATCTTTTTAAAAGCATTATTGCCTTTATAAGATAGGTCTTTGTATAACATATGTATACAAAAGCATCCTATCATATACAGCAAAAGTCTGCAATTTTTTCAGGTGAGTGTATATATGCTATACTATATTCAAGGTTAATCCCGTTTTTATCACTTATTTTTTTATATGACAACACCATTTAAATTTTTCTTTAGCTTGTTTATAATCGTTCTCGTGGGTATTGGTATCGCAGTATATACAAAATCAAAAGACGAACCGGTTCAAGTTATTTCCGAAGTTGATTTCGAAGAATTGGACGAATCTTTTGTTCCTGTGTTTACACAAAATTTACAGTACGGAATGGAGAACAACGAAGAGATTCGAAAATTACAAGAATTTCTTATCGATCATGGATATCTGAATGGGGAACCAAACGGGCATTATTATTCGTATACCGAAGATGCAGTGTTGGCATTTCAGTTGGATGCAGGTGTACCACAAACTGGTATTGTGGATCTACTGACCAGACAGGCATTACATGCGAAAATTCAAGAAACAGAATACACATTTGAAAATGAAAACGAAGCACAAGCTTGTTTAGGGTTGGCTATTGCACAACCAACAACATTAGAAAATCTTTCTTTTCCGTTAGAAGTTTCAGGATTTATTCATCCTACATCAAACCCTCAGGATTGGACTGTATTCGAAGGGGAAGCAGGTCATGTAGTGATCAAAGATATGCAGGGTACCGTATTGGCTGGACCTGTTTTGATGAGTCTGTCTGTTGATTGGATGAATGGAAATCCAAAACCATTCTCTTTGGTTGTGCCTGCATTATCATCTATTCCAGCAGATATGAACGCACAGTTAATTTTTACTGATAATAATCCTGCTGGTCCAGACGAAGGGCAATCTCATGAATGTATGTTACCTATTACGGTAGCTTCTGAATAATATGCGGTATTTGGGAATTGATTATGGAAAAAAGAAAATAGGATTAGCATTGTCAGACGATGATGGTTCTATGGCTTTTGCTTACAAAGTGATTCCAACAACAGCAGATATTCATCATGTGATTGCAAAAATTGTATCAGATGAACGAGTAGAAAAAATCATTATAGGAGAATCAAAAGATGCAAAAGGAAACGATAATGCGATTATGGATGACGTGCGAGATTTCATAGGGCAAATGTCATTTTTGGTGCAGATTCCTATTGATACTCAACGTGAAGATTTTACTACCAGATCAGCTTTGCAGTCTTTGGTTCCAGAAAAAAATGTGTCACGTAGTCGTGCAAAAAAGCCAACTGGCGAAGACGATGCATTAGCAGCTGCGATTATGTTACAAAGATATTTAGACAAACAAAAATAATAGATTAACCTTTACTATAAACCCTATGATTACCTACGATGATTTTAAAAAATTAACCATGCAAATTGGTACTGTGAAATTAGTTGAACCGGTCGAGGGGTCTGATAAGTTATTGCGTTGTGAGATTGATTTTGGAGAAAAAGATGACGAAGGGAATTCAGTCTTGCGACAGATTGTATCTGGAATTCGAGAATATTATCCCGAATATGAACTATTGGTTGGGAAACAATTATTGTATGTAACTAATCTGGAACCACGTGATATTCGCGGTGTGACCAGTAATGGTATGTTGATGGCGGTGGATGGTATCGATGGAAAACCAGTATTTTTAGTTCCAGAAACATCTGTGGCACCCGGTACCGTGGTTCGATAATTATATGAATCGGTGGTTGCATATAGTACAAAATTGGCTTGTATCACGTACTTCGGTATGGGTTTTGGCGATTGTATCTTTTATAGAAAGTTCCTTTTTCCCGATTCCAGCTGATATATTACTGATACCTATGGTTTTTGCTAATAAACACGCATGGTGGCGATATGCAGGTATTACCACTGTTGCTTCTATCTTGGGCGGGCTGGCTGGTTATGCGTTGGGTTTTTTTCTTTTTGAAGGTTTTGCTGAATCATTGGTGCAGTTTTATGATACAAAAAATTATATCACAACGATTGCACATTTGTTTGCATCAGCTACTTTTGTCACCATGTTTATCACAGCGTTTACCCCTATTCCGTTTAAATTATTTACCATTTTAGGCGGATTTTTTCAGGTCCCTTTGATACCGTTTATTTTGGGTTCAGTGTTGGGTCGTGGATTACGTTTTTATATCGAAGCGTATATTGTATTTTTATTTGGAGATCGAGCGCGAATCGTATTGTCGCATTATGTAAAACATCTGCGCATGATAACTATATTATTTGTGTGTATGGTAATTCTTTATTTTGTTTTAAAAAACTAGACCCAAGAGAGATATTTCGTGTATACTATATCTATGAAGTTTTCTCACGTGATTCAAAAACTTTTCCCTGCACCTGCGTTTGCACGTATGCCTGCATTGTCTATTGATATTTCTGATGACACATTACGTTTTGCTACCCTGAAAAGAAAAAATACATCTCTGAAATTAGGAGAATATGGAGAACATGCTCTCCAAAAAGATATTGTTGTTTCAGGTGTTGTTCATGATATTCCTGCTTTTACTTCGGCATTGCGTTCTATTCAACAAAAAACAAAAGCCAGTTGGGTTCGGTTTTCTTTACCTGAAGAACATGCGTATGTTTTTTCGATTATGTTACCTAAAAAAGCTTTACCTCATTTAGAAGAAGCTATTCGTTTGCAGATAGAAGAACATGTTCCTTTGCCAGAATCCGATATTTCTTTTGGATATGAAATTTTTCGTGAACACGAGGATTCGTTATTAATCAGCGTTACTGCATTTCCACGAGAAATTATTGAAACCTATACGCGTGCTTTTCTATCAGCTGGATTGCGTCCATTAGTGGGGGAATTAGAGGTGCATGCATTATCACGGGTTACAGTTCCTCGACATGATGCAGGAACGTATATTTTGGTTGACTATGGAAAGAATCGATCAGGTTTTTCTATTATCGTTTCTGGCGCTACGGTGTTTACATCGACATTGGATATTGGATCTGATTCATTAACCGAAGCCATCGCAAAATATTTTCAGATTTCAAAAGAAGAAGCAGAAACCATAAAACAATCACGAGGATTATTACACAATACGGATGACCAAGATTATTTCTTTACCGTGATTAATAATATTAGTGCATTGCGTGATGAAATAAATAAACACTACCTATATTGGCATACCGCCCATGGTAAATTACCAGGAGTTTCTGGAACTATTGATGGAATGTATTTGGTGGGAGGAGGATCGTTATTACCTGGATTTGCAGAATATTTATCATCGACGATGCATATGCCCGTTACGGTAGCTTCGGTATGGAAAAATATTTTGTCTTTTGATGAAGATATTCCAGCATTATCCCAAGAAGAATCGTTATCATATGCCACTGCTTTGGGTTTGGCATTAGGTGAAATATATGACTATTAATATTTTAACAACAGAATACAAAAAACAAATCGATCGAGAAATGAAAAAACGTTCGGTTATGATTGTGTTGTATATGGGTATGGCGCTGTTGTTGTGTGCGGGGATTCTTTTTTCGGGATTATATATGTATGCACGGGTTAATTACTCTATTGCAGAAGCTTCTTTGCAAACGTTATTGGATCAAGATGAAAATCAAGAATATCGCGATATTGTAAAAAGAATCCGTGATGTGAATACAAAAACAAAAAAAGCTTTGGTTACTTTTCAACAGCCGACCATTTCAGATATTGTTATAGTTCTGGGTGAAAAAGCATCAGCAGGAATTGCATTACAAGAAATACGTATTGTTCAATCAACAGAAGATAACCCTGGTACTGTGTTTATGCGTGGTATTGCACAGACTCGAGAAGATTTATTATTTTTTATACAAACGATAAAAAATCACCCCGCGTTTCTTGATGTTGTTGTTCCAGTATCACATTTTGTAGCGGGAAACGATGTGACGTTTTCTTTATCAGCAATATTAGCTGAACCACAATAATATGAAACATTCTCTCCTTATTACCAGTAGCATCTTTTGCCTTCTTATCCTTGCAGGGTTTATTTTTTTGGTGATACAAGTGCGAGAAACTGTAATACAAACCCAAGAAATTCAAAAACAATTTGCACAAGAGCAACAAAAAACAAAACAAATTGAATCGTTACGAATTATGACACGCGATATTGATTCTATTGAAAGTCAATTAAACAATATGCATATCGAAGAACAGCATATCGTTGATTTGATAAAAGAATTAGAAACACTGGCATCAGAAGAAGGTGTAGTGTTGTCTCTTTCACAGTTGGATATCATACAGGAAAAAGAACCACATTTATTGATGGGGGTAGATTTTCGAGGGGATTTTGAAAACATCGCACGTGCCTTGCATCGCTTTGAAGTATTACCCTATGTGATTGATCTTGATCAGGTTTCTGTTGCTCCGTTTCAGGGGGAGGATCCAGTTATTGATCAGTGGAGATTGGTGATTACTGGTCGTATGACAAGTTTTATTCCTCAGATATAAAAATATGATAATAAAAACAGATACAGCAATAAACACTCTTGAGGAAACGATTAAAAAAATTCGTTCACGATTTCGACCAACTATTGTTTGGCAATGGTCTGTAGTAGGATTTTTTATTGGCTTCGTTATAATCCTCGGGATTACAGCAATTGTATATCGTTATTATGTGGTATCTGATCGTATCCATGTAGAAGAAGAAATTATTTCAGATCAGATCGTTCCTGTGTTGCATCAAGATAATTTGGACAAAGTTTTGGAAATTCTCGAAGAGCGTAATGATATGCGTCCGGTGGCAAACGAATATATTGACCAATAAACGAAATATGCTATACTTTGTTGGTCCTTCGTTTTAGGTACCGTGTATACGGTCTGATAGGGTAAGATGCCCCTGTAGTTCAATGGATAGAACTGCGGACTTCTAAGCCGTTAATCTAGGTTCGATTCCTAGCGGGGGCACACGAGCGTAAAGAATGTAAATTTCTTTACATTCGAGCGAAGTGTGCGGACGGAGCCGTAGTGTGAATACTTGGAACACAGGCGAGTCGGGGTCGCGAAAATTTTCGCTAGGAAAATTATTTGTGACACACGGAGTAAAGATTTTTCTTTATAATAAAAACATAGCGCGATTAGCTCAGTTGGTAGAGCAGCTCGTTTACACCGAGAAGGTCGGGGGTTCAAGTCCCTCATCGCGCACATAAAATACAAGGTCCGGATGCAAAGCATTCGGGCTTTTGTATTTTACCAAGAGATTGGGACTTGAAAGACGGAGGCGGTTTACGATTTTGTCTTACAAAATTGTCGCCGAGTCGGGGTCGAGAAATTTTGTAAAGCAAAATATTCGTGACCAAGTCCCTCATCGCGCACATAAAACAAAGAAGGCGGCCACGAAGGTGGTCGCTTTTTTGCCATGATGATGTTTTTCTCTAAATATAAGTTTTAAATAAGATAATATGCATGGTATTGACTTTATTATTATTTTAAAGTATAATATCAAAGAATAAAAACTGTACACCCATGGAGGAAAAAGAAGAAATTCTTGTGAGAAATGGTCCCGGTTGGACTTCTTTTGTAAAAATTCAAAAAGAAATTATTCAAGCTCGTATTGATCGTTATAATGATAAAGATCTTATTGCAGAGCAGATTCTTACTTTAGGAGATTTGACTCCATATCAACAAAGAAAAACACAGGTAGTTACCCCATTTCTCATCGAAGCATTGAATGCTATAAAAGATGGGAAATATGGTATTTGTAAAAAATGCTCTCAGGATATACCGGTCGCCAGGTTAAGATTGGTACCCGGTGCACTTACGTGCGTTTCTTGTGTTGATGTATTAGTGACAAAAAACAAACAAGGCTGAGGTGATTTACATCATTTCAGCCTATTTTTTTATTTAAATTTATACCCTCTAAAAATTTGCTCTGAATGTTGTTCTTCTGGTTTTAGTTTTGTTGGATCAAAAAACTTTTTTGGTGCCCTGACTATAAGAAATTCTAGATCTTTGGTCTCTATTTCTCCTGAAAGGATTTTTATTGCATGTCTTTGAATTGTCCCAACTTCTGCCATGTGCTCATGAGGGTCTTCAATTGTCATATGATCTTGGTTGTGTGTGTATCCAGCAACGATCACTATTGGTCCAGCGGCACCTCGACCTTCAAGAAATGCATTTGCAATTCCACTTGTTTTATTAATAGGTCCATATGGCCATAATGCAGAATTAGCATATTTATCCCCTCTATCACCAACAACTTCTGGATCAAATTCCATTTTAATAGAATCACCTTTTATGAGGTTAACAATACGTATCGGATCTTCTCTTCTTACAATAAGCGGTTTTGTTGTACTGTTATATTGATTATATAAATCATTAATATTTTCATAATGAGTGCCCCCATTGTCTCTAAGGAAAGTATCAAGCTCGTTAAATGTTTCGATGCTTTTTTCTCTGTAATTATTGGGATCATTGAGCGCTTTCTCTTTGTTTTTTAATATGTGCATGTTTCCTAAGAGAAACCCAATATTTTCATCAGACCAAGGTTTTCTGATAGTCTCCTTTTTAATAGGGGATTTTTCTATATCAAAATTTATATTCATATTGTATACTATAACATATTATATGAAATATCTAAATATTCTTCACACCGACCCACATTTCCTCATCATCAATAAACCCGCTGGTTTGTTGGTGCACGCGGATGGACACACCGATGAAAAAACATTGGTGGATTTTTTGGTGGAACAATTTCCTGACATTGTTGGTGTAGGAGAACCCATGAGATTAAAAGACGGAACGGTTATCGATCGTCCTGGTATTGTGCATCGTTTGGATAAAGATACTTCGGGAATTTTGATTGTTGCACGAACTCCTGAAATGTTTCTCCATCTCAAAGAACAATTCCAAAATCATACGATCACCAAAGAATATCATGCATTTGTGCACGGTATAGTAAAAAAAGATGCAGGGACCGTTGATGCACCTATTGCGCGTAGCCCGCGTGATTTTCGTCGTTATAGTGCCGGCAGGGGAAAACGTGGACAAGAGCGTCAGGCGGTAACTCATTATCGAACAAAATATCGATTACAGGATGATTTGGTTTCTTATATTGTTTTATTGCCAGAAACAGGAAGAACCCACCAACTGCGCGTGCATATGCAATATCTACAACATCCTATGTTAGCGGATACATTATATGCACCAAACCGACCAAATCTGTTAGGTTTTAAACGTCAGGCATTGCATGCGCGTGCAATAGATTTTATTACCTTATCAGGAGAAAGGGTCCATTTTGAAGCTCCTTTTCCAAAAGATTTTGAAGATGCTTTGGTCTATTGCAAAACAAAATTGGATATGTTATAGTTTCTCACGTTATGACAGCAAGTACAACTGTGGCTTTTACGCCCGTATCAATACATGAACGAAAAAATATTGACCTGCGTGCAGGGGATACTGTTCGTGTGCATGTAAAAATTGAAGAAAAAGGAAAAACCCGTATTCAGCTTTTTGAAGGTCTTTTAATCGCGCGAAAACATGGAACAGAACCTGGTGCAACTTTTACTGTTCGCAAGGTAGCCAGTGGTGTAGGTGTAGAACGTATCTTCCCATTATATTCACCATCTATTGAAAAAATAGAAGTAGTACGTCGATCAAAAGTAAGACGATCTAAACTATATTACGTTCGAACCAAGGTTGCCCGTGATATTAAACGAAAAATGCGAAATCTTATTCCATTTTTGACAACCATCCTTCCGGAAGATGAACCAACTGATGAAGCTCCAGAAGAATCAACAGTAGAATCAGAACCAGTAGTAACAACAGAAGATACACAAAAAGATTCTGAATAATTTAAAAACCCTACCCGAAATGGTCAGGGTTTTTAAATTGTAAAAATCATCGAAAAATGTATAATCAAAACATTGCGCAGGTGTTGAAACTGGTAGACAAGCATCCTTGAGGTGGATGTGCCCGCAAGGGCGTGGAGGTTCAAGTCCTCTCCTGCGCACAATGTGAACATCTGTGCGCAGGAAGCGAGCAAACTGCTTTGCTCGCGTGAGGATCTTGAAGGTCGGAGTTATGCCCAAGGCAGACGAGGCGGGGTCGCGAAAATTTTCTGTAGGAAAATTATTTGTGACCAAGCCTTCTCCTTTGTTGTTTTAAATCTTTTACACACCTTTTGTAAAAAATAAAAAATAAATATGGTACACTGTGTGTATGATTACACCAGAACTTGTAAATTATATTCAATTACGTATCGCAAAAGGTCATCACCTTGATATTATTCGTAAAGATTTATTCGCATATGGTGGATGGACACATGATGATGTTGATGAAGTATTCAAATCAGTAGGTGTTTCAGAACAAGATGTCCCTATGGCGTCCATGGAATCATCTGTAATAAAAACAGGTGAAAACAAAGATGAAGTTATTTCATCACAAAAACCATCGTATGAATCCAAAGAGGTTGAACAAGCACCCGTTGTAAATGTTGATTTAGGTGGAGATGTTTCTGTTTCTTCTGAAAAAGATCATTCTCCATTGGTACAGAAAGATATTCCAGAAACCCAAGAAGAAATGTCTACTGTATTAGATTTGGATAATGATTCTTTGGAACAAGCGGGGATTGAATCTGTTACACAAAATACTCCTGATAGTTTAAATGAAAAACAAATGAATGATGTTTCTTTGTCTTCTCCTACTGAAGAAATTGCAGGTATTTCATTTGAAAATCCAGTAAAAGAAATGCCAGCAGAAGAACCTTTGCAATCAGTTGTTGAAGAAAAAACTCCTGTTGTGATGCCTCCTGTACAGCCAGTTGATTCTTTTGATCCACGTATACAACCCGCATCTATTGCAGTAAAAGAAACACTGGCACAGCAGCCGGTTATGCAAAATACAATGCAATCATCGGCTTATATTCCAGAACCAACCATCGTTCCTGTGGGTATGGTTCAAGAAAAAGAATCAGTACCGGTAATGAAAACATCTGAATCAAACATTGCACCAAAGTCTATAGATCCTGTGATAGCACCTAAACCAGCACAAAATTTTGCACAAGAATGGTATACAAAATCAGAACCAGTTTCTCCTGTGGTTAATCCAGGGGCATCCTTTAATCCACCCCAGGCTTCACCAGCTTTTGGAGGTATGGCAATTACGCCTGATACTGAAATACATGATGATGGTGTAATTATCAAAAAACATAATCCTGTACAAAAAATTATAGGTATCACGGTTATTATTTTATTAGTGTTGGCAATATTTGGTTTTGGATTGTATGGATATACACAGGGGCTGTTTTCTGGTTTTTTGAATCAAGAAACGCCTGTTGAAGAAACTACTGTGATTGAAGTTCCTTTGGCGGAACAAGCTTTTGCTTCGTTGAAAAATATTCTACCCGCAAATTCAGGAATGCAGTTTTCTTATGTGGGTAGTATTACATCAGAAAAAGATATATTTCAGTCATTGTTTTTTCCTATGAATGATGAACAAGGAGAGGTTGAAATAACAGAATCTTCAGATGTTACAACAGGGCAAGTAGCAGGAGAAGAAATAGTGACCGAAGATTTGAACGCAGAAATTCCTGTAATACAACCTGTAGAATCATTGTTATCTGTGGATGGGTGGTTACGTAATGGGGATACAGGAATACAATCAGAAGGAAATATTACGTTGGAGATACCGCGTGAATCAGGTATGGAGCGTGTTCGTATGAAATTTATACTTGATCAAGAATTTACTTATGTATCTTTCGGAGAAGCATCACTAGAAATTCTTACTCACTTGAATATACAAAAAGATATTTGGTATCGATTACCGGTAATACATACCATACCTGAAGAAACACCATTACCAGACAGTGTTCAAATAATAGCTGGTGTTGTGAACACTGTTTCAGATGGGTTGCAATCTATCGTATTAGAAAATCCTGGTGTGTCACATTCAGTTATGAATCTTCCCATGTATCAATATCCTATGAGGATACAATCTTTTGGTGAAATGGTAACAATATTAGAAACTGATTTTATGCGTACCGTAAAAAATCTTACCGGGCTGGTATCTCTACGAGAGAATACATTTATCCCATATGGTTTTTCAGGATCCAGTAATTTTGATACCATGTCTGTACAGCATACTTTGCAATTAACATCGTTGGCTAATAATCAAATTGTCTCAGTTATTCCAGAAGATGTTCAAATTTTATTTCCAGAATTAAAACAATCTGTTAGCAATGATGAAAATGTGCCAACAGAAACAGAAACTGAAACGGAACCTTTGCCGGTAACGGAATTCTAGCTTTGAAGGTGTTTTTAGTATATAATCTCATCATATGTCACCATTAGTTGCAAAAATTGTTCTTGTTTTTCTTGCGTTTGCAGGATTCTTTTTAGCCAGTTTTATTCGACACAAAAAAGCAAAACATGAAAAGATGATTTGTCCTTTGGATGCAAATTGCGATACGGTAATTTACAGCCGGTTTTCAAATTTCTTGGGTATACCAGTAGAATGGATGGGAATTTTCTATTATTCTCTGATTGCTTTGGCATATGCGACTATCATGATTATGCCTAGTTTGGGTACACCAGGCGTGATGTTTGTATTTATTGTCATTACAACATTAGCAATGTTGTTTTCAGTGTATTTGGTTGCTATCCAGGCTTTTGCTTTGCGTGAATGGTGTTCATGGTGTTTGGGGTCGGCAACTATTTCATTATTTATTTTTGTTATTTCGTTGTTCTCATTTCCATTTAGTTTGGTTGAAATTTTGGCAACCTATCAACATATCTTATTTGTGGGATATTCGTTGGCGTTGGCTTTGGGTGTGGGTATTGCGACCCTGACAGATTTGTATTTCTTTCGTTCATTGCATGATCATCATGTTTCAAAAGGTGAAGCAGGAACTATTGGATTTTTCTATCAGTTGTTGTGGTTTATCCTGGGATTGTTTGTCTTGGTAGGAATCGGATATTACGCATCATTTGGTCCTGCAATATTGGAATCCAGTAGTATGTTAATGGTGATGACTATTACATTGGTGTTGATTATGAATAGCGTCATGGTAAATCTATTGGTGGGTCATCAGTTATCGGAAATTCCTTTTGATCAGCCACATATCACAGGCGAAAAACATGCATTTGAAATGATGCGAAAGATAGTTTTTATTTTTGGTAGTGTTTCAGTGGTGTCATGGTATGTTATGTTTGTTTTGGTAAAAATAGGAGAATCAAATTGGTCATACTGGGGATTGTTTTTGGTGTATTTAGCTATTGTTATTTTGGCTTCTATCGCAGGGTTGTATTTGGAAAATCTGATTGCTAGAAAAAAGATTTCTTTCTAGGGCTGGCTTTTATTTGATTTTTTTGGTATAACAAAGCAACACAGGAGAGATATTTTCTTGTGTTTTATATTGGTGACTATGGTGTAACGGTTAACACAGGGGTTTGTGGAGCCTCTGATTCGGGTTCGATTCCCGATAGTCACCCAGCATAACAAAAACGCAGGCTTTTGCTTGCGTTTTTGTTATGTCTAAAAGTGACTACGAGAAAACAAAGTTTTCGAGAGGGAATCGAACCGAGCCCGCACAAAGTCAGGCGTAGCCTGGCGGGCGAGTGGAGGTCAATGGCGTGAGATTTTCTGAAAGAAAATCCACAAGAGTGACCGATTCCCGATAGTCACCCACTACTGGTTTATTGGTTTAATTAATGTATTATGAAAAATGAATATAAAAAGATTATTTTGATTGTATTTTTAGTTGTATTAATTTACCCAAGTATAACACTTGCCGTATGGTGGAACCCATTTTCTTGGTTTAAGAAGGATAAAAAGGTTTCAGAATCTAAACATGAAGTGGTGATAGAGGCAGAAGTTGCTCCCGTGGAATCAAAGGTTATTATAGATAAAGAAAAAACACCTATTCTATCAAAAGAAACTGAGAAAAAGATTAATCTAGTTTCAGATTATCAGCCTCCTGTTATACCCATAATTACCCCTATTGTAGCTTCTAACGTAACGCCAGTAGAATCGAATTTAAATACTCTTTCAATTAGGAATATTGAAGCAGATGCCGAAGCGTATTCAGTAAAAATAAAATGGGAAACAACAATAGATTCTGAATCAAAAATAATGATTGAAGGGGATACTTATTTTTCTGAAAAAGGGGTTGGTAAATATCACGTTGTTAATATTGGTGGACTAGAAAGTGATATTCCTTATATGGGTAATATAACAGCCCTTGCAGATAATTCTTGGAAAACAGAGCGCGTTACCTTTTCTACAAAGCAAACACCTTTAAAAATTGATGAGGTTAATCATTCTTGTAATGCAGAAAAATGTATAATTTCTTGGAAAACAAATTATCCTTCGGAAAGTTCTATAAAAATTTACCAAGGTAATGATTCAAAGATATATTCTTCTCTTGAGTCTAAAAAACGTAATAGTAGAAATCACGAGATTCAAACTACTTTACCAAAAGGTTTTAATTATAAGGTGATTATTCGTGCTGAGAATGAATCTGGGTCTACAGAAATAAATAGTGGATTTAGTATAATCTCTTGTGTTGGCGGTACAGGTTTTAATGTTTGCACTCCAGCTTCTGCGTGAAATTTAAAACTAAAGTCTTTTCTTTTTGTGAATATTCAAAGTTTGATAATTATAATAGGAACACTTTGTTTATCAGCTGCCTCAATAACATTTGCATCTGGAGATATTTCCATGTTAATTGCAAAGCAATGGTTGTATAAAAAACCTTCTGTGTGGAATCGTTTTGTTGGCTTATTGGTGAATATTAAAAATAAACAAGACGCGATGTCTTTGTTTGAGGGTGGTGAATATAAGGAAATTGAAACGCGTTCTGATTTAGAATCTCCAATTCGTGGTGCTATCTGGCTTTTTATAGGAACAGTTCTTCTAATTGTTTCTGTATTTTTATAAATAAGATAGATTTTTGTTGTCTTAATTTTTCTTGACAAAAAACTTCGTTTCTATAGTATATATATTATGAATAGTCATATTCACACAAACATGTGTTTCTTGTACCGCCCTATCTGGCTTTCCGCTCGGGGTTTTGTTTGTCTGAATAAAATATAATTTCTCAAAAAATTTATTGATACCAACAAACCCCCGAGCAATCTGGGGTTTGGTTTTTGTTTTTTAACAATTTCATAAACATCACCTAAATTCAAACATCATGAAAACGCATGAAATTTTGCAGAAAATGTGGAAACAAGAAAATCCTTCTCTTTCGGAATCTGGATTTCACATCATTGGTTTTGATAGATTAAATCCCTGGGGTGGTAGCTCTTACCAGCTTTGTGGGGATGATATCTCTCATCTTACATCTCTAGGTGTGTCTATTCTTGCTACACCGCACATTGGGCTTCATTGGCCCAGTAATAACATGTATCCACACATGGGTGTCACCATTTGTGATTACATGGGGAATCAATCGGTACGAGATACCGCTGATGAACCGGAAACAATTTTCGAAGGTGGCAGTAAGCATTATTGTGCTATTCAGCATGATGCGGTTTTATCTCCATATTTGCAATTGAGTTCCGAAAAAGTATTATCCAATGGTTTTATTTCGGCCAGACAATTTGCACAATGTTCCAATCTGGGGCATGTGCACCATATTGCAAAGAAAAAAGCTCTTGGATATCAAAATGTGATTCTTGATGCAGATCTTTTGGATTTTCCATTTGTACGGGACTTCTTCAAGATTATCATCACGAATCAGGAATACATCTTGCAGGGGTATGAAACAGGGATTTTTAATCGTATTGTTTCTCCTATGGGGTGTGTTACTAAAATTTCACCAGCTACGTCTTTTGATGTGATAGATTCTTTTTTGGAAATGAAAAAGAGTCACAAATACATGATCGAAAAAGATGTAGTATTGGAAATTGGCGGGTATTTGCCGATCAAAGAATCCCTGATTATGCTTGATGCCATTACATGTTATTGGCAACAGGTGCAACGGGGAATTGCTGAACCTTCAGTATTGGTTGGGGATACATTCACCGTTTCTGGTATTGACATGATTCATTATCTCAAGGGTAAACCAATTCGGAATGTCTTTTCTCGGATGTTCGAAGTTTTGCAAAACAGTGGAACATTTCCATGGTTACCAAAGCATCTTCGACACACGATTGTTCCAGGGGGATTATTCCGATTTCTTCCATCTTGCGCAGAACGTGAGTTGAGAAATTCGGTTCGTTCGTTGCTGGATATATCAACAGAGAAAGGTTTTCTGAATACAAGGATTGCCGAATCTAAAAATCGGTATCCCACTATTTTTCCTCAGGGATTAATTCATCAGAATAAAATCTTGTCTCAAAAGATGGTCAGTGTTCGCACAGAATATGTTTCTGAGCTTGAATCCAGAAGGGGATTTAGTCAATATGATCTTTTGAATGGAGAACGTGTACCAGCAGATCTGCTTACGAAATTAATGCCCATGTCTTTCGAAAAGATACAGCAGCTATTTCATGTACACAAGTAACTAGGGTGATGTATCATCGGGCGCGTTTCCATTATGGAACGCGCCCTTTTTATTTTCTTTATTTATGTGTATAGTTTATATATATGAAAAAACACATGATTATCGATTCCCATCAGGATATTTCTTTTAATACATTGCACGTAACGGGCAAGGATTTTTTTATGGAAAATCAATTTGATGCATCTCAAATATTTTCAGAAAAACAGTTAAATCAGGTTGATTATGTCCGACTGGCGGGGTCGGGTGTAAAAATTGTATATGGTGTTACTTTTCCTTATTCATTTGATGGAAAAGATATTCACTCTGATCCAGAATTTGCACAACAAGAAACAATACGACAATTAGATTTTTATCATGGTCTTGCAGAAAAAAGCGATGGAAAAATAAAAATCATCACTTCGAAACAAGATCTTGATTTTGTATTCACTACCGATGGTGTGTTGGGTATTGTGTTGTTGTTGGAAGATGCTTTGGGGATTGCGGCAGACCTATCTAATTTGGAGCAATTATATAAAAAAGGTTTACGTATTATTGGCCCTGTCTGGAATCGTGATAATCATTTTGGGGGAGGGACATTATCTGCAAATGGATTATTACCTGCAGGTGAACATCTTTTGAAAAAAATGGAATCCCTGGGGATAGCTTTGGATACAGCGCACATGAATGAAACAATGTTTTATGATTGTCTGCGTTTGTTTAATGGTGTGGTTATTAATTCTCATACCTGTGCACATATGTTGAATCCTCATGTTCGAAATTTAAAAGATGACCAGTTTGCATTGTTGGCAGAAAAAGATGCCGTTATTGGTGTGGCATTTGTTCCAGAATTTTTAAATCCCGTTGGTACAGATGCTTCGGTTCGTGATATTGTTGCACACATAGAGCATGTTATTTCTTTGTGTGGAATTGACCATGTGGCATTGGGTTCTGATTTTGATGGTATGTCGTGGCCAAAATTTGTTCCTGATGCAGGTCATGCAGGGGAATATCACAATCTTATTGCGCTTTTGGAAGAAAAACATACAGACGATGAAATGATACAATTAACCCATGGAAATTGGCAAAAATTACTATATCGGATTTTCAGAGACTAAAAATGTGTAGTGTATCTTTTATTTTTTTATTGTATACTATAGGTATTATTTATTAATGTAATCATTATTTTTATGACACTTACAGATATTTGGAATGCAATTGTATTGGCTATAAACAACGTAGGACTTGTTTTGTTTGTTATTCTTATTCTTATTAATATTGTTTTGTGGAGAATTCATCCAGCTTTGGGGACATTAGGAACCTTGTTTATCTTTGCTTTGCTATTTGGATTAATTACTATCTAGATTCGTATGTTTGATTTTGTAGATGCAAAAACCTTATATACTATCGGACATTTGCTGGGAGTAGCTTTTGGTGTGGGAGGGGCATACCTGGGTGATGGTATGTTTTTTCTGTCGATGAAAGACAAGCAGATATCACAAACTGAATTTCGTTTTATGAAATTTGCAGGTACTTTTGTTTGGTTTGGGTTAGCTCTATTTTTGATATCGGGAATACTTTTGACATCGATGGATCCAGAACGTTATTTTGCTTCTTCTAAATATCTTGCAAAGATGGTTGTTGTAGCTGTGATTATCATTAACGGTATTATATTTCACGCCGTTCATTTAAAACGAATAAAAAGATGCATTGGTATATATTTGCCATCGTCAAAAGAATTCCAATCTTTTTCTTTGGGTATGTATATCAGCGGGGCAGTTTCTGTAGTATCATGGACTTTTGCGTTAGTGTTAGGAGCTTTTCGAAGTATCCCATATGAACCGGTAATTATCTTGGGTGTGTACGCGCTTGCTCTTGTATTCAGTATCAGTATGGCACTGATCATGAGAAAAAGATTTCTCTCTACATCATAATATGGTAGCACCTTCTCCAAAGAATAAAACAAGAGAGAGATTAGGGCTCTTGTTTAATCTTGTTGTAGAATTTGGTCCATTGGTTTTGTTTTTGGTCATGTTCGAATTTTTTAATTTTCAAGTTGCGACAATTATTCTAGTTGTTACCACTGTTGTTGTTATGGTTTCTGGATATGTGGTTCAAAAACGAATCGCATTGTTTCCACTGTTTGCCAGTGGGTCAGTCGTTGTGTTTGGTTTGGCTACTATTTTTCTCAAAGATGCAAATTTTATCATTATTAAAGATTCTCTTTTCTATGGTATCTTTGGATCCATTATTATTGTCAGTCTTTTGATGAATCGGCTTGTATTGAAAGATTTATTTTTTAAACTTTTTGCAATATCTGATAGGGGGTGGAAAATAGTTTCTTGGAGATGGGGTATTTTTATGATTCTTTTGGCAGTTTCGAATGAGATATTTCGGATAGGATTTTCAGAAGAAATATGGGTAAGATATAAAACCTATGCACTGTTTGTTCTTTTTATTTTCAGTGCATATCAGATGTTGCTATCCAGAAAAGAAAGAACATTAGATAAATCAAACGCTTGGGGTTTTCGTATTTTTCCTGATTAGTCGGTTTTTATTAATTTTGCTATACTTGAACTATGCAAAAAGTAGTTATCTATGGTGGTTCGGGATTTTTAGGGAGATTAATACAAAATGCTTGTTTAGCGCAGGGTTTTTCTGTTGTTATTGTTGATCGAAATGCACCACCAGAACAATCGGGAGTTTCTTTTGTCTTGGCTGATACTACGTATCCTATTACAAAAAATGACTTTCTTCGTAATCCGTATGCGGTCATAAACCTGACGGGAAAAAATATCGCGCAAAGATTTACCGAACAACACCGAAAAGAAATTCATACTACTCGTATTATGAGTACACGAAATATCGTACGATTGTTCGAAAATCCAGAATATCGTCCAGACGTTTTTATTCAGGCATCTGCCGTTGGATATTATGGAAATAGGGGAAACGATATTCTGGGTGAATCAGATGAACCAGGATCAAGTTTTTTATCTACGGTGGTTATTGATTGGGAACAAGAAGCTCGTGTTGCTGAACAATATGATGTTCGGACAGTAATTCTTCGTCAGGGGAATGTTTTGGGCCGGGGAGGTTTTCTGGCGAAAATGGTTCCTTGGTATAAACGTTTTTTGGGTGGACCGATTGGTTCCGGAGATTTTTGGTTTTCGTGGATTCATGCAGATGATTTGGTTCGATTATATCTTCACTGTATGCAGAAGAAAAACATGAAAGGTGTATTTAATGCAGTTACATCACCCGTACTGTACAAAGATTTTTCAGCAGGATTGGCAAAATCATTAGGGGTGCCACATTTTTTTACTATTCCTGTTATGGTATTACGTATTGCGTACAAAGGTCTGGCAGACGAAATGACGTCCAGTACACGTGCAGTGTCACACCGGTTATCTCATTATGAATTCTCGTTTCATTTTCATGATTATATGCATGCATTATGGGACTTAAAAAAATATTGGAAATAAGTATGAAACAAAATATACATATATCAGTGGTTGTGCCCATGTTTAACGAAGAAGGAAATGCGAAATTACTTCATCATGAAATCGTAACAGTGTTAGAAAAAATGCAAACATCGTTTGAAATCATTTTTGTAAATGATGGATCCAGTGATGGTACAGCACAAGAATTACAAACATTGTCTCCATTAACCGTCATTCATTTTCGAAAAAACTTTGGTCAAACCGCGGCATTGGATGCAGGGTTCAAACATGCCAATGGAAAATATATTATCGCTATGGATGGTGATGGCCAAAATGATCCTGCGGATATTCCCAAATTAGTCGCTTATCTAGAAGAGCATAATCTGGACGTGGTTTCTGGGTGGAGAAAACATAGACAAGATAATAAAAACAAAAAGATAGCATCATTAATTGCCGCAAGGGTGAGAAAATTTCTTATCAATGATGGTATTCATGATAGTGGGTGTACATTAAAGATATATCGCAAAGAATGCTTTGATCACGTTGATTTATATGGAGAAATGCACAGGTTTATCCCTGCAGTACTCAAGATAAAAGGTTTTTCCGTGGGAGAAATTGTAGTAAACCATCGCCCGCGTATTGCCGGGGTTACTAAATACACCTGGAAACGAGGAATAAAAGGGGTATTGGATATGGGTTCGGTATGGTTTTGGAAAAAATATGCCAACAGACCACTTCATTTATTTGGTAGTCTGGGTGTTGTATTGTTTTTGTTAGGCAGTGTAGGATTTGGTATTGCGCTGTATCAAAAAATATTTTCAGGGGTCAGTTTGTCTGATACTGCATTAACCATTCTTTCTTTGATAACCCTGTTAATCAGTATTCAATTTATTGTATTTGGTTTGTTGGCTGATATTTTGTCAAAAACCTATTTCAGTGCAACAAAAGATAAAATATACGATATCAAAAATATATCAGAGAATGCATAAATGCCTATGCCTGTTAAAAAACAAAAACCAAATACACAAACAATACTGGTCACTGGATCAGCTGGTTTTATAGGTTTTCATACGGCAAAACAATTACTGGAATCTGGGCACCATGTTATTGGGATGGATAATTTTAATATCTATTATGATTACACATTAAAAGAAGCAAGAAATGCAATATTAGAAGATTTTCCAAATTTTACCTTGTATCGTGGCAATATCGAAGACATTGAATTCCTTCGTGCGGTGTTTGAATCACATACTATAGACAAGGTAATCCATTTGGCAGCACAGGCGGGGGTGAGATACAGTATAGAAAATCCTCATGTGTATATTCAATCAAATATTGTCGGGTTCATAAATATCTTAGAAGAAATGAAACGTGTCGGGATAAAAGATTTTATTTTTGCATCATCCAGTTCTGTATACGGAGAAAATAAAAAAGTTCCATTTTCGGAAATGGACCGGGTAGATCATCCGATATCATTATATGCGGCAACAAAAAAATCTAATGAAAAAATGGCTTTTACCTATTCTCATTTGCATGGTATGCGTTGCACAGGTTTGCGATTTTTTACTGTGTATGGCCCCTGGGGACGCCCTGATATGGCGTTATTCAAATTTACGCACAAGGTCCTGTTAGGGGAAGAAATCGAGGTATATGGTCATGGCAGAATGATGCGTGATTTTACGTATATTGATGATATTGTTTCGGGAATTATTCGGTCTCTTGAAAAACCGGCTTCTTTTGAGATATTTAATCTGGGTCGTGGTGAACCGGTAAAATTAAATGATTTTATCAAAGCCATAGGGGTCAGTACAGGGATGAAGGTAAAAAAGAAAAAATTACCCATGCAACCCGGCGATGTAACAAAAACCTATGCAGATATTTCAAAAGCAAAGAAAAAATTGGGTTATAAGCCAAAAACATCAATTGACGAGGGGGTAAAGAATTTCGTTGATTGGTATAGAGAATATTATAAAAGATAAATATATGGGTGATTTTATAGTAACAAGGGTATAATCAAAGAGTATTTATTGAAAAGTATATAAATTCGTGCAAATTTTGGTATCGCCAATACCAAAATTTGCACGAAAATTGGTATTGTGATAGTATATTACTATAATGAAATTATTTCAGAGAAAACAAAATATCCAGGATAATGTTGTTCCAAAGCGGGTTCTTGTCGTATATGGACCCAGAAGGGTCGGAAAAACTACTATTTTAAAAGATTATCTATCTACTCAGATAGGTCGGGTTTTATATTCCACAGGAGATGATATTGCAATGAGGCAAATTTTTGCATCAGAAGAAAGATCAAAGGTTTTGTCATTTGCTGATTCTTATGATGTAATAGGTATTGACGAGGCTCAACAAATTACCTCTATCGGGTTGGGTATAAAAATGATAATAGATGAATTTCCCGAAAAGAATATCATTTTAACTGGCTCGTCATCACTGGATCTTTCTAGACAAGTAGGTGAACCACTGACAGGAAGGCATTTTGAATTACTCTTATTACCCATTTCATTACAAGAAATGGGATTGGGTGCATTCGAATTAGATAGTAATAGTGAGAAATTCCTCCTCTATGGATCTTATCCAGAAGTGTTATTGGAATCAGATACACAAATGAAAGTAAAAATACTCAAAGAGCTTGTTTCCTCGTATTTGTTTAAAGATGTTCTCGCACTAGAGAAAATAAAATCTCCAGGATTATTGCTTGATATTACAAAATGTCTTGCATTTCAAATTGGAAACGAGGTTTCTCATAATGAAATAGCGACTACTGTTGGTGCAAATACAAAAACAGTCGCACGATATCTTGATTTACTTGAGAAAATGTTTGTCATAAAAAAGGTAAGAGGATATTCAAAAAATCTGAGAAACGAAATATCAAAAAAAGCAAAGTATTATTTTGTTGATGTGGGTATTAGAAACGCAGTTATAGCAAATTTTAATCCTTTGGATACTCGTGATGACATAGGTGGATTATGGGAAAATTTTATCTTTATGGAATTATTCAAAAAAAGAAATGCAGAAGGGAATCCGGGAGAATTTTATTTTTGGAGAACACATACAGGCAAAGAGGTCGATATTGTAATAGAATCTGAAAGAGGATTAGAAGCATTCGAAGTGAAATGGAAAAAAGATAAAGCAAAAACCCCGCATTTATGGAATACTACCTATCCAGAATCATCATTTACTGTTATTTCAAAAAATAATTATCTGGATATTTTGGTTTCTGATAAAAACAAATAATTATGGAAGATAATATAAAAAGAAAAAAAAGAATCCTTGTTTTAAACTACGAATTCCCTCCATTGGGTGGTGGGGCCAGTCCGGTCAGTTATGATATTGCAGAAAAATTATCTCAAACAGGGGATTTTGATATTGATGTGGTAACGATGGGGTACAAGGGTTTACCACAGTATGAAGAGATAAATAAAAATTTTAGAGTTCATCGTGTTAAATGTTGGCGCAGTAAAAAAGAATTATGCCATCCATGGGAACAGGCAACCTATCTCGTTTCCGCATGGTTTACCTGTAATGAATTATTAAAGAAAAAAAACTATGATATTTGTCATTGTCATTTTATTATTCCAACCGGTGTTTTAGCGTTTTTATTAAAGAAAAAATTCGGATTGCCTTATATCGTTACCAGTCATGGTAGTGATGTTCTTGGATATAATGCAAGATTTAAATATCTATATCCTCTTCTTGTTAAAAGTTGGAAAAAGATTTTAGATAATGCTCAGAAAATAATTCTCCCATCTTATTTTTTAAAAAATGAAATAAAAAGAGTGTATTCACAATTAAAAGATGAAAAATTAGTTATTATTCCTGCTGGTTTTGATACTGATAAATTTATTTCGCAAGAGAAAAAGAAATATATTTTTTCATCGGGGAGATTATTAGTAAATAAAGGTTTCCAGTATCTCATCCAAGCAGTTTCTGATATCGATATTGGTTACGAGGTTCATATTGCAGGAGATGGTCCCATGATGGAAGAATTAAAAATAATGTCAGAAAAATCAAAAACCAGAATCGTGTTTCATGGATGGCTCGATAATAATGGAAAAGAATATAAAGGTTTACTAGAACAGTCTGCTATCTTTGTATTGGTTTCGGATTATGAAAGTTTTGGCATGGTTCTCGTTGAAGCAATGAGTGCTGGATGTGCTATTATTACTACAAACACCTCAGGGTGCTCTGAAGTTGTTGATAAGGCAGGTATTTTGATTAATCCTAAAGATGCCGATGGTTTGAGGCTAGTACTGAACAGTGTTGTTAACGATCCAGGATATTTATTGAAGTTGCAACAACTAGCAAGAAGCAGGGTTAAAAATAATTATGACTGGGGTGTCACTTTAAAAGAATATATAAAAATATTATGAAAAAAGTCGCTATAATAGTTGTAAACTGGAATGGTATACACCTCCTCAGAGATTGTCTTGAGGCTGTTTTTACGCAATCCTATAAAAATTTTGATGTCTATTTTGTTGACAATGGATCAGTTGATGATTCTCTCTCTTTTGTAAGAGAAAATTTTCCGAAAGTACATATTATTCCACTTGAAACAAATACTGGGTTTGCAAAAGGGAATAATATCGGGATTGCTAGGGCATTTGAGGACAGAGAGGTTACATATATTGTTTGCTTGAATAATGATACCATTGTTCAAAATAATTGGCTTGAAGAGTTAGTAATAACAGCTGAAAAAGACCAGAACATAGGCGCTGTTTCCAGTAAGGCTTATTTTATTGGTGGAACAGTTATTCAAAATGCAGGATTGGAATTTCATAAGACAATACAGGCTAATAAAAATGGTGGAATTTCTATGGGGTATGATTTGACTGATGCCGAGGCACCTGAACTTTCAGAAGATATTGAAGTATTTGCACCAGGAGGTGTTGCACCACTGTATAAAAGAGAAGTTTTGGAAAAGATATTACACAGAGATGGTGAAATTTTTGATGGAGATTTTTTTGCATATGTTGAAGATGTAGACCTTGGATTTAGAATAAGATCATTTGGATATATTTGCTACCTATCTTCTAATGCGAGATTAATTCATTTGCACTCACAAACGGGTGGTGTGGCTTCAGCATTCAAAGCTTATTATTCTGAGAGAAACACTGTGTTAGCTGTGATAAAAAACTTCCCAATAATTGACGTATTATTATTTCCGTTTAGAAATATATGGTTAAAACTTTCTTATTTGTTTAATAAAAATAAATCAGTTGAAACACTAAAATCAAACGTAGGTATTTGGAGTATGGTTTGGGTACTTGTAAAAGCAAATGCATCTGCATTATATTTAACACCTAAATTTTTAATAAAAAGATGGAAAATATAAAAAACAATTTACCTGTGGGAATTTTAATTCATTATCATACGACTGGTGGGAGTTTTATTTTAGCAGAAAAACTCTCAAAAAAAACAAATGCACGTCTGGTCTGTTTATATACCGGTATTAAATATTCAGAAATTTTTTTATTTGTAAGTACTTTAAAAATATTTGGCAAAAGAGTATTTGTTAACCCGAGGTCTTTTAAGCGAATAAATAAAAAGATGTCTGCTTGGCATATACATTATGCATCACCAGTTGTACTCCCCTTATTTTTTGTTTCTAGAAAGCCTAAAATCTTAACATATCATTATATTTTTTCTGATTCACCATTTTTACTATTGCCTCATAATTTCTTAAGTAAAATAATTAATATATTAATATTAATACCATTAAACATCCTGATTTTGAATGTCTTTGTATTTTTTGTTGATAAAATTACGTTTATTACCAATGCTCAGAGGATTGGTTTTCGGGAAAATATTTTATTTAAAGAAAGTTTTGATAGTAAAACTGTGATTATATCAAATTTTATTGAAAACAAGATTATACTTAAAGATAAAAAAGTATTTAATTTAAATATCTTGTTTATTGGACGATATACGGAATTAAAAGGTTTCAATGATTTAATTTGCGTTTCTAAGGGGTTAATTGATATACCGTTTTCTTTAATAGGAGATGATAAATATATATCAGATATGTCTCATGTAAACAATATTGGTGTAATTGAGAATTCAGAAATTTTCAATTATTATGATCAACATTCAATTTTCATACTTCCTTCATATACAGAGGTTTTTCCAATGACTATATTAGAAGCGATGGCAAGAGGTTTAGTGATTTTGGTTTCTGATATTCCCGGCATGAGAGAAATAATTAAAGAGGGGAGAAATGGATATCTATTTCCACCAGGAGATATTAATAAAATGAGAGAAATAATTTTATATTTAAAAAATAACCCAAAAGAAATTGAGAGAATCTCTAAAAATAATCTAGAAGATATCTGGAAATTTACTGCCGAAGAGCAAGTTCCTAAATATATACAAGTATATGATGAAATTTTAAAATGAAATCTTTCTTATTAAATAATTACCATAATCACAAAGAGACTATTCATAATTTTGGATGGCGGGCTTTACAAATAGTAGGTAAACAGGGGATTAATTTTGGTATTTTTGTTTTATGTATAAAATTATTAAATCTTCATGATTTCGGTATTTATAATTATATTCTTGCAATTATTTTCCTTTTAATAATGTTCGGAGATTTTGGAATATCGACAGCTACATCAAAATATATCGCTGAATATAATGCTGTTGATAAGGAAAAATTGAAAATGGTTGTATTTAATTCAGGATTAATGATATTGATATTAACAATCATGGTAACCTTCTTAACAATAACAATAGGTCCTTTATACCTGAAAGAAAAATATATTTATGTCTTATGGCTCCTTCCTTTGATATTTTTAGCCCCAATGACTTCTTTATATGATGGAATTTATCGGGGTTTAAATAAATTTAAGGAATTAGCTATTGTGTCTCTTTTTGTTGGCTCAATATCTATTTTTATTATCTATTTTTTAATAAAGTCTTATGGGTTAATTGGTGCACTTCTAGCTCAAAATATTTTCTACCTTATTCTTCTACTTGGGCTTATATTTGGACATCAAGAGTTTAAGATGATAATAAATAGAAAAATTATCAATGAAATCGGGAGATATAGTTTTTTAATAGGGCTATCAGGTGTAGGATATTTTTTGTATAGTCGAATATCTACTCTTATGTTAGGACATTACGGATACATTACTGAAATTTCATATTATGAATTGTTAAATAAATTTTTTGTGTTTTTGATAATACCTTTTTCTATCTTGGGTGAGGTTATTGCACCTAAAAATACAAGGTTGTATGCCTTAAAAAAAATTATTTTGTTAAAACAGAAGTTTATCAAATATTTTGTAATTTCAATAATTATGGGTATTTTGGTTTCTATAATTTTTTGGTATTTATTGCCAATGATTGTTAGTATATATTTACCACAATATGACACTAGTATATTAAAGGAATTTTTAAAGATACAGATATTTATATTCTTTATACTAGTATCAACTGCTACTATAAATAATGGGATTATTACGCCTACAAATTATACAAAATGGATTATGATCAGTAGTATTTTTTTTGGAGTGTTAAATTTCCCAATGAGTATGGTATTGCATTATTATTTATCATATAATGGAATTATACTTTCAAGTCTGATTACATATATATTAAACACGTCATCGGTTTATTTGATTTATTATAAGACCACTTTTAAAGAAACTGAAAATGAAAAAAACTTGCATACTCTTAGGAACGAGGCCTGAAATAATTAAATTAAGTTCGATCATAAGATTTTTTGAAAAACACAATCTTGATTATTTTATAATTCATACTAATCAGCATTATTCAGAAAATATGGACAAGATTTTTTTTGATAGGCTTAGGTTGCCAAGTCCAAAATATAATCTCAATGTAGGTTCTCTCTCACAAGGAAATCAGACAGGACGAATGCTTGCTGAGATTGAGAATGTATTACTCATAGAAAAACCAGAATTACTTCTTGTGCAGGGTGATACTAATAGTGTTTTAGCAGGAGCTCTTGCTGCTTGTAAGTTAGGGATAAAAGTAGGACACATAGAGGCTGGATTAAGAAGTTATGATCGATCAATGCCAGAAGAAATTAATAGAATTGTGTCTGATCATGTATCAGATTATCTTTTTTGCCCTACAGAAAAACAAAGAGGTATATTATTGGGTGAGGGAATAATAGATGATAAAATATTTGTCACAGGGAATACGATAGTAGATGCAGTCTTAGAATCCAAGAGTCTTCTTCAAAAAAAAATCTTAGAAAGTAATAATCTCAAAGAGAATAAATATATACTTGTAACTATGCATCGGCCATCCAATGTAGACAAGGAGGATATATTATCTCAGCACCTAGAAAATATTTCTAGACTATCGAATGATTACAATTTGGATGTTATTTTCCCTATTCACCCAAGAACTCTTAAAAATATAAAAGAATTTAATTTAAAAATCCCTGATAAAATAAAGATTATCGAACCAGTTGATTTTTTAGAACTTTTAAGCCTTGAATTTTATTCAAAGATTATTTTAACTGACAGTGGAGGTATTTTAGAGGAGGCATGTATTTTGGGGATCCCTACATTAAATTTAAGAGAAAATACAGAGAGGCCAGAATGTGTCGAAATTGGGGCAAGTAAAACCGTCGGGTCAAGCTATGATCTCTTAAAAAAAGGATATGATTATTTTATTCATAATAATAAGCAATGGGTTCATCCTTTTGGATTAAATCCAACTCAAAAAATTATAGATTTTTTAATGAATCAATAATATGAATACCCTGAAAGATAAAAAAGATATTAAAGTTGCAACGGTTGCATATTATTTTCATCCGCAAAATAATGCTGAGTCACTTGTTGCTACAAGATTACTAAATACAGAGTCTGATATTAGGTATAATGTATATACTCACGAATCAGAAGAAATAAATGAATTATCTTTGGTAAAAAATTTAAAAATAATACAAATACGTAATTCTATCAGTTCTTCTTTTTTAAATTGGAGAATCTTAAATAATAAATATATTTGGGCGATAAGAGTTTTTAACAAGATTAAAAATAGTAATTTTGATATTATCTATACAAGATCAACTCCTATAATAGATCATTTCGTTGGTTTATTTTTAAAGATAAAGACCGGAAAACCATGGGTGATTCACTTTAGTGATCCATGGTTGGATTCTCCGTATAGAACAAAAAAACCGATTTTAGATTATTTTTTGAAATATCTAGAAGATATATTGTTTAAAAAATCTAATTTTATTATTGTAACAAATGAGAATTTTGCGTCATTTCTTAAGAAAAAAGATTCCAAATTAGCACACAAGATTATTGTGTTATATCATCCAGTTAATAACCTTCAACTTTCTAATCCTAGTATTAAGAGTAAAAGCGATAAAATTATTTTGTCTCACATAGGATGCTTTTATGGAAAAAGATCGCCTAATGAACTTTTAGGGTTATTGAATGAAATAGATCGCAAAGATTTTGAACTTAACTTTGTTGGTAATAATAGGGCAGACGAAATTTTTAATGCAGTCAGAGATTCTATTGTTTTTGAAAAAATAATGTTTTTAGGCAAGGTAGATTATAATGAATCATTACGATTGGGACTTGGTTCAGACTATCTATTGTTGGTGGATGCAAATCTTCCTAAAGAGAGTTTATTCCTACCATCAAAACTTATGGATTATTTTGTAATTAAAAAACCAATAATCGCCATAACAAATAAAGAAAGTCCAGTTCATAAAATCTTAAAAGAACAAGAGCAATTTCTCTTATTTTATGAGGATTCCAAAGAGATTAATATTGATAAATTAGAAAATATAATAAAAAAAAGATTGACGTGGGAAAATAATTATTCTGAAAGGATGCTTTTGTTATTTGATTCAAAAAGTTTAAATATTAAACTCAACAATCTTTTTATGTCTAACATATCCTGATTTATGATTTTTCACTCCAGTAATATATTTTATAACCGTTAATATTTTTTAAAAATTTAAAATACACATCATTATAGTGAAAATTCTTGTTTTCTAATATTTGTAGGCAATTTTCTCCTGGATTGGTTTGATAGGACCTATTTTTATTCGCTATACAGTAATCCTCGCTTACGAAGTAACCTTCCTTGTTTTCAATAATTGCTAATTCAAGTTCGTGGATATTCCAATAAAAAGATTCCACATACATATTCTTACCAATATTATAACCATTAGGATTACATATGTCGCAATTAGAAGTGTTTAACACTCTTTTATCATCCATTTTATAATCAAGTAAATAAATAAATTCATTAAATCTTCCAGCAAAAACAAATATCTTTTTTCCATCCCAATTCAAATCATCCTTCAGGTAATTAATTACGGGATACATGTCAAATCGTCCCAATCCTCCACTATCGATTTTTGGATTTACAATTCCTTTTTGTTCGAATATTTTAATTGGATCTATTGCATAATAAATTGAGTTTAAATTAAAAAAAATCAATACAAGAATTAATTTTGAAAAAATCTTACAAGAAAATTTTTTGTTTAATTTCGTAAAATAAAAAAGAGATAAAGAAAATATAATAGTATATACGGGCATTAAAAAGTAAATATATCTTGTGGTGTTATCTGTAGAAGATATAAACTTAAATATATAAATACATAGAACAAGCAAAAAAACTGAAAATAAATAATACGTTATTAAACGATTTCTTTTTTGTAAAAAAAATGTTATTAACAGGGGTGTCAGTATAAATAAGGACATAAATAAAGGAGATATTGTATTTCCATGAAACCATTGCCAAGGCGAGGGGGTATTAGAATTGAAAAAAAAGTCAAAATAAGACTGATTAAAATGAAACCCAGATTTAAACCTATAATATTCTACTAAATAAAGAGTAGCTGTAAGGATGCTCATGCTTGATAGAATGAAAATTGTTAATATTGATTTTCTTTTAATATTTTTTATGATTGTAAAAAATACCCCAAATATTAAAGCAGTAATTGGTATTATAACCGTAATTAACGTTTGTCCTCTGATGTTAAATTTTGAAATAAGATAGGTTGCAATGACTGTCGATAATAGATAAAAAATTCCCTTTTTAATTTCTCCGTTATTAATTTTTTTGAGTAGGTTAACAGATATTAATAAAAGTATTGCTCCAATCATACAATCGAAAGAATAATCCCTCGTTAGCCTTGAAATGATAATTGACCAAGGGGATATTGCAAATAAAAATACAGAGAGTAGGGCTACTTTCTTGTTTATATTTTTTGCAATAAAATATATTAAAGTGACAGAAATTACACTATAAATTATTGATGGAAGTCTTAATGAAATCATTCCATATCCAAATATTTTTGAAAAGAACGTCATTAAATTGAAGCTTATAAATGAATCTCTGTAAAATGAAACACCATTTTCAACATTATTTTTGACTGCTATTATTGTAAAATTATCAGCGCCATCAATGTAATCAAGGCTCCAAATTCTTAAAATGAAACTTAAAATAACAAGTATGACAAACATTAAGCTATACCACCACCCCTCTACATACATCCATCGTACAATGTTTCGTAATACGGGAATTGAATTGATTTTGGGGTATTTTATTGGAAACTCCTGCAATCTAGTTTTTTCGCCTTGTTCTTCATTTTGTAATTCTTGTTCTTCTGATGTTTCGATTTCTTCTTTGTGAATCCAGAAAGTTAGTCCACCAGAAATAATTGCAAAAATAGTCAGTGTAATGCTGTGTTTTGAAAGAAAAGAAACAAGCGCATGTAATAGGGGAATATTTTGTATAAAATCAAATTGCAATGAACCTATGGTAATAAGAGTCAGAAAAAAGAGAAACAAATAAGAAAGATGGGATTTTATAGGCGTGATATACGCAGAAAGCATTTTTGTAAATGATGACAAGCGGGGAATTGGTGCTTGTGATTGTTTTTTAATATTAAAATATTCTACTGTGTAATATATGATTGCACACAAGATAACAACACTATGAAATATAATAGCCGTTGTTACATTGTCTTTGATACTGAGAACCAGAAGAACACTGCTCAGTAGTGTAATAATTCCAATAAATATTTTTTGATAGGGTAGATGCATGATATTCGTTTAGAATTGATATATCCAAATAGTATCTTTTGTTTTTTCAAATTGTGTTTCGTATACCAGCTGAGCTTTTGGATGGTTTGTTATCGATGTGAATAATTTACCCAACCGCCTACGTGCCATAGAGTCTATCATAATATACCCATGATTATTTTCAATACTATTCATGATTCCGGAAACTCCGTCAATTAATTTCGTTCCCGTATAAAAATCTTGCCCTTGTTTTGTAATCAGATATCCGGGATCACTTTTTCCTGTTAGAGATATGGGGATTAATAATTCAGGTTCCCCAAGATATATTTTTGTCATATGCGCATACGGAGAAATAATCAGATCAGTATCATGTTTATTTTGTTGTACATATGCATAGGCATCTGCAAAAGGTGGCTGGGGTGATCCGGGTTCCAATACATAGCTGGATTGGGGGATAAATGATGCAGGCTGTAATACCAATAATAGAATAATCCCAACCATGCTGATGCATCCAATTATATGTTTTCTATTAAAATCAGGAAAGAATGTTTTTTGAGATAGATCAATCGTATTATATATTCCATAAGAAATCATACTACCTAAAAAGGGTATCAAGGGTACTAAATAGCGCATCTGTATTGATGTATACAAAGACAAAACAATAACAGGAATACCAATGCCTGCGGTAATACATACGGCGTTGATTTTTTTCTGGGCAAAGAAAAACATGCTGATAATACCAACAATGGTAAACACTGTTTCTAGTGGATACTGTTGTAGCAGAAAATGCGCATAAGAAGAAAAATAATTTTCAAGAGATACATTAAATACATATTTAATTCCACGATACAAAACATAAGCACCCATAATCGCGGTTGTCATCCATAACCAAGGTGAGCTATTTTTTCTCTGTGTATATACTACTATTCCCAATAGTATGACAATGGGTATAATAAATGCGATACCGATTCCGTGACTGAGAAAACCTAAAATGGCATACAATAATAATAATCCCAGATGCTGTAATTTATTTTTAAAATCATCTGTATGAATGCTTTTGATAATGTATATCAGTTTATCAAATGTCAAAAGAAGGAAAAATTGTAACATCACATATCCGCGGGCTTGACGTGACCAGGCAATTTCCCAGGGCAAAAATGCGACAAATAACATTGCCCCCAATGCGACCCAGCGGTTTTCTGTTAATCGGTAGGCAAACATGTAGGTCATGAATATAACGCCGATGCCAAATAACACCGAAGGTAATCGGGCGCTCCATGGGGAATAGGGTTCAAAACCAAATAATTGCATAGAACCCGCAATGATGTAGGTGGAGAATATATGACCAGTATAATTTTCACCGGAATCCAATGTCGGGTATCCATGGTCTAGTACTGCCTGACTGGCGTTGATGGAATACCCTTCGTCAATCCATAATGACTGATGTCCTAATTTGTAAAAACGTAAAAAAGCCCCTCCGACCAATATCAAGAAAAAGAGGATGAGAAATACATAGGTATGCCATGATTGGTGTTGTGTACTCATTGCGTTTTTAGTATACACTTTTTTATGATTTATTGTAGTTTTGGGGTTAATTTTGTTTTATGCAAAACTGTGGATAACTTCTTGTTTTATATTCAAAAATTGCCTATACTATAAGTATCTTGTGCAAAGTGCCATTAATAACAATATAAAGAAAAAGATTATGAATATTAAAAATACATTACGTGGGCTAAATATTTCAATACAAAAAATGCTTGTATTAGGTATGATTTTTGCATTTGCCGGCGGTGCTGTTGCCTATGCACAGTTCTATCGAACAACACTTCCTCTGTTGGAGTTTGGTTATGGTTATGGTTATGGTTATGATAATGGTGATGGATATGGATATGGTTACAGTTTTAAATCTGGTGTAAATAATTACAGTGACTATGGATTCTTTGGAGACGATGGATCTGCAGTGATTAATTCTATTGATACAACAAAAACAACTCTTGCTGTTACCTATACAACAACCTATACTGCAACAAACTCTGTAGAATATGGTGAAGGTGACTATGATGCATCTACTGATCCTGAATTAGAAACAGCTGATGAATATACGGTAACTATTACCGGTCTTACTTGTGGTACTGAATATGATGTTCGTGTATTATCTGAAGATGCTGGTGGAAATATATGGAATAATAACGCTACAACTAAATCAACTTCTGCATGTAGTTCTGGTGGCGGAGGTGGTTCTTCAGGAGGAAGTAGTTCAGCTATTAATCCAATACTATTATCATCTGATGTTCCAACATTGCAAAATCAACTACGTGGATTATTGCTCCATATGGTTGCAATTCTTCAAGCTCAATTACAATCTCTGGGGGGTGATATGAATCTATCAGAAATACTTGAAAGAACATTACGTATTTCCATGTTAGGAGATGATGTTCTGAAACTTCAACAATTCCTTAACAGTGACCCTGCGACACAACTTGCAGTAGTTGGTGCCGGATCACCTGGAAACGAAACAAGATATTTTGGTCCCTTGACAGATGCAGCAGTAAAAAAATTCCAAGAAAAACATGGACTTACTGTAGATGGTATCGTTGGTCCAAAAACTCTTGCAGTTATAAAAGCATTATTGGGTAGATAATATCTACATCACAGATAGTACTAAAAATAAAAGCAACCTCTGTTGCTTTTATTTTTTACCTATGGTGAATTTTGGTATAGATGAGATATATTTAAAAATATAGTATATAATCATTCATATTATATATATGAAGCAAAAAGAGATGAAAAAAAATACCTCTATATTTGTGGTTGCCCCGACGGTATTTCTTTCATCTCGAGGGACTTCTTTTCGTGTGTATGCTTTTGTAAAAACACTTTTGGATTTGGGATATAATGCTACGGTATACACGTATCCTTTTGGGGAAACACCGAAACATATTTCTGTTGTCAGATGTTGGAATCCTTTGTTTTGGATCAATACACTGCCAATGGGTTTTCATTGGTCACGTTTTTTATTTGATGTTTTGTTATTAAATACGTTGATTAAAAATATTATACAATCACAGCAAAAAAATATTTGTATCTATGCACATCTTTACGAGGGTGTATGTATTGGTTGGCTGTGTAAAAGAATATTTTTTTGGAAAAATATTGAAATCATTGGTGATTTTCATGGAGGGTTGGTAAAAGAACTCAATATACATAATAATATAGTGAAAAAAATAGTATCTCGAATCGAGGCATGGATATATACATTGCCAGCCCTGTGTACGACCAGTTCATTAGAATTAATGGCGCATATACAAGAATTTCGTATAGATCGGGTGGTATTTTTACCTGATGTGCCATCTGTAGAATTGCACACACATGACAAAAATACTATATATCAAAAATATCATCTTCCATCTGATGTACCTATTGTTGTATATGCAGGAGGGTTTTCATTTGATAAAAATGTATCTGCTGTCTGGAATATGATACGAGAAAATAAAGATGTGTTTTGGGTCATTGCAGGTGGTCCTGCGAAAATGTTACTCATTCCAAATGATATCCCTAAAGATGCATACACTGTCATAAGTCCGTTATCAGCAAATACCTTATCTGAACTGTTATCAATTGCCGGTGTGTGTATCGATCCAAAGCAAAAAGATTCTCTGCAGGGTAGTGGTAAGATTGTAAATGCAATGATCTATGGTGTACCCATTATTACACAAAATACTGATACGAATATGTGGTATACCCAGGACTTGTTTCCTATTGGATATAGCAGAGAATCTTTGAAACATCTTCTTATGGTGAAAAATGTATCTCTGACAGAGAACATTAAAGAAAGAACAGGAGAGATTACCGTTACTCACCGATCAGTAATTTCTGGTATACTGGAAAAGTATCTTTGTTAATCATATATGTTATCTTCATTGTTTACTTATAAAGAATTAATTATACGTCTTGCAAAGACGGATTTTCTTTTGCGATATCAAAATTCTTGGCTGGGGTATATTTGGGCATTATTGAAACCGCTGTTGTTTTTTTTGGTATTAAATTTTGTTTTCAGTTCTATTTTTAATTTTAAAAACATGGGTACTCCTTTTTATACCCTGGAATTGTTAACCGCATTTTTAATGTTTAATTTTTTTGCAGAGGGAACATCATCGGGAATGTCTGCATTGTTATCAAAAGGACAATTGGTAACCAAAATTGCTTTGCCCCGATGGACATTGGTTGTATCGTCAACATTACATTCTTTGTTAGTATTTATTACTAATTTGGTCGTGGTAGTTGGATTTTTTATCTATTATGGAAAAATGCCAAGCGTAGGTGGAATAATATTCTTTTTGGGTTCTATTATTTTATTGTATATTTTCATTCTTGCCTGTTCATTTATTTTAGCCCCTTTATTTGTTCGGTTTCGGGATGTTTCTATGATATGGGAGGTTCTTGTATCGATATTAATGTATGCATCACCTATCGTGTATCCACTGGTGATGTTACCAGAATATTTGCACCGATGGTTACTTGTCAGTCCTCTTGCATTTATTATTCATTTTTCTAAACAGGGACTCATTTCTGATTTATTTGCACAAACACATCATGTTATTATTATGGTATTGGCTTGTATAGGATTTCTGGTTCTCAGCATTCTTTTGTTTAAAAAAACATCACGACGTATTGCAGAATATATATGAAAAAAAGTACAGAACAAAAAAATACCACCGTTGCTGTGTCGGTACGTAATCTGAATAAAAAATTTATTATTCCTCATGAAAAGATACAAACGTTGCGGGGCATGTTTGTACACATGATGAAAAAAAGAACCCATGATGTATTGCATGCATTGGACGATATTTCTTTTGATGTCTATCAAGGTGAATTTTTTGCTATTATGGGGCGAAATGGTAGCGGAAAATCAACTCTGTTAAAGATTCTTGCTGGTGTGTATGAACAGGATTCAGGTTCAGTAATCGTATCAGGTGGAATATCTCCTTTTCTAGAGTTGGGTATTGGGTTTCATGGTGAATTGTCAGGACGTGATAATATTTATTTAAATGCAACCGTATTGGGTTTGTCTAAAAAAGAAATTGATGAAAAAATCGATGCCATTATTAATTTTTCTGAATTAGAAAGATTTATTGATCAAAAGGTAAAAAACTATTCTTCGGGGATGTATATGCGGTTAGCTTTTTCTGTGGCCATTCATGCTAACAAAGAGGTATTGTTAATGGATGAAGTGTTGGCAGTTGGGGATGCACCATTTCAAGAAAAATGTCTTGCGGAATTGCGTCGTTTGAAACGTATGGGAAAAACTATTATATTAGTTTCCCACGGAGAACAGTCTGTACGAGATTTTGCAGATAGGGTATTAATTTTGGATCATGGTCGGATGCATATCATAGATACCGCCGCAAAATCTCTTTTTGCATATCAAAAATTATTAATGCAGGAACAGCAGGATGAAACTGTTTCAGATACAAAAAAAAAGAAAAACTCAATCGTTGATGTTCGGTTGTATAATGATAGAAACATAGAAACATCAGTTTTTGAATCTAGAGAAACAATACGTATTGAAATTAATTATGATATCAAAGATATTTCACAACAGTTGCATGTTGGTTTGGGAATATTGGATAAAAAAACAGATGCGTGGGTGTGTGGCAATAATACGTTGTATGAAACATATCAACATCCATGGAAAAAAGGAAAAAATAGGATAGTGTTAACATTCCCCGAAGCTTTGTTTCATAAAGGTGAATTTGTTATTAATACTAGTTTATTTTCTGAAAAAGAAAATGGCGAACAGGTATTTTATGACATGTATCTGGGGTCGGAACATCAAGCATATTTCAAGGTAATTCCAGGCGATAAACGAAATGGTTTGGTTCACATGCCACATCGTTGGTCTGAATAAATATGAAAAATTTAAAAGAAAAAATAGATACAAAAGAAACATTTTTACTTTCTGTGCATATTCCTAAAACAGGTGGAACTACATTTGGGAAAATTTTAGCAGATTCATTTGGTGATTCATTCTTGTATGTATATCCATGTGAAAATGATGCAAGTCGTTTTGTTATACACCACACCCTACAAGGTATTCATGACATGATACATGAATCTAAAGGAATCTTGATAGAGGATGTTATTGCGTATATTAAAGAAAATAATATTTATGCGATTCATGGTCATTTTGAAAAAGAGATCACATGGCACATGCTAAGAAAACTTGATTCTCATTTTTTTCACATTACCACACTCGCTTTTGTCCGCGATCCTATTGATCGAGTAATGTCAGAGTTAGATCACTATAAGGTTCACTGGGGCATTAATGAAATAACAGATGATCATTATATAAGATCTCAAAACATGCTATCTCGGTCTATTGATATTTCTTTTCCAGATCTTATTATTTGTCGCACAGAACAATTTCATAAAGATGTACAAAATCTAGGATTTCATTGGAATGGTATATCAGAAAATATTACTCCCATAAAAGGTCTGCACAACGAAGAAAAAATACGGTCTTATAATACACAAGATGTAGAATTATATAGAGATTTACTCTAGTTCTTGTATTTCAACAGAAAAACCTATATATTGTGCACAATGAATCAAAAACATACCTGTTATATTGTATTAGGGATGCATCGCAGTGGGACATCCCTTGTTTCTGGTATATTGTCTAAATTAGGTGTTTTTCTTGGCAGAGAAGAAGACATGCTGTCGCAAACAGTTGAAAATCCATATGGGTATTTTGAAAACAACAAGGTCATGTCCATAAATGATGATATTTTGTCAGTATTTGGTGGTACCTGGGATACTATTCCCATATTGCAATATGGTTGGCAAAAAGATGTACGATTAAATTCTATTCGTGATCGTATTGAATCATTTATTCATGACATGCAATCACAAAAAGCTGTATGGGGTATAAAAGACCCTCGTATGCCAATTACGTTGCCATTATGGCAAGAGTATTTACCAGAGAATACTTGTTATATTATTACCTACCGTAATCCAATAGAAATTATATACTCACTACAGAAAAGAAAAAATATTACAGCAGTAAAAAATTTCTTTTCTCTGTGGTCTCGAACCTATTCTTCAATACAGGAATGTATCCATAATAAAAAAAATATCTACGTTTCGTATAATCTATTACACGCGAATTTTCAAAGAGAAGTAGAGAAATTCGTTGATGCCGATCCTTTTGGTTTTTTAGCACAACAATATCAAGAAAAAAAAGAATTTGTAGTTAAATTATTTGATATTCGGTTATATCGAAATTTAGACATGTCTGGGTATATGGTTTCTGATTATGATATGTCAGAAATAGGGTTTTCAGCCATGATGTTGCGTGATGCATCCATGTTACACGACTGGTTAGAAAAAGATTTTGACAAAGAGAAGGCAACCTATCTACAGCAGATACAGGTTTTGGAAAATCAATGCACCTACTTAGAACAACAAAATAAAGACATTGAAGCTATTCAAAAAAATATTTCTACGTCAAAGCAGGATATTCTTGAAAAGATGCATATAGATCAACATTCTCATGATGATAGACAACAAGCTGTAATTGCAAGATTAGAAAAAATAGAAAAAAACTATCGTGAAAAAACATTTGCCTTGATTCAATTGCTAGAGAAAAAACAACAAAAAGAATTGGAATTGCAGAACCTTGTTCAGGAAAAAGAAAAACAAATAGATGTTACTATGTTAGAAAAAGATTTTCTTTCTCAAGGTGTTATTGAAAAAGACCGATATATTGCATCATTGCAAGATCATATTCAGTCTATCCAACTTGCTTTGCAAACAACACAGCAGGTATTGCAACAAAAAGAAAATCTTCTTATGCATATACAATCGAATTCTCTTTTGGCAAAAATGAAAAATCTGTATATACGAATACGGTGGGCATTACATCACCCTCTTCGTTTTTTGAAAAAAAACGTGTGGCAAGGGTTTCCTACTTATCCACAAATTCGTTGGGTTATTTTACACCCTTTAAAATTTCTCAAAAAGCATGTTTGGAGATCTATGCCAACCTACCCACAGATAATTTGGGCAATATATAATCCAAAGAAATTTTTTGAAAAATATTTCTTGCGTCGCAAAACAAAATTCTTGTATACCCCGCTTGTAACACAGAAAGACACGAAGCATCCTCGTATTACGGTTATTGCGCATATTTTTTATGAAGATATGTGGGAAGAAATTTATAAACGGTTGCAATATATAGAAGAGCCATTTCATATTATTATCACCTTGACACAGGGTCATTATTCAAAAAGCTTTATAAAAAAAGTTAAAAATGCATACCCTGATGTAAAGATTTTTACATATGAAAATCAAGGATTAGATATATTACCTTTTGTAAAGGCGCTAGCTCATGTCCCAAAAGATACTCAATTTATCTTGAAAGTGCATACTAAAAAATCTTTGTATGATCCATCTATGGGTGCGAAATGGTTTTATGATCTTATGGATCATGTGTTGCATGATGAAAAAACAGTCAATGCAATTTTGCATAACTTAGAATATTCAGATGCAGGTATGATAGGGGGTAGTCATGTTGGTGCATTGGGAAATATTTTTTCTTCAGATGAAGTATATGAACCTTCTATTGAAAAAATCTATGCCCATACAGATGAACAACACACTCAATATTCCTGGATATCTGGAAGTATTTTTTGGGTTCGCTATGATATTCTTGAAAAAATAATTTCTCAAAAGTTTATTAGTTTTTTAGAAAAAGAGCAACCTATGGGATATGTTGAGAATGGAACTGTTATTCATGGGCTAGAGAGATATGTGGGTAAATTAGTATATGACGCAGGAAGGGTGATATATGAATATCCTCAAAATCGATATAGCTATGATTTTATTACTTTGATCCCAGATAATTACAGTATCCAAAAAACAAAAAAAATATATGTATTTTTTCATATTTGTTGTATATATAATTATGCTGAAATTGTGCATACGATGATACAATCCATGCAAGATTCAGGATTATATGATGAATGCGAAGAAATATACTATGCACTGCTTGGGGATCCAACCGATTCTTTTTTGCTTTTATTAAAAACATATAAAAAAATGAAATGTGTATATACTAGTCCCGATATTACCGAAGTAGAATATCCATTGTTAACCTATTTGCAAGAATTTTCACATACACAAGATGCGTATATTTTTTATTGTCATACAAAAGGGGTGTCACAATCAAATGATTCTGTAAAAATAAAATGGAGAGAACGGCTTGTGGAAAAAAATATAAAAGAATATAAAAAGTGTATATCTTTTTTAAACAAAGGTTGTGATATTGCTGGTTGTGGATGGAAAGAACATCCTGTTGATAATTCTATACGACAACCATTTTCTGTGCATACACACTCTCATTTTTCAGGTAATTTTTGGTGGGCTCAAAGTGTATATATAAGAACATTACCTTCTATACAAAAAAGAGAATTACAATTGCATGATAGAAAAGATAAGCGTGGGTGGGAGTTTGAATCGTACCGCCTGGAATGCGAGATGTGGATTGGTCAGGGTGAAAAGAAAAAAGTTGGGGTAAACACTGATTTAAATATTGATTATACAAAAGATTTTTTTGATCAAAAATAATATGCAATCCGTTCAACATCTTATGTATACAAAATTAGCATATTTGCCTGTTTGGAAAACAAAGAGGGTGTCTCGTGATTCTTATCGAATCAATCTTGTGCTGGATTCACTACAAGATAAGTATGTTTTTGGAGGGGTAGCAACAGTGATTATATTTGCAACTCTTTTTGCGCTACGTACGGGTTATGTATTACGAATTATTATACGAGATGAGGAAGCACAACCAGTTGCATATGAAAACTTTTTAAAATCTATGAACATAGAAAAGCCTATACAGGTAGAGTTTTTTAGTACTTATACTGCAGAATCATATAATACTGCCTTGGAAATATCTGAAAAAGATATATTTGTTGCAACATCTTGGTGGTCTTCCTATCTTGTTAATAAGGTGTGTCTTATGGAAAACTTTTTTCACATTATTCAAGAATCAGAAGTTGTATTCTATAATAACGGCGATGATGCATATTGGTGTGAAAAAGTATTAGCGAATCCAAGAGTAAAATATATTGTAAATTCTAGGATTTTATTTGAATATTTTCAAAACTCATCTTTTGAAAATATCAAACATAATAGTATTTATTTCGAACCCGCATTTACTTCACATTTATATCAACCGAATAAGAATGCATTTCTTCCGAAGGATACCTATGTATTGCTCTTTTATGCACGCCCGAATACGCCTCGCAATTTATACTATACAGGTTTAAAATTGATTGAAGAAGCTTTTCAAAAAAAAGTTTTAGAAAAAGAAAAATGGAAAATTTATTTTGCCGGAGAGAATATTGATCCACCTCATTTTTTTAATGGTGTTATTCCGCATGTATTAGGTAAAATGACATGGGAAGAATATTCAGACTTTTTAAAAAAAGTGGATCTTGGGTTTTCATTATTATGGACACCACATCCTGGATATATGCCCATGGATATCGCATCCAGTGGTGGTGTTGCATTAACAAATACCTATCAAAAGAGGACGAATGCACATTATTCAAAAAATATTATATGTGGAGATATTATACGGGATGATTTTGTGGATATATATTTCAAACAAGCAGTTATGTTGGCACAAAACCCCGAAGGAAGATATGAAAACTACCGTGCAAATAACATGGAAACCAGTTGGGAAAAGACATTTGAAGATTCTTTTCTCTTCGTCGAATCGATATTAGGTCTATAAAAATAAATAATTAATCTATAAAAAAATAAACCAAACCTACAAGATTTTAATCAGTGCGAAATTATAAAAGATCACTAAAGATATAATGAAAAAGAATATTACAAGAAATAGGGTAAAAATATTATCGCATTTTATGATATTTAATTGCGTTTCAATATTCACTGTTGGAAATTAACCCCGGGTATCTTTTTAGAATCATTAAAAATTGTTCACATATATCCAACAGTTCGTAATGCTTTGGAGTTTTATGTTATTTTACAAAAAGTTAAAATTTAAAAACCCAAATTCCTAGCGTATTTTGATATTTCAAAAATACTAATTGCAGTTTTTGTGACTGAATTGTCTGCATTATTTCTGGAATTCTTGAAATTGCCATGCTGTCTAGAATAATATATCCATTATTGTTATGTATGAAATTTAAAAATTCATCTTGTTGTACAATAGGGGCATTTGTATAATAATCAGTATTTTCTTTTGTTATGGTGAGATTAAATTCTTGTGTTCGTCCAGTTAATGATATGGGTAATAGTGTTTCAGGATAACCTAAATAGATATTTGTTAAATGTGCATAAGGAGAGACAACTACGTCATAAGGATTTTTATTTTCTTTAATATATTCGTAGGCATGTTTAAAATCTGGCTGTGGGGAACCGGTATCTAGTTGCGATGTTGGGTGAAATACAGATTGATTTGTTATAACCAGTAAGATACAAAAAATAATACACACAATAGGGGAAACAATAGTATGTAATGAATACCTTTTTGTCGCACTGATTATTTTATGAAAAATATCATATAAAAAATAAATACATCCAATTCCTAAAAAGGGGATCAGGGGCACAAGATATCGATATTGTAATGTTACTCCATATGACGCAATAATAACATAGGCAATAGTGGTGGTTCCTAATAAAAGAATACCTGATACGATATATCTTTTTTGAAAAATCGCCAAAATAAATCCTATGAATCCAAATCCAAATATCCATGGCATATTTTCGATAATAAATCGATTATAAAATTCTATATAATTAATAATGTCAAGATTTTGCAACCACGATTGCCCGACTGCTATTGCGGCAATGGATAATAATAAAAATGGCCAAGATTTTCTCCAAGATATTTTTTGAATGCCCAATAACATCCATAGCCCAAGAACCAAAAATAATCCCGGTAAAAAAGCAATAGCGAGATTATGACTGAAATAAGCAAATAGAAAAGAAATGCTGGCTAATAGTGCATGATAGGTTTTTCTTTCTTGAATAAATCCAATTACATGATCAAAAGAAAGCAAGAGAAAGAATTGCAACATGCTGTATCCTCGGGCTTGTCTGGCCCATGCAATTTCCCATGGGAAAAAGGCAGTAAAAAATGCAGCCCCTAACGCAATCCATTGGTCATCAAATAATCTCTTGGTTAACAAAAAAACCATAAGAATATTGAATATTCCAAATAATGCAAAGGGTAATCGCGCGCTCCATGGGGAATAAGGATCAAAGCCAAAAATCTTTATTGACCCGGCAACAATATATGATGCCAGGGGTTGGTTGGTATACATCTGACCAGATTCCAACAATGGTACATCGTGTTTTAAAATCTGTTGTGCAGCATTGATGGAATAACCTTCGTCAATCCATAGCGATGGTTCACCAAGATTGTGTAGTCGGATATATCCTCCAAAGATAAGAATACCAAATAAAATAATGGTCACACTATGTTGTTGTAGAAAAGAAGATACTCTATGCATATTTTTGTGTGTATAGTATACTATAGGACGCAAGCTATTACTATAAAAAAATCATTATGATCCAGCACATAAAAAAAATACACAATTTTTTCGTTACAAAAAAACAAAGTTTCATTGCTATTCTGATTATTGGATTGATTGCCAGTTCGGGTGTTGCTTTTGCTCAGTTTGCACGGCAAACAGGGTCTGTTGGTTGGGGATATGGCTATGGATATGGTTATGGATACGGATATGGTTGGGATTTGGGACAGTTAGCGGGATATAGAATGGTTTCAAATCCAGTATGGGTTGATATTTCAGAAAATATTTTTCCTACTACATCGGTTGGTCTGGCACAAGGGTTTTCCATGGCAAGAGGTTCAGATGATAAAATTGCTGTGGCGTATGTGGATAATTTTTCAGGTGCCATAAAAGTTGTTGGATACACAGAGGGGTCATGGAATACATTTCAGGAAACGGGATTTACGGGTTCCCGACCAAAGATTGCTTTGGATTCTCAGGATGTGCCCTATGTTTTATTCCAGGGAACTACTGGGCCCACGGTGATTAAATTGGTTGGTGGTTCTTGGCAAGTGATTGGTGCTGGTCCTATTATGACTCTTGCTACTATGTATGATCATGCAATCGCTCTGGATTCACAGGACGTTGTTCATGTTGCTATTAATGATACGGGAACTCTGCGTGTTTTAAAATATGACAATGGACCTGATTGGGAAAATGTAGAAGGACCAACAACAGAGGTTGTTGCTACCGGGGCTATGTCAGTATTGAGTTTTTCTATTGATGATAATGATGATCTCTATGTTGCTTATAAATATTATGATGGTTCTTTGTATCGTATTGATGTGAAAACTTTGGCATTAGAGTGGGAATCAATTCTATTACATCCATTGTATACAACTATATCGGGTTCTTTTGATATGGTATCTGTCGATGATAGTTTGTATATTGCATATCAGGACTATGCATATGGAGGCGGGCATGTTTCTGTAAAAGATGTTTCTTCTGGTGGAGGTGTTTTTGTCGGCGCACAAGGTTTTTCAAGTCATGCTCCTCAATATATTAAAATGGAAGCTGATTCGGATGGAGTATTGTATGTGGCATATTCGGATGATGGTAATCCATTGAATTATAATACATCAGTTGAAAGGCTTGTAGATGGTAGTGCTTGGTTTCGAATGGATTTATTAGGAGACTCTTTTACGAGCATGTATGGGTTGGATTTTGTATTATCTGAAGATGTTCCGCATGTGCTTCATATAGATACGGCCCCTTCTGCTGGATGGAAATTAGAAGTTTCAAAATATGATACATCTGGTGGATCTTCTGCTCCTGGGAATGAATTCACGTATGGATATGGATATGGGTATATGAACCCTAATGCTGTTGATAATTCTCAAATTTCTTGGCTTGATGCAACTAATTCTTACACTGTTTCTGGAGATGATCTTGTTTGGTCTTTGTATAGATCAGGAATATATGAACCCCTGAATGAGGGTTGGGGAGAGAGATTCGAAGGAACAAATGGTATACGCGCATTGTTTAATAATGCTATTGTCTTTGATTCAATTTCTATTAATGATCGAATTACGATTGATGCAGGGACTGAATTTAGATATTTAGGTAAAACAAATTTTGAAGCCCTGACGTTAATAGATGATTTGGGCCTTACTACACTACCCGGTATTGATAATCAAGAAGTTCTGCGTAGTTTTTCTTTTGGATTACCAAACAGTAATTTACAGGCTTCTCAGTCTGTTGAAATTCAGCTTGAAAATATACCCGGAATTATCATAGGAGAAACATATACAGTATTTCACAAATCCCCAGAATCAAGCTCTTGGTCTGCGTTAACTCAGTGTACTATTGATAGTAAAAATCGATGTATTTTTAATGCCACCTCTTTTTCATCATTTGCTATTACTCAAGCAGTAGAGCCAGAAGATGAGGAAGAAGATTCAAATACAGATAGCACATCTTCTTCTGGAGGTTCGGCTATTATTGTTCCAACAACTACATCTACCGGTGAGCCACCAACAACAGGAGAGCCTACTGATTCACCAAATACTCCAACCCCAGAATCACCAACCGAAGACCCGGTAGACGAAGATGAGCCCATAGATGAAGAAGATATGGAAGATACTGAAGAGGAATTTGAAGATTTTCCTTTTGATGATAATGAAGATACCTTATCATCAACTACGGATAATCAGGGGTCAGATGGCTCATCATCAGGATTCACTGATTTCATTGAAGAAATAGTTGCTTCTGTAACTGATTTTGTGCAAAGCACTACTGGTAAAACAATGACCACATTAGGTATCTTGGCCAGTGTTGCCGGTATTGCAACCGCAGGCATGGCATTGTTACCACAGTTATCTACGGTACCTATGCGATTGTGGAATTTCCTACTGTCGGGTCTTGGTCTCAAGAAAAAAGTAGAAAAATGGGGGGTTGTATATGATGCAGTAACCAAACAACCTCTTGATCCAGCATATGTGATGTTGATGGATGTAAACGGTAACGAAGTAGCAACTTCTATTACTGATTTGGATGGTCGGTATGGATTTTTGGTGAAACCAGGAACCTATACCCTTGTGATTCACAAAACAGATTATCAATTCCCATCACAAAAACTGGCAAATACTACAAAAGACGCAGTATATGACAATCTGTATTTTGGAGGACAGATAATCATCACCGAAGAAGGGCAAGTAATCAAACACAATATTCCCATGGATCCATTGAAATTTAATTGGAATGAATTTGCGAAAAAAGAAATGGGTGTCATGAGTTTTGATGTGAAACATGAAGCCATATTGGTTAAAATAGCCAGCCTATTCTTTTGGATTGGTTTTGGAATTGCAACATGGACATTGTTTGTATTACCGTCAACATTAAATATTATTGTATTTGTCGCATATATTCTCATCTTTTTTGTTCGTGTTACGTTATTAAAACCACATCCGCATGGAACGGTTACGCATCGTGGTGTTCCATTGTCATTTGGAATTATTCGTGTATTTTCTGCAAAACTGCAAAAAGAAATCAAGCACGTAATTATTGATGAAAGAGGAAGATATTATTGTTTGATAGCAAATGGAAACTATTATATTACCATCGAAGCAAAAAATGCAGATGAATCATATACTCCTGTATTTACTTCTGAGCCGTTTTCTGTTACAAAGGGGATCATTGATACAGCGTTTGAAACTGAATCAAAATAATTATTATCTTAAATTTTTTGTCTATGTTGGGAAAATATATTAAAAGCATCGTCTATGGCGGTCTTGATGGAATTATTACTACATTTGCAGTTATTGCCAGTGCGGTGGGTGCAGGAGCCCCTGCAGGGTTGATTATTGTCCTTGGATTGGCAAATCTGTTGGCCGACGGTGTTTCTATGGGTTCTGGGGATTATTTATCCTCACGGGCAGAAGAAGACTATGAACGCGCTTCAGGTGAAACAAAAGAAGATAGAACCCATTTTATGATTCCTTTGAAAAATGGTATGGCGACGTTTTTATCGTTTTGTTTCTTTGGGTTTATGCCATTGATCGTTTTTTTGGTCGCACGATGGTTCCCAGGTTTGGCATTTGATAGTTTTACCATGGCATCGGTATGTACTGCATTAACTTTGGCTGTATTAGGTCTATTGAAAAGTAAAATATCAGGACATGGTGTTATTGCATCAATATTTGAGACATTATTTGTCGGTTCTTTTGCTGCTTTGGTTGCTTATGGTGTTGGATCGTTATTATCTGGATTGGTAATTTAATAAAAAAGATAAAAAATAAAACCCTGCTTACTAGATGTAACAGGGTTTTATTTTTTATCTGCCGTATAAGAATTTTTTTCACCAAGAATCATATTTGACGGCTGAGAGTAGGATTTTTCTGGGGTGTCGTTTGATTGGTAGTAGTTTTCGTTTCGTAATGGTAGAAAAACAGCAAAAAACTTGTTGTATGATTGCATCCTTTGTATACTGTATACACACATTGTTCACTGTTCGGATGAGATGAATTTAAAAAAACGTTCATACACACATTATTAGTTTTTATTTTGTATATCCTTGTATGTCTTTAGATAAAACCAAAGTAATTCTTGATAACATCCAAAAGCGAAATGGCGAAATCGTACCATTTGATATGGATCGTATTACTCATGCAATCATGAAGGCAATGCATTCCGTAGGGGAAGGCGGTGAAGATGATGCAAAAAAAATAACAGAGCGGGTGGTAGATAAATTACTTGAATCTGCGGTGTCTCAGGGTGTTACTGATTGTATTTCTCATGTAGAAATAGTCCAAGATTATGTTGAAATGGTATTGATCGAGCTTAATTTTGCAAAAACAGCAAAATCCTACATTCTCTATCGTCAACAACGTGCACAAGAAAGAAAAAGAGATATCTTTAAAAAACGTGTGTATCTAAAACCTTACGAATATCCAGAATTATATGAATATTTGCATGCAATCCGACATTCCTATTGGATTCATACAGAATTTAATTTTGTAAGCGACGTCCAAGATTTCCGAGTGAACGTGAGTGAAAAAGAAAGAAATGTGATCAAAAATTGTATGCTTGCGATTGCGCAGATTGAAGTTGCAGTAAAAACATTTTGGGGGGATTTGTACAAAAAAATGCCAAAACCAGAAATAGGGGCAGTGGGGGCAACTTTTGCGGAAAGTGAAGTGCGTCACACAGATGCGTACGCACACCTGCTTGAAATTTTAGGGTTAAATGAAGAATTTCAAAATATTCAAAAGTTTCCTGCGTTAATCAATCGTGTTTCATATCTTGATAAGGCTTTGAAAAATGCACGCAGTGACGATAATCGGGAATATAGTCAATCTATTTTATTGTTTGCATTGTTCATCGAACATGTTTCGTTGTTTTCTCAGTTCTTGATCATGATGTCCTTTAATAAACACAAAAATTTATTTAAAGGTATTTCAAATGCTGTAGAGGCAACATCAAAAGAAGAGCAAATTCATGGTTTGTTTGGTATTGATTTAATTCTCATTATCAAAGAAGAACATCCTGAATGGTTTGACGATGAATTTCATGAACAGGTTGTTAAACTGTGCCATGAAGCATTTGAAGCAGAAAAAGGGGTTGTGGAATGGATTTTTGAAGAAGGGGAATTGGATTTTATGTCAAAAGTAGTAGTGCTGGAATTTATTAAAGATCGGTTTAATAGGTCATTAGAAAGTATTGGCATTCAGAAGATTTTTTCTACCGATGCAACTTTTTTGAAAGAGTCTGATTGGTTCTATGATGAGGTAATTGCTACAAAACATGGGGATTTCTTTAACAAGAGGTCTATCAATTATAATAAAAAAAGTAAGAGTATTACCAGCGAAGATTTATTTTAATTATTCATTATTTATATTAAAGACATATGTATTGGCTTAACGAAAACAGTAGAAAATTTTTAGCAAAAGGATATTTGCGTGATGGTGTAACTGCCGAAGAACGTATCCGAGAAATCGCAGATATTGCCGAAAAGTATCTGAATAAACCAGGATTTGCTGATAAATTTTATGATTATATGTCCAAAGGATTTTATTCTTTGGCATCTCCTGTTTGGTCAAACTACGGGTTGACTCGTGGTCTACCAATTAGTTGTTTTTCTAGTTATGTTGCTGATGATATGTCTCGTATTTTGTATACCCATGCCGAAGTAGGTATGATGACAAAATATGGTGGGGGAACCGCTGGTCATTTTGCTGGATTACGTCCTCGCGGTTCAGTTATTTCTGACAACGGTCATTCTTCAGGGGCTGTACATTTTATGGAATTGTTTGATAATTTGATTAATATCGTTAGTCAGGGAACTGTCCGACGTGGGCACTTTGCTCCTTATTTACCTTTGGAACATGGTGATATCGAAGAATTTCTTGATATCGGTAAAGAAGGTCACCCCATCCAAGAATCAACCTATGCAGTTACCGTTACAGACAACTGGTTACAAGACATGATTGATGGAGATCAAGATAAACGAAGAGTTTGGGCAAAGGTTATTCAACGAAGAACAGAAATTGGATATCCGTATATTCTTTTTTCAGACACCGTAAATAATAATACGGTTGATGTATACAAAGACAAAGAAATGAAAATTCATGGTAGTAATCTTTGTTCAGAAATCTGTTTACCAACCAATGATGATATTTCATTTGTATGTTGTTTGTCATCCATGAATCTAAAACATTATAACGAATGGAGAGATACTGATGCGGTGGAAACATTGGTTATGTTTTTGGATACCGTTATTTCAGACTTTTTGGTTCGATTGGAATCACTACGAGACAGTGCTGATCCGCAAAAACAATCTGCTTTTTATTTTATGCAACGAGCATATAAATTTGCAAAAGAACATCGTGCATTAGGATTAGGAGTTTTAGGATGGCATTCATTTCTGCAAGAAAATAATATTGCATTTGAAAGCGACAAAGCAATGCATTTGAACGAAGAAATATTTAAAACTATTCATGAACGTTCATATGCAGCATCGGTGCAATTAGCAAAAGAATATGGCGAACCAGAAATATTAAAAGGGTATGGCCGTCGTAACACAACCTTGTTGGCTGTTGCTCCAACAACGTCGTCAGCATTTATTTTGGGTCAAGTATCACAAAGTATCGAACCATTTATGTCGAATGCCTTTGTAAAAGATGTTGATAAAATGAAAGTGACAATAAAAAATCCTTCATTAGAAGCACTGTTAGAAGAAAAAGGTATGAACACCACTGATGTATGGAATAATATTCGAGACAATGATGGTTCTGTACAGCATTTGGATTTTCTTACTCACCATGAAAAAATGGTGTTTCGTACGTTTAGTGAAATTGATCAAAAAATTATTATCGACCAGGCTGCTGCACGTCAGAAACATATCGACCAGGCTCAGTCATTGAATATTATGATTGATCCAACTATCTCTACTAAAGATTTAAATTCTCTCTATCTATACGCATGGGAAAAAGGAATCAAAACATTATACTATCAACACAGTATGAATGCTGCACAACAATTTGGACGTAAAAAACTACAAGAAATGGAGCACAAGAAAAAAGATGCTGAAGAAATTAAAGTGCACAATTCTTCAGGTGATGAAAATGTATGTATCAGTTGTGAAGGATAATAGATATCAAGAAAAAACATCTCGCAAGAGGTGTTTTTTCTTGGTACAATGATGACATATGCAAAACACATTAAAGCTGGGTATTTCAGGTATTCGAGGTATTTGGGGTAAATCATTATTGCCTGAAAACACAGAACAGATCATAAAAATATTTTTAGATGTGGTAAAACCAAAAAAGGTAATATTGGGTACTGATACACGTAAAAGCCGTAATGAGATTTCTGAAATTGTAATACGTGTATTGCGGGAATATGGTTGCACGGTGATTCATTGTGGGATCACCGCAACTCCTACATTAGCATTTACTGTTCGCACAGAATCCGCTGATGCTGGTATTATGATCACCGCCAGTCATAATCCTGCACCCTGGAATGGATTAAAGTTTTTTACCCCTCTTGGATTATTTTTAGACCCATCTGTTATGAATCAGATTATCAAACAATATGAATCTGGCGAGAATCCTTTGTTGGATACTACACCTGGCTCTGTTGTAAAAAAAGATGACGCTGGTAAAAATCATATTGATAAGATTTTGAAACATGTTCAGGTGGATGTAATAAAAAATGCAAAATTAACAACTGTTATAGATATGGGAAATGGGGCGGGGATTGACGCGGATGCATACATGATGGCGCAATTGGGTATTGACGCAATATATCTGCATGAAAAAATAGAGGGAGAATTTGAACGAAACCCAGAACCGTTGCCAGAATTTTTAGATGTATTGGGTCAAAAGGTTCGCGAAACTGGTGCACAGGTTGGTTTTGCCCAGGATCCTGATGCGGACAGGTTGGCCATTGTTGACGAGAAGGGAAATCCCATTGGGGAAGAATATACATTAGTATTGGCAATGCGTCATTATTTGCAAACACGTACAGAAAAACAAGGGGGTCCAGTAGTTGCAAATCTTTCGACATCAAAAATGTTTGATGATGTCGCAAATGAATTTGGTTGCAAAATCATGCGAACGCAAATTGGAGAAATTCATGTCGCGAATGCAATGGTAGAAAATCAGGCTGTGTTCGGTGGAGAAGGGAATGGTGGTATTATTTGGCCAGAAATTGGATATGTTCGGGATTCTTATGTGGGTATTGCATTAATTTTAGAAATGCTTGCGGTAACAGGAAAAACGTTATCCGAATTGGTTGCTGAAATTCCCAAATATGAAATTGTAAAAGACAAAATAGAAGTTTCTTCACGACAGGAAGTTGAAATGTATCTTGAAAAAGTGAAAACAATATTTTCAGAATTCTCTATAGATGAAACTGATGGTATCAAGGTGAATTTTGACAACGGTTGGTTGCATGTTAGGGCATCAAACACAGAACCTATTGTTCGGTTTTTTGCCGAAGCTCCAACAAAAGAACAAGCACAAGATTGGATTCATAAAATTCTGTAATCTTTTTAAAAAAAACATGCTATACTATAGTCATATGAAATTTTTTGAAGTATGTAAAAAATATAGTCTCTTTTTGTTTGTTGTAGTCGCTCTCACTATCTATGGTGGTATTGTGGTTTCTGCTATTGCACCAGGAGAAACATTGGATCCTGTAGGGGACACTCTGTGTACTGGTCCAACCGATCCAGCATGTGCTATTAGTCTGTATGACGGATTAGATCCAAACAGTGTTTTGTATTTAGATGGGAATGGGGATATTACGACGGATGAATTATTCTTCCGAAATGAGGATCGTTTCCTTGTAGGAACAGCAACATTAGTTCCTGGATATATCACAGGTGTATTCGTAGATGATGTTTTAGAAAATGAATTTTTCATTGGTTCTGGGATGATACACGTTCCCGATAGTGGACCATCTGCTGGTATGAATCTCATTTTTAATGGAGATGCCAGTGGTGTTGGGTTGTCTGATCAAACAACACTTGTTGGATATCTTGATTTTGATAATAATTACCTTTCATTTGCTAGCTTTGAACCTGAGAGTATCGAAATGCGACTCCAGGTAGAAGATTCATTCGGAGATGATATGCAAAATGTATTTACTATAACAGAGGATGGTTTTGATTTAAATGCGGGTAATTCTTCCACTGGAGATTATTCCAAGATACTTTTAAATTATGCTTCTGGAATAACATTTGATTTTGATGGAACCTCAGGGTACACATTCCCACGAGCTGATGGTGGGAATGGAGAAATTTTGACTACTGATGGGGCTGGGCAATTATCGTGGGAAACAACTACATCACTTACGGGTCTTACCGAAAATAACAATACATTTCTAGGGATAGATGCAGGGTTAAATAACTCTGGACCAAATGCTAATACATTTATTGGATATCAGTCAGGGTATTCTAATACTACAGGGAATAATAATACTGCAACTGGGCTGGAATCGCTTTTTGCTAATACCACAGGGTTTTATAATACTGCACATGGAGCCTACGCTCTTCGTTTTAATACCACAGGGTCTTTTAATACTGCTACTGGTTATAAGTCATTATTTTCAAACACAACCGGTGAATATAATACAGGGCATGGTTACCAAACTATAGCCTTTAATCAAACAGGGTCTTTTAACACAGCATTTGGATACGCAGCACTTGAAGCAGTAACAAATAACCGAAACACGGCTAATGGGTTTCAATCACTTTCTCAAACTATTTCTGGGTCTGATAATGCTGCTTTAGGATATCGTACGGGGTACACTAATCTTACCGGTATAAATAACACACTTATCGGTTCATTTGCAGATGTTTCAACAGGTAATACCTCGAATGCCATTGCTCTCGGTTTCGGCGCTATCGCTGCTTCAAACCAATTTGCACTTCCAGACAGTATTACTACGTGGAAATTCCAAGGTGAATCATATACTTTACCAACAGCATATCCTGGGACAAATGGATATGTACTTTCATCAACTAATGCAGGGGTGATGAGTTGGGCGGCACAAACATCTTCTCCAATTTCTGTTGGAACAGCAGGTAATACCCTATATTCTTCTGGACTAACAGGAGCGGAGCAGGGATCGACTAGTTCAGGTGGTAATATTATTTTAGGTCAATATGCTGGTCAAAATTCAACTAATGCACACCATTCAAATTTTTTGGGTCGTTTTGCTGGGGCGAGTTCTTCAAGTGTTTATCATTCAAATTTTTTTGGAGAATATTCAGGAAATTTTTCAGCTAATGCTAATAACTCAAACTTCTTTGGTACCTTCGCTGGTAGTTCGGCAACCGATGCTAATAACTCAAACTTCTTTGGGCAGAATGCTGGTGCTTCGGCAACCTCTGCTTCTAATTCAAATTTCTTTGGACAAAATGCTGGCTCTGCGGCGGCTAACTCATACAACTCCACCTTCATTGGCTATCTTGCTGGAGCATCCAATGGAGTAGACACCGGCTCTCAAAACTCTAACAACTCCATCTTCATTGGAAACAATGCAGGATATAAAACAGCAGACTTTACCCTTAACAACTTCACCGCAGATTTCCACTCTATCTTAATCGGTGACGACACTTCAACCGGAGGATTCTCTAACAGTATCGCATTGGGTAAAGGGGCAACTAACACAGCAACTAATCAACTCATGATTGGTTCAACCTTGGCAACAGGATCAATTGAATCCGTACGCATCCAAGCAGCCACTACAGAGTGTACTATTACCACCGGTACCGGTATCGCATGTTCATCAGATGAACGATTAAAAACAAATATCGAAGATATGACAAATATCTTAGATAAAGTACTCCAACTAAAAACTGTTACGTATAACTGGAATGACAGACCAAATACAGATGCACAAATTGGATTCCTTGCTCAAGACCTTGAGCAATATTTCCCAGAACTTGTAGCAACTAATGAAAAAGGTCTCAAATCTGTTTATTATTCACAAATTACACCTGTACTTGTTGCTGCAATCAAAGAAATTGACTTGAAAATATTGGATATTCAAAATCTTTCAGATGAAACATTTCTTTCAAGAATCCGAAACTGGTTTGCTGATGCGGGGAATGGAATAGGCGAATTGTTTGTACAAATAATTCGATCTGACAAAGTTCAAACTAACGAGCTTTGTATCGAAGATGTTTGTGTAACAAAAGATCAGTTACAACAATTACTACAAAATCAAAATATTTCTACCATATATTACAATTCTTCTTCTGATAATACAGATGATATAGATGATGCAAATGGCTCGGATGAAGAAAATAATGAATCTGAAATAATAGATGATACTACTGAAAATACTTCAAATGAATCAAATGTAAACACTGATGATACTGATGATACTGATAACGCTGAAAATATTGGAAATGCACCCGATGAATCAAATGTAAATGAAGAACCACAAGAAGATACAGTAGAAGAATCTAATGAATCCAAAGAATCAGCAGAGGAAAGTTCAAATGAGGGTCAACCTGGAGAATCTTCGGAATCAGAAAGTAGTGATTCAGGCGAAGCACCTACTACAGAATAGTCCTTTTCCTGGCTCTTCTAAGGGTGACTTTTGACCTATTTTTTGCTATCATAGTCCCTATATGGAAAATAAAGTAAATATCGTCATCATGGCAGCGGGTCATGGAAAACGCATGAATGCAGACCGGCCAAAGCCTCTTTTAGAAGTTGCAGGAAAACCGATGATTCAATATATTTTAGAAGCGGTGCAAGAATCAGGAATTTGTGAAAATCCTATTATTGTGGTCAGTCCTGATAACATCGATTTCTTTAAAGAGATTATTGGCGAATCGTATCAATTTGCGATCCAAGAACAACAGCTGGGGACCGCTCATGCTGTAAAATCCGCATGTCATCTATTGGATCTAAAAAAACCAACGATTGTATTAAATGGAGATCATCCTACTATTTCAGCTAATATGCTTTTGAGGTTATTGAAAGAACACGATAGCAAAAAAGCTACCATTACATTAGGTGTTGTTACTGTTCCATCGTATGGTGATTGGTATACGCCATTTGAAAGTTGGGGTCGCATTATTCGTGATACTAACGGAAATATACAGCAAATTATCGAAGTAAAAGATTCATCGGTAGATCAATTAAATATAAAAGAAGTGAATCCTAACTATTTTTGTTTTGATACACGTTGGATGTGTGATCGATTACCTAGTATTGATAATAATAATATCGCTGGTGAATATTATCTTACTAAATTTGTTTCCATCGCAGTATTAGAAGGTCAAATAGTCACATCATCTCCAATAACACCAGAAGAAGGGATAGGAGTTAACACCCCGGAACATCGTGATATAGCGGAACGTATTCTTTTGGGAAAGAAATAGTGGGTTTCTTATTAAATTTGGTATACTGCTATACATGTCAGAAAAACTTTCTTGGGTAGAAATTGATACACAAGCTTTGGTACACAATACCAGAGCTTGTAAAAAAATACTTTCTCCAAAAACAAAACTATGTGCCGTGGTAAAAGCAAATGCCTATGGTCACGGTATTGTGCCATGTGCAAAGATTTTTCTTGATGCTGGGGCAGATTGGCTGGCTGTACACAGTATCGAAGAAGCACAGGTGTTGCGTGATGCAGGAATTACAGCGCCAATATATATCATTGGATATATTGCATTGGTGGATATACCACGCATTCCAAAATTGGATTGTCGAATGATTGTTTATAATAACGAAACATTGGATGCATTGGGGAAATTAGATACTGATGTGCGTGTGCATATCAAAGTTGAAACAGGAACTCATCGTCAGGGTGTATTAATTTCCGAATTACCTGATTTTATTGATTATCTTTTACAATACAAAAATATTATTATCGAAGGCATCTCGACGCATTTTGCCAATATCGAAGATACTACGCATCCCGAATATTACGAAGAACAATTGGGTGAATTTAATACCGCAGTGCAAATACTAGAAGAAAAAGGATTCACGAATTTAATAAAACATTGCGCTGCAGCTGGGGCCGCATTATTATTTCCAGAATCACATTTTGATATGGTGCGATTTGGAGTCACATTGTATGGTATGTGGCCCTCTCAGATATTAAAAGCATCATTTCATAAAAAATTCCCGGATACTGATTTTAAATTACAACCCGCTTTTAATTGGAAAGCGCGTATTGCACAGATAAAAAAAATTCCAGCAGGAAAATTTGTTGGATATGGTTGTACCTATCAGACTGATAAGCCAACTACGATGGCGGTGGTTCCGATTGGATATTCTGATGGATATGCGCGGTCATTATCAGGAAAATCATATGTACTGGTGCATGGGCATCAGGCACCTTTGTTGGGGCGAGTGTCGATGAATAACATAGTGATTGACATAACCGACATTCCTGATGTGAAGCTTGAAGATGAAATAGTTCTCCTTGGAAAACAGGGTAATGGAGAAATTACCAGTGAACAATTTGCATCATGGGCAGATACAATTAATTATGAAATCCCAACACGTGTTGCTATTCATGTGAATATGAATATTCCAAGGATTTTTATTTAAATCGTGTATTTAGGATATGGTATACTATTTTTATGAAACTTGATCAGCTTATTAAAGATATAGGGGCGCTTGGCATTATTGGTCCAGAATCTATTGATATCACGGGATTGAAACTGGATTCTAAAAAGATCACCCCTGGTGATATGTTTTTTGCTGTGCATGGGTCCATACATGATGGACATGACTATATCGAAGATGCAATTTCTCGTGGTGCTATCTGTATTGTCTGTGAAGAAATTCCACAAGAAAGAAGCGGTGCAGTAACCTACCTACATGTGAAAAACACAGAACAGATTGTTGGGAACGTCGCCAGTGCATTTTTTGGTAACCCATCACAAAATATGAACATAGTTGGGGTCACAGGAACCAATGGAAAAACAACCGTTGCGACATTGTTATATCATGCAGTTTCCGAATTAGGGAAAAAATCAGGTTTGATTTCTACAGTGCATAATTGTATAGGAAAAGAAATTATTCCTTCTACGCATACAACTCCAGACGCTATTACATTGCAATCCTTGTTTGCTGATATGTGTGATGCAGGATGTACCTATGTATTTATGGAAGTATCCAGTCACGCATTAATACGTGGTCGTGTTTTGGGGACACATTTTACTGGTGGAATTTTTACCAATCTGACCCAGGATCATTTGGATTTTCATGGAACTATGGATCATTATGCAAATGCAAAAAAAATGCTATTTTCCATGTTAGATGAAAAATCCTTTTCTTTGGTTAATGCGGATGACGAAGCTTATCAGGTTATGATATCTGGTACCAAATCATCCGTTGTTACGTATGGTATACAATCGGGAGATTTACAAGCACAAATACGATCGTCAGATGTTTCTGGTAGTACTGTGATTATTGATGGTAAGGTTATCACGACACCATTGGTGGGTAGTTTTAATATCTATAATCTTTTGGCTGTTTTTGGATGTCTACGACAATTAGGTTTTGATGAAGGGGAAATTATTTCCGTATTAGGTCGTGTTGCTGGTGCACGTGGAAGATGTGAAATTATTTCAGGTGGAAATAATATAACCGCAATTGTAGATTATGCACACACACCAGATGCTTTGAAAAATATTTTAACTACAATTCATGGATTTAAAAAAGGTGCGGGAAGAATCATTTGTGTGATGGGTTGTGGGGGAGATAGAGACCGCGGGAAAAGACCCCTGATGGGTCGTATTGGTGCGCAATTGTCAGACCATACCATTATCACATCTGATAACCCAAGGTTTGAAGATCCTATTCGTATTACCGAAGAAATATATGCCGGTGTTTCTGATAATGATATTAAAAAAGCTACAATTATTCTGGATAGAAAAGAAGCAATTTTGTATGCATTACAATGTGCAAAATCTGATGATGTTGTCTTGGTTGCAGGAAAAGGTCATGAAACCTATCAAGATATACAGGGCGTAAAACATCATTTTGATGACAAGGAAATCATTGAAGAATTTTTGAATAACAAATAATCATTATTTTTCCCTGTATATCATTTGTGATATACTACCTATATGAAATGGAAAGAGTTTTTTAAAGATAAAAAGGTTACTCAAATGGGTCTCGGGTTATTGGGTCGTGGGGTTGGTGATGCGCTGTTTCTTTCTGAACATTGCGCAGAATTGATTGTGACTGATATAAAAACCAAAGAAGAACTGGCTGTATCATCAGATCAATTATCTTTATGTAAAAATATTACCTATCGTTTGGGTCATCATGAATTAGAAGATTTTCAAGATCGAGATTTTATTTTAAAGGGGGCAGGGGTTGCATTGGATTCTTTGTTTATTGAACACGCACGGGATAATGATATTCCCATTGAGATGGACGAATCATTGTTTGCAAAATTGGCCCAGGATGTCACCATTATTGGTGTTACGGGGACACGTGGAAAAACAACTGTTGCAACATTAATCCACCATATTTTAGAATTATGCGGAAAAAGATCTCATCTGGCAGGGAATATCCGTGGGATTGCAACATTGCCATTACTTTCAAAAATTAAAAAAGGTGATTATGTAGTTATGGAATTATCATCATGGCAGTTACAGGGTTTTGGTGAATCTCGTATTTCTCCGCATGTTTCTGTGTTCACTACGTTTCTTGATGATCATCTAAATTATTATGGTGGTTCACGAGATTTGTATTTTTATGACAAATCACATATTTTTCGACACCAGAAAAAAGATGATATTCTCATTGTTGGCCCCCAGGCAGAATCTTTTGTTCGTGATGTTGTCAATATTCAAAGCACGGTACATGTTGCACACGCTTCTTGTGTGCCAGAAAATTTTGTTCTACCAATTCCAGGAGAACATAACAAAGAAAATATTGCATGTGCATTGCTGGCTGTGCAGTCTTTGGGTATTTCAATAGAAGATCAAAAAAAAGGAATAGAATCTTTTCGCGCAGTTGCAGGACGACTGGAATTCATCAAAGAAATTCACGGTATTCCAGTCTATAATGACAACAATGCCACAACAGCCGATGCAACCATAGTAGCATTACGATCAGTGGGGGATGTTTCAGTAGATCATGCAAATATTATTTTAATTGCTGGTGGTGCAGACAAGGGTCTTTCTATGAAAAAATTACATACAGAGATTGAATCAAAATGTAAATTTGTTGTATTTTTAGATGGAACAGGTACAAAAGAATTTTTAGACAAACATCCATTATCTGTACCTCATATAATTGTTTCTTCTATGAAAAATGCTGTTGCAAATGCATTTGAAAAAACAACAGCAGGTGATGTGATTCTTTTTTCTCCGGCATTTGCTTCGTTTGGAATTTTCAAGAATGAATATGACAGAAATGATCAGTTTATACATGAGATAGAAAGTCTGAAATAGTATGGAAAAATTTACTATTACTAATAGATATGGACTGAATATTGTTGGGCTGTTACATATTCCACAAAATCCAGTTGGGCTTGCTTTTGTTCTACATGGTTTAGGTGGTTTCAAAGAGCAAGACCATATTCAAGTTATTTCAAATACTTTTTTAAATAATAATTATATTGTTGTGAATTTTGACGCTACTAATTCTATTGGTGAGAGCGAAGGAAAATATGAGAATGCGACAATGCAAAAGCATTATGAAGATTTGGTGGATGTGGTTGAATGGACAAAGACCCAGAATTGGTATCAAGAACCGTTTATTTTGGCGGGTCATAGTTTGGGAGGCTTTGCGGTTGCAAAATATGCAGAAGAATATCCTGATAAAATAAAGGCAGTCTTTCCGTTTGCCGCCGTATATTCAGGAGAACAGAGTTTTGAAGCCACAGAAAGATTTGAGTCTGAAAAATTGAAAAATTGGGAAGAAACTGGTTGGACTTACCGTACAAGTAATTCTAAACCAGGAATAGAAATGAAACTACCTTGGTCTCATATGAAAGAAAGATTGGCTCATAATCTATATCTAAAAGTATTAAATTTGACCATGCCTGTTTTATTTGTGGTTGGAGAAAATGATGGGCCTTGTCCATCTGATCATCAAAAGATATTTCACGATGCACTACCAGAATTGACAGAGAGAGAGTTTCACATTATTAAAGGTGCACCGCATACGTTTCGAACACCCGAGCATTTAGCAGAGCTTGGGAATATTTTGGATGCATGGATTAAAAAATTAAGATAATATGAATAACATTAACCTCGAAAAAACTCAAAAAATATTCTTCTTTGGCATTGGTGGCAGTGGTGTTTCTGCTATTGCCAGGTTGTTTCACATGCAGGGAAAAGATGTTTCGGGGTGTGACAGATCAGACAGTGAAACAGTACATGAATTACAAAACGAAGGCATTTCGGTTACCATTGGTCAATCATTTGCATCGGTTCCTGCTGATACAGATTGTATTATCTATTCACAGGCGTTGGCTGTTGCTGAGCCAGAATTGTTACAAAAATTACAGGATGCTTTTCCTTCAGTAATTTCTTATCCAGAAACATTGGGAATTCTATTTGATACAAAAAAAATACTGGCAGTTTCGGGAACGCATGGAAAAACCACCACGACTGCTATGCTGGGAAAAATTCTTGTTGATGCTGGCTTGGATCCGACTATTATTGTAGGATCAGTCATGGCAGATATTGGATCAAATGTTCGTGTGGGGAACAGTGAACATGTAGTTATTGAAGCAGACGAATATCGTCGCGCATTTTTACAATATCATCCATGGTGTTTGGGAATTAATAATATTGATGCAGATCATTTGGATTACTACAAAGATTTAGCGGATATTCAAAACGCTTTTCAATCATTGGTTTCTCAGACACAACAAGATGGTTGTGTTATTACCAATCCCACTGATGCCCATATTGTACCTGTGATTCAAAACACATCTCTTCCAATAATTGATTACACATTGCACACAGATATTCAAACATCGTTACCTGGTGAACACAACCGATCAAATGCACGTTTGGCATATGCTATGGCACGACATGTTGGTGTATCAGATACACAGGTACGAACATCATTGTTGCAGTTTGGTGGTACACAAAGACGTTTTCAATTGCATGGCACAACGGAAAAAGGTGCGCTACTGTATGATGACTATGCACATAATCCACAAAAAGTTTCTGCATTAATAGATGCATTTCGTGAACAATATCCAGATAAAAAAATAGTTTTAGTATTCCAACCCCATTTGATCAGTCGTACCGAATCTTTGTTTGATGCATTTGTGGACAGTTTGGCGCGGGCAGATGAAATTCTGTTGGCTCCGATTTATGTTGCCCGTGAATCAGATAATCAAAATGTCTCTTCAGAACCTTTGGCGAATACATTGCGTGAACGCGGTGTTTCGGCAACAGCATTTGATTCGTTGGAATCTTTGGTTCCAGAAATTAAAAATAATTTTAATCATGATTACGTAGTTTGTTTAACAGGGGCAGGTGATATTATCTCGTTGGTGCCAGATCTTGTCTATGCATCAAAATAAAAAAGATTACGCATACGGATGTATTATATTTAATGATATACAAAATCCTACCCATGTTGTTTTGGTGCACCATGCCAGTGGGCATATTGCTTTTCCTAAAGGACACAAAGAAGGGGATGAAGACACCATAATCGCCATGAGACGTGAAGTAAAAGAAGAAACAGGAATTACTGATGTGGTTTTGGTTGATGCCGAACCATTGGTAGAACGGTATAGTTTTAAAACAGATGGTATAAAATATGAAAAAGAAGTTCTCTTTTGGATAGGATCTGCACCTATGCATGACACAGAGCTGCAACCAGAATTACCGGACGTTGTGCGTGCATGGTGGTGCAGTTTGGCAGATGTTGCAAAAACACTGACGTATACAGAATCATATGCATTGTATAACAAATCTCTCGATATTATACAACACCATTTATAGATTTACAGGTGCACAAGAATCTCAATCTGCGATATACTGCAGTTTATGTATATTATTGGATTAACCGGAACCGTCGGTGCAGGCAAGGGTGCTGTAGTAGATTATTTAGTTGCCCAATATAACGCACGACATTATTCTGTGCGTGATTTTTTGTTACAAGAAATAACACGACGTGGATTAGAACCAGTTCGTGAAAATATGTCATTAGTTGCAAATGAATTTCGAAAACAATATGGTCCCGCATATATTATTGAACAGCTATACAAACAGGCAATGACCCAGGGGGATGAACTGGTTATTTTTGAATCGTTACGAACTGTTGCCGAAATAGCATTATTACGAAATACTGATCATTGCAGTATTGTTGCAGTAGATGCCGACAGACAGATTCGTTACAAACGAATTGTTTCTCGGGGGTCCAGCACAGATGGTGTGACCATGGAAGAATTTATTGCCGACGAAGAAAAAGAAATGCAATCCATTGATCCGGGGCGACAAAATTTGTCCGCATGTATCAGACTGGCTGATGTGGTAATACAGAATGATGGCACATTGGATGCATTGCATGAAAAAATAGAAGAGTTTTTGAAGGGTGTTGATTGGAATAAATAACAAAGAGTTTTTGTAGTTTATCTTAATAATAAATTTTTTATAAAAAACGCTACCCTGGTTGATAGGGTGGCTGTTGGGTGAATGAGAGTAATTCAAAACATAGGTTCTGATTTTTTCCTTCCGCAGTTTTTACATCGTAGATCTATAAAACCCGATGTTGAAATGGGTTGATACTTTTTGCATGTACAAGGTTGGGGCATGATTATTCCGCCCCCGTACGAAGTTTTCTTATTCGGTTGACGTTCGTCTTTTGTTTGGAAGAACTTTACAAAGAAACACATGGCGTTATGTTTATAGTTTATGTAACAATACTATAAAAAGTAATTCAAGTCCAGGTTTAAGCATATTGATTGACTTTATATCTGACCTATGACATATTGTGTTCAGATCAATCCACCTATTTTCTCACAAAAAGGGTGGAAAGCCCTTTTAAAAACCTAAAATCATGAAAAGTTTAACTCCTAGTATAAAAGAAATAACCTTGCATCTTCCATGTTCACAGTTGAGAGATTTCTTTTTTGAACATCCAAAAATGAACATCGATTATTTCGAGGGTTATAGATTTCTCAATGACGCCTTTTTGGGAAATAAGAACTCACCAGAAGAAAAGGCTACTTATTTTTGGCATAAAAATATCATAAGCGAAAATAGTATTGGAGGTTTTGTGCCGGCTGTAGATAAGAAGCTTATTGATCTTACTACTCGTGCCGGTTGTATAGAGGCCCGCAAAAGGTTAAATTTCCTTAAACTGGAAATACAGAATCAGACCAACGGAATATCTCATAATCTTCTTGATGACGGAAATGGAAATTTTATTGGTAGATTTCGACTCAAGAACCGAAGCGTGTTCTATATTTTTTGTTTTTACTCGGCTTCAACTGGTTTATGGGGATTGGCGGGTTGGTTTTTTCTTGGTAAAAGAAGCACTAATTACCAGTTCTTGTCAGATGAGAATAAAATTTTTGAGTAAGCACAGTATTTGATTACCCCCCCCGTAGTTTAATCTTTTTGATTGAATTGCGGGGTATTTTTTATACAACGCCAACCAAATCGTTGACATTTAATCCCTATATGATATACTCATTTCTGGTCAGATACATACGTTTAATCCGTGTTCTTTCTTGTTGTTTTTTTATGAAATTACAAGAAAAACCACGCGATATTGCGCATGAAAAGACCGTATATATATTATGGCAAAAAAATCAGTAATAGCGCGAAATGAAAAGCGCAAGAAGCTTGTTGCAAAATTTGCAGTAAAGCGTGAAGAACTCAAGGCAAAGGGTGATGTTTTTGGTTTGCAAAAATTACCAAAAAACTCATCTCCGACCCGTATTAAAAACCGAAGTTTCCTCAGTGGTCGAGCAAAAGGATATATGCGAGATTTTGGAATCGATCGTATAGAATTTCGTGAACTTGCAAACGAAGGTAAGATCCCTGGCGTTCGCAAATCATCTTGGTAATTTTTATTTATTAATATATTGTTGTATGGATACTACTGGAAACATGATTACATCTCTGTTGAACGCATCTCGCGTTAAAAAAGACATCGTAGTCGTACCTGGATCAAATCTTCGCTTTGCTATTGCACAAGCTTTGTTCCAAAAAGGGTACATTAAATCATATGCTCGTAAAAACAAGAAAGTAGGTACTGAAATCGAAATCGAATTGGCATACGATGCAGAAGGGAACGCAAAAATTCAAGGTGCAAAACGTGTATCAAAACCATCTCGACGTGTATACGCTGGGGTGCATGATATTTATTCTGTAAAGCAAGGGTATGGAATTTTGATGCTTTCAACACCAAAAGGAATTCTTGCTGGAAAAGAAGCGAAAAAAGAAATGGTCGGAGGAGAAATTTTATTCGAAATGTGGTAAGAAATAACGTATGTCAAGAATTGCAAAACAACCAATAGAAATACCATCAAAAACAGACGTTACTTTTGAAAACGGTGTATTGACTGTTTCTGGTCCTCATGGAAAACTTTCTCGTTTCTTCCGAGACGAAATCTCTTTGGTGGTTGAAAACAACACCATAGCAGTAACTCAGAATAAAAAAAGTGTATTCGCACGAGCTCTTGTGGGAACCTATGCATCTCATGTAAAAAACATGATTGCTGGTGTAAATACGCCCTATCAAAAGAAATTAATACTCGAAGGAGTAGGATTCAAATCAGAAGTTGCAGGTACAGATCTGAAACTTGCCCTTGGATTTTCTCATCCTGTGGTTGTTCCTATCCCAGCGGGATTGACAGTAACTGCAGAAAAAAATAACATTACTGTTGTAGGTATTGATAAAGAATCTGTGGGAAGTTTTTCTGCTATGGTACGTGGGTTAAAGAAACCAGAACCATACAAAGGAAAAGGATTCCGATACAGCGACGAAGTTATATTACGAAAACAAGGTAAGAAGTCGGTATAGTTTTTTGTAGATAAAATATATGAACACAAAACAAACAAAACAAGAAAAACGAGTACATCGACACAAAAGAATCCGAGCAAAGGTTTCGGGAACGGCTTCTTTGCCTCGACTTTCTGTATTCCGTTCAAATCAATATATCTACGCTCAGCTTATTGATGATGAAAATGCAGTAACATTGGCTTCGGCAAATGATGTAAAAGAAACAGCAGGAACAAAAAAAGAACGAGCAGAACGTGTTGGAAAAGCTATTGCAGAAATGGGTATCAAAGCCGGTATTGCAAAAGTTGTCTTTGACCGTGGTGGATTTATGTACATTGGTCGTATTCAAGCATTAGCAGATTCTGCAAGACAAGCTGGTTTGCAATTTTAATTTAAGTGTAATTTACATATGTCTGAAATAGAAGAAAACAAAACAATAAATACTCCAACAGCAGGAACTCAGGATGTTGGTATCACTCAGTCACCGATGCGTGGAAAAAGAAATTTCCGTCCAGGTGCAGGAGCGGGAAACAGAGACCGTCGTGATGGTGGTTTTCGAGAACGAGAAAAACCAGAATTTGAACAAAAGGCAATCTCTATTCGTCGTGTAACTCGTGTTATGGCAGGAGGACGACGATTCTCTTTTAGTGTTGCGATGATTATTGGAAACAAAAAAGGATCTATTGGGGTTGGACTAGGAAAAGCTTCTGATACTGCATTAGCGATGCAAAAAGCTTTTCGAGATGCAAAGAAAAATATGATTACTGTTCCCATTACAAAAGAAGGATCTATTGCACACCATGTCGAAGCAAAATTCTGTAGCTCTCGGGTTACTTTGATGCCTAACTATGGACGTGGTACAGTAGCAGGAAGTTCTGTTCGTATGTTGGTTGAAATGGCTGGACTAAAAGATATTACTGCAAAAGTATTCTCTGGAAGTAAAAACATGTTAAATAACGCACAAGCTACTATTCTTGCATTTAAAAAATTACCAGGAACTGTTTCTGTAATTGCAAAAGAAGAAAAAGTAGCAGAAAAGCCAAATAGAACTTCAAAACCAGGTGATTTTCGGTCGCGATCACCACGAGCTAAAAAAGTAGAAGCATAATCATAATTATATGCACTTAGGAACATTACAACGAAAAACAAAAAATACAACAAAGAAGGTTGTTGGACGTGGGGGTACTCGTGGAAAAACTTCAGGACGTGGCCACAAAGGACAAAACGCGCGTGCTGGAAACAGTACTCGACCAGCTGTTCGAGACATGATCAAAAAACTACCAAAATTACGAGGATATCGATTTTCTTCTCCAAGAAAACCTGCATGTGAAGTAAATCTTTCAGATTTGAATCTTGCATTTTCTGATGGTGAAAAAGTAACTTTTGAAACATTAATACAAAAATCTTTGGTACCACGTCAAGCTATGACTTTGGGTGTAAAAATACTAGGTCGTGGGGAATTATCTAAAAAACTTGTTATCGAAGGCTGTACTGCTTCGGCTTCTGCACGACAGAAAATAGAAGCACTAGGAGGATCTTTCGCTTAACCCATTATATGAACTCATTTGTTTCAAAACTAAAAATATTTTTTCTTGATCCAAGTGTTCGTAATAAAACACTCGTTGTTTTGGGTTTGCTAATATTATTTCGTCTTTTAACTTCAATTCCGATTCCTGGAGTTGATACTGCCGCATTATCTTCATTTCTTTCAAATAACCAATTATTTGGATTTTTGAATGTATTTTCTGGAGGTGGATTATCACAATTATCTATTGCGATGCTTGGGGTAGGTCCTTACATTACTGCTTCGATTATTATGCAATTATCTACCATTATGATTCCTGGTCTAAAAACCTTGTATCATGATGAAGGTGAAGCTGGACGAAAGAAATTTAATCAATATTCTCGATTATTAACCGTACCCTTGGCTGCTTTCCAGGGATATTTCTTGTTGTCTTTTTTGCAAAAACAGGGAGTTTTGATGGATATCTCTTTTGCTGATCAAATATTTAATGTTGTTGTAATTACTGCAACTGCAATGTTCTTGATGTGGATAGGGGAATTGATTACTGAATTTGGAATTGGAAACGGTGTTTCTATTTTGATTTTTGCCGGTATCGTTGCTGCATTACCTCGCGAAGTTGGACAACTATTGTTTGCATATGACCCAAGTCAGCTTTTGACCTATATTGGTTTTGGAATTATTGCATTAGTTATTATTTATGGAATCGTTTTAGTTACAGAAGCAGAACGACCAATTCCTATTACCTACGCACGCCAGGTACGTTCAGGTGGGCAGGTTACTGGTGGTGTTTCAACCTATCTACCATTGCGTATCAGTCAGGCAGGTGTGATGCCAATTATCTTCGCTATGTCTATTTTGTTATTCCCTCAAATGGTTGGTAGTTTTATGGCTGCTAGCTCTACTGCATCGTTACAATCTCTAGGATCGAGCATTATCCGAATTTTTGAAAATAGCTGGGTATATGGAATTACATATTTCTTGTTAGTATTTCTCTTTACCTATTTTTATACTGCTATTACTTTTGAACCGGAATCAGTTGCTTCTAATCTACAAAAAAATGGAGCATTCGTACCAGGTGTACGTCCAGGTGAAGCAACTACTAAATATATTTCAACAGTCATGAACCGCATTACGTTAGTGGGTGGGTTATTCCTTGGGTTGGTTGCAGTATTACCTATTGTTCTCCAGTCTGTAACAGGTGTTGCATCATTTGCTATTGGTGGAACTGCTTTGTTGATTGTGGTGTCAGTAGTAATTGACTTGTTCAAAAAATACGATGCTCAGCTGTCTATGCGGGAATATTAATTTATTCTTGTAACCAAGATTGATATTTTTCTAAAATAATCTCGACAACCTCGTCGAGGTTATTTTTTTCAGTATCTATTATAAGATCAAAATTTTCTGGATTTGTATGATCGATGTTATACAATGCTTTGTATCTTTTTTTCTCGCTTTCTAATCTTGTCGTGATGCTTTCTGTAACTGATTCTTTTGTCAAAGATGCGTATCCTTCGGCGTATCGATTGGGATTATCTTGTGCATCTAAAAGAATACGATCTGCAGCAATTTCAGGACGTAAATACAGATATACCTTGAAAGATTCAGGAATCCAATGAAATGCCAAACGAGAATCTATAACAAGATTATCTTTTTCTCCTGCATTTTTAACTTCGCCATCTATTTCATGATCAATAGATGGGTCGCGTTCCGCCATTTCTGATAATTCTTGTAAGGTAACAGTGTGTTTTTCTGCAATTGATCGCATAAAATCACCAGATGAAAATCGGTGATAGTCTAGTTTTTCTGCAATTTTATTTGCAGTACTGGATTTTCCACTACCCAATCTGCCTGCAATAGTGATGATATGTTTTTTATTCATAGATATATTGAAACATATTTTAAATTATATTGCACGCAGTGTAGTTTATTCCAAAATTTCTACACTCCCACAATAAAACATGCTATACTATATTTATATAAAAGTTTAAATTAATAAAAATAGTATGAGGTTACCACAATATAAATTTAATGCAGTTTTGAGTTTTTTAATTTTAGGATTTATTTCATTTGGATTCGTTAATGGTTATTCAATGGTATCTGCAGACAGTCATCCGACAGTACTCTCGATTGAGCTACTGAATGACAACCCAACCCAAGACCAAGAGTTAGTCTTTGAAATTACATTCTCAGAAGAAGTCTCTGGTTTAGATGGAGGTGATTTCCAAGTTACTACTACTGGTGATATTGTAGGTGAATCAATTGTCTCTATCGATGTTGCCGATGTGGTTCCAGGTAGTGTTGGTACCACTGTGTATACAGGCACAGGACTTGACGACGCTATATTTTCTGGAGAATTTAATAGTACGGTCCAGGGGTGTAGTATGATTTTAGGGGTAGATTCCCTTGCTCCGGGAAATGGTTTAGATAATGATACGTTTATTTATGGTTTCTTGCCAGGTCAAGGTGATTGTGATATTTCAGATGCACCCTATGGTGGTGATGGGCCTCCTACGTCTGTCGAAATTACTCCCGGTGTAGCCCAATATCTAGGAGGTGGTGTGTATATTACTTTTGAAAATGGAACAGGCCATACCGCTTTAATACTAGAAGGGTTTGTGAATTCGTGGGCTGCGGACCTGGTCGCTGGTTCTGGTGGTGCTGTATATCATATTACGGTTGATCGCGGTATAGGAAGCGGAACATTACATTTGGCATTTTTGGATGATGATACTGTAGTGGGTGTGGATGAAAATCCAGTGGGTGGTATTGGTTTGTCTAATGGTGATTTTACCACTGCGGATGCATACATTATTCCATCTATGCTAGGGGCTGGGAATGAAGAAGACCCCTATCAAATCACCGATTGTGAACAATTACAAAGCATGAATGAAGATATATCAGCGTATTATCAATTACAAAATGATATTGATTGTGCTGATACGGTGAATTGGAACGAGGGAGATGGGTTCGTCCCTGTGGGAGGTGTTGATGACAATTTCACAGGAGTCCTTGATGGAAACGGACACACTATTTCTGGATTGGCTATCACGCGCGCTGACAATAATCAAGGACTTTTTGGAGTGATTGGTGAAAATGGAGTTGTCTTTGATGTGACATTATCTAATTTTGTTATTGCGGTTGATACTCTTGAATTAACTATAGGGTCTGGTGTAGGGTCTCTCGCTGGGCGGAGTTTTGGTACTATTATGGATATAACAGTTTCAGATGCTCTTGTCTCGGGGTATAGTCGTATTGGTGGTGCCGTGGGAAGTGTGTACGGCGGAAGTGTAAACGCAGTATCTATCCAGGGTGACACGACTATTTCTTCAGAATCAGGTAGTGACACCGGTGGTTTTGCTGGGAATATAGATACAGATTCTGGTGCTTCACCAATAATAATAGATAACGTATATATAGACGAGGGAGTTTCAATATATGGATATGAAGCATCGGGAGGTTTTGCGGGACTCGTGTTTGGTCAGAATCTTCTTATTCAGAATGCAGGATCACAAGCCTCAGTATATGTTCAGGATCATATGACAGGTGGATTTGTTGGTTTATTAGGAGCGGGCGCTCGCATTACGACATCCTTTGCAACAGGAGACGTTATATATGAAGGCGAAGAGTCGGTAGAATCAACTGGTGGTTTTGTGGGGCTTGTTGCTATGGGTGGTATTATCGAAGACTCTCTTGCAACAGGAGATGTTACAGGAACTGATATGGTGGGTGGATTTGTTGGTTTTGTCGGTCAGATCGGAGATATTCCTGCGGGTGGTGGATATATTAACCGTGTCTACTCTACCGGAGCAGTAACTGGTAATACAAATGTAGGTGGATTAGTTGGGCTTGAATCAAATAATGATGGTGAAATAACATATGCATATTGGGATATAGAAACTTCTGGACAATCAACAAGCTCGGCTGGCACAGGAAAAACAACGGCGCAGATGTCCAATATTGATACGTATGAAACATGGGATATGCTCGAATTAGACGAAGAGTTTGCATCACCGTATCCCGTGCTTTGGACAGAAGAAGGCTCAACAGCAATTTGGGTAATACCCGTTTCAGAAGATGTCGAAGAACAACCAACCCCCACCCGCCGTTCCTCTGGAGGCTCAGTACAACAATCAGTATCAAACCTAGAAAAACAAGGAAAAACAGAACAAGCACAAGAAATCAAAGATCAATTTCCAAACCTCTTTGACAATGAAACTCCAACTATTGAATCATTAACAAAGAAACTAGCAGAACTCCAAGCTCTTCTCCAACAACTCCAATCATCTTCAGACTCTCTCTCTTGTACACCATCACTCAAAAGAGGCTCTACAGGTGAACAAGTACGTATCCTGCAAACAAAACTGAACATCACCCCTGCTGATGGAATATTTGGACCACAAACAGAACAAGCAGTACGAAACTTCCAAAGTCAAAAGAATCTTACGGTAGATGGTGTTGCAGGAATACGAACGTGTGCGGTGTTATAGGTACAATAGCTAATGTCATACAAAACCCTATTGCTCGCGAGTAATGGGGTTTTGTTTTCATTTTTTTTCTGATATACTGGGTAGCACATGCAACCATACACAGTCATTTTTATGGGTCCTCAGGGATCAGGAAAAGGAACGCAAGTTGAATTACTCCGTTCCTTTTTTCAAGATATGTCAGATACCCCAATATTTCATTTCGCAACAGGGGATGGATTTCGATCATTAATGAAGGATGATAATCATACCAGTAAAATTGTTGCTGAACGTATGCACCAGGGTGTTTTGCAACCCTTGTTTTTAACGGTATGGATGTGGGGGGGTGCTTTTGTGCAAAGCCTCTCTGGAAATGAGCACATGTTGATTGATGGGTATCCACGCACCTTATTAGAATCAGAAGTATTGGAATCAGCTCTTGATTTTTATAAAAAAGAAAAAGTCATAGTAATTCATCTTCAGGTATCTGATGCAGAATCAATAAAGCGTATGCACAGTCGATCACGAGAAGACGACCATGACGAAGCCATTGCAAAACGTTTGGAACAATATCACACATTAACAAAACCAATATTAGAATATTATAAAAACCATGATCGGTATCACGTGATAGATATTCAGGGTGAAAAATCTATTCAAGATATTCATCAGGATATTCAATTATATTTTAAACAATAATATATATGCAAAAAGAATCATCATCATACATTGTGTGTTCTCTGGGTGGGTCTCTGGTTGTTCCAAAATCAGGATTTGATGATGTATTCGTAAAGAATTTTATTTCGTTAATCAAAGAAAGAGTAGAAAAAGGTTCTCGATTTATTATTATTGTTGGTGGTGGTGCAACCTGTCGTAATTATCAAGAATCCGCTGGTCGCGTGCGTGATGTATCCAATACAGATTTGGATTGGATTGGTATTCATACAACCCATTTGCATGCACATATGTTAAAAATACTATTTGGTGATATAGCTTCATCTGAAATTATTTCTGACCCAACAGTTGCCATAGATACACAATCTCCGGTAATTATTGGTGGTGGGTGGAAGCCCGGATGGAGTACTGATTATGATGCTATTTTATTAGCGGAAAGATTTGGAACTGGCAGGGTTGTGAATCTCTCTAATATTGAACATGTATATTCGGCAGACCCTCGCATACAACCCGATGCAGAGAAATTTACCGAATTATCATGGGAAAAATATCGATCGTTATTACCAACAGAATGGAGTCCTGGCCTGAGCACTCCTTTTGACCCAATCGCATCTGCCCAAGCAGAAAAAGCAGGAATCAGTGTGTCTATCTGTGGTGGTGGGTCAATAGAAAATATTGCAAAGTGTCTCGATGGAGACGCATTCACAGGAACGATTATTCATCCATAATACGTATGCCAGAAATCACTATTAAAACAAAAGAAGATCAAATCATTCTTCAGGAAGCAGGAAAAAGATTAGGAACATTATTGCAGATCCTTTCGGGCATGGTTGCTCCAGGTGTATCAGCAAAAGAGCTGGATGATTTTGCATATGCATGGATTACAAAACAGGGTGACACACCAGCATTTTTGGATTACACACCTGATGGTGTTACCAATCCATATCCCAATACATTGTGTGTATCAATCAACGAAGAAATAGTGCATGGTATTCCTCATGCAGAAAAAGTATTTAAAGAAGGGGATATTGTTTCATTGGATTGTGGTATTTGCCACCGAGGTCTTTTTGTAGATCACGCGGTTACTGTCCCAGTGGGCAAGGTATCACAACAATTGTATGATTTAATAAACATAACACAAAATGCCATGTACGCCGGCATTGACCAGGCTCGAGCAGGAAATACAACGGGTGATATTGGTCATGCTGTACATCAGGTTGTAGGGTCTTCGTATGGCACCATTCGCGTGTTGGCTGGTCATGGGGTTGGTTATGCAGTACATGAACCACCCTATGTTCCTAACTATGGTAAAAAGGGCAAAGGAACACCTTTAGTTCCTGGTATGGTATTGGCGATTGAACCGATGGTGACATTGGGTACTGATGATGTGATTTTTTTAGATGATGAATATACGGTTATTACAGCAGATAATTCTCTATCTGCTCATTTTGAACACACCGTTTTAATCACTGATGGGGACCCAATCATTCTTACACAAATTGTATAGAATAGTGTATACTGGTGTATATCTATGGAGGGAAATATTGAAATACCGAAAAAATTTGTAACGCCTGACGAAGAAATAGCTTTTTTGCGTCAGGAGTTGTCACGTCGTGAACAAAAGTCAAATATTGAAACTCCAGAAAAACCATTGGAAAATATTGCACATGAATTAGTCCAAGAATATTCAGAACTGGCACCTGAACACACATTGGCAGAAGAAATTCATATCCAAGAACACGAAGCAGAGGCAGTTGCATTGCGGTTATCTCCAGAAAAACACGACGAACAAATTGGTGAACTATACGGTGTTATGTTGGAAAAAGGTGTCCGAAACACATTGACCGTTATTGAAAAAATGCGTGATCCTCATCTTGAAGATGATTTCCACCGTTTTTTGGTTCAATATATAAAATCAGGACATCCAGTATCTGACGTGCGCCCAGGTCAAGAATTGTGGAAGGCAATTAATATGACATTGTTCGAGGTAACCCTCCCTGCGCCAGAAAATGGTGAACCAAAACCATACCGTGAGTTCGTTACATTGATGGAGCAATTTTATGCGGGTATGCTATCTATTGGTTCTGAAAAAAATAACAAAGAAAAAAATTATTATACATTAGAAGTTGCTCTGTCTCAAACAGGAGAAGATGTAATTTTTTATGTTGCGATACCGAATATAAAAATTGATCTTTTTCAAAAACAAGTATTTGGGTTATATCGAGATGCAAAAATAGAAGAAGTTTTCGATGACTATAATATATTTCATGAATCAGGTGCTGTTGTTGGTGCCTATGCGAAACCAATGACATCCGATGTTCTGTCATTAAAAACCCATGATGTATTTGAACATGACCCCATTTCTGTATTATTGAATGCATTTTCAAAAATGAAACGCGAAGGTGAAGGTGCATCATTTCAAATTGTTGTTGTTCCTGCGGGTAATACATTGGTTCGTGAATATGGGCTTATTCTTGATAATCTGAAAAAAGGAGAAAGTCTTTCTCATGCAGTAAAATCTGTACGTTCTTTAGCATTTGGTTTTTACAAGGCAGGTAAAGAATTATTTACTTCAGTGCAAGATAATGGAAAAAGTAAAGATGATGCAAAAAAACAAGAAGACAGGGTAAAAACAAAAAACGAAGGAGCTATCGAGAGTCTAGGGAAAAAATTAGGCAGTACTATTGTTGAAACAAATATACGTATTGTCGCATCTGCAGAAACAAGAGAGCGAGCTCAAGATATTTTACACGAATTAGTTTCTGCATTTAATCAATTTACCGACACAAAAGGAAATGGTATTGAATTTGAACAACCAAAAGGATCTGATCTAGATGCACTGATTCGTTCTTTTACATTTCGTACCTATAATCAAAAACAGCTGTTTACGTTGAATCTCCAAGAGTTAGCAACTATCTATCATTTTCCTATTGAATCTGATGGTTCTCCACAATTAAAACAATCAAAGGCGGGCGGTTCTCCTGCATCTGCTGAATTTGCCGATGCACAGGGAGTTCTTTTGGGATTGAATGCATATCGTGGTAGAAATTTAGAAATTCGTATGGACCGCGAAGACCGTGTTCGACACATGTATGTTATTGGGCAAACCGGTACCGGTAAGACAACTATTATGAAAAATATGATTGCTCAAGATATTCGTAATGGGGAAGGATGTTGTTTTATTGACCCACACGGTACCGATGTACAAGAGATTCTCAGTTATGTTCCAAAAGAACGTGTTGATGATGTCATTTATTTTGATCCTGCACACATGGCGCGACCCATGGGATTGAACATGTTGGAATTTGATCCAAACTATCCAGAACAAAAAACTTTTGTGATCAACGAACTCATGGGAATTTTTAATAAATTGTTTGATATGAAAGCTGGTGGAGGTGCGATGTTTGAACAATATTTCCGAAACAGTACTGGTTTGGTGATGGAACATCCAGAATCAGGAAGCACATTGTTGGAAATTGGGCGTGTATTGTCGGACAAAGCATTTCGAGATATGAAATTATCTCACTGTAAAAACCCATTGATTACACAATTCTGGAAAAATGCCGAAGCCACAACAGGGGAACAAGGATTAGAAAACTTTGTCCCTTATATCACCAGTAAATTCGATGGATTTCTTTCAAATGAAATTATGCGTCCTATTGTTACTCAAGAAAAATCTGCATTTAATTTCCGAAAGATTATGGACGAAAAGAAAATTTTGTTGGTCAATCTGGCAAAAGGAAGATTGGGTGAAATAAATGCAAATTTAATTGGTATGATTTTAGTAGGAAAAATTCAGATGGCGGCTTTGTCGCGTGTGGATATGTATGGACAAAAGATGAATGATTTTTATTTGTATATCGACGAGTTTCAAAACGTTACCACAGATTCTATTGCATCTATCTTGTCCGAAGCACGAAAATATCGATTGTCATTAAATGTTGCACACCAATATGTTTCTCAATTAGAAGAAAAAATTAGAGATGCTGTTTTTGGCAACGTTGGATCTATGGCAGTGTATCGTGTTAGTCCGGAAGATGCTGAATTTCTTTCTAAAAAATTCGCACCAACATTTACAGCAACAGACATTATGAAATTAGATAATTTCAATTCCTACGTCAGTATGTTATTAAAGGGTGTACCGACAAAACCATTTAACATGGAATGTCATTGGTCCATTATTCCTCCAGGGGACAAAGAATTAGCAGAGAAAATCAAACAGTTATCATATCTAAAATTTGGTCGACCAAGAGAAGAAGTCGAAGCAGAATTTATGCGAAAATTGCAAAATAATTAGCGTTTGCATATTTTCAAGGAAATAGCTATGATGGTGCTATATTAGAAAGTAATCAAAAAAGAGGAGAAATCCTTGTATAATACGTATGGAAAAAGTAGAACGTTCATTAGTGGTATTAAAGCCAGATACTGTGCAACGAGGTATTGTAGGTGAAATTATGACTCGTTTTGAAAAGACCGGTCTTAAAATCATTGGTGTAAAAATGTTAAAGCCAGATTACGATCATTATTTTCATCATTATGAAAATATTGGAAAAATGGTCTCACGTCGTGGAAAAGAAGCTTTTGATGTTACCTTGGATATGATGAATGAGGGTCCGGTTGTGGCTTTGGTATTAGAAGGTGTCGAAGCGGTTGCTCTTATTCGAAAAATGGTTGGTGCTACTGAGCCAAAAAGCGCTGCCCCAGGAACCATTCGTGGAGATTATGCACATACAAGTTTTGGTCATGCTGATGTAAAGAAAAAAGGTATTGCTAATATCGTACATGCGTCAGGTGATGTAGAAGAAGCTAATCAAGAAATCGCTCATTGGTTTAGTGAATCAGAATTATATTCATATCAAACTGGTCACGAAAAATTTACTCAGTAATAATGTTCTCTGATTTGTCATTGTAATTTTTTTGTTAAGTCATATTTTTTTTAGGTTGTCGACTTCACAAAAAAGATGCACTTGCTATAATGTAGATATGGTTATTGTTAGGCAATGACCTTAGAACAAACTTTTTTAGGGAGTTTCGATAATAGAATGCATGCGTATTATATTTCTGACACCCACGTTATGTTCCAAGCTTTGGTCATTCCTCTGAACAATAGCCATAACAAGACACCGTCCTTTGTGGACGGTTTTTTGTTTCCTTTTTACGCAGGTCAGGTTATACTATAGAGGTGAATATTTCAATTTCATTACTGCGTTTGTCTGTATTTCTGTTGTTTAGTATTACATTAATCCACGCATCTGCAACGGTTTTTTATTGGTATTGGTCAATGAGCCATTTCGATATTATCATGCATATTTTGGGTGGATTTTGGTTGTTTATTTTTTTGATCTCTCTTTTTTTAGGTGATATAGTTCAGGAATATAAACAAATATTACATCAGAAAAAATGGATACTTATTATTGGAATTATTGGTGTTATTCTAGGGTGGGAGATGATTGAATGGTTTTTTGATACTTTTGTGTATCGTCAAAATGTTTGGCAACCTTATCTCATTGACTCAGTAAAAGACATTATTTCTGGATTGATTGGGGTAGTATTAGCATATTTTTTTATTCGTCATAAATTTTTAAAAATACAGTAATCTATGAAGCACGCACAAAAAACACAATCATCAGATCAAGCAACTGTTACCTGTCACGGAGGGGCGGGTTCAGTAACGGGGGCTAATTTTCTTTTTCAATATGAAGATCTTTCGGTATTGATTGATTGTGGAATGATGCAAGGCGATGAAAATGCATTTGATTGGAATCGTAAAGATTTTAATTATGACGTTTCTTCTATTGATTTTCTTATTGTTACGCATGCGCACATGGATCATATTGGGCGTATACCAAAATTAATTCATGATGGTTTTCGTGGGGTGATTTATTCTACACTGCCTACACGTGATTTGGCAAAATTAATGCTCCAAGATGCATTACATCTCATGACACAAGAATCTCTGCAAAGAGAAGTCGAACCCTACTTTACATCAGAAGATGTTTCCATGGTATTTACTCTTTGGAAAACAGTATCCTATCATGCACAGGTTCCGTTATCAGAAGATTGTTCATTTCAATTGTTCGATGCAGGGCATGTATTGGGTTCTTCTATGGCTCGATTAACCTGTCATGAATCAGTATTTTTGTTCACAGGAGATCTTGGAAATTCTCCTTCTCCCTTATTAAAAGATACTGAAATTGTACATGGGGTGCATTACGTGTTTATGGAAAGTGTGTACGGAGATCGCGACCATGAAGGTGTTTCTGATAGAGCACTATTATTAGAACGAGCAATAGAAGATACTGAACGCCAACAGGGAATACTTCTTATTCCGGCGTTTTCTTTGGAACGAACGCAAGAATTACTATTTGAATTAAACAATCTTGTAGAAGGCAATCGTATCAAACCTATTCCTATGTATCTTGATTCTCCTTTAGGAATTTCGGTAACCGAAGTATATCAAAGTTCTCGTGAATATTTTAATGAAACCGTACAAAAAGCTTATACACATGATAAAGATGTTTTTTCATTTCGCAATCTCCATATTACTTCGTCTGTTGAAGAATCAAAAGCGATTTTCAAATCGCCAAATCCAAAAGTCATCATAGCCGGTTCTGGTATGTCTCATGGGGGAAGAATTATACACCATGAATTACATTTTCTCTCTGATCCAAAAACAATTTTGTTGATGGTAGGATATCAAGCTGCTGGAACCATGGGAAGATTGTTGGTTGATGGTGCAAAAAAGGTAAAAATCTTTAAAGAGATAGTACCCGTCAAGGCAGAAATTCGTATGATTACTGGATACTCAGGGCACAAGGGCTCTTCTGAATTGTTGGATTTTGTTGAAAAATTAGGAAATTCTGTTTCCAATGTATATTGTGTTATGGGTGAATTATCATCCGCTTCGTTTTTGGCTCAGCGTATTCGTGATTATCTGGGAGTCAAATCTCATGTTCCAGACGAAGGTGATGTGATTACTCTTCCGATTAGTAAAAAGGTTTGATATACTACATAGTATGGAAAAAAATACTCAGGAACATGCTTATACTATCGCAATCTCTGGTGCCGCAGATACTTCTTTGTGTGGGGAAGATGCTATGCCGTTAGCAATGCAATTAGGCCAAGAATTAAACGCGCATGGAGTTACTGCAATTTTGGGTGCTGTAACAGGGTTTCCACTGTGGGTGGCAAAAGGTGTTCATGATTCTGGTGGAACCACTATTGGGTTTTCTCCTGCAGCAGGAAAGCGTGACCATGTTGAGATTCATCGATTACCAACGCATTTTTTTAATACTATCGTATATACTGGTTTTGGATATGCTGGGTCTAATTTGCTTATGATTCGCTCTGCAGAAGCTGTGATTATCGGTTGTGGTAGGGTGGGAACCATTAACGAGCTAACTATTGCATTACAAGAAAAAAAGCCTATTGGTATCCTGCAGGGTCCATGGAAAACAGACGAATTTATTGCCCAATTACTGGATGAGACACACTATGCACATCGAGAATTAGTTCTCTTTGACGATGACCCTAGGCGCCTTGTGGAACGCATATTGAAAAAAGTGCGGGAACAAGAAAAGGGATCTCTCCTATAAACAAAAATTCGTCGCTGATTAGCGACGAATTTTTGTTTATAGGAGATTTAGGCAACAGCTTGTACAACTTCTGTAAAGACTGTTGGATGTTCTTCTGCCAGAGTAGCAAGCATTTTTCGGTTCAAAAGAATATTCTTTGTTTTCAAATTTTTAATGAAAACACTGTATGACATTCCGTGAGCTCGAACTCCTGCATTGATATTTACTGTCCAAAGTTTTCGGAAATCAGCTTTCTTGTCTTTTCGGTGAGCAAAAGCATGTGTTCCAGCTTTTCGCAAAGCAACTTTTGCTTCTCGTTCTTTCGTACTTCGTCCAAATCGAAAACCTTTCGCTGCCTTTAGGACATTGCGACGTCTCTTCATTGAAATTGTTCCTCTTTTTACGCGTGACATATATGAAAATTATTTACTGTATAAGATTATTTAACAGAATGGTGTGGCAAGTTTTGTTGCACAACCTTTTTTGTTAATGTGATAACTCGGGGTACTTTTCCGGCTAGTTGTTTTACTCGCCGCATTTTTGCGTTTAGGTGATTGAAACCAGATTTACGAGCAATAACTTTACCGTTTTTGGTAACTTTGAGTCTTTTTATAAATGATTTATTTGTTTTTTGGCTAGACATATGTTTGTGTAATAATGTTGTTGTTATATCGCTTCTGTTGAAATTGCTGGTTTCTTCGTTTCTTTTTCAAGAATAGTGACAAATCCTTTTGGTCCCTTTTTGATATCATGAGCCAATTTGTAGGGCTCGCTAATCAGGGCTAGAATTCTCTTCATACGGTCTTTCAGAAATGTTTCGTCCATATATTTGGTTCTTCCAACAAGAAAGAGTTCCAATTGAATACGATGTCCTTCCTTTAACCATTCTGAAGCTTTTTTAGCTTTTAAAGCTAAATCATGTTCACCTGTACCTATTTTGATTTGCACAACCTTTGTTTCCGTAGATTGTTGCTTTGCCTTTTTTTGTTTTTTCCCTTCTTCGTATTTATAACGACCGTAGTCCATTATTTTTGCGATAGGGGGTTTTGCTTTTGGAGATATTTCAATAAGGTCTTGACCTAATTCTTTTGCTTTCTCCAAAGCGTCACGAAAAGACATGATACCCAAATTTGCACCTTCGCTATCAATGATACGTAATTCTTCTGCACGAATTGTTTGATTGATACGAATGCGATCTGTGGTGTGTTTATTCTTCAAAGTAGATATAACGTTATTATTGCTTGTAAGCTTTGCCATTCTAGCGCATTTTTCTTTATTTGTAAAGACCTTTTAAGTATAAAAATGAGTATCTATGGGGTATTGACAAATAGTTTCATATATGCTATGATGTAAGTATGAATAATATATCAATCGCAAAAATACATACAGCAGTTTTCTTGGCTTTTATGGCTATGGTTATTGCATTATTTGGCGGTATTCAGGTTGCATCCGCTCAGGTGCCTGAAATTTCCACCTATCCATCTTCTGAAATAACCAGCACTACAGCCGTTTTTTCTGGGGTTGTTTTTAATACTGGAAATAAAGCTACTACAGCATGGTTTGAGTATGGTACTTCTCCTTCATCTTTGAATCTTACTGCTGGGCTATCTGGTGTATATCAAAGACCTGAAAATAGAACAGTAAAAGTTCGAAACCTTAAACCAGATACTACCTATTATTACCGTCTTGTTGCTGAAAATAGTGAAGGGCGAACCCGTGGACAAAGATACGAATTAAAAACCTTGGAAACCGATATAGTGGTATCTACCAATACATCATCTCAGTCTAGTGGAAATAATACAGGATCTGGAAATACTACTTCTAACAATACTACCAATAATCAATCTACTACAAATAATTCTGGTTTAAATTCAAATTCGAATACAAATACCAACGGATCAAGTGTAAATACAAATGCTGGTGGATTAAACCTCTTTTCAGGCAATAACGCTGATTCAGGTAATACTAATTTCTCAGACCAAGACATTGTTGGTGAATCACAGTATTCTCGATTGTCTATCGAAAATGGCATAGAGACTGTATTCCCTGGGGAAACATTTACTTACCGTGTTGTGTATCACAATAAAACAAATGCAGACGTTGCATCAGGAAAATTAGTAATTTCGATACCAGAAGGTTTTGAAATCCTGGCCTTTTCAAAAGGTCTTCATGAACCCGAATCATCAGTGATCATTGTTCAATTAGGAACTATCGAAGCAAAATCAACTGATGAAGTAACCGTATTGGTGCGTGCAACATCTGCATCTCAAAACTATGTTGTCGCAACTGCTGAACTAACTGTTGCTGTTGGTAATGATCAATTAGTAGATACAGTTCGTGCACGTGATGTTGATGCATACGGAGCAGGTTCAGGCTTGAAATTAGGAGCCAGTGCATCTGGTACAGGTGCATTTGGAAACATTATGCTTGTATTTATTATTGTAATTGTTGTAGGTGCCATCATCTTGATGAGTGCTCGTATTATTATGAAAAAGCGTCGAATAACAACAGAAACAACAGAATACAATGTTGAAGACCTTAACTAATATATTTCTTTAAAACAAAAACCGCCATGATGGCGGTTTTTGTTTTTTATCATATATTTACCCAAAGTATGCTAGTATTTTGGTATGATAGAAAAATTCTTTCTCTATAAACATTCTGGTGAAACCCCATTGTCATGCATGGATCGGTTTCGTATTTCTTTTCCTGAATATGCAGATGTACCCATGACGTATGCAGGACGATTGGATCCGTTAGCATCGGGATTGTTGTATATTTTGGCAGGGGAATCATGCAAACAAAAAGATGATTTTCTGGGCAAAGACAAAGAATATCAGGTTGATATTTTGTTGGGTATAGGAACCGATACACATGATCCATTGGGTATTGTGGGACGTAGTACTCCTGGAGGATTAATTTCACTACAAACCATCGAAAAGAAATTGCAATCATTTCAGAAAACCTTTGAACAGCAGTATCCCGCATATTCTTCAAAAACCATAGACGGTAAACAACTACACACCCATGCACGACAGGGTACTATTGCCGAAGATGATTTGCCTACTCATACAGTAACCATACACATCATACACGTGGTTGATTTTTATGTAGCACCTTTGGAAGAAATAGTACAAAAAGCAAAAGATAAAATACGAACAGTTTCGGGAGATTTTCGTCAGGAAGAATCAATCCAATCATGGGATGCATTGTTGGAAAAATATAATGCTGATTCATTGTATCCTGTCGTGCGTATTTTTGCGCATGTTTCTTCGGGGACATATATGCGACAATTGGCATATGATGTAGGCAAATCTTTGGGTATTCCTGCATTGGCATTGAATATTGTTCGTACAAAAATCAGTATATAAAAAATGACCCCGAAAGAAAAAAGTATTACTACTTGTTTCTTTCGGGGTCTTGGTTATGAACAAACCAGAGATTCTTCTACTCTGGCGATCCTTTCGATGATTTTATCATCTTTTTGAAACAGATTTCCTGTCTGCTTCATGTTGATCATGTCAATCATGGTCTTTTTGACATTTTTTTGATTTGCGTGTGCTTGGATATAGCAGGCAGAAACCAAGATTTTTTTTGTTCTCGATGTCATATTCCGATGGTAATCATCGTATAATGTATCCAAATCAATTCCTGATTTTCCATAAAGAGCATCAGGAAAATGGGTCAAGACGACCATTATGGTGAACAACACATTGTTGTCATTCCCATTTTTGTTGTCAATTTCAATCAGTTGACTGAAGAACATTGGTCTCAACCTGTTCACCCAAAAATCTCTTGTTAGGGATTCTATGGATAATAATTGGATTACTTCGAACAATGGTCGTTCGATTGTTTGGCCAAATATATGCCATTCGCGGAGAATTCCGCCTCTCATTAGTTCACAAGGTGCTGCCATGGTTATATGGATTAGTTCGCATACATTATTACACACAAAATATTAAAAGTCAATACTTTTATTAGCAAGAAGCACATTTGCACCCAACGGGTTGAATCATTCTTTTGAAGTAATCTTTACCATAATGATACGTTATCTCTTCACCAGATTTGATGGGTTTTTTTGCACGTATGTATATTCTGTCTGTTTCTTCGTCATGCTCTGCTTCGGCATTTGGTTTACACGCATGATTCATATATCTTCCTGTGTTGTGACGTTTGGTTCCGTCTATGGTCAGATTGTCGTTTACCTGGAAAAGATATTTTCCACCACGTTTTTGTGCTTCTGCATCGGTGATGCGATCCCCGGTGTATTCAATCACCAGTTCACCCTTTTTAAAATCTTGGATTGCAAAAAGACCTAAACCCGCTGATGATCTTTTGACTGCAATTTTTTTAGCTATATCTTTTTTACTCATGGGGGACAGTATAGCAAATCATAGAAAAGAAATCATGTGATATAAAAAAATAGGGCCCTTCCAGTTGGAAAGGCCCATAATTCAAAACAGGCGTAGTTGAAGAGGTTTGAGGGGTTGATCGATATTGAGGTTATTCCACCTTTCGGTTATTTCCCATGTATATAAATCAGCCATACCCACTTGTTTCCATTCTATCGAATGAGACGTACCATTTTTTTCATTAAAATCTTTTAGTCGCCCCAAGACAAGTCCTTTTTGCAGACTGGAACACTCTTTTTGGTACAACTTCAAAAATGCCTTTAATTCTTGGATGTTTCCCATGACAAAGAGCTTTTGGTTGTTTATATTATAAATAAAAAAGATTTCTTTGTCAATAAAAAATAAAACACCACTATATTTCAAGTGGTGCGTATTCGTATTCTGATGACAGCACAGATTTTCCATCTTTTGAAAATCTGACTATCCCACGAAATGTTCCTTTGTTTTCCGTATCAAGAATCTTGGGAATAAATTCCTGATCTGCAGGAAGCATTTGGTCATAGGGAATCATGTCCAATGGATACCAGGTTGGGTTCGCCATTTCGCCTGTTGTTGATGCTGTGCCAGTAAAATCAAAGGCAAGATAAAAAGCAACACTCCAATTTGGTTCATCTGTATGATTATCAAAAAAATAAAAATCAATCAGACATCGAGGCACAAGATTTTCTGGTTCTACCCAAATCCCTTCTCCTGATTCCTCGAACAATTCACGGCATGCCGTGTGTCGCAAAGAAATATCAGATGATTTCTCTTTGCCACCATAGCCATTTAATAATCCTGCACCAACTTTTTTCATTTTGATTGCAAGCAATATCTGACCGTGATGAATAACAAAAACCACAGTCGCAAGAGGATTCTTTTTCATGATGTGTGGTTTTTGGTGCATAGTTCTTTTATTACTATACAGGTTTTTGGGTGTGGGACAAGGGGAATGAGGATAGGTTTTGTATAAAAAAGAACCCTCCTTAGAACTATTCTTTGGAGGGTTTGGGTTTGATGAATTCCGCATCGAGATGGCGTCCATGTAAATTAAATTTCAGGACAGATTCAAAGGTTTTATTCAATGAATCGATAATGGGTTTGATTCTATTTTGGTTCAATTTTGAAAATAGAAAACGTTGGACACTTTCATCGATTAGTACCTTGGGTTGTCTGTAGGTGTCGCTCATCGCATGATGTATCAAAGTTTCAATGATTCTGACTCCGCGGGTTTTGTAATTTAGAAAACCGCGTTCGGCATCTGACATGGTATATGCCAGCAATTCACTGACAATGTTTTCATGTAGGGCATGTTCAAGATCTCGTTTTGATTTCTCGGCACGCCAAATTCGGGTACGTAATTGTTTGCGCCTTTTAAAATCTTTCGCAAACATCTGCAAGATTGGATTGTTTTTCATGGGGAACAGGTTTGTTTGGTTGCATGGTAGCACATTGAGGATGAGTGTCAAACGTGTACTTAAAATTTTAATATTTCTTTTGAAAAACCAAAGCATATAATTTATGATGATTATCTATGTCAGTTTTTTCTTCAAATATTAAATCAAAATTATTCTCTGTAGCTATTTTCTTGATTTCAGTTGGCGATATTGGATCAACAAGCGAATTGAGATTTTCTGTGTGTTTATCAAAAACTTGATTCTGGGTATTAATAAAAGGATATTCTTCAAAGAGAATAATTCTCCCTTTAGGGATCAGAATTTGCGACCAGCGAGACATGGAATCTTTTCTATTTTGTAAATAGAAAAATGCATTACAACAGAAGATAGTATGTATAGAATTTTCTTTATACGAAGATAGCAATTCGGCATCATCATTAGTAATCGTAATATCAGATAGTTCCTTAATAAGATTTTTTGTCATCTCTGTAGAAAAATCATTAGCATGTATTTCAGTAAATGTTTCTTTCAATTTTTTAACAAGAAAACCTGTACCTGAAGCTATATCTAATATTGGTTGATGAAAATAAGAAAGAGTAATATTTAATAATTTTTCTTGTGCTTTATAATGTTGAGTATTTTGCATGTGTTCATCATAATCATGACATGACGAATTCCAAAAATCTTTTATTTGTTCTTTTTTGTTTTCCATTAAAATTCTCTAAATCTTACATTACCGACATGACCAGGTATATCTAGTAATAGCGATTTATGCGATCCAAAATGAACGCGTGATATTTTAAATCCTTTTAATTTATCTTCCAATAAATCTAAAAAACTCAAGGCACTTCTATGGTCTGCTATATTATTTGAGAGATGTGCAAATGGAACAATAACTAAACTTTCTTTACCTAAATCTTTAAGAATATTTTTAAGTTCTTCAGCCATCTGGCTAGAAATGGTTTCTATATTGTCTTCTTTTTCTACAGTAATAAGGGCAACCACAGATTCATTGTGTTCCCATTTTGTTTGGTTAACCGTTTCCGGTTCTATATTCTTTGGTCTTGTGGCAAGACTCTTGAATTCTGAATTGAATTTTGAGCAATGCAAGATTAGTGATTTCATTGATAGTATTATACATTTTTTGATTTGGATTTCTAGTGTAATAGAAAAAAAGTCATTCTAGTGCTACCATATAAATATATGGAAACGTCATTTATTAGAGAATGTAAAGTATGGTTCGCCGGGCTTTCAAGAAGACAGAAAATTATACAATCTTTTTGTTTTATGTTTTTTTGCTTATTTTTTCTTGTACTTGTCATCAGTTTAATTCAAAGCCATGGACATCGAGAGATTTGTAATGAGATGAATGGATATTATAAAGGGGCGACAACTGGAGGTCGTAAGATACAGACCCCAATGGGTTGTTATTTATCTAAAGAAAACTATGAAAAGAATAAAGTAGAAATTGATAAAATTACGGAGAATTCCGCACTTAATTTTTATATGAGACCAGCTTCATGGATAAATACGCAATTAAATTGGTATAAACCTTCGTATATGTGTTCTTCTATTTCAAGTTTGTTTGGAGGAGAGGGCGGTTTTTGTAAACGGTTATAAAGAGTGGGGAAATCGGTCAGGAGTCACTATTTTTATACTCTCTTCGTTCGTTAAAAATATGTGCTCACGACCCTGGCTCGGTCATCAATTTTCTACGAAAATTGGCTTCGCGACCTACGCCTTTCGATTCCCCTCGAAAGTAAATAAAAGGGAATCGGTCACTCTCATGGATATTTTATTTCTCCGCCAGTTGGCGGATTATAAAACATCTCATTCGCTCGACCCCCACTCGGGTGCACGGACTATCGTCCGGCTTCGCGCACCCTCGGTTCGATTCCCCCCATCTCGCACTCGTAAACAAAAAGAAACGCTTTCGCGTTTCTTTTTTAACTCGTGGAGATGGGGGGAATCGAACCCCCGTGTAGGTAGGTGTGCACATACAATCTACAGTATGTAGTCTATTTCTTTAATTTAAATATGTACATGTCCGAAACAGACAAAACATGCACACATCGAGCTTTTATATCTTGACTATGTATCAAAGCGCGTACATAGACACAGCCTCAGAATATTATGCCGAACGACAAACTATGAGACTCTTGTTTGTGTCGACACCAGCCATCGCGATTATGCGTACGCTGGAGCAAATCCCGCGAAATACGGAGATTTGATACCAAGTGAGTTTGCACTTGAAGTGTTCGTCCAGTTATACGAGTTAGACGAGCTCGATACGCAGCATATGCAACGAATCCTCCTGTCAATACCGATCATCCCCAATATGTAGTTGTTAACGTCCTTTCAGTTTTCTTCCTATATCTCGTTCGGTATCTCGTTTTTTGATTGATTCACGTTTATCATGTTTTTTCTTTCCACGTGCCAACGCAATAGATATCTTTACGAGATCTCCTTTATTATACATTGAAATTGGTATCAATGTCAAACCCTGAGATTGTTTTAATTTTTGCAATCTTTGAATTTCTTTTGCGCGTAACAATAATTTACGGGGGCGAAGGGGATTATATCCAGCAGGCGCATTGTTAATCTGCCATGCTGGGATATCTGCCCCAATCAAAAAAACCTCGTTTCCCAAAAACGATACATGCGAACCAGTTAATCTGCCATGACCTTTTTTGATAGCTTTTACTTCGGTACCCACCAGTTGGATACCCATTTCAAAGGTTTCCAATATTTCATAATGAAAGCCGGCTTGTTTGTGGTTGATAAACGTTGTCATCTTCTCTATTATACAGAGAATTTATAATTTGTCTTTGTTATCGGTTCAGCGTATAATGAACCCTATATGAAATTTTTTAATAACATCAATAAGAATATGAAGAAAAAGAAGGGTCCAGGGAAACCTGGTATTAATTTTCTTCAACATTTTCTTTCAATTTTAGTATTTTTTGTGCTGTTATCATTTTTATACACAACATTCGGAGGCGAACAAAATAAACCCGAAGAAGTTTCTGTATCATGGGTAGCACAACAAGTGCGCTCTGGGGAAGTAGAAAAAATCATCGTGCAGGGTGATAAATTATCGGTAACATTAGCAGATGAAACAGAGGCAGTTGCAAAAAAAGAACGTGAATCATCATTGTCAGAAACGCTGGTTAATTATGGCGTATCCCAAGATGATTTGGAAAACGTAGTTATTGAAGTAAAAAATGAAAGCGGGTTTGGATACTGGTTGATGAATTTGGCACCAATCTTATTCCCAATTATTTTTATTTTATTAATCTTTTGGTTTTTATCACGTCAGGTAAAAGGTGCAGGGGGAATGCAAGCGTTTACATTTGGTCAATCAAAGGCTCGCATCACAGACCCATCGAAACAAAAAATCACATTCAAAGATGTTGCAGGTAATCGCGAAGCAAAACAAGAATTAGAAGAAGTTGTTGATTTTTTGCGAAACCCAAAGAAATTTCTTGATATTGGTGCAGAAATTCCAAAAGGTGTTTTGTTGATGGGGGATCCTGGAACAGGAAAAACATTGTTGGCGCGTGCAGTTGCTGGCGAAGCAAAAGTTCCGTTTTTCCATTTGTCTGGTTCTGAATTCGTAGAAATGTTTGTTGGTGTTGGTGCCAGTCGTGTTCGTGATTTATTTGCTATGGCAAAAAAAGCTTCTCCTTCAATTATTTTTATCGATGAAATCGATGCCGTAGGGCGGTCTCGTGGTGTGGGAACAGGGGGTGGAAATGATGAACGTGAACAAACATTGAACCAAATTTTGGTAGAAATGGATGGTTTTGATCCAAACGAAAAAGTAATCGTTATAGCAGCAACCAACCGTGGAGATGTATTGGATCCTGCATTATTACGACCAGGGCGTTTTGATCGACGCGTTATGTTGGATCTTCCAGACCGACGAGACCGCGAAGAAATATTAAATATTCATGCACGTAAAAAGCCACTAGCAGAAGATGTAAATTTGGTGGTGATCGCAGAAAGAACACCAGGATTTTCTGGGGCGGATTTGTATTCATTGATGAACGAAGGTGCTATTTTAGCGGCACGTGAAGAGCGAACCCAGGTATCTCAGTTTGATTTGATTCGCTCTATCGAAAAGGTTATGATTGGTCCAGAACGAAAAAGCCATCTGTTCTCTCCAGAAGAAAAAAGAATCACTGCATATCACGAAGCAGGGCACGCAATTGTTGCATCAGTATTACCAGATGCTGACCCTGTCCACAAGGTATCTATTGTGGCACGTGGTCGCGCAGGTGGGTACACCATGAAATTACCACTTGAAGAAAAGAAATTACAAAAACGCGCAGAATTTTTAGATGATATTGCAATGTCATTAGGCGGGTATGTTACTGAAAAAATGATTTTTGGAGATGTAACTACTGGTCCATCAAATGATTTACAAGTGTCATCACGTTTGGCACGTAGTATGGTTACTAAATGGGGTATGTCAGATTTGATTGGTCCAATTGCATTAGAAGGAAATGATGGGCGTGCCTTATTTGGTCCCGGAGTTGACGGACGACCACATTCTGAAAGAACAGAATCGATTATTGATTCCGAAGTATCTCGCATCATGTCCGAAGCAATGGCACGTGCACAGATGGTGTTAACCGAACATCGAAAAGCATTAGATGCAGTTGCCGAAGCATTGTTGGATGTAGAAACACTGGAACAAGATGCATATGATACAATCATTCGTGCACATGGGATTCATCCTAAAAAACGAGAGAAGAAAGAAGATGCTGTGAAAAAAGATTAATACAATCATAAAAACCGCCAGATATCTGGCGGTTTTTATGATTAGTAGTATTTGTTTGCTCTCACATATAAAATTCTGGTGAATTTTTGCGCGAGCCCGTCTCGCGTCGTCACGCTATGGATCGGACAAGATGTCCTATGCTTTGTCCGCCCTCATGGACTCGAACCATGGACCCCAGAGGTATAAGCTCTGTGCTCTAACCAACTGAGCTAAGGGCGGAAATAAAGAACATAATGATTGTATCCTATTTTTCAATAAAAAAAAAGACCCCACCTTGCGGAATCATGTTCGCGGGGAACATGTCAGCAAAGGCTGGGGCGTTTGTTTGGCGTAACGGAGGATTACCTATGTGTCACATGAATCTAATCCGAAATCCTACCTCATTTCGAGGTTTAGTTGGTTTGTGTGGTTCAAAATTTTGACAACGAAGTAGTTTCCCGTGAATACATTAAGTACTTAGCGGGCGTACCTGGGCCAGAAAGGAAAGATTACCTCTTTGTCATCGCCAAGAACCAATTTGACGCAAGTAACTGTCAATGAACGAACAAATATTCACTTGTAAATACAATATCACTTTGACTTTTGAAATGCAATCCCTTATTGTAAAGGTATGAAAAATTTTATAGAAGAATTCAAAAAGTTCGCAGTAAAAGGTAATGCTATTGATTTGGCTGTCGGGGTGGTTATTGGTGGTGCTTTTGGGAAAATTGTAACTTCATTAGTAGATGATATTATTATGCCACCCTTGGGTTTATTATCAGGAAATGTTGATTTTTCTGACAAAGTGATTATTTTGAAACAAGCGACAGAAACTAATGCAGCTATTTCTTTGAATTACGGAATGTTTTTAAATACTTCTATTCAATTTGTGATTGTCGCTTTTGCTATTTTTATTTTGGTAAAAGGTATCAATAAATTGAAACACGTAGAATTAAATCAGCAAAAAACACCAGCTGAAGATACTCTATTATTACGTGAAATCCGGGATTCGTTAAAGAAATAATCCTTGTATAGGATTAGCTTTGTTTCTCTATTGACGGTATACTATACATATTGGTGCTTTTATGAGTTTAATAATTTAAAAAGTATGAAAAAAATTATATGTACAAGTTTTCTCGTTTTTGTATTTTTATTTTCATATGGAGGTATTGCTTTGGCAGAATCTAATACCGAAGCAAGTGTGTTGCAATCCATAGCTAATCAAATAGAATCTATTCGTATACAATTGGGTGGGTTAGTAGCGAACCAAACAACTACTCAGACAACAGTTTCTGTACCACCAGAATCATCAACTGGATTGACCTATTGTACTGGCACTGTCGTGAATAGTATTTGTGTTGGTGATATTGTAACCGAAATTGAATGTAATAATCATCCAACAGATTGTCCATCGTGGACAATCATGAGCCGAACTGCATCTCCTATAAATCCTTCTGTTAATGTTGTTATAGATATGGCAACATCTGATTCTATAGAAACATTGCGTCCAGGTGCACGTGGTGATCGGGTTCTTTCAATACAAAAATTTCTTCAATCAAATGGATTTTATAGCGGAACATTAGATGGAATTTATGGACGAGGAATGTCTGCTGCTGTTTCTGCATTTCAGCAATCAAAAGGATTAGTAGCTGACGGAATATTAGGTCCAAAAACATTAGTTGCATTTTATGGTACTTCATGGAGTAAAGATATCCCTGGTGTGAATGCAATAGCTAAACCGGATGTTGTAAATAAATTAACTACCCTGGATAAGCCTGTGAATATTAGCGTACTAGCAATTTCTGGTTGGTATAATGGAAAATGTGTAAAAGGAGAATTTAGACCAGATGGAACATGGACAGTGTATCAACTTGCAAATGGTTGTACTGACGCCAGTCCCATTTTTCTTCAATAACAAAATAAATAACAATAATAAAACCACCCAGGAAGGGTGGTTTTATTATTTATTCAAAATGCATTTCTTTTTTATTTTCTAATCTTTCTCGCAATAGGGGGTGCTGTTGCAGATGGGTATCTTGTTCTATAATTTTTTTCGCTTCTTCACGGGCGATTTCTACCATTTTGATATTTTTGATTGCATCCATACCAATATCAGAAATACCCCATTGTTTTGATCCAATTAAATCTCCTGTACCACGCAATTCCAAATCTAATTCAGCTAATTCAAAACCATTTTTGGCTTTTAAAAATGCTTGCAGCCGATCGGATGTTTTTTGGTTTTTTCCATTTGATTCAGAGGTAAATAAATAACAATAGGGTTGATGTTCGCTACGTTGCACACGTCCGCGCAACTGATGCAATTGTGCCAATCCAAATCGTTCGGCACCCTCGATGATAATCATGGTTGCGTTAGGTACGTTTACACCCACTTCGACAACCGATGTAGACACCAAAATATCGATGTCATGATTGGAAAACTGTTTCATGGTTTCTTCTTTGTCCGCTGGGGTCATTTTACTGTGCATGATATCTACAGTATATTCAGGAAAGATATTTTGTTGCAGTCGTTTAGCTTCTTCTTTTACGGATTTTAATTGTAACGTAGTTGCCACAGTTTCATCTGGTTCGTCGATACGTGGGCAAATAACATACAACTGACGACCTTGTTGTAATTCTGATCGGATTGCTTTGTATACGTCTTCACGTTTATTTGGAGTAATGATTTTCGTCTCTACTTGCTTTCTACCGGATGGCATTTGGTCTATTACTGATAAATCTAAATCTCCGTACATGGTTAATGCTAATGTGCGGGGAATGGGTGTTGCGGTCATGGACAGAAAATGTGGAGCACGACCTTCCTTTTTTGCCAATGATAATCGTTGCTGTGTTCCGAACCGATGTTGCTCATCAATAATAACCAATGCCAAATGCTTAAACGCAACAGATTTTTGTATCAACGCATGCGTCCCAACCACAATGGCAATTTCTCCGCTTTTTACCCATTTCAATAATTGAGGACGAGAAATACTGGTCCATGGTTGTTGTGCTGATGCTACTTTGGTGGGGAATTTACGACATCCTGATCCGGTAATTAAACCAATTTGGATACCTGAATATTTAAAATATTGCACAAAGTTTTCAAATAATTGCATTGCCAGAACTTCGGTTGGTGCCATGTACGCCACCTGTAGTGTTCCAAAATTTTGCCCAGCTGGTCTGTTGGTTACAATAGCGTGTGATAATGTTGCTGCCACAAATGTTTTTCCCGAACCAACATCACCTTCGATAAGACGGAGCATGGGTTGGTTTTTATGAAAATCATTCACACTTTGTGATATGGCGTTCATTTGTGAATCGGTAGGTGTAAAGGGAAAAGTTCCAACAAATTCAGTAATAGATTTTTCTGGTACATCAATCGTATAGGTTGGCAATGATGCATACAACGCTTTGTCTTGTTGACATTTTAATTGGATGAAAAATATTTCTTCAAAAGAAAATCTCTTTTTTGCGCTTTGATATTGTTTACTGTCGCGAGGTCGGTGTATCCACAAAAATGCTGTTTTGTATGAAGGTAAATTGTACGCCTGTAAAATATGTTCTGGCAATGGATCTACAATGGTATCTAAAAAACCAGAAAGGAATATTCTTTCCAATGCGTGTCGAAACCATAACGAGGTGATGCCTTTGCTTTCTTTGTACAGGGGAATAATCGTTTCTTTGATTTCGTTAGTTTCTGAAAATAATCCAACGCCCATCATGTCGGTATCAGCTGGCTCATGAGATGGATTGAATATAGTGGGAACACCTTTTGCGATACTGATTTTTCCTGATAATTTTACTATCGATTCCGGAAATAGTGTTTTTGCGATATAGGGTTGATGCAACCAGGTTACCTTCATGGTTCCTGTGGGATCTTCTACTGTGGCTTCGGTTGCGGGGATGTTGCTTTTGAATGTTTTTTTTGTTGCAATCTTTTTTATCTTTACAATGATGCTGGCGTATTCTCCATCTTGTAATGACTGTATGGTTTTTATTCCACCCATATCCGCATATCGCGAAGGGAAATGATACAGTATGTCGTGTAATGTCTGTATTCCTAATTTCAATAAGGCCTTTGTCTGGGGTTCGCGCAATCGATACAAAGAATCAATAGGAGTTTTCCATGTGTAGTTGGTTTGCATAGTATGGTATTAGTATATCATGATATACATACGATAAAAGCCTTCGGTTATCGAAGGCTTTTATAACAAGAAAATATGGAGCGACTATGCAGTAATCATTCCGTTTATTTTTTCAACCAATTCATCCAATGTAAAGCTGGCTTTTACCAGGTAATCATCAGCGCCCAGTTGTTGTCCTTTCAAAATATCTGCTTCGTCTCCTAGATTAGAAAAGATAATAACTTTGGTGTTTTTTTGATTTTCCATTTTACGTACTTTTTCCAATACTTCAAAACCGCTCATGTTGGGTAGCATAAGATCCAACAGAATCAAATCAGGAGCCTGTGTAGTTAAATAGGTAATAGCAGCTTCACCATCAGGTGCAGTGTCTACTTTCATGCCAGATGCTTGTAATTTAGTAACAGCCAGACCTCGTAGAAAGTCATCGTCCTCAACCATTAAAATGTGTTTTTGTTCGTTCATAAAATTATTATATATTATCTCTTGTTCTTTGTATACTATAGCATGTACTGTTATTCATGCAAAGATTTTTTGGGAAGTGTAATGGTAAATACAGTACCGTCACCTTCTTTGCTGGTAAATGTTATGGTTCCACCTAGTTTTTGAATGATTTTCTTTGCAGTAAATAACCCTAATCCTGTTCCATGTGCATGTCGGCTTTCTGCATTGGATGCACGAAAGAATTTACTGAAAATTTGCTCATGATCTGTGTTGGGAATTCCAATACCGTTGTCAGAAACGGTGATAATGATATGGCTGGAATCATTTGATGTGTGGATAATAATATTGCCACCTTCGGGGGTGTATTTAATTCCGTTTTCAATCAAGTTTTGTAGTACGATACGTAATTTTGATTGGTCGGTGTGAATGTTGGTATCTTCGTTTTCGTGCTCTGTTTTGATGGTGATATTTCGTGATCGTGCTTCGAGAAGGAATTCAGTAATAATATCATCAACCAATGGTTCTAACGGAGTCTGTGCCAACGTATATTGAAAATCCCATGCTTCGCTTTGGTTTGCAAGAATTAATTCTTGAAGCAATTCAACCAGTTGTTCACTGCTTTCGTGTCCTTTGCGGACGATAGTTCGTTGTTCTTCGTTTAGATTTCCCAGATCTCCATCAACCAACATTTTTAATGTCCATTTGATACCAGTTAACGGAGTCCGCAATTGGTGGGCAATCATAGATAAGAATTCACTTTTCTGTTCGTTTTCTTTTTGGCATTTTGCTAATTCTTGTTGTAGGTTTTGTAGTTCTTCTGACATATATTAGTTTTTAGGAAATTCTATACCAAATTGACCAGTTTCATCTGATGGAGGGTTGGGTAAAGTTTCTTTTTTCGGTTTTTCTATCTTTTGTTTTGGGAAAAATCCACGACGCAGTTGGTCAATAATTTCCTGCGTCGAAGGAACCTTGGGTTCGTTATAATCAGTTGCCACAGGTGGCGGGGTTTGTCTTTTGGGTTGTTGGTCTGGTCTAAACATATAGCCATAGTATAACATGTTTATATAAAACTGGAAGTTCATAAATCTTTGTGATAGGATACATATATATGGAGAGTTGGCTGAGCTTGTCCCGCTTCATCCCGCTGGGGCGGGGCAGGGCGGGATGAAGGTCGAAAGCACTCTACCCCGCCGTGGCTGAGCTCACCCCGCCACGGCGGGGCGAGCTGCTAACAGAGGCTCCCGTTAAAGTAATATGGCATTCGTTTATATTCTTCAAGATAAGATATCTCAAAAATATTACACAGGATCTTGTCTTGAAATTTCTAAACGTATTGATCGACATAAAAATCATACGGGTGGTAGAACAACAAAAGTTGGGGACTGGCAATTGATATATTATCGCCAATGTGAGACCATAGATGAGGCTAGAAAATTAGAAAAATTGGTAAAGTCGTACAAAGGAGGTAACGCGTTTAAAAAGATAATACATGGAGAGTTGGCTGAGTGGTCGAAAGCACCTCACTGCTAACGAGGCGTCCCGTTAAAAGGACCGTGGGTTCGAATCCCACACTCTCCGCAAAAAACAAATACACAGGATGTAACACATTCTGTAGGTATTGTTTTTCCGTGAGATTGGGGATTCGAAAGACGGAGGCGCGAAGCCGATTCGTAGAATCGTTGCCGAGTCAGGGTCGTGAAATTTTGCGTAGCAAAATATTCCTGACCTAATCCCACACTCTCCGCAGTGAAAATTTAGTATCGGAGTGCCCCGAGTACCCAATAAGTCTAATGTAAGTTAAAATTGTATTATGAAATTTGAATTAACAAATGGAAAACATAAGATTTCAGATTTAGAATATTTAAATGATCTAAGAAAGGTTGCTAATCATTTGAAAAAGAACTCTCTTAAAATGAGGGATTACTGTAAAGAAAACGGAGCACTATATAGTGTAAATGGAGTAACCAGACGTTTTGGTAATTGGACTACAATTTTAGAAAAAGCTGGATTAAAAGGAGAAGACAGTTTAAAAGGAGTGAAATATGGCGAAAAAGAAATAAAGGAAGAAGTTCTTTTAGCTGACTTGGTAAGAGTATCGACCGAATTAAACAAGCCAAATATTTCTTGTAGCGATTATGACAGATTAGGTAAATATACTGTTGTAACTATGGGTGATAGATTTGGAAGTTGGAATAAAGCGAAAGAAAAAGCCAAATTGAAAATTACCAAGAAAGCAGATAATTCAGATGAGGATTTATTTAACAATATACTTGAACTTTGGACTCTTTTGGGGCGACAACCAAAATTCGGAGAAGTTGTTAGTCCTAATTCTAAATATCACGGAGCGACTTACGCAAGAAGGTTTGGATCTTGGAAAGGTGCCCTAGAAGCATTTGTAGAATATATAAATAATAAGGAAGAAACTATTGTTGCAGAAGAAGCTAATACTGAATTAATTCCAGTCACAACATTAAAGGCCACCAAGCCCAAGAAGGAAGTTAAACGTAAAAGAACCACAAGGAATATTAATCTACGCTTACGATTCAACGTTTTACAAAGAGATAATTTTAAATGTAAAAAATGTGGACGTGCACCAGCTACCAATTCGAAAATTGTTTTACATGTAGATCACATAAAACCATGGTCAAAAGGGGGTGAAACAGTGATTGAGAATCTTCAAAGTCTTTGTTCAAAATGTAATTTAGGTAAAAGTAATTTAGAGTAAAATAAACCCGACCCACACACCTCATTTCAAATCCTAGAACTGCCCTAAAATACCCTTGCGGTGTTTCACCACTCTGGTACCTAACCCACATGGCCCGCAAAAAACAAATACACAGGATGTAACACATTCTGTGTATATTGTTTTTCCGTGAGATGGGGGATTCGAAAGACGGAGGCGCGAAGCCGATTCATAGAATCGTTGCCGAGTCAGGGTCGTGAAATTTTGCGTAGCAAAATATTCCTGACCGAATCCCACACTCTCCACATTCTCGAGATAGGCTCGAAAACTTAACTTATGATTGATTCTGATAACAGGCATAAAAATTGGGAGAAATCTATCGGTCCTCGTGTTGAGGAGTTAGAAGATAGAGGTTTTGATCTTGAGGCATTTTATCTCTATTCAGCAACTATTGAATTTATGCTCCAATCGACAATTGAGAACCAAGAAAAATGGATTAAACATTTGGTTAGCAAAAGTAAATTGAGATTTGAGGGTATAACAGAGAAGAAATTATTAGAACAACCCTTAGGGGTTTTAATAAAAATTTTTGCTCAGTATTGTGATGATAAGCAGTTGATATCAAAACTAAATGAGTTCAATTCATTCCGAAAGATAATTACACATAGGTTGCTCAATAATTCAATTGAATCATTGAATGATAAAGCAAAACAAAAGAGGTTAACATACTACTCTTTGATTAAAAAACTAGCGGAGTATAACCTTTTTATGATTCAGAAACAGATTGTAAAAAACAAGAGAAAAATTTCTGCTCGAGAGGTTAAAAAAACAAAATCTAAAAGTAGTTAAATCATTAGCTCACTTTCCTCATTCACGATTCCAGACCGGTATCTAATAAAAAAGGGGGGCTTGTTAAGTATAGAACCTTATGATGACTTGATCATCCGAAAATGTTAGTATATTGATATGTTAAAAGTATCATCCATTTTAATTGGTGTTTCTGATTTGAACCAAGCTCGTATTTTTTATGAGAATGTTTTTGGTATGAAATTTGATGAATTTCGTCCTCCTTTTGCATCAGCAACCTTGGATGGCATTGAATTTAATATCGAAGAAGATGCTCCTGTGCGTAGTGCAGATTGGGCAAAAATAAATATTGGTACCAGAAAGAACATATCATTTGAATCAGATAATCTTGATGTATTTCTGCAACAAGCACTATTGCACGGTGCAAAAATTATCAAAGAAATAGAAACAAAACCTTGGGGTTGGAAAGAGGTTATTATTGCAGATCCTGATGGTAATGAATTTATTATTGAACAAGAGACATAAAATAAATATAGAAATTCTACGTTTGACATGTGTCCATCATTACTGTATAGTACGGATATTATTGGTCCACATACAGCAAGCATGCCAAAGATTTATTTACCTCACAATATTTCTCCTGAAAAATACTTGAAACAAAAAAACAAGATACTGCAGTCAGCAGCTCCTGTGTCTTTTTTTCGTAGTGGTTATATAGAAGAATTCTATCCATTTCCTATTATTCACACAAAGAAAGAAATTGCTGATTTGAAAAAAATACAACAAGTAGTATTAAAAGCCACTACAATTATTGTTCAAAATTATTTTAAAGATACAGACATCAGTGACCGGGTGCCATTGGCCAAAAATGTTCGATCTGCATTGAAAAATATTTCCCACCTGCCTTATCACATTGGTGGTATTAGACCCGATTATTTGTATGATAAAAATGGTGTTATTAAAATATGTGAAATAAATGCTCGGTTCGTCTTTAATGCTTTTTTTATGAGCATGTATGCCAACGACGCATTTGCTAAACAGTATTCTTTGTTTAAAAAATTGCCTGATTTTGATGCGTTATCAAAAATACTACAGGATACTTTTCCAAGAAGAGAGAAGGTGGCAATAATAAAAAATCGTGAAGATGGCTATGATATTCATTCATTTTTATTAGAGATACAAAATACAGAATTATTTGATACCAAGAATATTAAAAAAATACTTGCAACATATTCTCATGTGGTATTAGAACTTCATCAAGATGAGGCAGAAAAATATGTGAAACAGATTTGTAATGCAATGAAAAAAGGTGTGCATATATATAATGATCCACGAACTCTTTTTATCGTACATGACAAAAGATTTCTATCTATTCTTTCAAATAAAAAAATTATGAAAAGATATTTGTCTGAAAAAGATGCTTCTTTTTTGACAAAGCATATTATTCCTACGTATACACAAAAGACTGATACAGAAAAATTCCTTGTGGCACAAAAAAACAAAAATGCATGGGTTGTAAAAAAATCAATATCCGGCAAGAGTGATGGTCTGTACATAGGAAAAGAAAAAAATAAAACAGAATGGAAAAAAATTATAAAAAAGAAAGATTCTCTTTTACAGCCTTATGTTGTTCAAAAAACATTTGAAATTTGGGATCCTTACAGACAGAAACATGCAGATTTTTATCTTGCAGGAGTTTTGCCCATATGGAATGATACGGTTTTTGGTCCAGGTTTATATCGTATTACTCCGTCTTATAAACACAAGTTTGCTGGGTTTATACAACCATTACTACTATGAAAAAATTTCTTTGCACCAATATAAACGATTTTCCTTTTGAAATATATAAAGACAAGATTCATACTGATGGAATATTTGTCGTAGAGTTTAAAGAAAAAATAGATATTCTTTCTTTGGTTACCATACTGGGTATACCCCATAGTCATAATGGGGATGGAAACTATGTATGGGATATAAAACCTGAACATATAGAATCTGATAAATCTCATGCACGATCTCATACGTATGAAGAGTTTACTTTCCATACTGATTGTTCTTTTGAAGATCCAGTTCCTCTGTATATGGCTCTTTATGTTGTTCAAGAAGATAGACAGGGTGGTGGAATAAATAAGCTTGTAGATTTTGAAAAAATACTCCCTGCATTAGATGCAGGAATTATAGAAACATTGAAAAAAGATTTTCCCATAAAAATTCCAAAAGAATTTTTCAAAGACAAAGAATTAATTCATAAACCTATTATTTTTGATAATAATAAAATTGCCTATAGAAGAGAATGCATCATTGAAGATATATGTTCTCCTGATCAGATACAGGCCTTGGATAGCTTAGATAATGCGATACATAAGTCAGACGCATTAATGTTAAGTCTGTCCCAGAATTCTGTTTTATTTGTAGATAACACCAGATATTTGCATGCGCGAACCATGATAAAAGATCCAGAAAGACATCTTCAAAGAATGAGATTTTTTTAATAGATATAATAAATGATAAAAATTTTCAAGAAATGAGTAAACTCTGCTATACTTTCTCTACATGACACCAGCTACCAAAGATATCATGCATAAAATACCAAAAGACCTCAAAGAGATTTTGGTACAGAATCCAAAGGTTCTGGCTATTTGGAATGGACTGACCCCACTGGCACAAAATGAATGGATTTGTTATATAACTATTGTAAAGAAAAAAGAAACACGAGAAAATCATATACAACGCCTACAAGAAGATTTACAAAAAGGAAAACGACGCCCATGTTGTTGGCCTGGTTGCCCACATCGACGACCAAATGCAGAAAAATGGTTTACAAAAAATCATAACAAAAAATAGTCATATGTCAGAAACAGGTATCTCTGGAAATTTTGGTTCAAATTTAGCACAGATGTTAGGTAAAAAAATACTGGCTGTGTATCCCGATTTTGCATACGCGGATTTTGTTTCGTCGGTCAAAAAACAGGTCCAAGATAAAATGTATACCGAACGCGTCAATATATTAGCTGATGCTCTTCAAAAATATTTACCAAAAGAATATCCAAAAGCTTTGCAGATTTTAATGAATATTTTAGGAGAAGAAAATCAAAATGAAACAGGGATGTTCAAAGAATATTATTGGATATTGCCCATAGGAAAATTTGTAGAGAAATATGGGATTGATGATTTTGCTATTTCTATGAAAGCATTGGAAGAAATAACCAAACGTAACACGGGGGAATATGCAATTCGTCCGTTTATCAGAAAATATCCAAAACGGTCATTGGCGATTATGAAAAAATGGGCAAAGTCAAAAAACTTTCATCTTCGTAGATTAGCCAGCGAGGGTCTGCGACCTAAATTACCATGGGCCAGCAAACTGGATATATTTATAGAAAATCCAGAACCTGTATTTGAGATTTTAGAAATATTAAAAGAAGATCCGATTAAATTTGTACAAAAATCAGTAGCCAATCATGTTCGTGATTATATAAAGGTAAATTCAAAAGCTACAGAAAAACTGGTCAAGGGATGGCAAAAAACCAATAATCCATATACACTGTGGATAATAAAGCACGCACAAAGAGGGAAGTAATATGTGCTTGTTTAATTCATGAAAACAACCCTATATCACATACAAATAAATATTTTAGATGTAACAAAATCAATTCCTTTTTATAAAGATTTATTTGATTACTTTGAATACAAGATTATCGATCAAAGCGAAAGCCATTTAGGGGTTTCCAATGGGACGACTGATTTTTGGTTTATACAAACAGAAGAAAATTTTAAAACAGCAGCATTTCACCGAAAGAATACGGGGTTGAATCACCTTGCTTTTCAGGTTGAAAAGAGGGCGGATGTGAATACATTCGTAGAAGAATTTTTGAAGCCAAAGAATATTATACCGTTGTATCATTCTCCAAAAGAATATCCCGAATATACAGAAAATTATTATGCGGTATTTTTCGAAGACCCAGATAGAATGAAGATTGAGGTAGTTTTTAAATAATTTTTTTATTAAATACATTGCTTGTTTAATATCGTCAAGTTCTGTATAATATAAGAGAGTCTGAAGGTATTATAAATTAAATATTAGTTTAACTAAAATCAATAGTATGAAAACCTTTAAAAAAATCTTAAAGAATAGTGTAGCCTTATCAATGTTTTTGGCATTTATGTTGCCAGTAGCTTCTTTTGCTCAAATTCAATATGAATTAGTAGGAGACGCAAATACTGGTTCTGATCTAAACACTAATATGGTTACAGACACTACAGTTGATTCATCTTTGAATACTAGCATAAACACGGGAATAACTACAGATGTGCAATCTGATGTTAATCTTGATACAGAATCAAAAACGGAATCTGAAAATAATGATTATGCAAAGTCAGGAATGACTCTTCAATTAAATGCTGATGGTGTTGCTGTTACCAATGCAAGCCAAGTTCAAACCGAAGCAGATCTAGATATCTTTGCAAAAAATATGTCAAAATTATCTACAAACCGATCAGTATCCAGTGTAGATATTGAATCAGAAAACGATGGAGATGTTGATGTTCAAGTAGCTTATAAACACAAAGCTAAATTATTTGGTTTCATTCCTGTATATGTAAAATCTTATAATTCGGCAAAAGTGGATAATCAGGGTGCATTAGCATTTGATAGTAAATTATCTTGGTGGAATTTTCTAGTCACAGATGTTCATCATGATAAAGCTGAAATAGAATCTCGAATAAAAAATAACGCAAATATTCAAGCTAATGTTCAGACAGAATTATCTGCCAACACCAAAGCGGAAATTGTGGAAAGAATTGTTGCCGAATTAGATGCATATGCCCAGGCTAATGCTCAAGCAGAAGCAACTATGTAATAATAGAGAAAAATAAAGCAATACAAAAAGCCGGCCAATCGACCGGTTTTTTGTATTGTTTTGCAATATGCACAGATTTGTATGTTAGGTCTTGCTTTTTTATTAAAATTAATGCATAATACGGTTTATCAATATAAGAAGTTATCTGCCCGCAGGTAGGTAAAAATAATAGTAATAAATATATAGAGAAATAAATATGGGAAATTTTCAAGGTGGTAGAGGTGGAGACAGAGGAGGTGACAGACGAGGAGGTTTTGGTGGTTCATCCCGCCATGGCGGTGAAGGACGTGGAGGAGACCGAGGTGGTCGTCCTAGTTTTGGTGGTGGATCACGTTTTGGCGGAGGAGACCGAGGTGGTCGCCCTAGCTTTGGCGGTCGTGATGATCGTGGTGGTTCTATGCACCGTGTAAACTGTGACGAATGTGGTAAAAGCTGTGAAGTTCCTTTTAAACCAACACATGGGAAACCAGTATTTTGTGACGATTGTTTCAAAGGAAAACGAGACGAAGATGATCGAGGTGGAAGACGAGATGCAGATTTCGGAGGATTCAAAAAAGACTTCGGAGGTGAAAAATCATTCCGTTCTGAAAAACCACGACCATCAATGGATGATGAAATAAAACGACAAATGGTAGATATGAATGCAAAAATTGACCGATTGGTATTTGCTATGGAAAAATTGACTGGCGTAAAAAACGAAGTTTCTTTTTCTGACAAAGAAGCAATTTTGGTGCAAAAGAAAAAAGAACAAAAACCTATGGATACAAAACAGGTAGAACGTCCAAGTATCAAAGAAGTAGTTTCTTCTGCTGTTGCTTCTGAAAAAGAAGTAGCAAAGAAATCTCCAGCCAAAAAGGCTGTAGCTAAAAAAGCTACCGCTGTGAAAAAGGCAGTAGCAAAAAAAGATGCAACTAAAAAAACAGCAACAAAGAAAGTTGTAGCTAAAAAAGCATCTCCAAAGAAAAAGTAATACATACGGTGTTATCAGAAAAACTCGTCATGTATGTGACGAGTTTTTCTTGTTCTTTGTGTGATATACTATGAAAATTATATTTTATTTATGAAACCAGAAATACATTCAGAAAAACAAATGAAACAAGCAACGCGCCAAGTTTTGGCGGATTTTTGGGGCGAGTATGTAAAAAATCCTAGACATGCATTCTTTGCTTTTTTGATGCCTGCGATGGGTTCTATTTTAGTATTTTTCGTTCCACCATTGGTCGTTGCAAAATTGGTTGATATATTTGTTGCAAATGGATTTTTAGATACACGTTCACTGTTTTCATATGTGGGATTATTTGCTGGCGTGTGGTTAATCGGGGAAGTATTTTGGCGTATTGGTATTCACGCTGTGGTGAGATTGGAAACATTAGGGATAAATGCGTTATCACGAAGGGCTTATGAATTATTGGCACAGCAAGATTACAATTTTTATGCAAATAATTTTGCGGGATCATTAACAAAAAAAGCAGGAGCATATTCACGTAGTTTTGAATCACTGACTGACACATTGGTGTTTTGGGTGGTGGGAAATATTTTTCCATTGATTTTCGCTTTTGTTATTTTGTGGAGATATTCACCGATTATTCCGTTGGCTCTTTTTATTGGTATTGGTATTACCGTCCTTATTGCAATACCTATTATCAGAAAAAGATCTCATTTGGTGATGTTGCGTCATAATGCATCCAGTCTGTTATCAGGTAATTTATCTGATATTGTGACTAATATGTTGACAATAAAATCATTTGCAACAGAGAAATCAGAAGCAAAAACGTATGGGTTATTAGTTGACGATCTTACAGAAAAAATAAAAAATGCCGCTGATTATCATAATCGTCGATTGGATACGATTATTGCACCATTGCAAGTTCTTACGAATGCAGTAGGTCTTTTTTTGGCAGTGTTTTTTACTCAAAAACTAGGTCTTCAGGCTGGGACAATTATTGTTGTGTTTACTTATTACGCTCAGGTGAATCGTATTTTTTGGGATATCAATAAAATTTATCGAAATATTGAATCTGCAATGGGAGAAGCTGCTGAATTTACACAGCTTTTTGTTACAGAACCATCGGTCCAAGATATTCCAGACGCAACTAAATTACAAATAAAAAATGCATCTATTTCTTTTGATCATGTAGAATTTTCGTATGATGAAAATCAAAAAACCAGCTTTTTGAAAGATTTTAATCTAGAGATACAGCCCAATCAAAAGGTGGGTCTTGTTGGCCCATCGGGTGGTGGTAAAACAACTATTACTAAATTACTTCTTCGATTTCTTGAATTGCAATCGGGTGCTATTTCTATTGATAATCAAGATATTGCATCAGTGACACAATCATCATTGCGACGCGCTGTTGGATATGTTTCTCAGGAGCCATTATTATTTCACCGTTCATTATTTGACAATATTGCCTATGGCAAAGAAGACGCAACCATGGAACAAGTAATCCACGTAGCAAAATTAGCACACGCTCATGAATTTATTTCTGAATTGGAACACGGGTACGATACACTCGTAGGTGAACGAGGAATCAAATTATCTGGAGGTCAACGACAGCGGGTGGTTATTGCACGTGCATTATTAAAAAATGCTCCGATATTGGTATTAGACGAAGCAACCAGTGCATTGGATTCTGAATCAGAAAAATATATTCAAGAAGGTCTCGTAGAATTAATGAAAAATAAAACCGCATTGGTTATCGCGCATAGATTATCGACTATTAAACATTTGGATCGCATTATTGTTTTGGATGGGGGACGTATTGTCCAAGATGGAACACATACAGATTTATTGCAAGATAAAGATGGTTTGTATGCACGTTTGTGGGGGCATCAATCAGGAGAATTCTTGAATGACGAGGAATAATAATAAAAAAGAAGATTTGTTTATATATTATTGTATTTCTTTTTATTTAAAATAGAATATGATATATTTTGCACATGTCTTTATCTCTTGAAGAAAAAAGGATTCTAGAATCAATATATATAGCTTCGGAAAATGACCCATTGAAACCTGAATTTCCATCAGATGATCCAAAATTTCCCGCAACACCTACCGTACGTATTTCGGTGCCTGGTTTTACTAATGTATGGTTAAAAGATGAAAGTAAAAATCCAACAGGTACACATAAAGATCGTATGGCATGGGAAATTATTGTAACGTATCGAGATTTTCTTCTTGCAAAAGAACGAGGTCAAATTACAGGAGATTTACCAATCATGTCTATTATTTCTTCTGGCTCGGCAGCTTTTGCTATTCAGACGCAATTACGTCACTATGGATTACCCAATTTGCGGGTATTAGTCGATGCACATATTGATATTCAGATTATTGAATCTTTGAAAAAAATTGGTTGTGAAATATATGAAACAAATCTTAGTAAGTACCCTTTGGGATTTCGTGATATTTTGACGTTAACGAATAATCCTGATGGTTTTGATATTACCTCAAACGAGGCATTGGATCCCACGACACGGTTTTATGATTGGCTAAGTTATGAAATTATTAATAATTCTCCTGATTATTGTTTTATACCTTTTGGAACAGGAAATTTATATGAAAATGTTTTGAATGTAAATAAAAGAGAAATTTCAACAACGCTACATGATCCAAGATTTTCTGGAGATGTGGATACATTGCGTCGTTGTCATTTTATTGGGGTTACTACAAATAATCCACGAACCAAAGCTGATAAATTATATTCTCCTCATTTGCCATTTGTACATTTCGATGAACAGTGGATACGTTTTTATCGGTATGCAGGTTTCTGTGGGGATAATTCAGGTGTGCAACTGTTACAGGAATCATTTCTTGAAAAAGCGTACACATTAATGGAAGAGCAGAGAATTGATTGTGAGTATTCAGGAATTGCAGGTTTGGGTATGTTATTGCAAATGAAAGAGTCTATACCTGCTGATGCAAAAATTTTGATTGTAAATACAGGCAAGGTAAAATATAGATAATATATGTTCATACGGTAATAATGATGTATCCATAGCAAGATCGAGGAATCAGTTGGAGGCAGCAATATAAAAACATTGACATTGGTATTTAAAAAATGTAGTCTGAAAACAAGATTGCTCTTCAAACTAAAGCCAGAAGTCATGTTAAATCAAACAGGTTATTCAATCGCGTATTTGGTGGTGGACACATTACCAACAAGTGGTTACCGTAAGCTACTTTTCTATACCATCAAGGATGGGAAATATTATTGGGGAACCGGTAATAATTCTTTTTCTCTTGAAGAAATGCAGAAACAAGAGCTAGACGGCAAGATTTTGAAATTACCCACTCCTAAGCCGTTGGAAGAAAAAATGGGAATTTGGGTTAATAATATCGGAGAAATTTATTATGCTGATTTAGTTAATCCAGTTCAAAATGATCCTGGATTAGAGTATCTCTGCACCTTCGATGTATCTTTATTCTATTGAAAATCTACTAATCCTCTAGTTTGTAGCAACACCGGAGTCAGCTATAGACTTCACGAATATAGGGTCGGGTTGCAGGTTTTCACCAAAGGAGGGTTGTCCCGGATTGCGCAAGCAGTCCGGGTTTTTTATTTTGTAAATGATGGATACTTCTCATTTTTATAATTTCTAGTATACTGCCTGTATGCAAATAACAACTGATAAAGCTACTATAGAACGCGTGTTGGACCGTGGCATGTTGGACACGGTTTTACCATCGCGGGATTTTTTGATTTCAGAACTTTCGTCTGGAAGAAGACTGCGTATCTATATTGGATTTGATCCGACGGGTACAGCATTACATTTGGGTCATGCACAGAATTTAATGTTTTTAGAAGACCTTCGAAAATTAGGTCACGAAGTGATTATTTTGTTCGGTGATTTTACTGCGCGTATTGGGGATCCTGATAAATCATCTGCACGACAACAGCTGACCAAAGAACAAGTTCTAGAATATGCGTCAGGTTGGGTAAATCAGGTTCGACCGTTATTAAATTTTGATGATACTGAAAATCCTCCCGTTATTCAGTACAACAGCGAATGGTTGGAAAAATTATCTTTCGCGGATGTCATTCAATTGGCTTCTCATTTTACTGTACAACAAATGATCGAACGTGATATGTTTCAAAAACGTATTCAATCTGGTGCACCAGTGTATGTACATGAATTTATGTATCCGTTGATGCAGGGATATGATTCTGTTGCAATGGATGTTGATATCGAATTATGTGCAACTGACCAGTTGTTTAATGCATTAGCAGGACGAACCTTACAAAAGAAAATAAACAACAAAGAAAAACACGTTATTGCATTGCGATTAGTCTCAAACCCTGTCACTGGGGAATTGATGTCAAAATCTAGGGGGTCTGGTGTATTGTTGGATTTATCCGCAAACGATATGTATGGAGCATTAATGGCACAACCAGACGAAATGACAGAAATATTTTTCACCAGCTGTACACGAATGCCTTTGGATCAAAAAGAAACCATTATGGACATGGGTCCACGTGATGCAAAAATGTTTATTGCAAAAGAAATCGTAGGAATATTCCATGGAAAAGAAAATGCAGAACATGCAGAGCAGTCTTTTATTGAAACCTTTCGAAAAGGTGGCGTACCAGATGAAATGCCTGAAATCAAAATTGATGCAAAAAAAACTCTGGGGGAAATTTTGGTTGAGCAAAAACATATACCTTCAAAATCAGAATGGAAACGATTAATAGATGGTGGGGCAGTTTCTATTCACGATGGAGAAAAAATATCAGATGCTTCTTTTGTGCCCACAGAATCTTGTGTAATTAAAATTGGAAAGCGAATGTTTATTAAGATTCTGGGATAAGTTTAATGAGCTACTGTTACCGCAGTAATGTGACGTGCGCCTGCTTTTTGTAGGGCACGTTTTGCTTCGTGGATGGTTGCACCAGTACTGGTGACATCATCAACGATAATATATAGAGGTTCTTTTGGTAACATATTTTTTGCAACAAATACATTTTTCATATTTTTAAGACGTTCTTGTCTGGATGTAACGGTTGATTGCTTTTTTCTATGCGATATTCTTTGTAATAATTCTTGTAGTGCATAATTCTGACGGGGAAGATAATGTAACAAAGATTCCGCAATTAATTTTGATTGATTGAATCCACGTTCTAATAATCGCGTTCTTGATATGGGGATAGGCACCAGAATTGTCTTTTTGGTTTGGTGTATGGTTGCATATTCCGAAGAAATATCTCTGCATACATCAGACAGTAATTTCCCAGCAATCATGGCTAATTCTTTGGATTTATTTTTCTTGAGATGTAGGATCATCTTTTTTACAGAAGGGGATCTATAGCTGTACAAAGAAGAACAATACGATATTGGATTTTTTTCTGCATGAGGTAATTTTTGTACGCACGGTGCACATAATAAGATTCCTGACTGTCCGCACACAATACAATGACGTGGGAAAAAGATATCCAAGAATAATCTATAGAGATGTTCTCTTTGACTTCTATTCATGATATACTTATCATATACGTAATATATCCATATGCCAAATATATTTGACACTCTTTTAGGACAAGCAAAATCATTCTTAGGATCCAGTGGTGGTGACGCTATTTGTGGTGTAGATATTGGATCTTCATCTATCAAGGTTGTCGAAATTAGAAAAAAAGAAGGTGTAGTCGTTTTGCAAACATATGGCGAATTAGCATTAGGTCCCTTTGCAGGTAAAGAAGCCGGTCAGGTTATTCAGTTGAATCAAGATATTATCACTCAGGCGATCACTTCTCTTTTCAAAGAAGCAAAAGTTACTGCAAAGAAGATATTTTTCTCAACACGATCATCATCCAGCTTAGTGTTCGTTTTAGATGTTCCTTCGGTTAGTGAACGTGAAATCTCTGCATTATTACCAAATGAAATGAGAAAATATATTCCTGTTCCCGTAAATGAAGTTGTATTAGATTGGTGGATTATTCCATCCGAAATTGATTCTGCGTTAGGGCATGACACTACTGACACGACACCAAAACGTGAAGTTCTAGTTGCCGCAGTGCATCGTGATACGGTAAAAACCTATCAGGAAATTGTTCGAGCAGCATCATTACAATCTACGGGTTTTGAAATTGAAATGTTCAGCACGATACGATCATCAGTTCGCTATGATTTGAATGCGACTCTGGTTTTGGACGTAGGTGCTTCATCCACACGTGTTGCTATTGTAGAATCAGGAATTATGCGTTCATTCCATACCATTCAACGAGGCTCGCATTATATTACCCAAGCTATTTCTACATCACGGAGTATTCCGTTCACTCAGGCTGAAAATCGAAAACGTTCTGTTGGATTGTTGGGTTCAGGCGATGACGAAGAAATATCTGCAATTGCTAGAATGACCATACAATATATTATATCCGAAGCTCAGGGGGTAGTATTGGCATATGAAAAAAAATATGGACGCCCAATCCAAAAAGTCGTATTGACCGGAGGTGGTTCATTATTAAAAGGTTTTTCAGAAATTGCGCAAGAAGCTTTTCGTGCAAAAATTTTAGTTGCAACACCATTTCAGAAAACACAGGCTCCACAATTTTTGCGAGACACATTGGAAACAGTAGGTCCTTCGTTTGCTGTTTCTGTTGGTTTGGCTCTTCGTGGATTATCAGAATAAAATACTTTTCCACCTTTTTTCTTTATTATGCTGTTGATTTTCTTTTACTATGATATAATGAAAACAAGTTAACGATAACGTAGAGACACTCTTATTTTTTATGGACAAAGAATTTCAGACAACTTTTATACCAAAACGATCCATATCTTCTGATAATGGGGTATCTGGTGCACCATCTTCTGGTGCTACTGGAGGTATGGGTGGATTTGGTGGGTCGGCTGTTCCTTCGGCACCCGTTTCTCGTCCTGTCAGTTTGATGGGAATATTGGCGTTGATACTGTTTATCACTGTTGCGTTGTCCGTGGGCGGTGTTATCTTTTTTGAAAAATCATTACAAGGAAATATTGTAGTGTTACAGAACCAATTAGAAGAAGCACGAAAAGTCTTTGAACCAGAATTTCTTAATGAAATAAGAAGATTGGATATGAGATTATCTGTTTCTCAGTTGTTATTAAATCAGCACGTTGTATTAACGCCGGTGTTTGATATTTTGGAAAAAACTATTTTGCCAGACGTTCGTTATTCTCGTTTTTCTTATTCGGTTTCAGATGGATCTGTGTTTGTAACCGCCGAAGGCGTAGCTCGTTCATTTACAGCAATTGCTCAACAATCGAATGTTTTGGGTCGCACAGCGTCAGTACGAGATCATATTTTTTCTGATTTTCAGACAGACGAAATGGGAAATGTTGGATTTCAATTGGCATTAGCATTTTCACCTGATGTATTATTATATAACACGCAACAAGCAAACTAAGTATGGGACGATTTATTTTTTCACTCTTTGCAATACTTATCTCCATAGCAATCTTTGTTATTGTGGTTATTCCACGTTATCATGCAATACAAGAGCTTCGTAGTGAACGTGCTGAACTGGTTTCAGCTGTATCCAGTGGAGCAGATTTGCGTGTTCGCCGTGATGAACTAACACGTCAATATAATGCAATATCCCAAGATTCTCTTTCTAAATTAAAATCGTTACTTCCAGATTCTATTGATAATGTAAAATTAATTCTAGAATTAGATGCATTGGCAAGAACCTACGGTTTACCTATTCAAAATGTTCGTGTACGAGAAGTCGAAGATGACACCGGTGCACAACAATCTACCGTTGTTACAGATTCTCGTTATGGAACAACCAGACTTGAATTAACGTTAGAAGGTCGTTATGACCGATTCCGTTCTTTTTTGACTGATGTAGAGAAAAGTCTTCGTTTGATCGATGTTGAATCAGTAACCTTTACAGCACCCGAAGATGAAGCTGTATATACGTATATTATTACCCTAAGAACCTATTGGTTACGATAATCTTATATGAAAAATAATTCACAAACAATTTTTATCGTCATCGCTGTATTGGTTGTTTTGGGTGTTGCAGGATACTTTCTCTTTAATAAAGAAGATGAGGCACCCGAAGGTCTGGTTTCTCAAAATACAGGAACATTAGCAACTCCGTTGGTTTCGGAACAGTCGGATGCTTCTTTGGCTCGAAACGAACTTTTGATATTATTACAAAGTGTTTCTGGGGTATCTTTAGATACTTCACTACTTGATGCTGGTTCTTTTACTGGACTCAAAGATATTGGTATTTTATTACCACCTGTATCCAGTCAAGGTCGTGTAAATCCTTTTGCCCCGTATACAGGAACAACTGTACAAATTATTGAACAACCGATTATTGCAGATGCAGACACTGCGCCCGTAGATGATACACAGCCACCAGCCGAAGATATACCAGAAGGCGGAGATACTGCACCAGATGATAGTTTTCCATTATTTTAGTATATGAGTTTTTTAGAAACCGTAGTACAAAAAAATATTATTTCACGCAATCAGTTAGACACTGTTGCTGAAAAGATTGAAGAAAATGAAGGAGATCTTGATATTACTCTGATACAATTAGGTGCTGACGAAGAAACATTAATGTTGGCAAAGTCAGAATACTATCACATACCTTTTAAAAAAGTTGATCAACAAAGTGTTTCTTTTGATTTATTAAAATATGTACCAGAAGAATCCGTTCGTCATTATGGATTTGTTCCTATTGGAATGGAAAATGACGTAGTGCATATTGGTATTCGTGATCCGGAAAATATGGAAGCACGAAATGCTTTACAATTTATCTTTGGACAAAAAAGCATTCCTTTTGAAATATATCTTATTGGACCAACAGATTTTAAAGCCTTGCTAGAAACATATCGTGGTATTACTGGTCAGGTAGATCAGGCTGTTTCTCAATTAGAAGGTGAAATGTTAAATGTAGACAAAGAAGTAGCGGCAGGAGAATCTCTGGTAAAGAAAAATGCAAAAGGTAATCAGGCGATCGTAGAAGACGCACCGGTTACCAAAATGGTTGCGGTTGTGTTGCGTCACGCTATCGAAGGTCGCGCTTCTGATATTCACATTGAAAATACTGGCGAAAAAGTAAAAGTACGTTTTCGTGTTGATGGTGCTTTGCATACATCATTGTTATTACCAAAAACAGTACATCGCGCAATGATCGCACGTATTAAAATTTTATCGAGCTTGAAATTAGACGAACAACGAAAACCTCAGGATGGTCGTTTTTTTGCAAAAATTGAAGGTCGTCAAATTGACTTTCGTGTTTCAACATTTCCAACCTACAATGGAGAAAAAGTTGCCATCCGTATTCTGGATCCAGGTAAAGGAATTAAATCATTAGAAGAGACAGGTATGCGAGACGATCATGTAAAAATGGTACGAGAAGCAATCGGTCGACCCTATGGAATTATTCTTATTACTGGTCCGACAGGATCAGGTAAAACTAGTACTCTGTATTCTATGATTAATGAATTAGACAAAGAAAAACACAATGTGGTTTCTTTAGAAGATCCTATTGAATATAACATTGGTAGCATGAACCAGTCTCAGGTAATGCCAGAAATTGGATATACCTTTGCAAACGGGCTACGTAGTATTTTGCGTCAGGACCCTGATATTATTATGGTGGGGGAAATTCGTGATAAAGAAACCGCTCAGTTGGCTGTACAAGCTGCATTGACTGGGCACCTGGTATTTTCTACATTGCACACCAACAATGCTATTGGTGTTATTCCACGTTTGATTGATATGGGTGTGGATCCTTATTTGATTGCACCTACGCTATTATTGGTTATGGGGCAACGGTTGGTACGAACCATTCATCCAAAAGCAAAACAAGAAATGCTGATGGATGGTAGTATTCAAAAACTTATCGAACGAGAAGTCTCAGATCTGCCAATAGAAATACAACAAGAATTTCTTTCTGCGAAATCTGTATTTGAACCAAAATCAATCGAAGAATGCCCTTCGGGTATGTTGGGGAGAACTGCTGTATATGAAATGTTTCGTATGGATCGTGAACTAGAAAAAATTATTCTTGAAGGTTCAAATGATAATGAACTACACAAAGCGGTTCGTGGACGTGGCATGAGAACCATGAAAGAAGATGCAATTTTGAAAAGTATTCAGGGAATTGTACCATTCGGAGAAGTCGGTAATCTTTAATTTTGTTATTTTTCTTTTGATGCAAGAATAGTCTGTGCTATACTAGAACTATATTTATAGATAACACAATAACGCTATGACAACATATGATTACCCAGCTGAATTAAAAGATCTTATTGAATCTTTGATTCGAGAAAATGCTTCTGACCTCCATATTTCTACTGGGCGTACTCCTTTTTTACGTGTGTCTGGGGATTTACTTCCTTTGACCAGTCATCGTGTATACACCAAAGAAGACACTATGGCCTTATTGCAACTGATGATAATTCCTTCTAAATTGGAAGCATTTAAAAATGGCGATGAGGTAGATTTTTCTTATGATTTCGAAGGTCGTGTACGATTGCGTGGTAACGCATTTTTACAAAAAAATTCTGCCAGTATTGCATTGCGTGCTATCCAAAAAGTAAAATCTTTGAAAGAATTAAATCTTCCAGAACAATTAGTACAATTTGCACGAAAACGACAAGGGTTCTTTTTGGTGGTAGGCCCTGTAGGATCTGGAAAATCAACCACATTGGCCGCATTGATTAATATGATCAACAAAGAACGTCGCGAACATATTGTTACGATCGAAGATCCGATGGAATATGCATTCGAAGAAGAACATTCAGTTATCGATCAACGAGAAATCGGTATCGACAGTAAAGATTTTGAATCAGCTTTGAAATCAGTATTTCGTCAGGATGTAAACGTAATTATGATCGGTGAAATGCGAAGTCCAGAAACCATGGTAACTGCAGTTACGGCTGCTGAAACAGGCCACCTGGTATTATCAACATTACATACAAACACAGCATCGCAAAGTATTGATCGTATTATCGATTCATTCCCACCTAATCAACAAGATCAAATTCGCGCACAGTTATCTTCGACACTATTAGGTATCTTCTCGCAACGTCTGATTCCAGGGGTTTCAGGTGGTGTTGTTCCTGCATATGAATTATTGATTAATAACAGTGCGGTAGCCAATTTGATTCGTGAAGGTCGAACTCATGAATTGGATACGGTTATTGAAACAGGTCTCGAAGTAGGTATGATCGACATGAACCGTTCATTATTGGATTTAGTTCGCAATCAAAAAATTACTTTGGAAAATGCATACCGTTATTCAACGAATCCAAAAGCATTAGAAAGACTTTTATAATTGCATAATATATGATTTTTAACTACAAAGTATTAACCCAAGAAGGGAAACAAGAACAAGGAACTATCGATGCGATCAGTCAAGATTTGGCAATTACCGCATTACAACGTCGTGGGTATGTGGTGGTATCGGTTGTCGAAGGGGGTTCAAAAAAATGGGGTGATATTGTTATTTTTGATTCTATTCCATCAAAGGACATTGTGATGATGTCACGGCAAGTCTCTACATTGTTCGAAGCCCAAGTATCTGCATCGCGTGCCTTTTCTTTGTTAGCAGAAAGTTCATCAAACCCAACATTGCGTCGGTCTTTGTCTGCAGTATCTCAAGATATCCAAGGTGGTATGGCTATTTCTGATGCCATGAAAAAACACCCTATGGCTTTTTCTAATTTTTATGTAAACATGGTTCGTGCAGGTGAAGAATCGGGTAAATTCGTAGAAACATTTGATTATTTGGCAGACTACCTAGAACGAGAATTTGAAATTAAATCAAAAACACAAAATGCATTAATTTATCCTGCATTCGTTATTCTGACGTTTATTATTGTAATGGTGTTAATGTTGGTAATGGTTATTCCAAAATTATCACAAATTTTGATCGAGACAGGTGGGGAATTACCATTTTATACAAAAATAGTTATTTGGATTAGTCAGATTTTCGTTGACTATGGTTTGTTTATGTTAATTGGTTTGGTTATCGGAGGATTCTTCTTTTGGAAATTCAGTCGTGGGGAAAATGGAAAATATCGTATTGATCAATTGAAAATGCAGGTACCTTATTTAGGGGATTTGTTCCGTAAATTGTATTTGTCACGTATTGCAGACAATTTGGATACTATGTTATCTGCAGGTATTCCCGTGGTTCGCGCCATGCAAATCACCGGCGAAGTAGTAGACAATCAGGTATACAGCACCATCATGAAAGAATCGGTTGAATCAGTAAAAGCAGGTAATCCTATGTCAGCAGCATTTGAGAAACATCCAGAATTTCCTAATATCTTGGTACAGATGATTCGTGTAGGGGAAGAATCTGGTTCCGTAACTACTATTTTGAAAACCGTTGCACGTTTCTATAAGCGAGAAATGGAAACTGCAGTAGATACATTGATTGGTTTGATTGAACCGGTGATGATTATTTTGTTGGGGCTTGGGGTAGGGTTCCTTCTTACATCTGTATTGTTGCCTATCTACAATATTGCTTCGGGATTTTAGAGATAGTTTCTGGTTACAAGTTTCTAGATTTTAGAATCAATTATTGTTACTTTTTTCTTGATAAAAAAGTAACCAAAAAATCAAGACCTCAGAGTAAAAAGACTAAAAATGAGTTAAAAAACGCTAAACAGGATAAACTCATTTCTCTCAGACATATCCTGTTCTTTACGCATTTTTTGACTCATTTTCTTAACGTCTTTTTCTCTAGGGTCAAAAGCTACGGAAATGCAATTCGTAGCTAGCGACCCTGCACGAGAAAGCGTTAAAAAAATCACCCCAAAAGTCTGTAAAGCAAAACATATGTCTGAGTGATAACGAGTTTATGTTTTGTAAGACTTTTGAGGTGATTTTTAGTTTTCGAGTGCGGGTCTGGTTTTTTGTATTACTTTTTTGCCACCAAAAAAGTAATGAATCAAATAATTAAATTTATTGTTATTTAATATATTTTCTAGTAGCTAAAAGCTAATTGCTAGTCGTTAGCCCACCAGTTATCCCCATATAGTGTTGTTTTTTATTATGGTGTGATATAATAAAATCAAGTGGTACATATTGATTGTATCAAGTTCGGAATTTTTTAATAGTTTTTAATCATATATTTTTTATGAAAACAAATAAAGGTTTTACATTAATCGAATTGTTGGTAGTTATCGCTATCATCGGTATCTTGTCAGCTGTTGTGTTGACATCATTGGGTGGAGCTCGAACTAAAGCAAAAACGGCTGTATTTAAGGCAGAAATGACATCATTATTGCCATCAATTATTATTGATTGTGAAGATGGTACAGGAACTGCAATTTCAGCAGGTAGTGCTTATGCTGCAACCACAGCTCCAACCTGTGATTCAAATGGTAGCTGGACTCCTTTCACAATCGCTTCTACTAATGGTTCAACTTGTACTTCTGCATCAATTGCTGAAGAAGGGGTTACATTTACTCCAACAGGTTGTTAATTTACCTAAAACAAAAAACCACCCGTATACGGGTGGTTTTTTGTTTTAGGTAATGTATAATATAAACATGAAAAATAAAAATGGTTTTACTGTTATGGAATTGCTTGTGGTTATTGGGATTTTATTAATTCTTATTGCCATTGTTATCTCATCGCTTAGTATTTCTCAGAAAAAAACTCGTGATGATCGTCGAGTCTCTACCTTACAAGAAATTATGTTGGCATTGGAGCAATATCGGGACGTATGTCGGGAATACCCTATGGGTCTTGATTCTGCTGAGGATAATGGGTGTCCAATAATTTCAGGTGTATCTGCTACATTTGGAGATTTTTTGTCCAGCGATGCGTCTTCTGTGTTACAACAAAATACCTATGGTATTAAATATGTTGCTTTAAAATCGTCAAATGCTTCAAGTAATACATGTACGGGATATCATATTGGGATTCCTTTGGAATCAAATCATCCAGAATTGTCTCGAGCCGAAATGGTGGGTACTGAAGGTTTTGGATTAAGTGCTCTTGGGGCAACATACTGTGATCAAAATGCTAGTGGGTTTTGGGGGAATACAGAAGATTGCTCAGACTACTTTCAACCCGGTCAAGAAAACCGTTGTCTTGATTTCAAAAAAGGTAATCCTTAATTCCTAATTTTTTCTTTCTCTTTACTACTTTCTATTTACTCTTTACTTCTTACTACATCATGTCTTTATTTCTTATCATCATTTCAATTCTCTTTGGCTTTATCGTCGGTAGTTTTTTGAATGTAGTTGTATTGCGTATGCATACAGGGCGTTCTTTTGTGCGCGGACGGTCAATGTGTTTTACCTGTAATAAGGGATTAAATTGGTTTGAATTGGTTCCGGTTCTTAGTTTTATTTTTCAAAAAGGTAAATGTCGTAACTGCAGTGTTCCTTTGTCGATACAATATATCGCGATGGAATTAGTCACAGGTGCTTTGTTTGGCTTGGTATGGTTTGTATTTTTTGATATTTCAAATCTTGTATCATTGGTGCCTGTGGTATTTGGTTGGGTAGTTGTTTCTTGTTTGGTGGTTGCAGGTGCATATGATAAACGACATTTTATTTTACCTGACGAGGTAACCTATTTTTTTGCAGGATTGGGAATAGTGTCATTATTTTTCCCCGTGTTAATTGGTTCTGATATATTGGTGCAATTACCAGCATGGCAGGCTATTATTTCTGGCCCTGTTGTCGCATTGCCATTTGCATTGGTATGGTGGATGTCAAAAGGTGCATGGATGGGATTAGGCGATGCAAAATTGTCTTTGGGTATTGGATGGATATTGGGATTGCGTGCTGGATTTTCTGCATTGGTATTTTCATTTTGGATTGGCGCATTTTTCGTGATGTTGTTATTAGGGTATCGATTGGTTGTAAAATATCTAGGGCGTAAAAAATTGGGTGCGTTGGATCATCATATTCCTTTTGGGCCATTTTTGATTGCCGGATTTTTTGTTGTGTATTTATCAGGATTTACTCTGTATGCACTAATGATGTGGTGGGCAGGTGTACTATATTAGTGTATAATAAAACCTATGAAACGATGTATGCAATCTGAAAAACAAAATCAATCTACTGGTTTTACTTTGGTTGAATTTATTGTTATTATTTCTATCTTTGCAATTATTGCTACGGTGTCTTTGTTTAATTCGGGTTCATTTAATCGTCATACCGCAATGCAAAATTTGACCCATGATATTGCATTGGTGATTCGCCAAGCACAAAACTATGGAATGGGTTCTACTGCTTCTGACATTGATGCCAATAATCGTTATCCTATTGCTGTACAATTTCAAAGAGATTTAGGAAATAATAAATTTCTTTCAGAAATGATTTTATTTCGAGATATGAATCAAAGTGCACAATATGAAGAGAATAATGATATGCTATTAGATAGAATTACGTTTCGCTCTCCTTCGTATATTTTTACCATTGAAAATGGAAATGGTTCAACCTGTGAAGATAGTGATCAATTCTTAACCATTGGTTTTCAACGCCCACTGCCAGACCCAAGAATTTTTTGCGGATCAAACCAATGGAATGATATGATTGTGACAATATCGAATAATGATAATGCGAATCAAAAAACAATTACCGTTCAGCCAACAGGTTTAATTAGCGTTGATTAATTATGAAGAAAAATACCACACAATCAGGGTTTACATTGATCGAAGTTATGGTTTCGGTGGCTATTTTTTCTATTATTGTAACTATCGGGATTGGATCTTTGTTGTCTATTAACACTGCACATAAAAAAGCCTTGGCAAATAAAACTGCATTAGATAGTGTTAATTTTGTTATGGAAAGTATTGCAAAATCTATCCGTACGGGGGATTATTATTCTTGTACTGATTTGAATACGGATTATGATGGTGCACCTGGTCAGTTTATTAATGCACCATCTAATACTTTTGGTTGTGATATAGCTAATGAAGTGGGTTTTATTCAATTCAACGATTCAGAACGCGGAGAACGTGTATCATATGCATTAGACACCCTTTCGAATCCTGATGGTGCCATTGTTCGTAAAATTGATACAGGTCCCGAACAACCTATTACAGGGAGTGATGTTTCTGTCGATGCATTCCATGTGGTTGTTGTAGGCAATGCATTGGACGATCAATTACAACCACGAGTAACTATTCGTGTTGTATTTCGAGTTTTAGTAGGTGGACAAGAACAAACCATAGCAATGCAAACAACTGTCAGTCAACGTAGTTTGGACGCGATGCCAGCACAGCAATCGCAATCTGTATTACAACAGGCATCTGGAGGTGGTAATTATTATTCACCAGGTAATACGTCAGGTGGAACAAAGATAATAAATAATTCTTCTAATACTCCTTCTGGAAATTTTTCAAATTCAAATTTAAATCAAATTAGTACTCAAATTGGTCCCAGTCCAACCAATGGTTCCGTAAAAAATCCATAACTATGAGAAAAAAATATCCACAAAAAAATAACCAAGGTTTTACTTTGATAGAAGCTCTTGTTGCAGTGTTTATATTTTCTTCCGCTGTGGTATTCCTTATTACCATGGCAGGGCGTGGATTATTGGCATTAAATGCATCGGAAAAACAAACTACAGCGTATTTCTTAGCCCAAGAAGGGATTGAAATAGTGCATAATTTTCGTGATGAAGCTTTCTTGAATGCCAGTCCTTGGTTGGGTGGAATTAATCCAATATGTATTGGTTCAAATGTTGACTGTGGTTTTGATATCGATTCAAATAATCAAACAACATCAGGTATTCCTTGTTCAGGTAACGCATGTATTATCAAGATGGATAATAATACCCCTTCCAAGTTTTCATATTCTGGACCCAATCAAACACCTTTTACTCGAAGAATTCAATTACAAGAACAAGATTTAGACGGAGATAATATAAATGATGCATTAGAAGTTACATCTATTGTCTCTTGGCAACAGGGAACCTTTACACGTAATGTTGTTTTGACAGAAGTTTTGAGAGAATGGATTGTATCTGCAAATGCACCAGCCCCACTGTCTGGACCGTCTTCTTTATCACCATCTAATTCGACACCTGCTCAAACTCAGTCTACAGGTAATTCTATTGTTAATCCCTAATTTATATTATGATTAAAAACACATCACAAGGTTTCGTTATATTATTTTCAGTCCTCATTGCGGCTGCGATTTTATTAGTTGGTTTTGGTATTTATAGCACATCATATAAATCAACAGTGTTGTCTTCAGTGGCTCGAGAATCTCATACTGCATTTTATGCAGCAGATACTGGGGTAGAATGTGTATTGTGGGCAATGACTGAATTTTCTGGGGGAAACCCACCAGCTTCTATTAATTGTGTAGATAATTATACTTCAATGTTACCAAACAGTCTTTCTCCACAGGGAGACATTATTATTTCTTTTCCTATGCCGGATAATCGTGCATGTAGTCGTGTTGCGGTTAATCCTGATTATATTGATCAAAATGGTACATCTATGTTTAAAATACATTCACGTGGATATAATATTTGTGATTTTCAAGGGGGGCAATATGTGCCTATGACCAGCGATCCACTGTTAGTGGAACGTGTGCTGCAGGTTTTTTTACCTGATACTTCTGCTCAGGCACAACTAAATACAATAGTTGGACAATCAAGTAATTCGGGATTACAAAAAACATATAGCGGAACTCCTGCCAACCAAGCGCAATTAAATCAGCAAATGAATGCAGCTCCTGCACCTGCCGGCAGTGGCGCAACAAGCAAAGTTATTGCACCATAATGTCAGTGTTTTTGGGTGTGATATACTGTTGATATGAATCCAAAAGATCGGATAATAACTCTCTCTCGCGAGATACAACGACATAATCGTTTGTATCACACTCTTGATATGCCGGAAATATCTGACCAGGCGTATGATGCTTTGGTTTCTGAATTGCGTGATTTAGAATCAAAACACCCAGAATATGTATTATCTGACAGCCCATTACAAAAAGTGGGTGGCAATATTCAGGAAAGTTTTCAAAAAACACCTCACAAAATTCCCCAATGGTCATATGATAATATTTATAATCATGATGAACTTATTGCATGGCAAGAAAAAATAGAACGGATGATACAAAAATATCCGGAATTAAAAAACGAACCACTGGAATATGTGTGTGAATTAAAAATCGATGGATTGAAAATTGTTCTTACGTATGATAATGGTGTATTGGTTACTGGTGCAACTCGTGGTGATGGTGAAATTGGTGAAGACGTAACCCAAAATATTAAAACTCTTCATGGGATTCCTCATGTTATTTCAGAAAAAAGAGCCTGCGTTATGGTCGGAGAAGCTTGGATGAAAAAAGATGATTTGGAATTGATCAACAACGAACGTAAACAGGTTGGTCTACCATTATATGCAAACCCAAGAAATCTTGCAGCGGGATCATTGCGACAATTAGACGTTTCGGTAACGCGTTCGCGTAATATCCAAAGTTTCATCTATGATTGTGAATATATTGAAAAAAATACAAAATTATTTGAAACCCATACAGATAAATTACAATTTCTTGCATCTTCAGGATTTTCTGTAAATGATGATTATCATATTGCAACATCATTACAAGATATAGAACATTGGTATCAAACATGTATGCAAAAAAAACATGCCATGCAATATGATATTGATGGTATCGTAATCAAAATTAATTCACAAAAAATCTGTACATATTTGGGATATACAGCAAAAGCTCCTCGCTTTGCGGTTGCATATAAATTTCCCGCCGAACAAACTACCACAATTGTATTAGATATTGATGTACAAATTGGTCGGACAGGCGTAGTAACACCTGTTGCTCATGTACGTCCCGTATTGGTTGCAGGATCGGTGGTTTCAAAAGCAACATTGCATAACCAAGAAGAAATAGAAAGATTAGATATAAAAATTGGCGATACCGTTATTTTAGAAAAAGCAGGGGATATCATACCAAAGATTATTCAGGTATTACCAGAATTTCGAACCGGAAAAGAGAAATCTTTTTCTGTAGTGTCACACTTGAAAAAAAGAGGTCTATCAGTACATAAAAAAAATATTAACGGTAAAGAGTCTGTTGCATGGTATGTTGATGATAAAGATATTTTTGAATTGAAATTACAAAAGATGATTCATTTTGTATCTAAAAAAGGAATGTACATTGATGGGTTAGGAAAAAAAATAGTAGAACAACTCATGCGCGCAAATCTTGTTGCTACCTACAGTGATATCTATGCATTATCAGCTGATGAAATAATGGGGTTACCAGGTTTCAAAGAAAAATCTGTACAAAATCTTTTAGAATCAATTGGAAACAGTAAACAAGTTCCTTTTGATAGATTTTTATATGCATTGGGTATTCATCATGTAGGCGAAGAAACAGCAACATTGTTGGCACAACATGTTACGTCTTTGGATATATTACGAACTACGTCGTATGAAACATTGATTGCAATAGATGGTATTGGGGATATTGTCGCAGAAAGCATTATCGACTATTTTCAAGACTCTGAGAAAATGACAGAATTAGATGCATTATTGCAACATATTGTTATCGTCTATAAAGAAAAAAAGACAACCAAAGATATTTTATCTGGAAAGACATTTGTATTAACTGGAACATTGGAAAATTTTTCTCGAGATGAAGCTAAAAAAATAATTCAAAATCTGGGTGGAAAGGTTTCCAGCTCGGTCTCGTCTGTGACATCATATGTTGTGGCAGGAGAATCTGCTGGTTCTAAACTGCAAGACGCTCAAAAATTAGGGGTTCCCATCTTGTCAGAACAAGAATTTCAAAACATGGTGTCATAAACGTAACCCTTTCTGGCTCTGGAAGAATGCACAATAAAATGATATACTTTTCCTATGGAATTACATGACATGCAACATTTGGCAAAATTGTCACGACTGGCTCTTTCAGACGAAGAGATGGTTCGTATGCAATCAGATATCACTTCTATTTTAGGATACATTGATCAAATTGGGAAAGCTGATGTTTCAGATGTGACGGCAACCCATGACGCAGTGAACCAAGTTCGCGAAGATGTGGTAACAACAAAAGACGCATCTATTCGAGATCGCATTATGGATCAGGCTCCACATGCGCAGGATGATTTTATTCAAGTACAGCAAATTATCTCACGATAGCTATGTCATTTTCAATTTATACTACAACTATTTCTGAACTACACAAGATGTTTGTTGAAAAACAAATATCAGTTTCTGATGCTATTGCCGAATACAGAAAACAAGCAGAAAAAATCAATCCAGAAATACACGCATATTTAGAATTATTTGATACTACTGATATGGTTGTTTATGCCCAGGAATTAATCGATACAGGTCGGGCAACATTATTAACTGGTATTCCTATTGCAGTCAAAGATAATATTCTCATTTCTGGGCATATTGCATCTGCATCTTCAAAAATGTTAGAAAACCATACGGCATCATATGATGCAACTATTATTGCATCACTGAAACAACAAGGGGTGGTGTTTATGGGAAGAACAAATATGGATGAATTTGCTATGGGTTCGTCTACGGAAAATTCTGCATATGGACCAACAAAAAATCCATTGGATGTAACTCGGGTGCCAGGGGGTTCTTCGGGTGGATCTGCGGCTGCCTTGGCTTCGCATACCGCATTGTTGGCATTGGGTACCGATACTGGGGGATCTATTCGTCAGCCTGCTTCTTTTTGTGGGTTGGTGGGGTTGATGCCTACGTATGGAACAGTTTCTCGATACGGAGCTATTGCGATGGGTTCTTCGTTGGATCAAATTGGCCCTTTTGCAAAATCAGTTTCCGAAGCAAAATTATTATGGGAAACATTGGTATCTCATGATGCGCATGACAATTCTTCATTACCCGACAAAGACCGCAACTGGTTAGAACCTAAAAAGAATTACACCCTAGGTGTTCCAAAAAGTTTTATCTCCGGAGAAGGTGTTTCTGAGTCAGTAAAAAATAACTTTACCGAAGTATTAGAAAAAGCAAAACAAGCGGGTCATACCATTGTTGAAATTGATGTTCCCTTGATAGAATATTCTTTGCCTGTGTATTACATTATTATGCCTGCAGAAGTGTCTACTAATTTGGCTCGTTTTGATGGGGTTCGTTATGGATTACGTATTTCAGGCGATACCCCTGATCACACCATGAGCCTGTCTCGTGGTGCTGGATTTGGACCCGAAACAAAAAGACGTATCATGTTGGGAACGTATGTATTGTCGCATGGATATCATGATGCGTATTATCAAAAAGCAATCAACGTGAGAAATGCAATTAAAGATGCATGTGCAAAAGTATTTGAAAAGGTTGATTATATTATTACACCTACAACCCCATCAGGTGCATTTCGCTTTGGTGAAAAATCAGAAAATCCTGTAGAAATGTATCTATCAGATTTGTTCACCGTACCTGCAAATATTGCTGGAATACCTGCGTTGTCATTGCCGTCAGGATATGATGAACACCATATGCCATTAGGGGTGCAATTAATGGGGTCTCGATTTTCAGAAAAAGCATTATTTGATTGTGCGGAATCCTTAGAAAAAGTTTTACACTATGAACGGATACCAACCACACTTTCTTAATATTGAATATCTTTTCGATCAGATACTGCGCTTTTTTGAAAGCATCTTTTCGTTATCCTTCGGTTCTCAGATCGGTACCATTTTTATCATTATGTTGGTTATTGGGGGAATCATGGGGATCATAGGGTTAATATCCTTGATATATGTCAGTGTAAAACTTTCCGAATTAAAAGAAGAACACGAAGAAAAAATACGACGATATATTTTTAATGCGCATACAAAAGAAAAAGCTGGACGACCTTCGGATAATCCACGTTGGCGGCAGGTGATGATTTATATGCAGTCTGCCCGTGCAGAAGATTGGAAGCTGGCAATCATAGAAGCTGATGCTATGTTAGAAGATTTGACTACGGATTTGGGATTTCATGGTGTATCATTGGGTGAAAAATTGAAAAATGTTGACCCGGGAGATTTCCCACTGTTGCAACAAGCTTGGGATGCACACAAGGTAAGAAATGCAATTGCGCACCAAGGTATGACATATGAACTTTCTCATGCTCTGGCTTATCAAACTATAAAAATATACGAAACTATATTTTTATCATATCGAATTATATAAAATTCTTGCGTTTTTATGTAAATATGTTATATTAAATGCGCGGGGTAGTGGAACGGTACCATGCGAGGCTCATAACCTTGAGAAGCCGGTTCGACTCCGGAACCCGCAACACGTTATACAAAAAATCACACAATTGTGTGGTTTTTTGTATATATAGATAATTAATAGATTAAAACAAAATCCCTGGTAAATTACCAGGGATTTTGTTTATGGCGCAGTCGACGAGATTTGAACTCGCAACCTCTCGCGTGACAGGCGAGTGCTCTAACCAGTTGAGCTACGACTGCAATATGTGTATTCTATCAGAAAGTGAATTTAAATTCCACTTTCCTAACTTTGTGATAAAGTTTGTGTCGAGGGTGGGAATTGAACCCACGACCTCAGCGTTATGAGTGCTGCGCTCTAACCATCTGAGCTACCCCGACAATTGTGACCAGCATACTCTATTTTTATGTTTTTTTCAAGTCTTTTATAGTTGAAAAAGAATAGCAAATACAGTACACTGCATTCTGGTGTCATCTCGCAAGATGATAATTAGTATATAGCATCATATAGCCGTTGTAGCTCAGATGGTAGAGCACTTCCATGGTAAGGAAGAGGTCACCGGTTCAATCCCGGTCAACGGCTCATTATTAAAAAATTAGTCACAAATCTTTCATTTTTAAAGGTTTGTATATTGGTGGGTAATTATGATACCATATAAAACATATGGAAAACACATCAGCTTTTAGACCTAAAAATCCAGGAGTAGAGGATTCTACGCAAGAAAAGGAAAAAAAAGAAGGCCCTCTGCAAAGTTTAGAAAAAGACAAAGCTCAAATCTTCACCTTTAATTTTGTACTACAAAGATTTCTCGATGGCAGACTTACTCCAGATATCTTTAATTTATGGATAAGTCCCGATGCTTCTTTTAGTGGTGATGGATATCTCACAAAAAATGGTAATTACGT
>JAIPIY010000009.1 GCA_021734445.1 Minisyncoccota bacterium | reverse complement strand
GCGGAAAACGTGCCGATAACCTCCTTGCCTAAACCGGTGAATGACCCTAAATTTTGGGAAAGGAGAAAAAATTCCACCGTTAGTTTATGGATGTCATTTCTTTTTTTAGGGGTGGCATATTTGTCCGCAGATGATTTCTCCAAGATTTCAATTGGATTAATGGTTATTTCCATTATGGCTCTGGTATATCACATCAAAGAGCACCCAAAGAGAAGTGAGACCCATCGTGTTTCGGACATGGTGTAAGAATCACCATGGATGAACACAACCCCGCAACTGGCCAAAGGCTGGTTGCGGGATTTTTTTATGCTATAATTTTACTATGAAAATAAAAACTATTTTGTTTTTGGTTTGTGTAGGAGTTATTCTATTTTTTACGATTCGATTTTTTCTAGAAAAAAGAGAAATGCAAAATATTCCTGCATCATTATTGGCGGTGGAAGATATTATACAGGGCACCTTCTTACTATGGGATACAGAAATTTTATTGGTTGATGGTGTTGGAAAATTCACAAAAGATGATCAAATAATGCAGGTTTCTTTTTATACACCCACAGATTTAGTTCCTTTGTCTGAAACAATGGCGGTTGCCGTATTATCTTTAACCAACAACAGTGATTTAAAAGAATTTTATGTAGTTTTGTTTTCTTTGCAAGAAGAATTAATAATTGCGATTGATTCTGTGATTCTTCCTGGTGCTATGGATGTAGCGCATGTATTTGTTGATTATGATGTCAGTAGTGACACTAATTCTCTTTTGTATGTTTCTACATTCATAGAAGAAGATGAAATAATGATTCCCGTGACACATCAAATGTATGTATCATCAGAAGGATTTACTTTTGTCCCGCAGTCAGATGGTTCTCTTTCTGAAGAGATTGCTATTTAGTTATCATCACGCAATGGTGCATTTTTCACAATATCTATTATCAGATCTTCATCATCGGTGATGGTATATAGGTCCATGTCGATTTTACTGATGACATTATATTCTTGATACAATGTTTGTTGTATGAATTCATGCAATGGTTCCCAGAATTTTTTACCCACGAGAATGATTGGGATTTTTTGAATTTTATGTGTTTGGACAAGGGTCAGTATTTCAAATAATTCATCCATAGTTCCAAAACCTCCTGGAAAATAAATATATGCTTCGGCACCATATGCCATAGTTACTTTTCTAGAAAAGAAAAAGTAAAAAGGTAGAGACTGGGTAACATAGGGGTTTGTTGTTTGTTCATGAGGTAATTGAATGGTAAACCCAAGAGATTTTCCACCTGCTTCGGTTGCACCTTCGTTACCTGCCTGCATAATTCCAGGGCCTCCACCGGTTACAATGACATGTTTAGTTTCTTTTGCTATGCGGTATGCAATTCGTTTTGCACGTTGGTAGTCTGGGTGGTCTTTTGGTAATCGTGCAGATCCAAAGAAGGTAACAGAATAGGGAATATCTCGCATAAATGAAAAAGCTTGTTCCATTTCATGGTTTACTACACATACTCTGGCTCCTGTTTTATCTCCGGGTGCAGACAGTCGAATGCAGTCTTCTCGTATTTTTGCGGTATCAGTAATTATATGTTTTTGTTCGTCAGTATTCATACTAGATATTCTATCACAAAGATCGATATTGTTCGAGTTGTCTCACCATAAGGGCGCCCATATAATAAATATACGAAGCAATATATAACCAAAGAAGTACTAAAAAGAAAGCTCCGGTAATTCCTGTCAAAGATTCTCCTCCCAGTGTTGTTGCATACCAGCGTAATGCCAACGTAACACAGCTAATAATAATACTGACAGTATATCCCACAAGAAAAACATGTGCCCAAGATGATTGTCGTGTAGGAATGACACGATATAAGATTCCACACAGTGCACCTAAAAATAAAATACCTAACATACTGATGGCAATAAATGGAATGGTGACATTAATCACACTAAGAATGACAAAAAAAATGGGTATTCCTACAACAATAAATAATGTAATGAGAAAAGGAACTATCCACGCCTTGAATACAGATTGTTTTCGACTGTCTCGTGAGACATCGATTAATTCTGTAGTAGAAAGACGTAATTCGATAAACATTTTTGTTGCGGTAAATAATATAATAAGAACACCGACAAAAAGAATAATAGGATTGGTGGATTCTATTGATGCTTGTACACGCAAAACTTCTATTACTCCCAATTCAGTAACCCCAAGAACATTTTGAAAAAAAGCCAACACTAAAGATTCTATAATGGGTTTTTCGGTAAACGTTTGCGTGACTGATAGGGCAATAAGAAAAATAGGACCCAATGCAAAAAGAGCATAGTACGCCAAAGATGATGCATGTCTGTGAACTCGTAATGATTTTGCCAAGGGAAGAGTGCTCTTCCAAGAAATTTTAGGAAATATCATACCCACAGTATATCATTTTATGGTATACTGTACATGATGAATGAAATCATGAAATCAGACATTTTCTTTTTCGTTACCACCATAGCCGTTGTTCTAGTGACAATAGGGCTATTAGTGGTATTCGTCATGATTATTCAGACATTACGTGATGTTCGTAAAACAGTGCACACCTTTGAAAAAAGAGGTATGGACATGTTAGATTATGTTGTTCAGATCCCAAGAGAGGTATTTGGAGGTGTGCTCAATCTCTTTGGATCATTTATTAAAAAGAGTAATAAGAAAAAATAATATGGTTACAAAAAAAACAACAAGTAAAAAAAGTAAAAAAGATTCAGGTTCAAATTTTGGTGTTGGATTGGGTGCGGGATTAGTGGTAGCTGCCGGATTAGTAGGCGCATATCTACTTTATGGGAAAGATGGTGCAAAAAATAGAAAAGCAGTAAAAGGTTGGGCGTTAAAAATGAAAGGAGAAGTTTTGGAAAAATTAGAAACCATGAAAGATGTTTCAGAAGATTCTTATAATGCATTGGTTGATACTGTTGCTGCAAAATATTACAAAGTAAAATCAGTGGATAATGCAGATGTTGAAATGTTAGCAAAAAAAATCAAAAGTGGATGGAAGCAATTTAAAAAAGAATATTCTGCGGTAACAAAGAAAACCGTAACTAAAAAGAAATAATTATAATAGCGCATACATATGATGTCAGTATCAAAAATAACAGGCTTTTTAAAAGCGAACAAGAAAAAGATTCTTATTGGAGGAGGTGTAATAATTCTCTTGGTTATTATCTTTTCAGGTAATAAAGGAGAGGAAATTTCAACTCACACAGTAACACGAGATACATTAATTGAAGAAGTTGTCGTGTCAGGAACCATTGATACTGACCAGCGTGTAGATTTATCTTTTTCGGATGTGGGAAGAATTGCGTCTGTGTCTGTGGATCGTGGGGATACAGTATCTTCAGGTTCTGTATTGGCTTCGTTAGATACAGCAGATTTAGAAGCTGAATTACGGGAAGCTCGTGCAAATGTATTATTGCAACAGGCGACTGGTGATGCATCTTTTGTTGATTTGGAATCTGCTCGGAAAAATATTGATAGATTAACATTGGAACAAGATTCTTTGGTGGCCAGTTCTCTTCGTACATTGCTCAGTCAGGGTCTGGAGGCATATCCAGTATCATCATCATATAGTGTGCCGGCACCGATAATATCAGGAACTTATGGAGATATAAAAGAGGGTTCATATGAGATAAGCGTGTATGCTTCGGGGTCCAGTTCTGGTGCATCATTTGTTGTTTCTGGTTTAGAAGATCGTATGTATGGTGAAGCATTATCTCAGTATCCTGTACCATTAGGTACAAAAGGTTTGTTTATACAATTTGAAGATGGATATAGCTACACGAACACAAAATGGACAATCGATATCCCAAACAAGAGATCTTCTTTGTATACGGTAAACAAGGGTGCATATGATCAGGCATTGGCAACACGTGATCGTGTTATTGCACAGGCAGAAGATACCTATGAATCATTGCGTATTCAAGAATCTGATACTACTGATCAAAGTATTACCCGAGCACGTATCGAACAAGCAAAAGCTCGTGTTGATGGAATTTTAGCGCGGATCGCAAAAAGAAAAATCATAGCACCGTTTAAAGGTATTATTCAAGAGGTAAATCTCAAAGTAGGAGAATCAGTAATGACCGCATTTCAATCTGCAATTATTCTGTCGTCACCAGGTGGGTACGGTGTTGAGTTATCTATTCCCGAATTATTCATTTCAAAACTATCAGCTGGTTTACCAGTAACAGTAGAAGTAGATGCATTGGTTGGGGAGGTATTTTCTGGAACATTATCTACGGTTTCTTCTTCGGAAACAGACCGTGATGGGGTTTCTGTGTATCAGGGATATGTTACTTTTGACAAAGATGTCGACGTATCAGTATTTCGTGCTGGTATGACAGCTACGGTGCGTATTTTGGTCCAAGAATTCAAAGACATAATTGTGGTTCCAAATGAATATATAGAACGTGATACATCGGGGATTTCTCGTGTACAAATTATGAAAGATGAAGAAACTATAGAAAAAGAAATTACTGTTGGTATACGAAATAGTGCAGGATTAGTGCATGTTATAGAGGGTGTTAACGAAAATGATGTTTTGGTTGCTTGGTAATACGTATGGAAAAATTATTGAATGATATAAAAGTAGGTTGGTTTCTGGGAACACGTCAAATTCGTCGTTCAAATATTTGGACTACTCTTTTGATTGTGCTCATTATGACCCTTACGTTTTTGAATCTTATTGTTGTTTCTGGAATTTTGGTTGGCCTGATCGAAGGTGGTCAACGAGCCAACCGCAGCCAATATACCGGGGATGTGATTATTACAACTCCTGTAGGAAAAGCATATTTAGAACAAACTCAGGATTTGTTGTCGGTTATTCAATCGTTACCCCAGGTGGTTTCGTGGTCAGATCGTATGTTAGCCAGTGTTTCACTGGAAGCAAATTATCAAAGCCGTAATTTTCAAGAATTACCAAATACTGCTGGTGGACAATTAACAGGTATTGATGTTGATCGTGAAAATGGTGTATCAGGGATCAGTCAATATATTACCGAAGGTGAATTTCTGGAGCCCGGGTCCAGTGGTACTATTGTATTGGGAAAAAATATACTTCGTCGCTATTCTGAATCGTTTGGTGATACATTTCCCGCGTTGGATGATATATATCCAGGTGACAAGGTTCTAGTCCGCACAGGTGACAAGGTTCGTGAATTTACCGTTGTAGGAATCTTGGATTCAAAAGTGGGAGAAATTTCTTTGCGTGCGTTTGTTACGCAAAATGATTTCTTGTCTTTGTCACCCAGACCAACTCGTGAAGTAAACGAAATATCATTGGTACATGACAAAACCATTTCAGATGAATTCATTCGTGATATTTTCATTGAACGTGGTTTTGATGGGCGTGCAAAAATCCAAACAGCCGAAGGTGCAACACCAGATTTCTTGAATCAAATTAAAACTGCTTTTGCATTGCTGGGAAGTGTGATTGGGGGAATCGGAATACTGGTTGCATCCATTACCATCTTTATCGTCATTTTTATCAATGCGGTAACACGGCGGAAATATATTGGAATTCTCAAGGGGATTGGTATCTCTGGTGCATCTATTCGTATTGCATATATTTTGCAATCATTATTATACGCGTGTGTAGGTTCTGCATTAGGATCGGTGATTATCTATACATTATTGGTTCCATTTTTCGAAGCAAATCCGTTGGATTTCCCATTTTCTGATGGAATTCTGGTTGCCCCAATAGAGCAGACATTAACACGTTTTGGCATACTGCTGATTGTTACATTGATCGCAGGGTTTATACCGGCATGGATGATTATTCGCCAAAATACATTAGACGCAATTTTAGGAAGATAACCTTATGATACGAATACAAAATCTTGAAAAAACATATACAACCGGCGCTGTTATAACGCCTGTATTGCGTGGTATTACCTTGGATATTAAAAAGGGGGAATACGTTGCCATTATGGGCAAATCCGGTGCGGGAAAATCTACATTACTGTATCAAATGGGTTTGTTGGATAAACCAACAACAGGGTCTGTGATGTTAGATGATGTGAATACTCATGATCTGGGAGAAGGTGAGCGCACGGTATTTCGTCTGAATCATTTGGGATATGTATTTCAGGACTATGCATTGGTTCCTGAACTAACCGCATTAGAAAATGTTGCAATTCCATTGTTGATGTTGGGACAAAGCGAAAAAGAAGCATACGCGCAAGCTTTGAAAATGTTAGAAAAAATTGGTTTGGGTCATCGTATGAATAATCTACCAAACCAATTATCTGGTGGGGAACAACAACGTGTATCAGTGGCACGTGCGGTATGCCACCATCCCAAAATCTTATTTGCAGATGAACCTACGGCGAACCTGGACAGTGCATCCAGTGCGTTGGTGTTGGATGTGTTTGATGCCCTGCATGCCGAAGGACAAACCATTGTGATGGTAACCCATGAAAAAGAATATGCGGAACGAGCACAAAGGACTATTGTGATTGATGATGGGATAGTGAAGGAATAGTTAAAACTATTGACTTTTATGTCCCCTCGTTGGGAGAAACACCCCCGTCTTTAGACGGTCTTTTCAAAATGATATAATACACACATGCTCAATTATCGAAAAGGTACCCATACACTATTTGATCTCAAATATCACATAGTATGGTGTACTAAATACAGAAAACCAATACTTAATCAAAAACGAGGTACACGAGTACGAGAATTAGTACGTGAGATATGTTTCTCAAATAACGTACAAATAATCAGAGGACATATATCAAAAGACCATATCCATATATTCGTATCTATACCACCACAACTCTCAATCTCACGATTCACTCAACTTGTGAAAGGGAAAACCTCTCGCAAACTCTTGCAAGAAGACAAAACTCTTTCAAAACTATACTGGGGAAGTCATCTATGGGCACGAGGATATTTTGCAACCACATCTGGTACCGTGACTGATGAAACTATCATGAACTATATTGAAAACCAAGATGAAGACGAAGAAAAGAGAGGTGACTCCTTCACTATACTTACCACTGATTAACTTATGACTTTAGTCGAGAAACAAAACTACCTGCTTGGAGCAGGTAGTAGTTTATACTTATCCATGCTATACTACAAAACGAAGTATTGGAAAATCCAGTACATATAAACTTTTCTTTGAACCTTTCAAAACACACATCACCATGAAAGCAATTCCTTTAATAATGCCCGTGGGCCTCGTCCTCTTGTTTCTTGGGTTAGTTGCCAATCACTGTACATCAGACGCTGATACTCGCGCTGATGATCTTGCAGGTCTTAGTTGGGAAACTCAGAAACATGACAAGTATCAACTTGTGCAACCTCTTGAGTTCTCTCCTGGCGCTATTGATGTCTGGGCTCTTCCATTGAGACAGGGACAGTGGTATGCGCTTAACACAGCAAGTGCTGGTTGGTTGATACCTATCAATATTTACAACGGGATGGACCCCACGTTCATTCAGAGTATTGTGGAGATACAAAAAATCGGAGTCATTGATACAGTAAACCCTCGGCTCATAGACACGAACCGTATCTTTACTGGTCTCAGGTCAGTACAAGGCATGAGGATTGTTTGCCTCAAGCCAGGTTTACGTTTTAGGCCAAGCTGCGGTCCGCACGATAGTGTCACCTTGGCGGTTGAAGAGTATTGAAGACTCTGTTTCGTCTTACGGCTGGCTCAGACCATTGACTCCTTGCTTTTCGCGACTGAGTTTGGTTCCTTTGAATTTTGCTTCTGTCGCTTTGACCCTTTGATTCTTTTGCACGATGTGCATTTGATCAAAGGGTTTTTTTATTACAAATAATTCGACAGAAAAAGGAATAATGGACAATAAAATACCACGTTTTGACGGTCGTCAAAACGTGGTATGTAAAAAAGGTTTTTATTTTGAGTACTCAAAAACCACCCGTTGTCATTCCCGCGCAGGCGGGAATCCAGAAAAATACCTAGATAATACAGTTCCCCGCATACGCGAGGAAGACAGTCTGAGAGGTTACCTTTGCAACCTAGTGACAAAAATATCGTTTTGGTGTATACTGGTTTTCAGTTAGCCCGTGTATGGGCTCTTTATTTTATATTTTATTTTTTTATGTCACAACAATACACATCTATCAGAAATATTGCTATTATCGCACACGTGGACCACGGAAAAACAACACTGACCGACAAAATGTTGGAGCAGTGTGGAATGCGTGAAGAAGGAGTTTCAATGGACTCGAACGCATTAGAACAAGAACGTGGTATTACTATTTATGCAAAAAATACCTCTGTATTTTATCCTCCAAACCAGGCTACAGGGCAAACAAAAATCAACATTGTTGATACACCAGGTCACGCGGACTTTGGATCCGAAGTAGAGCGTGTATTGCGTTCTGTGGATTCTGTATTGTTGGTAGTAGATGCCCAAGAAGGTCCAATGCCACAAACACGTTTCGTATTGAAAAAATCTCTTGAATTAGGTTTGAAACCAATTCTTGTTTTGAATAAAATTGATAAACCAGGTGCAGATGTAGAAAAATCTCATGATGCAGTATTTGAATTGTTCATGGATTTGGGTGCAACAGAAGAACAATTGAACTTTACAACGGTGTACGCTATCGGGGTTCAAGGAATGGCAAAACGAACCATGGGCGAACAATCAGATAATTTGAATCCTTTGTTTGAAACTATTTTAGAACATGTTCCACCAGCACCAAACGATGTAACAAAACCATGTCGCATGCAACCATTTAACTTGGCGTACGATAATTTCTTGGGACGTATGGGTATTGGGCGTGTATATGAAGGTATAATAAAGGCTCAGCAAACCGTTTCTATTGTAAAACCAACAGGAGAAGTTCGTTCTGGAAAAATTACAAAACTATTCACATTCCAAGGTACAAACCGAACCGAAGTAGATTCAGCATCAGCGGGAGATATTGTTATGATTGCTGGTATTGATGATATTTATATCGGAGAAACGATTGCAGAAAAACCAGATGCAGAACCTTTGCCAGCGATTATCGTTGACGAACCAACTATTAAATTGGACTTTTTGGTAAACAACTCGCCATTTGCTGGACGTGAAGGTAAATTTGTTACTACACGACAAATTCGAGAACGATTAGAACGAGAATTAGAAGTAAACGTAGGATTGCGAGTTGATTTTAATCCTGATGCAGAACGTTTAATCGAAGGTTTCAAAGTATTTGGTCGTGGAGAAATGCACATTGCTGTATTGTTGGAAACTATGCGTCGAGAAGGATATGAAATCCAGGTATCTCAACCTCAGGCTATTATTAAAGAAGAAAACGGACAAAAAGTAGAACCTTTCGAAGAAGTAACGGTGGATGTTCCAAATGAATTCCAAGGAGTAGTAATTGAAAAATTAGGTACTCGGGGATTCGTTATGTCTGACATGCGTCAAAACGACAGCCAGTCTCGTATGTTGTTCGAAGGGCCTACACGGGGATTGTTTGGATACCGAAGCCAGTTTATTGTTGATACAAAAGGTGAAGGAATCTTTGCTACACGTGTACTAGGTTTCCGACCATATGCTGGTGTGATCACAAAACGACATACAGGTTCAATGACATCTATGGAAACTGGAAAAGCTTTGGGATATGCATTATGGAATCTTCAAGAACGTGGAGTATTGTACATTGCGCCTAACACAGAAGTATACGAAGGTATGGTTTTGGGTAACACATCTCGAGGTGAAGAAATGGTAGTAAACCCATGTAAAGGAAAACAATTAACAAACATGCGTGCATCAGGTACTGATGAAAACATGAGCCTTATTCCACCTATGTTGCTGTCTATTGAACGTGGTTTAGAAGTCATGGGAGAAGATGAATATCTTGAAATTACCCCAACCAGTGTTCGTTTACGAAAACAATATCTAAAAGAAGCAGAACGTTCTCGAACAAGAAAGAAATAATAATGGTAAATTAAAAACCCTTGGACATACCCAAGGGTTTTTAATTATTATATAATTCGAGGTATTTTTTGTGCAAAGTATCCACCAAAAAGCATTAAGATGCCCAGTATGAGAAAGAGAAATTTAAAAGAAATTCCTAACGATAAAATAATAGATCCTGCTACAGGAGCAACAATAAATGCAACAGGTCGTGCGTTTCTATAAATACTCATCGATGTGATATCTGTTGCTGAAATTTTCTTGAAAAATAATGTATCGGTTAATACTTCTATGGCAGAAGAACCTATACGTGTGAAAAAGAGAATACCTGCCCATAACCATACGATGGGATTTTGAATAAAAATCATACCAATGGTTGATATTCCAACAATATAAAAACCCGTTATGATACCCTTGCGCTCGATATGTTTTTTATCTGCTAAAAAGCCAAGAGGAAACTGAAACAGCACAAAGGGTAATAACATGATCGTAAAAATAAGACCGATAGATTGCCATGAGAATCCAATATGTTGACTGAGATAGATAGGTGCATAGATAATCATCCAGACTTCAAAAAAACGTAGTAACCAATGGGTAAATAAAATTTTAGACAAAGTTTTTTCTTTACGTATATATTGAAAACTTTCTTGCAAGGTAATGACTTCATGACGTAGAAAAGAAAAAGAGAAAAAAGATGTAATGCTATCCATTCTCTCTTTAATCCTCATGCGGAATGGTTTTTGAGTTGGTAATGCCATCATGGTTAACATTGCCAACAAAGAAAGGATTCCTCCAAGAATATATACCCAGGTAAATCCAAACGTAATATCAACAATATACCCAGTAATCAAAGGTGCAATTACCCAGGCAATGTTATTTACCATAAGAAACAATCCACGCACAGAACCCATAGATTCCTGGGGGGTATATTCTTCAATAGATACATCAAATAGCAAAAAAGTAACATTAATCAATGCGGTATAAAGAACAAAAAGAGAAATAACAGAAAATAATGAAGAAAGAAATAGCATTCCCAATAATGACAAAATAACAATCAGTGATGTGAGAAAGAACGAAGTTTCTTTCCCTATCTTTTCAATAAATCCTGGAACAAAACTGATCAAAAGAAGCGCCAGAATGGAACTCATGGTAAAAACCAATCCAACCTGATTTTCCGTAATGTTCTTTTCCAAAAGAAAAGATGAGTTAATGTACGTTGTTAATGCAACATGTGCAGAAAAAAAGAATCCAGCAATATATACCAGGGAAAGAGGGTTCTTTTTAAAAACGCGTACGTCAGGATGTATACCTTGTTCCATGCGTAGTATTATACACTAATTACCACAGGAATAACGATTGGTCGTTTTGCTGTTTTTTGAAATAGTGTTCTTGATACAACATCAGTAACATTCCCTTTAACATTATCAAAGTTTATAGGGTTCATTCCCTGAATGTCATCTTCTACTGTCTTTTTAATCAAGTTTCGGATTGATCGTAATAAATCTTGAGATTCTCGTAAATATACAAAACCTCGTGAAATAATATCAGGTGATTTTCGTAATTTTCCTGTTTTTTGATCTACTATGACAACCACAATAAACATACCATCTGCAGATAATGTTTGTCGGTCACGGATGACTACTTCTTGGATGTCTCCAATAGAAAATCCATCAACCAAAGACACATTTGAAGGTGCTTTTTCTTTACGAACTCGGATTTTATTTCCATTGTCATAGATTTCAATGATTGACCCGTTATCAGGGACAATAACATTTTCTCGAGGTGTTCCCAAGGTAATAGACATTTCCGCATGTTGTCGCAACATGTAATGGTGTCCGTGTACTGGCATGAAATATTTATAATCAATTTGATCATGAATCCATTTCAATTCGTCTCGGTTTCCGTGTCCTGATGCGTGTACATCTGAATCCAAATAGGTGATAACCTTTGCATCTGATCGGTAGAGATTATCTTTTAATTTGGTAATAGATTTTTCGTTTCCTGGAATAATAGAAGATGACAATAGCACGGTATCTCCTTTTGTTAATTTTACTTGTTTATGTGTTTTGTTTGCAATACGCATTAATGCTGCAAATTCTTCTCCCTGCGCCCCTGTGGCGATCATAACAATCTTTTGTGGAGGATATTGGTCAATATCAGTCAGAGAAATAATATTGTTGGTTTTTAACAGATTAAGCTGTTTGATGATTTCAACATTCGCTTTCATACTGCGACCCTCGATAACAATTTTCTTGTCATATTTATGAGACAATTCAATAATTGCCATAATACGTTCAACCTGAGATGCAAAAGTTCCAATGATTAATCGTGATGGTGCATCTTTGATAATTTGTTCAACATTTTGTACAACCACAGATTCAGACAAAGAGAATCCTGGTTTTTCAATCGATGTCGAGTCCATCGTTAACAAGAGAACTTTTTTATTTTTGAAACGACTGTATTGTTGTACCTCTTCGTCAGTTGGAATTCCTTTGATATTATCCACACGAACATCTTCGATGAAAACGATTTCACCTAATGGGGTTTGAATTTCCAGACCCATAGAATCGGGAATAGTGTGCGAGATAGAAAACGTGTTAATAACAAAAGAAGATCCAATACGAATAGTTTCAGAACCTTCTACGGTATGAATATCTAACGGAGCCAAATGAGGAAACTCTTCATGTCGTTTCATGATCATCATTTCCCCAAATCTTCGAGTATATATTTTAGGGTTACCGATTTTATCTACAACATACGGTAGGGCACCAATGTGGTCCAGGTGACCATGGGTAATAAATAATCCACGAATTTTATCTTTTCGATCTTCTAGATATTTTGTGTTGGGAATAATATAATCAACACCAGGAGTTTCTTCTGATGCGAATTCAATACCTACGTCAACGATAATAATATCATCACCATATTCAATAGCGGTCATGTTTTGTCCGACTTGTTCTACTCCACCCAATGGAATAATACGGATTACACCTGCTTCTACGGCTGGGATCCCCAATGTATCTTCTGTTCGTTTACGATGGGTGAACGCGGTATTTTTAGGTCGCTGTTGATAAGGTACCTGAGAAGGGGTTTTTCTCTGAGTTCTCTTGGTGTTGTTTCTTTTTTGACTATCACCAGTAGGTGATGAACGTTTATGTTGTGGTCGCGCAGTATTTTGTGTATTGGTTGACGGAACCTTTTTTTCTGAATCTTGTTTCATATAAGTATAAGTTAGTATAATAATTAGTTGTTGTTAATAAAAAATGGTGCTATACGTGATGTTCTCAAATGCCATGTGTGTATGTTTGAAAACCTATCCGATGCATTTCCTATAAATCTGTGGGTATCAAATGCATGAATGTCTTTGCGGGTCATATAGGTAAAAATTGGTTGATATAAAAACACCGCAGGGATATCTTTATACAGTTCTTTGATTGCCACTATATAAGATTCTTCGCGATTTTCTTTTCCATTAGTGGTAGAAATATCTGAAAGAGCTTTGTCGACATTGGTATTTGCATAGTTGGCAATATTTAATCCTGGGTCATTTCTTTGGGATGAATGCCAAAATGCAAACATATCAGTATCATGGGTATAAGAATGTCCAAATAATAATGCTTCATATTTTCGTGGTCGTAGTATTTCTTGTTGCAGGGTTCCTATTTCCGAAGGTGATACTGTTATGGCAATTCCATTTTCTTGCGCGATGTCTTTGATAGTTTCTGCAACACGAAGTAATTCTGGGGTATTGCTGGTTGAAAGAACAAAGGATAATTCTGTTGCTTGTCCGTCTTTTGTTTTTTCATAAATGCCTGTTTCTGAATTCTTTTTCCATCCGGCAGAAGTTAATAGTGCATGTGCATCTTGATTTGAAATTTCTGGTTCTGCAAGGTTGAATTGAAAAGCCTGAGGTAGTGGCAATGATGATGCCAGTCCATGACCCATTAAACTGTTTGTAACAATTTCTTTAGGGTTTAATATAATTTGTAAAGTTTTTCGTACAGGAGCTTCGAGAAATAGTGGGGACTGATTATGATTAAAAAATACACCAAAAACACGGGGTAGGGGTTCAGTAAAGAATCCTTTGGTATGTTCTTTTGCTTCATTAATATATTCTGTTGAAATTCCTGCAACCATGTCTATTTTTTTTGCAAGATATGCATCAATCAGAGATTCTTCATTTTCAAAAAAGAAAAATTCAAATTGTGAAATAAATGGTTTCCCATGAACATATTTTTTAAATGCAGAAAGTTCATAATAGGTTGGTATTCCTGTTTTTTTATCTCGTTTTATAGAGGTAATTTTATATGGTCCTGATCCAATAGGTTCTGTATTATAATCACTTAACATCATTTGTTCTACGGTGATGCTTTTCCAAATATGGGCAGGTAATATTCCCATGGTTAGTGAATTCAAAAATCCAGCATATGGTTGAGGTGTTTGTAATTCAATGGTTTGTGGATCTATTACGGTTGCGGTTACCCCTTCAAACTGTACTCGACGTGGACTTTTCAATGATGCATTTTGTGCCTGAGACAATGTAAATAAAACATCATCAGCTGTTACAGGTTCTCCATCATGAAAAACAGCATCTCGTCGTAGAGAAAAAGTATATATTGTAGCATCTTCGTTAATCGTCCATGACTCTGCTAGTTCAGGTTCAAATGTTCCATGTACGGTTCTACGAACTAATCCGCTGTATAATAATTGTGTCAGGTCACGGTCCGCATCTGTAGAAGAAAGAAGGGGATTAATAAATCGAGGTGTCCCTACTATTCCTTCGGTTAATGTTCCACCATGTGCTGGCATAACCGTAGTGAAATTATTACGTGCAATCAGAAAAAGTCCAACACTGCTGATAATAATCAGGGTTGATAAAAGACCAAAAATGTATCGGTCTCGTTTTGATAAGGTATAAAGAGTGGTATGTAATTCTTTGCGAAGCACAGAAAAAAAGTTTTTCATAAAAAATGAATAGAGAGTGTTATATAACTGATGAATATATGATACCTCTGTATATATTCAAACAACGTATGAAGAATATAGCTTTTTGGCTATAATACGAGATTCCAAACAGAGAGAATAAGAAAAGCAACGGCAACCACCATGGTTCCATAAAAGAGAAACTTTTCCATTCCGCGACGAGTATGGTGTAGACCACCAGCGTCACTGCCCCCGAATGCTGAACCCAGACTGTTGTCTGATTGTTGCATCAAGATCATGATGATCAAAAGGACGGCAAGTACTATTTGTATTATTGATAGCGTTGTTGACATAGATTAGGTAACGGAATTATTGTAGCAGAAATGAAAAAGAATGCAAGGTTGACTTTTAACCCATATCGTAGTAACGTTTATATTAAAGCAGGAATAATCTTGTTTTGTTACTTAAAAATTGAAATGCGATGGAAGCACATCTTTCCTCTATAACACAGGTTTCATATGCTCGGCTTCTTACACCAGAGCCATTAGTTGTCATCCCTTGCGTAGGGGGAAAGGACTCCAGCCTTGCCTATGCGAATGATGTATTTGCATGTATTGATTCTAGTTTCATAGATTGGAATCTTAATATTGATCAACCAGCTACAGAAATGACTCAGGTTTCGGTGTTTGAGATACGTAATGTAAAAGAACATCTTGGACAAACCATTCTCTATTTTTTTAAGGGAAATGAAGAATCGGTAGCCTTTGAATCCCAAAAACAAATTAAGCAATTTGCCATAGATTACCCTGGGTGGTTGTGTAATAAGCCCGGAGGAACATTTTTTCTGTTTGTTAATAAGGTTAAGGCAAAAAATACTGTTTACCTAGTCAACATCAAGATTAATACTGATGGTTCTCTTGAGGTATCTTTGCCTACTCCACTAAAGGTTTTTCTTTGGAACGCTTCAGAATCTTATCGCTTTGTCTTTCAGGCCAAAGGCCTCTTGGTTCCTTGATCCAAGAAACTTTTTGGACCCGAATCCCTCTGGCGCAATGCGTCAGGGGGATTTTTTTATGTCCCCTCGTTGGGAGAAACACCCCCGTCTTTAGACGGTCTTTTCAAAATGATATAATAAACACATGCTCAATTATCGAAACTCTTTCAAAACTATACTGGGGAAGTCATCTATGGGCACAAGGATATTTTG
>JAIPIY010000002.1 GCA_021734445.1 Minisyncoccota bacterium | reverse complement strand
GTCGCCAAATGGCGACGGGTTTTTATATTGAGGTAACCACTATTCTGTGGTAGTATATAAATATATGACACACGAAGATATAAAAAATGCAATGAAAGACGCGATGCGTGCAAAAGATGCTGTTCGATTAGGGGTAATACGTTCTATTGCTTCGGCTTGTACCAATGCGTTGGTTTCTGCTGGAAAAATGCCCCAAGACATGTTACCCGAAGAAGAAGTAATGGCAGTAATCACACGATTGGCAAAACAACGAAAAGATTCTATTGAACAATTTGAAACAGGTGGACGATCAGATTTAGCAGAAGACGAAAAAAAGGAATTAGCTATCCTTCAAGAATTTCTGCCTACATTAATGTCTGTAGAAGAAATCATGCCCTATGCACAATCTAAAAAAGATGAATTAGGTATCGAAGACAAAGCAAAAATGGGAATTTTGGTTGGGGCAATCATGAAAGAATTACAAGGCAAGGCAGATGGTGCTGATGTAAAATCTGCTGTTGAGAAACTATTTATTTAATTATGATAAAACTACTTGCACGTTTGTTGATTAACGCTCTTGCTGTTATGGTTGTAGCGTATGTGGTTCCTGGGATGGGTGTCGATTCATTTTATACTGCAGTTATTGTTGCATTGGTATTAGCAATTGTGAATGTAACACTAAAACCAATTCTACTGTTGTTAACATTGCCTATTACGATTATTACATTTGGATTGTTTGCAATCATTGTGAATAGTCTTTTGTTTTGGTGGGTGGGGTCTTTTGTCCAAGGCTTTACTGTGGCGCATTTTACCGCAGCTCTTTTGGGATCTTTGCTGGTTTCTGTGGTGGTATGGTTTGGTCACGTGTTGTTCAAATTAAAATAATATGAACACTTCTTCGGTTACCCTGGTAACACATAATGGTAAATTTCATTCTGATGATATATTTGCTTGTGCAACATTGAAATTGCTTTTGCAAAAACAAAATATTTCTTTTACCGTAGAACGTACCCGAGATGAACAAATTATCAATCTGGGTACCTATGTATTTGATGTTGGGGGAATTTATAATCCAGAACAAAAAAGATTTGACCATCATCAGATTGGTGGTGCAGGAAATCGTGAAAATGGAACTCCATACGCTGCATTTGGATTAGTATGGAAAGAATACGGTGCACAGGTGTGTGGTTCAGATGCCATTGCTTCTTTTTTGGATAACAGATTGGTTGCACCCATAGATGCAGAAGATAACGGGATGTCTATTTGTTCAATGCACGGAGATATTTCTCCATATAAAATCCAAGATGTTTTTGCATCATTTCGTCCTACATGGAAAGAAGGATATACCGATGAAGAATACATGAAGCAGTTTTTATACGCAGTTGATTTGGCGGTGATTATTCTGGAAAGAGAAATTGCATGGCACAAAGATGCAGAACAAGCACGAGATTTATTTAATGCAGATTATGAAAAAAGAATGCATGACCAAATTATTGTTTTGTCCGATCAATATCCTTGGGAATTATTTGCACATGAACACGAAGATATTTTATTTGTCGTATATCCACGTTGTGATGTATGGCGAGCGGGAACCATCCGAAAAGAAAAATTTTCTTTCGAAAATAAAAAAGATTTTCCTATTGCATGGGCGGGATTGCGTGACGCTGATTTACAGCGGGTAACAGGTGTACCTGATGCTATTTTTTGTCATAATGCACGATTTTTGGCTGTCGCAAAATCAAAACAAGGTGCGATTCAATTGGCAGAAAAAGCACTTGCAGAAAATTAATTTTTATTGTATTATATACTTCTAACATATAGATTTATGGCTTTTATTGATGCACTTACATTACAACTCGAAGCAGGAAAAGGCGGTGATGGCGTGGTTCGTTGGCGTAGAGAAAAATTCAAACCCATGTCAGGTCCTGGTGGTGGGAATGGTGGGAATGGTGGTAACGTGTATGCAAAAGCTACGCGGGATTTAGGCTATTTGGTGTACTATCAACACAAAAAGAAATTCAAGGCAGATAACGGGGTTCCAGGATCTAAAAATGGAAAAGAAGGAGCACGTGGAGAAGATTTGTTTCTCTTGTTTCCTATTGGAACACTTATCACAAATAAAACCACTGGATTGGTCTATGAATTACTAGAAGCAGATCAAGAAATTTTATTATTAGATGGTGGTCGTGGGGGATTAGGTAACGAACATTTTAAATCATCTCGTAACGTTACACCATTGGAATCAACACCAGGTAAGCCAGGTGAATCAGGAGAATTTTTTGTAGAATTACGATTGATTGCAGATATTGGGTTGGTGGGATTACCAAATGCTGGAAAATCTACGTTGTTGAATATGTTAACTAATGCAAAATCAAAAGTAGGTTCTTATCAATTTACGACATTGGAACCGCATTTGGGTGTATTACCAGATGGACAAATTTTGGCAGACATTCCAGGATTGATCGAAGGTGCATCATCGGGCAAGGGTCTGGGGCATGCATTTTTGCGACACATTGTACGTACAAAAAAAATAGCTCATATTGTTGCATTAGACGAAGAAGACCCAATACATAATTATGAAATGATTCGCGAAGAATTACGTCAGCATGATCCACTATTGGTGGAAAAAGACGAGGTAATTATTTTTTCAAAACAAGATATGATCGATGCAAAAACTGCATCAGATATTGAAAAGAAATTCAAGAAAAAATATCCAAAAATAAAAACAATTATGGTATCAGCATATGATGATGCCAGTGTAAAAAATCTCGTTCAGTTTTTGTCAGTGTAATTGTATGAAATAAAAATCGCCCCCCTGTCGCACGTGTGTGACAGGGGGCTCTTGATGATCAGCCTCTTCCTTTTGCTTTGGAATTTACCCTGCCTATTGTACGGGGTGCGCGTCCATGAGTAGGGGTGCTTTTTTCTTTGGGCGCGGGAGGTCCAAATAATGTCGCTATCATTGCAGAGAAGCTAATAAGAGACGGAAACAAATTTATCCGTTCTATTCCTGAGGAAGATGATTTCTTTTTCATGGTGTGCGATTTGAGTTTATTCAAAGATAACACAAAAATATTTTTTTGTACACCTCTTTCTGAAAGCTAATTATTTTGGTATACTGCGTGATAGCATATGACTCAAAAATATTACCCAACCATTGGTCTTGAAATACATGCAGAATTAGCAACAGAATCAAAAATGTTCTGTTCTTGCAAAAACAATCCTGATGAAGAACATCCTAATGTGAATATATGTCCTGTGTGTATGGCACACCCGGGTGCATTGCCTACATTTAATAAAAAAGCTATTGAATCAATGATTAAAATTGGTATGGCTGTTGGTGGCAATGTTGCTGATTTTACTGAATTTGATAGAAAGAATTATTTTTATCCTGATATTCCAAAAGGCTACCAGATTACGCAATATAAATTTCCTATTGTATCGGGTGGGGAATTGGCTGGTGTGCAATTGACCCGTATTCATTTGGAAGAAGATACAGGAACGTCAAAACACCTTTCGACAACCACTGGTGCAGATGATAAAAAAACTGCAGGCTATAGTTTGGTTGATTATAATCGCGCTGGAGTTCCCTTGATGGAATTGGTAACTGAACCAGTAATTCATGATGCAGAAACTGCAATGCGATTTGCAAAAGAATTACAGTTGCTGTTGCGCACATTGGGTGTAGGACATGCCAACATGGAAAAAGGTGAAATGCGTGTCGAAGCAAACATTTCTATTTCTCCTGATCCGAATGTATTTGGTACAAAAGTAGAAGTAAAAAATTTAAATAGTTTCTCTGTGGTAGGCAAGGCGATTGCCTATGAAATAAAACGTATGACCGCATTGCATGAAGCTGGTCGTGCAAACGAGATTGTCCAGGAAACACGGGGCTGGAATGATATAAAGGGGGAAACATTCAGTCAGCGAACAAAAGAATCGGCACATGATTATCGATATTTTCCTGATCCTGATTTACCCAAATTGCATCTTCATTCATTGTTTTCTTTGGATGAACTAAAGGGTGCCTTACCTGAATTGCCATGGGAAAAACGGAATCGCTATACGTCAGAATATGGCATCAAACCAGAAGATATTGAATCATATGTAACTGATATTGTATTGAGTGCATATTTTGAAAAAGTGGTTTCTTTGTTTTCTGAAAAAGATGCAGAATTAATTGTATTGGCATCAAATTATATTACCTCTGATTTGATTGGGTTACAAAAATCAAACTCTGAATTTGTATTTCCAACACCAGAATTATTTGCAGAATTAATTACCTTGGCCAATGATGGTTTATTATCATCACGTGCAGTAAAAGATATTTTACCAATATTGGCTACTGAAAATAGATCTCCAAAAGATATCGCCGAAGAACGTGGTTTAATACAAAAAAACGATCCCGAAGCATTAAAGAAAATCGCAGAAGAGATTATTGAAAAGAATCCCGCAGTGGTTGACCAAATACGTTCTGGAAAAGAGACAGCTATTATGTCATTGGTAGGGCAAATGATGAAATCAACAAATGGTTCTGCAAATCCTAAATTGGCACAAGATATTTTACGAGAAATAATAATGAAATAAAAAAATTAGGCGGCACCCATGGGGTACCGCCTTTTTTGATTTTTCTGATTACCTTAACGAACAAATGATCCCAGTTCTTCAATCGTGAAACCCTTGTCCGGTTTTTCTTCCAGAAGGGTATTTATGTTCAAGGATTCACAGTTGCCGAGAATTCTTTCGAAATCTCGAGCATCGTATTCCGCATCAGTGAGTTTCATCATATTGAAGAAAAAGGGGATATCTCCACAGGATCCTACAATGATCCCAAGAATAGATTGATTCTCTGATTCCTGCCTTGTTTTCAAGAAATCATATGCCGTAAAATGAGCCAGGAATAATCCTTGGATTGAATCTTCAAAAGAAACAATTTCCACATTGCACTTTTGTATTTCAAGCAATTCGTACACAATTCGTGCCGTATCTTCTGTGCGGTAATGATTATGGTCATAAATAATAACAACCTTATCAATCCCATTTTCCTTTACAAAATCAAGGATTTTTATCCCGCGGGAGATTGACTGTTCTCGTCCCTTTTCACTGAGGTCGCCAAAAGGTGCGTCTCCGTGTCTTACAATTTTCAGCGTGGTTACTCCTTTTTCCATGATGGATGATTGGGTTATGTGAACATTCATATACATTAAATCATATATTTATACTTTTGTCCAGTATCACATTAAATAGTATATCCTTCCAAAAACCTCAATTTTACGGTACACTAAAACCACATGAACGAAAAAGGAAAATACAATCCACTAACTCTTATCATAAACGACGCAGTTCGGATTTTTACTGAACTGGGGTTCGAGGTGGCAACAGGCCCCGAAATGGAATCTGAATGGTATAACTTTGATGCTCTTAATTTTCCGCCAGATCATCCAGCGCGAGAAATGCAAGATACCTTTTTTATAAAAGATCGCCCAGGGCATGTTCTTCGAACTCATACTTCAAATGTGCAGGTGAGATATATGGAAGCTCTGGTAAAAGCAGGCAAGAATCCACCATTTGCAATTATTGTTCCAGGAAAAGTATTCCGAAACGAAGCAACCGACGCAACCCACGAAATGCAATTTCATCAGATCGAAGGATTGATGATTGGCGAAAATATTACCTTGGCACATATGAAAGGTGTTCTTTTGGAATTCTTTAAACAATTCTTGGGGCCTGATGCAGAGATACGATTGCGACCAAGTTTCTTTCCGTTCGTAGAACCAGGGGTAGAAGTTGATGTAAAGGTGGGAGAAAAATGGATCGAAGTGTTGGGGGCAGGTATGGTACATCCAAATGTATTGAAAAATTGTGGGATTGATCCAGAAAAATATCAAGGATTTGCTTTTGGTATGGGCGCTGACCGATTTTTATTTATGAAATACGGATTACATGATGTTCGGTTGACCTATCAAGGGGATTTGCGATTTAATCAGTTTTAAATATTATTTTTATTATACTTTTATGAAAGTTAGCTATAATTGGTTGAAATGGTATGTGCCCGATATGCCCGATGCAGAAAAAGTCGCAGACGCGGTTATTTTTCATGCATTCGAGGTAGAAAGTGTTGACCCGCATGGGGATGATTTTATATTGGAAATTAAAACACTTCCAGACCGAAATCATGATTGTTTGTCACACATGGGCATCGCAAAAGAAATTTCTGCTATTTTGGATATTCCGTACAACGACCCAACACCGCAGTATAAAATACCCACAACAGTTCCAGCGACTGTTTCAATAGATATTCAAACTCAGGCATGTCGCAGATACATGGGCAGGGTTGTTCGTGGTATCAAGGTGGGTCCATCTCCAGAATGGGTAGTAAAACATTTGGAATCAATTGGTCAGCGATCAATCAATAATATTGTTGATGCGACAAACCTGACCATGTTTAATTGTGGGCAACCGGTGCACGCGCTCGACCTTGGGAAAATGCAGGGTGGTATCATGGTGCGAGATGCGAATGCGGGTGAAAAAATAACTCTTCTTACGGGCGAAGAAAAAGAACTGAATGATTCTATGGCGATTATTTCTGATAGTACGGGAAATGCACTCGCGGTCGCTGGGGTAAAGGGTGGAAAATTTGCCGAGGTAGATACTGCGACTACAGATATATTTTTGGAGGTTGCAAACTTTGACCCAGTATCTGTTCGTAAAACTGCAAAAGCTTTAAACATTCAAACAGACTCAACAAAACGATTTGAAAATGATTTATCGCCAGAATTAGCATCATACGCAATGCGGGAATTGTCTGCATTATTGTTTGAAATGTTTCCTGACGCAGTATTTGAAGAGATTATTGATTTGTATCCAAACCCACAGCAACCATGGACTGTAATGGTGGATGCAGAATATATCAATAAACAATTGGGAACAGATTTTTCTGTAGATGAAATAGAGAATGTCTGGAAACGATTGAAATTTGCATACACAAAAGAGGGGAATACATTTACTGTTACTCCGCCGGCTTTGCGATTGGATTTAACTGCAAAGCATGATTTTGTAGAAGAAGTTGGAAGAATCATGGGGTATGACCGTGTACAGGCAATACTTCCTGGGAAGATTTTTGAATCAAAAATAAACGAAGTATTCTATAAAACTCTTGCAGTGAAAAAACATTTTATTGATCTGGGATATAGCGAAGTGATGACGTATACATTCCGAAACAAAGGACATGTGGAATTATCAAAAACTGCATCAGACAAAAAATTCTTGAGAACAAATTTAAAAGATGGGATGGAAGAATCTCTGAAATCAAATACATTAAACGCACCGTTTTTGGGTATTGATACAGTAAAGATTTTTGAAATTGGAACAGTGTTTGATAAAGATGGTGAACACATGCACGTTGCCTTTAATGAAAAGAAGCAGATTATGGAAATGACTTTGGATGAATTCTGTATAAAAAACAATATTGCGGTAGGGGATTCGTATGATGGATTACTTGGTGAGAACACCGAAGAATCACAAAAGTTTGTCCCATGGTCAGTGTACCCATTTATGACGCGAGATGTTGCGGTATGGACAAATGGTGGGGAAGATAAAGAAAAATTGTATGCAATTCTAACGGGGGCAGATTTGTTGATCAGTGAACCTCGATTGGTAGATGAATTTAGTAAAGATGGGCGAACTTCATATGCATATCGACTGGTATTTCAATCATATGGCCAAACATTGACTGATGAAGAAATTGGCAAAATTATGGACGGTATTTACGCTAAAATCGCTGAAAACAAGGATTGGGAAGTAAGATAAGTTATTGAATAATAAAGCCCTGAAATTAGTATATTTTTACTTTTTTTGGTATAATAACAGCATAGAAATAGAAATCACCTATAACGGTGAGTATGTAAATTATGGCAAAAGAAAAAGACTCAAAAGAAACTAAAAAAAGTGATTATGGATCATCCAGTATTCAGGTTTTAGAAGGTTTGGACCCGGTACGAAAACGACCCGGAATGTATATTGGTTCTACAGGGCCAGATGGATTGCACCATCTTATTTGGGAAATTTTTGATAATTCACGCGACGAAGCCATGGGAGGATATTGTGATCATATCGAAGTGGCTTTGTTGCCTGGAAATAGAATCCGCGTAGTTGATAACGGTCGTGGGATACCAACTGATATTCACCCAAAAACAAAAGTTTCTGCACTGGAAACCATTATGACAACATTGCACGCCGGAGGTAAATTCGGTGGAGAAGACAGTGGGTATAAAGTTTCCGGAGGATTACACGGTGTAGGTGCATCGGTAGTAAACGCGTTGTCTGTACACACAAAAGTAATCGTGCATCGTGACGGAGGAAAATTTGAACAAGAATATACTATTGGAAAACCAAAAGCAAAAGTTAAAAAGGTAGGAGCTTCTTCGTATCGAGGTACCATTGTTATATTCGAACCAGATATTGAAATTTTTAAAACTATAGAATTTACTTGGAATCGTATTGTAAAACATTTGCGTGAGCAAGCCTATTTGGTAAAAAATGTTCGTATTACCACTATTGATGCTCGTGGATATGATAAAAAAATAGATACAGATTCTGCAATTTATTTGAAAGATTTGGGTCTACAAGTCCCGTCACAAAGTTTTTATTTTGAAGGGGGAATTATTTCTATGGTTGCTCATTATAACCGTGATCATAAACCTGTACAAAAAAATATTTTCTACGTTGAAAAACAATATGAAGATGTAAACGTAGAAATTGCACTGCAATATATTGATGATATGGTAACGAACATTGTTCCTTTTGCGAATAATATCTATAACCCAGAAGGTGGTATGCATATTACTGGTTTCAAAACTGCATTAACGCGAACCATTAATACCTACAACAAAAAAAATAACATCATGAAAGAAGCCGAAGGTGGATTCACCGGAGATGATGTATTAGAAGGTTTGACTGCGGTGGTATCGGTAAAATTACCCGAAATTCAATTCGAAGGACAAACAAAGGCAAAATTAGGTTCACCCGAAGCTCGTGGGGCAGTAGAAAGTGTTTTCGGTGAAGCATTTTCAGAATTTTTGGAGGAAAATCCAGATGATGCAAAAACAATTATTCAAAAAATGGTTTTGGCATTACGCGCACGAAAAGCAGCAAAAGCAGCAAAAGATTCTATTCTACGAAAGGGCGCATTAGAAGGTTTTACTTTGCCTGGTAAATTGGCAGACTGTCAATCAAAGAGCGCCGAAGAATCAGAATTATTTATTGTGGAAGGGGATTCAGCGGGAGGTACTGCAAAACAGGGACGCGACCGTCGGACCCAGGCTATTTTGCCATTGCGTGGAAAAATTTTGAATGTAGAAAAATCTCGTATTGATAAAATGCTGGCGTCACAAGAAATTAAAAATTTCGTGATTGCGTTAGGAACATCTATCAGTGATACATTCGATTTATCAAAAATTCGCTATCACAAAGTTGTTATTGCAACGGATGCGGACGTCGATGGTTCGCATATTCGTACACTGTTGTTGACTCTTATTTTCCGATATTTTAAACCAATTATTGATGCAGGATATATTTATATTGCTCAGCCACCTTTGTATAAAATTCAACAAGGTAAAAAAGTATTTTATACTTATACCGAAGATGAAAAAAATCAGGTCCTAAAAGATCTTGGTATTCATGATGAAGATATTTCAGAAGGGGAAGAAGAGGCGCCAGAAGAAGGTGAAGAAATAAAAGCTAAAAAAGTACCAGGTGTAAAAATTCAACGATATAAAGGACTTGGAGAAATGAATGCAGAAGAACTATGGGAAACAACCATGGATCCTACAAAACGTATTTTAAAACAGGTAACCATCGAAGACGCCCAAGAAGCAGATAAAATATTTGATATTCTTATGGGATCTGATGTTCCTTCTCGAAAAGCATTCATTCAATCGAATGCAAAAATGGCAAATATTGATGCGTAGTTTGTTGACTTTTTATAGGGTTAGAGTATCCTATAATTAGGTTGAACCTTAACTGCTGTATCATGAAAAAAGTAGATTATTTGCCAGAAAACCAAAATGGCTTTGCTGCCTTTCTTGGAATGTTTGGAATGTCTTTTTTGATTTGGTGGTCACCCTGGGTGGCTCTGGTCTTTAAAAACATTTTTTCTTTGCAGGTCTTTGCCATTTTTTGGATGGTACTGGTCGCAGTATTTATGTTTCAGATGGGTGTGAATTCATCCAGAAACCCGAAACAAGGCATACTAAAGAGTGTTATTGAGGTGTTTGAAGAATTTATTTCTCTTGGGGAATTTTCTACCACATCAAAGATGGCATTCTTCTGTTTCTTTCTGCCAGTGTTCATTGTTGTTTTTGGTAGTTTGTTTGTCTATTGGACCCTCTTTTGGCAAAACATATTAGAAGATCCAGTAACCTACTTACTTTTTATACCTTTACTGCATTGGCTGGTCCCTTTTTTTATTGGATCCGCTTTGAAAAATTCATCGTTATTTTTCGTTAGAATGTTTCGATGTATATAATGCAAAAAGACCGTCATCCCCGGATGGCGGTCTTCGTAATTATAATGACGTTTTAATAAGAGTTTTAAAATCTTGTATGTGTTTTTTCTTGTCTTCAGCAAGTTTCTGCCATAATGCTAGTTCTTCTGCTGATCCCGCTTCGTCTATATAATGTTTTTCGATACGCCACAATGATTTTTGTTCTTGTACCAATTGCGTCATTATATTGTGTAAATTATTTTCAGTCATATATTCTAAAATATTATGTATAATAATTACAGTATACACTGATTTATAATAATTTACATTTTTCTACCAAAATACTGGTTTCACCATTTCGATCCGATATTTTACCCTTGATAGCAACACATGCATCTTCGACCAGAATTTTTTGATGAGATGCATATACTTCGGGAAAGAAAACCATTTCTATTGCTCCACTGTAATCACGCAATCGTACAAAAGCCATACGGTCACCCTTTTTTGTAAACAGGGTCTTGATCGTTTCAATAATTCCACCGACTACAATTACGACGCCTGATTTTCCTTCGTCAAGAATTTGCTGTACGGAGGTGTTACTTTTTTCCAGTTTCTCTTTGTAGGGATCCAATGGATGGCCAGAAACAAATAATCCCAATAATTCTTTTTCCCATAACAGCATAATTTTTTGGTCTTCTTCGGGAACATCGGGTAATGTCAGAGTACTGGATCCACCAATAATGGCATCACCAAACAAAGAAACCTGGTCCTCGTGCCGGTGCAATTGTTCTTTGTTGTAGATGAGTAGTTGCCCCATACCAACCAATATTTGGGAACGTTTTGCAAATTGATCCAATGCACCACATTTTGCAAAAGCTTCGAGTGATTTTTTGTTAAGATTTTTATGTCGTATACGATTCAAAAAATCTTCTAATGAAGTAAATTTTCCATTTTTCTTTCTTTCTTCGATAATCGCATCTGCAATATCCGAACCTACATTTTTAATAGTATATAAACCAAAACGTATGGTTTGGTCGTCCACCACCGTAAACCCACCAAAACATTCATTGATATTCGGAGGAAGAACCTTGATACCCATTTTTGTACATTCATGAATAATTTCTGAAATACGTTCCACATCACCAGATTCTGCCGTTAAAATAGCTGTCATATACGGTACAGGATAATGCGCCTTCATATATGCTGTTTGATACGCCAGGCGTCCATAACTGGCCGCGTGTGCTTTGTTGAATCCATACGCGGCAAATGGTTCAATGAGTGACCATAATCGTTCCGCTTTGGTTTGGGTCATACCATGTTTTAATAAACCTTCCATCAACTTTTCTTTTTCTGCCATCATGACTTCTGGAATTTTTTTACCCATAGCTTTTCGCAGTTTGTCCGCCTCTAACCAGGAATATCCACCCAATTTAATGGCAATCATCATGACATCATCCTGATAGGTAATAACCCCATAGGATAAATCCAAAATATCTTTCATTCGCGGGTCAAGAAAACGAATTTGTGTAGGGTCATCTTTTCGTTTAATATATTCGGGAATCATTTCCATTGGTCCTGGTCGGTACAATGCAACCATGGCGTTAATATCATCTATTTTTGATGGACGCAATTCTTTGAGATATTTTGTCATTCCGGATGATGATAATTGGAATACACCCATAGTTTTTCCTTCGGCCAACATTTGAAACGTCTTCTCATCTTCGGTTGAAATTTCTTCGATATTAACATCAATATTTTTTATTTTTTTCACCAGCTTTACTGAGTCAGCCAAAATCGCCAGGTTTCGTAATCCCAGAAAATCAAATTTAATCAATCCTGCAGATTCAACTGCGTGCATGTCATATTGGGTAATTATTTTTCCACCCTTGGGGTCGAACTGTACGGGTGCGTAATCATCTACCGAAGTAGGGGAAATAACCACACCCGCAGCATGTACAGAAATATGTCTGGCGCAACCTTCTATTTTTCTTGCCATGTTGATGATTTCTTTGACCTGGCTGTCCGTGTCATACATTTTTTGTAATTCAGGTTCTACTTCCAGGGCGATATTAATGGTCATCGGGGATCCTTGTTTTCCCAATGGAATTAATTTTGCCATTTTGTCACCCAGGTCATACGGATATCCCAGTGCACGTGCGACATCACGAACAGCTCCACGTGCCTGCATGGTTCCAAAAGTTCCAATCTGTGCAACGGCACGTTCTCCGTATTTTCTTTTTGCATATTCAATTACTTCATCGCGTCTATTATCGGCAAAGTCCATATCGATATCGGGTGCTGATGGCCGTTCCGGATTCAAGAAACGTTCAAAAGGTAGTTTAAATCGAAATGGATCAACATTGGTAATTCCTAATAAATACGTAGTAATCGATCCAGCAACGGAACCTCGAATGTTGGTCAAAATTCCATTCTCATTTGCAAAACGAATCAAATCTCCTACAATTAACATGTAGATAGAAAAATCTTTGTCTTTAATAATTTTTAATTCATATTCAATACGATTGCGAATCTCTTCAGTTTCTTTTCCATATCTTCGTTCTATACCCGCATATACATATTTTTTCAATTGACTTTCGGCTGTTTCTCCTGGTTCCAATCCAAATTGTGGAAATACCCAAGATCCCAATTCCAGTTCCAAATCAACCATATCAGCGACCAGAAGGGTGTTTGATACTGCTTCGGGGATATCTTTAAAATATTCCAAAGCACCTTCGGGATTAATGAAATGATAATCTCCGGTCATTTTGAAATTGGCATTGTTCGTATTGATTGCCAATAGGGTATTGTGTGCCTCGCTGTCGTCAATATGTAAATAGTGTGAATCCCATGTTCCTACAATAGGAACATCATATTTTTTCGAGAGAATTTTTAATCCATCTCTCACCAGTTCGGTTCCTTCTACTTCGACGTGATTCATGAATTCTAAAAAGAAATTTTCTTTACCAAAGATACTTATGTATTTTTCTACAATACGTTCAGCTTCGGACATGTTTTTTGCACGCAATGCATGTGCCAATTCTCCGGCCGGACATCCTGATAAACAAATAATACCTTCGGAATAGGTCCGTAGACTTTCTTCATCCATGCGGGGTTTGTAATAAAATCCTTCTAAATAGGACAAAGAAACCAGTTTCATTAGGTTTTTATATCCAGTGATATTTTTTGCCAACAGGGTTAGGTGATACCGTTTATTATCGATACCTGCGTCTTTGTCAAAACGGGTTCGTTCAGCAATGTATGCTTCGACACCGACTATGGGTTTAATACCTTCTTCTTTACATTTTTTATAAAATTCAATGGCGCCGTACATGGCACCATGGTCGGTTAATGCCAATGCTGGCATGCCGTATGATTTAGCAGTTTTTACCAAATCCTTTATTTTTGATAACCCATCCAATAGGGAATAATGGCTGTGGGTATGCAAATGGACGAAAGATTGTTTGGTTTCCATGGGGTACAGTATACCAGAAAAGATGAGTTGGATTACGTTATCTGATATACTCGTTCTATATGTCAAATACATATCTGATCGGCATTGACGAAGTCGGACGTGGACCGCTGGCGGGACCAGTAACTGTAGGTGTTTTTTGTATTTTGGAAAAAGATGTTGCCCTGATTGAATCATTACACCCAAAAGATTCAAAAATTCTATCAGAAAAAAAACGAGAAAAAATTGCACAAGATTTACAGGAGTTACAGAAAAAAGGATTATGTAAATTTGTTTGTATTTCTGTTTCAGCCACAGATATTGATGCACGTGGTATTGTTCCTTGTATTACTTTTGCTCTGAATCGTGGTTTGGAAAAATTGAATATATCTCCAGACAAAGCACAAGTATATTTAGACGGGGGATTGCATGCACCAGATGATTACAAAAACCAAGAGACAATTATAAAGGGGGATCAAAAAATTCCCGTAATCAGTTGTGCATCTATTGTGGCAAAAGTGTATCGAGATGGGCTAATGGTAGAACATGCAAAAACATATCCCGTGTATGGATTTGAAAAACACAAAGGATATGGAACCAAAGATCATTGTAATGCAATAAAAAAACATGGCGTGTGTCCACTGCATAGAGTGAGTTTTTGTAGAAATCTTTAAGGCGTATTTATTTGACAATCTCATATAAATATGATATGATGCCAATGAATATACCACTCGCTCACAGTCATAAATCTTGGGCGAGTAATTGCCCTTTTAAATATAAGATAAAATGAAAAAAGATGTAATTTGGGGTTGGGTAACCAAAATTCTGGTTTTTACGTATGTAACAATTGGAGGGGGTTACGAACTCTATTCTGGTATCGTGAATGGACAAATACAGTCCAGCTTTGTCTTTGCTTTTTTGTCTGGTGCTATCTTTGTGGGTAGGATTGGATATGGAATTGCTTCCGGAGCAAGGAAAACAGTACCCGCAGATATGTATGGTCTCGTGGTTATGTGGACCATTGCTTTTACACGATTGTATTTAAATGGATTTTAATGTTTTTACCCGACAAGGTGGTCCCCATCGCGCATATTGCGTGGTGGGGATTTTTTTATATATCTCTTGCTTTTTTTATAATTTCCAGTATACTGGCTCTCATATGGTTATACGAATGCGACATACGCGATCACATACACGCAACAGACGAAGTCATCATGCTTTGGAATCAATAGGTATTTCTGTGGATGCTGAAACAAAAAGCCCACATTTACGACACCATGTTGATGCTAAAACAGGCCGATACAAAGGCCGACAAGTGATTGATGTTGTTGCCAAAGTGGCAAAGAAACAAAGTAAAGCAAATACCAAGACTGCTTAGTCAGCGTCCTGGTATTTTTGTTATTTAATTTTTTGATCTAGTTTATATTATTTATGTCCACTCGACATCTTGCTCGTTCAATTGTTATGCAAACCTTGTTTGAATGGGATATGGGATCTCATGATGACAATCAGGTTATGAATCTTTTTCATCGTAATGTTGAAGAATTTGCACCTGGGGTTGAAGATATGAAGTTTTTTGAAGATATGCTGGCTGGTATCATCAAAAAGCGTCAGATTCTCGATGATATACTACAAAAGGCTGCTCCTGAATGGCCTTTGGAAAAAATTTCTTCTGTTGATAGAAATGTTCTTCGTGTTGGATTATACGAATTGGTTTTTGGTGACCGCGTCGAAGTTCCTCCAAAAGTTGCCATAAACGAAGCTATCGAATTGGCAAAAACTTTTGGCGGTGAAAACAGTGGACGTTTTGTAAACGGTGTTCTAGGTGCAGTATATAAAGAATTAGGAGAACCAGACAAAGATCAACCTTCGAAAAAAGAGAAAGAAAAATCAGTAAATAAAAAAGCATTTCCTATCGAGAAAAAAGGTGGTGCCGTAATCTTTTCTCGGGATACATCTGGTATTGTTCATTTTGCAATGGTGCACGATGTGTTTGGTTATTGGACACTGTCAAAAGGTGGTATCGACGATTTAGAATCAGAGGAAGAAGGAACAAAACGAGAAATCAAAGAAGAATTAGGTTTGGATATTTCTATTATCAAAAAATTGGGTGAAAACGAATACATGGCATCGCATCCTGAAAAAGGAAAAATACGAAAACAAGTGATGTATTTTTTAGCAGAATCTCCTTATCAACCATTGCGTATTGAAAACGAATCAGGTGGGTTGGATGATGTGCGTTGGTTTACTGCTGATGAAATACCCGGATTGAATATTTACGATGATGTGATGAAAATGCTTGCTTTGGCTTTGGAACACGTTAAGAATCAATAATAACTTACACTATGTCTACATCTACAATTGATACAACTGCATATACTTTATTTGCAGAAAAACTCGGTATTACTTTTAAGGATATTAATAATTTGGTTCAGGCATGTACACACCGTTCTTTTTTGAACGAAAACAGCGGTGTTGTATCTGAGCACAATGAACGTCTAGAATTTTTAGGAGACGCTGTTTTAGAATTAGTGGTTACTCATTATCTCTTTTATAAATATCCAGAACGACCCGAAGGGGAATTAACTGCTTTTCGGTCAGCATTGGTAAACACGAATACTATTTCTCAGGCTGCTTTGGAATTAGGGGTAAATAGTTTGTTGTTACTGTCAAAAGGAGAACAGCGTGACATGGGAAAAGCTCGTCATTATATTCTTGCTAATGTATACGAAGCAATCATTGGTGCATTATATTGTGACCAGGGGTACTCATCTGCAGAAAAATTTATTACACAAACATTGTTACCAAAAATTGATGAAATTGTGGAACGTAATCTGTGGCGTGATGCAAAAAGCTACGTTCAAGAAAAATCTCAGGAAATAGAAGGGGTCACTCCGTCATATCGTGTTTTGAAAGAGGGTGGACCTGATCATGATAAAAACTTTACTATTGGAATTTATTTTGGAGAAACCTGTATTGCCGAAGGTTCAGGAAAATCAAAACAAGAAGCTGAGCAAGAAGCAGCACGAAAAGCTTTGTCTTTGAGAAAATGGGGGATATAATACTACTCGTGCTTAATCTTATATGATACATCGTCTTAAAACACTTTCACTTTCTGGCTTTAAATCTTTTGCAAAAACTACGGCATTGGATTTTTCTGTTCCGGTAACTGCTATTGTTGGACCTAACGGTTCTGGTAAATCAAATGTTGTAGAAGGGATGCGGTTTGTATTAGGGGAGCAATCATTAAAATCTATGCGTGGATCATCAGGGTCAGATATGATTTTTGGTGGATCTCGGACTGTTTCAAAAATGAATCGTGCGTCGGTTGCTATTACTTTTGATAATCACGATCGTATTTTCCAATTGTCAGGTGATGTAGGAGAACAAGATATTTCTTTGGATTTTGATGAAATTATTTTAAAACGAGAAGTTTTTTCAGATGGTACGAATGTATACAGTATCAATGATTCTCAGGTGAGATTAAAAGATATTCAAGATTTAGTTTCTCGGGTGCATGTAGGTGCATCAGGTCATCATATTATTTCACAGGGCGAAGCAGACCGTATTTTACATGCATCTCCACGTGACAGACGTATGATGATCGAAGAAGCTTTGGGTTTACGTATTCACCGGATGAAAATCAAAGATGCAGAACGTAAATTAGAAAAAACAAAAGCCCATATGCAGGAAATAGAAGGTCTCCGTCGCGAATTGGCTCCGCATATTCGTTTTTTAAAAAAACAAGTAGAAAAAGTAGAACAAACCGCATTATTACGACAAGAATATAAAAAACAATTTGGTATCTATGCATTGCGTGCACGTGCATGGTATACACAATCCGCAGAACAAACACGACAAGAATATGAGCGTATTGTAGTAGAGCGAAAAACTATAGAAGAATCCATGGCACGAGCAAAGACATCGGTTGATGAATCTCCTTTGCGTGCATTAGAACAAGAATTACGTACCTATGATGATTTGCGCCGTACCTATACTGCAGAACGAGATACACTGGGGCGTGCATTGGGGCGTGTTGAAGCATTGCTGGACGTTGCACGATCGATACCTGCACCTACTGCAAAAAAAACATCACAGGATGTAATGTTACAACAAGAAGAAACGCTGACATGGTGCGACCATATATTGTCATTATGTTCGTTTTCTCCGGATATTACTACAGGTGAAATGCTGTCGAGAATCGAATCATTGCGAAAAGATATTCTATTGTTCAAAGAAAAAATTCAACAAGGGGGTAATACAGTAAACCAAGAAATTCCACCCCGTGTCATGCATGATGTAACTGCGTTGCAACAAGAAAAACAAGATATTGAAGAAAAAATAAAAAATCTTGAAATACAAATACAAAATCTGGATACCAATCAACAATCAACACGAAATCAAATTACTCAATTTCATGAAGAGGGTCGCAAAAAAGAACATGTATTTTATGAGCTAGCGACTCAGGCGCACACACTAAAAAGCAAAGAAGAAACATTGCGATTCCATGTAGATGCATATGATCGATTTTATCAACGACTAGTTGATGACGAAGAAGAATCTCGGGTATTGGTTGGGTATCATCCAGCCGATGTTGTTTCAGATGAATCTTTGGTTGGTGTAGACGATAATGAAGATAGTCTGGCAAAAATGCGTCATGAATTAGAAAGAATTAAAATCCGTATCGAAGATGCGGGTGGTGGTTCTGGTGATGATATTATAAAAGAATATAATGAAACGATTGAACGAGATCAATTTTTGGAAAAAGAATTAGGAGATATTTGGGGAACCATTGTTTCATTAGAAGATCTTATTAAAAATTTGGTACAAAGAATAGAACATGATTTTACTGCAGGGGTAAAGAAAATCAATGATCATTTTGGAGAATTGGTTTCTGTTATGTTTGGTGGGGGTACGGGGTCTTTGGTTTTGGCAGATATTACTAAGAGAAAAACAACGAAAACAGAAGACGGAGATGAGATTGATGTTGTCGACGAAGAAGAGGCGGAAAAAGAAATTGGTGTTATTTTAAAGGTTACCCTGCCAAGAAAAAATATCAAATCATTGGATATGTTATCGGGTGGGGAACGATCATTGGTTTCTATTGCTGCATTGTTTGCATTATCTCAGGTAAACCCACCACCATTTTTGGTATTAGATGAAACAGACGCAGCGTTGGACGAAGCAAATAGTCGTCGGTATGGTGATATGTTGGAAAAATTGTCCACAGTGTCTCAATTGGTTGTGGTAACGCATAACCGAGAAACTATGTCTCGTGCCAATATTTTATATGGAGTAACCATGAGTAATGATGGGGTATCACAATTATTGTCAGTAAAATTTGATGAAGCGGTAGCTGTGGCGAAATAATTAAGGGGTTCAAGGAGGTAAATGTGTATATTGACATAGTATAATATATAGTGTATAATAAAAACATATTATCAATTGTAGAATCTTTTTAGTATAATTAAATGCATATGAGTGAAAACGCACCTACTGTTCCTAAATCTGAAGAAGAAATTTCTGAAGATGCTAAAAATAAAGCATTGGAAAAAATTAAAAAAGGTATTTCAGTTGTAAACATAGAAGAAATTGCAGAAGCAGAAGCAAAGAAAGCTGCGGATGCATACATGACAGAATCAAAATCTGGAGCTGGGTTTATTAAAAAGCTTTGGAAGCATACTTTTTTTGATGAATACTATCGTCAACGAGAAATAAACAAAGTTCGTGAAGAAATAAAAAATACAGGAAACATTTATACACGTAGATCGGAAAAATCAAATCCAGATCATGTTGCTGCTATGGGTGCTATTACAGAACGATTTGTTTCTGAATATGAAGGCACGTTAAGCGAAGGAGAAGAGAAAAAGGTTCTCGATGCAAAAGATGCAAAAACTATCACTGCAAAAACAAATATTCAAGATATTGTACAAAAATATGCACAAGGTCTGATATCAAAAGAAATTTTTATAAACGAAAAAAATCGTGTTTTAAATACATTAGAAAATGATGATACGACAAAAGGTCCCAACATGTATGCAGATAATCTTTTGGAAATTGCAGAAAATGCCCGATTGGCAGTGGAACATGGTGCATCAATAAAAGAATTAGATTTGGAAACAAATATTATTTTAGGAAAAGCAAAAAGTAGTCTAAAAACAGAGGCACATTTTAATATGGTTGACCGTGGTGTTGATTGGATGAAAAAATCAAAAGTCGGACGGTTTGTCAGTCCTGCTGTATTATCTACCGGGGTTGGAATTGCATATTCTCTTAGTGTTGGTATGGGGAAAAAGGTACTAGGATCTCAGGCTGCTGCATGGGGTACTTTTGGTGCTGCTGTTGCGGTGTCCAGTGCGTTTGCTGGTATGAATGAAAGCCAACGCGTTGCATTAGAACGCGCTCAACATGGATTAGAAATGGCCGAAGGTGGAACATTTGAAAAAGATTCAAAACGACGAGAACAAATAAACGAACATCAATACCAGATGGAAAAATCATCTGTCTTGGCAACAAAATTGCGCGGACTTGTTTTTGAAAAAGATGCCGAAGGAAATGAAACAATAAAAAATATCAAAGAAGAAGAAATGAGTGCCATATTTGCACAATTGGCTTCTATCGAAGCACGAAATTCTTTGAATGCAAAAAAGAGAATCGATCTCATCTCATATACTGATATTGGTAGTGTAGAAAAAGAAAGAACTGATTTAACCATTTTAACAGCAAAAGCAAAAGTAGAATTACGAAAGAAAATAGAAGCCGGATTAAAAGGGGGTATTCCAGAAGGTGAAACTTTTGATAGTTATCTTGCAAAACAAGCAAAAACTGTAGAAGATTCTTTAATGGGTGGTGAACAGGGTATTTCTGCAAAAGATAAAGCATTTAGTAGATACAAAGCAAAGCGTGTCGCAATGAAAGTGGGGGCAACCGCTCTTAGTGGTCTTGTGATTGGCGGCGTCGTACAAGAAGCAGTGGCATTCTTTAAAGATGATACCCAGGGGATTATCGAAGGTTTCTTGAAAAATGGTGGAGATGAAAATAGAATTCAAACACCACTAGAGCATTTGCGTGGATGGATAATGAATGACCCCTCTACTATGGGTCTGGATAATCCTGTAACAACAACTGTAGATGGAGTTACTTTTAATACTCCAGAGGGCACCAGTATTATTAAAAATCTAGATGGAACTTTTGATGTTCTCAAGGGTGATGTTGTTATTTCAGATAATATCAAACTATCTTTTGATGCGGATGGTAATTTAGACGCTGGATCTTTGGCTCGATTAGGAGAAACTGGCGTTGTTGCAAATACTACACATACGTTGATAGAGGGCACCAAACAGGTAACTCAGACAGCAGCAGAATATGTGGAAACTCATGAAGGGACTCAACATATTACCCGTGACGCCTGGTATGATAATGATACATTAATTTTTGATAAAAACGAATTACGTCTTGATTGGGGTGGTGGTACAGGTATCGATGCCGATGGTAACTATGTTCTTAATATGGCGCGCATGACAGAAGATGGATCTTTTCATGATGGTTTTTCAGTAGATGCACAAGAAAAAATGAAAGAGGGAACATTAAAAATGATCTTCTCTTTATCTCAGGATACACAACACCATGTGTTTGAGGTTCCTATAGATACAAACGGGAATGCAGTAATTGATCCGGATAGTGAAATAGGGAAATTATTTTTTGCTACCGAAGATGGTCAGGCGGTTTTCAAAGGACGTTTTGCCGAAGTCGTACAATCATTTGGTGAACAAGATGGCGTCGAACACGTAAAACCATTGGCAACATTGGTTGGTGAAAACAATAACAATATTGAATCAATAATCCCAACATATGATGATTATCCTGTACATAATCTAGAATTGCCGTTAGATACAGAGCCTCCATATTTTATTCCTGTCGTTCCACGAACACCGTTAGAAACTTTGGTTGCAAAAGACAAAAAAGAAAAAGGGGCAGACAAAAAAACTGGTGGCCCTATCATTGCTTCTATTTTGACTGTTGAAGGAGAAAAGGAAAAAACTGACGAGTCAATAAAAATAACTCAGGAAGAATATCAGGGCATGCAAGATGATCTGAGAATGATTAATAAAAAGATCCAATCATCAGAAGGGATTATTACTGTTACAGAAGATGATTTTAAATCTGCTTATGGAAAAAAACGTTATCAAGAATTATCTTTTATTCAAGAAGGTATTCCTGTAACTTTTAATAAAAGCGAAATGCAGGTTATTGGAGATGAAATAGAGGGAATACTTTCTCGCGCTACGGTAATCACCCCAGAAGAAACTATTGTGATTGTTCCAGAAAAGGAGGCTATGAGTTCTCCCGAACGATCACCAGATGCAATGAAAAAAGACATTGAAATGTTGAATAAAAAGATTCAATCATCAGAGGGTATTATTATGATTTCAGAAGGGGATTTTTCTTCTGAATATGGACGTAATAAATATCAAGAAATGAAAAACATTCCAGATGGTACACCTGTGGTTTTCAACAAGACCGAATTAGATATTATTGCAACAGGACTAGAGGCGCTTCTTATTGGTAACCAAGAAAAAGAAGAAACCGTAGAGGTAATCAAAGAAAAATCTGGAGAAACTGCAAAAATAGGTGGACCTATTGTAGCTCCTATTATCGTACAAGAAAAACCAAAAGCCTCCTCGTTAGAACAAGTCTTCACCAGTGCTGACCTGTTAAAAACAGGAACAGAATTCGAAGATACCAAAAATACATACACTGTAACTGGGGTTAAGGGTTGGATTTTCAAAGATATCAAGGTTGAGGTTAAAAGCAAAGAAACAGGCGAAGTTTCAAAAGATAGCTTTGGTGTCAGTGATGCAGAAAATGCATTTAAAAAAGGTTCTATTACTATTACAAAAATAATATAAATATATCATGAATCAAAATCTTAATTTAGAATCATTCGTTGAGCGATTATACGAAGAAAAGAAATTTCCAACAGATTTGGAAAAAGAAGTCATTGATCAAATTAAATCAGATCTGTTGAATCAATTAGAAGATCGTATCAATGCTGTTATTATTGGTAATTTATCTACTGAAAAATTAGAAGAATTTAATACACTTTTAGATGCTGATACCGCAGATGAGCAAATGCAAGAATTCTTTCTTTCTGCAATTCCTGATCTATCTCAATTGATTGCGGCAGAATTATTGGTTTTCAAACAATCGTATTTAGCATAATTGCCATAATTAAAAAACCGCACCATGTGCGGTTTTTTAATTTATGCTTCGACAGCTACAAGATCATAATCAATAGTTTTTCGTATTTGATTCGTGGCTGAGACTCGGATGGTAATAGATTGTCCAATAAAGAATGCCGTTTCTCCTTTTCCATTTTGAATAGTTCGCGTCGCGTCATTGTATTCAACATTACCTGGCAAATGTCGCATGCGGATTAATCCTTCGGAGCGAGTGGTTCTTTCTTGCACGAAGATACCCATTTGTGATACCCCAGAAACAACTCCGTCAAAAGTTTCTCCAATACGGGTGCTCATATATTCTACTTGTTTGTATTTAATAGAATCCCATTCAGCTTCTTGAGCGTCTCGTTCTCGGCGTGAAGAATGCATGGATTGTTCTTGGTAAAATTGTAATGCATTTTTTGGTAAGGGTTTACCTTGGGTATGATACATTAATAATCGGTGTACCAAAATATCTGGATAACGTCGAATAGGAGATGTAAAATGGGTATAGTGTTCAAAACCTAATCCATAATGACCTACATTGTCCGTAGTATAGATTGCTTTTGCCATAGATCGCACAATAGCAGTTTGAATCATCGATTGTGCATCTTTGTCAGAAACACTTCGTATAAGAGCATTTAAATCCCGTGGATCTACGACATCATTTTTTGAAGAAATGGTATATCCCAATTGTCCAAGATAAATAATAAGATTGTGCATCTTTTCTTCGTTGGGTCGTTCATGAATACGATATACGAAAATATTTTCTCCACTTTCTTTGCTCATGTGTTCTGCAATCCTTCGGTTTGCCAAAAGCATACATTCTTCGATGAGTTTCATGGTTGCCAATCGTTCTTTTACTGCAGCGCGAATAGGTTTTCCCGTTTCATCTAATACGAATTTTACTTCGTCTGAATCCATAATCAGGGCACCATTTTCTTGGCGACCTTTTTCTAGATGTTTCGAGATTGCTAAAATATGTTGTAGCTCATTTGCAAAAGGACCTTCTTTGGTGTCCAATACATCTTGAGCTTCTGCATAGGTAAATCTTTTTTGAGACCGAATAATCGTTCTGCCAAACCATGAGTCTAATACTGTACCATCTTTTTTGATAGTAAAAATTGCTGACATTGCCAGACGGTCAACATCTTGCTTTAAACTACAAAGTTCATTCGAAAGTTTTTCCGGTAGCATGGGAATAGTGCGGTCTACCAGATATACTGATGTTGCACGTTCCTGGGCTTCGCGGTCCAGGGCGCTACCTTCTTGTACATAAAAAGAAACATCAGCAATGTGTATGCCTAATTCATAGGTGTCATTTTCTAATATTTTCAATGACAGAGCATCATCAAAATCTTTTGCATCTTCGGGGTCGATAGTGAATGTTCCTACACCACGCATATCTTTTCGATTTGGTGCTTCGTCTGCAATAGTTTGTTCATCTAATTTTTCTGCTTCGTCCAGGGCATCTTGGGGGTAATGAATATCAAAACCATGCTCCATAGCGAATGCAATCATTTCAGCATTATTTTCTCCTGGTTTTCCTAATACTTGGCGTACCGAACCAATAATATGCGATTGGTACCATTCTTTGATTTCTATGTAGACCTTCTCACCTAATTTTGCATCATTGATATCTGATTCAGCAATAGATACGCGCATGTGCATACGTTCATCATCGGGAATAATAGTATATTCTTGCCCATGTTTAGCCAGTGTTCCTACTATTCCTGTTTTTGCACGACGCACAATATCTAGTTTGGTAACTTCGTATGATGACCCTTGTTGTTCATAGGATACCGATACGATATCTCCATGTAATGCCTGATGAGAAAGATCTGAAGGAATATCAATAACAATATCGTCTGATGATTTTTGTCCTTTGATCACTATGAATGGAATACTGTTTCTTCCAATGCGGAATTTTGATTCAGCGATTTTTGATTCTTTAGGTTTATTGTTGTCTATTTTTTTCTTTGGTGCAGATTGAGACTGAAAAAGGTTTTTTGATCCTACTTTTGTGCGGTTTGGTTTTTTATTTTTTTGATATGGGGCTGATTTGCCAGCATTTTTTTTGTGTTCAGAATTTCCTGATTGTTTAGATTTCATGGCCCTAGTATACCATACAATACGATTTTTGGTGATAGGGTAGATTATGACCTTTGTATATCAGCGTTGACGCAAGCTTGCTTTTTTTGTTGGCTCGTGATACTATCTCTCCGTATGTTAATGATTCGATTACAAAGAACAGGGCGAAAAAATGACCCACAATTTCGTGTGGTTGTAACAGAAAAACAAAACGGCCCAAAAAGCGGAAAGTTTTTAGAGGTTCTTGGTTCTTATAATCCTAAACTTGGAAATTTTGCAGTAAAGAAAGAAAAAGTACAAGAATGGATAGCTCAGGGTGCTCAGATGTCTGATACTATTTTCAATCATTTGGTAAAAGAGGGTATCATCGAAGGAAAGAAAAAAAATGTTCTTCCAAAGAAATCTCCATCTCCAAAACGAAAAGAAAAGAAATAAAAAAATATCCCGCCTGTGCGGGATATTTTTTTATTATACCTGTTGACAGGGGTTCTTGGTATGGATACAATGGATGTATATATTCATGTTCGAACATGTATATATACTATTAACAAATAAAAAGAAAAGACAGAATTATCATGAATGATCAAGCACAAGAATTTCTTTCGTACGTTATCAAGGGATTAGTTGACCATCCAAATGATGTAAAAATCACACGGACAGTTGACGACATGGGAGTACTTTTGACATTGGATCTTAACCCAGAAGATATGGGTAAAGTTATCGGTCGAAAAGGAAATACTGCAAAGGCAGTACGAACTCTTCTTCGTGTTGTAGGAATGAAACATAATGCACGCGTTAACCTGAAAATCACAGAACCAGAAGGGGGAATGAAATCAGTTGCACGACCTGCGGCTGCAGATTCTAGCGAAGTAGATGCTGCAATCGAGGACTTGAAAAACGAACTTGAATAAATAAAAATTATAAAAACCCCGCTACGGCGGGGTTTTTATAATAGAGAAGTGATATACTGTATATATGAAGAAAAAAGTTTTATTTATTGTTGTTCTTGTTATCGTTGGGATTTTTGTTATTACCAGTGATCTATTTGTATCAAAAGAAATAGCCGAAGCTCCAGTAGTGTTAGATGAAAAAGAAACTGTCGTGGATGAAATCTTTTTGGTAGAAAATTATATTCGTGAAAATATTACTACTATTGTACCCGAAGAACCGGTATTGGGTGGAACATTTTATGTAGTAGAAATTACCGTAAATGAATCATTGCATAATGGGGAATTCATATACGAAGACGGGCATATTCAGGGCCATGCAAGTTTTACTTATGAGATACAAGATAATACAGTTGTTTTACAGAATATTCAAGAGATAGAATAATTGATAAAAGAAGGAAAATAAAAAACCGCATCATGCGGTTTTTTATTTTTGAACCCCCTTATTCTTTTGAAAACTTTGTGCGACTGCCAGGACTCGAACCTGGGACCTCGTCATTATCAGTGACGCGCTCTAACCACCTGAGCTACAGTCGCACGAAATTTTCAAAGATCACCTGAGCTACAGCTGCATGCACACTACTATAGCAAAAAAGGTATAATATCGCAACTTTGGTTTGCGTGTGTAAATTCTTTGTGGCGTGCTTGCATTTTAGAAGACAAGGTGTATAATTATGTGCGTTCAGGATAGGCGCCTCTTTTGCTTGTGTCTTGGGTGTTTTTTCCAGGGAAGTCTATTTCGAGATATCTCTCATTAAAACACTCAAGAAGAATAGAGGCCTGTTTCCTGGATATAAAAAAGTTACTCATCTAGGATACGCGTAGGGTTTCATTTCTATGGAAGAAAATAATCAAAAAACACAAGAGCGTCAAAAATACACCAATCGACTATTTTATTTTAGTTTTGAAATATTGGGATATTTTGCAGCTCCTGCAATCGTTAGTGTTTTGATCGGTAAATATTTAAAAAATAATTACGAATTAGATATTATTATTCCGCTTCTTGTTGCAGCATATATTCTATCGTGGATTGTTTTTGCGGCTCGATATCGTGCACTACAAAAAGAACGACCAGATAACAAGGAAAATAACACCACTACTGAATAGTAAAAATATATGGAATGGTTTCAATTTAAAAGAGCAATACCCAGCATTCAACCCGATTTTATTTTTTCAATCGGATCTTTTCAAATATCTAACACTACATTATATCTTTTTGCTATCGCATTATTTCTTTTTGTTGGGCTTCTTATTATGCGACCAAAATTATCTACCCTGCCTGGTAAAGGACAATTAATGCTTGAAATGATGTACGAAGGTGTTCTTGGATTAATTATGCAAATTACTGCCAGTGAGTATCATGCAAAAAAAGTTTTTCATATTTTAGGAGCATTATTTTTGTTTATTGGATTTGCAAACTTCTCTGGATTAATACCAGGTTTAACCAGTATTACCTACGATGGTATTTCAATCTTTCGAACTCCAACAGCAGATTTTAATACTACATTTGCTTTGGCGTTTGGTTCGGTTATTGTTCTTCATATTGTCAGTATTGGTGATTGGGGATTTTTTGGGCACCTGGGGAAATTCTTTAAATTCAAAGAAGTTTTCCAAGGTTTTAAACAGGGGATTGGTGCTGGTTTTATGTCATTAATAGATTTCTTTTTGGGTCTATTAGATATTGTAGGAGAATTGGCAAAAATCGTCTCGCTTTCTCTGCGTCTTTTTGGTAACATGTACGCCGGTGAAGTTTTGATGGTTATTTTAATAGGTTCGTTAGCGTATGCAGTTCCGTCACTGTGGTTTGCTATGAGCATGCTTTCAGCACTTGTTCAAGCAATTGTATTTGGTTCTTTGGTGACGGTATTTTATATGCTCGCGATCAAATCAGATTCGTCATCTGAAAAGCGTGCGTAATTATTAATATAAAGTAAGTTTGAAAAATATATGGAAATAGAATCAGCACGATTAATAGCAAAAGGTATGGCTATCTTGGCGATGGTGGGTACAGCAGCGGGAGAAGGATATATTATTGGTAAAGCCATGGAAGCAATTGGACGTAATCCTGATGTAGGAGATTCATTGTTTACAAAAATGATCGTCGGAGTTGCTATGTGTGAATCAACAGCGATTTACGCTTTCGTAGCATTCTTCTTGATGTAATAACTATATGGAAGGACTTTTAGCAATTTTAAGTAAAGTAGGATTTGATTGGCAGGTTGCATTTGCAAACCTTGTTAATTTTTTGATTATCTTTTTTATTTTAAAACATCTTGCATTCAAGCCTTTGCAAAAAGTAATAGAAAAGAGAAAATCAGAAATTCAAGCAGGTTTAGATGACACCGCTTTGGCAAAAACAAATTTGCTCACAGCTGAACAAAAGAAAGAAGAAATTCTTATGATAGCTCGTCAAGAAGCAAATGATATTATTGCAAAAGCAAAAGAAACGGGTGATAGTCTTGTTGTGAAAAAAACCGAAGAAGCACAATTGGAATACAACAAGATTATTACTGATGGAAAAAAGAAATCACAAAAAGAGTTTGAACGCATGGAGCGTGAAGTTCGTGGTCAAGCTGCTTCTTTGATTGTTGCCAGCGTTGAAAAGATATTAAATGAAGATCTTGATGAAAAACAAGATAAAAAATTACGAGAACGTGCGTTAGATATGATGCGACAATAATATGGTAAATTCTTACGCAATTGCTCGTGTAGTATATGAATTAGCACAAGATACTGCAAATAAAAATATTGTAGAGAATCTGGTGTCATATTTGCAATCGCATCATCTGATGCCGTTACTGGATTCTGTTTTATATCATGTAGAACATATGCATGCACGGGATTCTGCACAAGAGAGTTTAGACATTATCTCGGCATATCCATTGCAGGAATCTTTTGTATCAGAAATAAAAAAAATATTGGGTGCAAAGACGGTTGGTTCACGCCAGCAAAACAAAGATTTGATCGGGGGATTTATTATGGAACACAATGGTGTGCGATATGATGCCAGCGTTTCAACACAGCTTATTAGACTTACTAACGTGTTAACTTCTTAACTATTATGAGTGTCGATACAATAATTTCAAATTTAAAAGAGAAAATACAGAAGCATTCAGCAGATATCCATGCTACAGAGTTTGGAATCGTAGTATCGGTTGCTGATGGTATTGCAAAAATCAGCGGTCTTGCATCATGTCAGATGTCAGAGATGCTTGATTTTGGTGCGGAAAACTACGGATTGGCAGTAAACCTAGAAGCCGATTATGTAGGTGCGATGATCTTGGGTGATTATACAAAAGTAAAAGAGGGTGACCGAGTTACACGAACAAAAGAAATTCTTTCGGTTCCGGTAGCAAACGATTTTTTGGGTCGTGTGGTTGATCCTTTGATGCGTATTGTAGATGGCCAAGGAGAAGTGATAACAAAAGAACGACGACCTATTGAAAAAATTGCCCCAGGTGTAATGGCCCGTGAACCAGTGAGCGAACCTATGCAAACAGGAATCAAAGCTATCGATGCATTGGTGCCAGTTGGGCGTGGTCAACGAGAATTAATTATTGGCGATCGTCAAACAGGAAAAACTGCTGTTGCGATTGACACTATCATTAACCAAAAAGGACAAAACGTAAAATGTGTATACGTTGCCATTGGACAAAAAAAATCAAAGGTAATGCGTATTGCACAACAACTAAAAGAATATGGTGCTTTGGAATACACTACGATTGTTCTTGCAGGCGCATCTGATCCTGCATCTATGATTTATCTTGCACCGTATGCTGGTGTTACTTTGGCAGAATATTTTATGGAATCAGGTGATGATGTATTGATTATCTATGATGATCTTTCAAAACATGCTACTGCATACCGTGAAGTATCATTACTTCTTCGACGTCCACCAGGACGAGAAGCGTATCCTGGAGACGTTTTTTACCTACACTCTCGACTGTTGGAACGAGCATGTCGTTTGAACAAAGAAAACGGTGGGGGATCTATTACAGCATTACCTATTATTGAAACACAAGCAGGAGATATTTCAGCATATATTCCAACAAACGTAATTTCAATTACAGATGGTCAAATCTTTTTGGAATCAAGTCTTTTCAACAAAGGTATTCGACCAGCGATTAACGTAGGAAACTCGGTATCTCGTGTTGGGGGATCTGCTCAGATTAAATCTATGAAGAAAAATGCTGGTCCATTGAAATTGCAATTGGCACAGTTCCGTGAATTGGAAAGCTTTGCGCAATTCAGTTCTGATTTGGATGCTGATACCAGAAAAACTATTGACCATGGACGAAAATTGGTTGAAGTGTTGAAACAAAAACAATTACAGCCGGTATCTGTTGCAAAACAAGTAGCCATCTTGTATGCAGTAAATAACGGATACGTAATGGATGTAGATAACGCGATTCTTGCAGATTGGGAGCATGATTTCTATACATTTCTTGATTCTGCAAAAGGTGATTTATTGAATCGATTAACAAAAGGCTGGAGCGAACAAGAAGAAAGTGATCTGAAATCAGCAATTGAAGAATTTAAACAAAATCGTTAATCTGTATATATGGCATTACAAGGAAAAGCAATTAAATCAAAAATAAAAGCTGTTGGTAATATTAAAAAAATTACCAAGACTATGCAGATGGTTGCCGCAAGTAAAATGCGACGCGCTGTCGAAGCATCTTTATCTTCACGTGATTATGCATTGGGAGCTTTGGAGATTTTGGTAAATTTGTCTGAAAAGAGAAATGTTGAACATCCTATGCTGACACGACGGGTATCGGGAAAAACATTGTGTATTATTATCGCTTCGAACAAGGGGTTGTGCGGGGGATACAATGTGAATGTTTCTCGTCGGGTTTCAGAATATGTAAAAAGCAACCCAACAGAAATTATCGAATGTGTTACCGTAGGAAAACAAGCTGAGAAAATTGCAAAAAGAAATAATCTTGTTATAGTAGCTTCTTTTACAGAAATAAAAGATTTTGCCCGAATTGAAGATGCTTCTCAATTGGTATATGTAATGAAAGATCTGTTCATGAAAGATGAATCATATCAAAAAGTTTTTGTTGCCTATACACAGTTTCTTAAGCCATTAACCTACGAAGCAAAGATAAAACCACTATTACCAATTCAGCCTGAATCTTTGTATCTTATGCTTATGGGTGAATCTCTTACTCACGAGAAAAAAGAAGCTTTACGAGAATCTAAAAAATTATATACATTTGAACCTTCGGAAGAACAAGTAATGGAATCAGTTATTCCAGAATTATTAACGGGGGTCATGTATCAGGTGTTCTTGGATGCTTATGCATCCGAACACAGTTCGCGAATGGTTGCCATGCAAAACGCAACAGAGAATGCAGGGGAATTACAAGAATCTTTGAAATTATCATTTAACAAGGCGCGTCAGGCGGGGATCACCCAAGAAATTGCAGAAATTTCCGCAGGAGCAAACGCATTGGGATAGAGCATATTATTAATAGTTATACATTTACGAGAATATCATGAGTAAAAACACAGGAACAATTTCACAAATTATCGGACCAGTCGTTGACGTAACTTTTTCTGATGCATTGCCAGCAATTTATAATGCACTAGAAATAAAACACAATAATGACATATTGGTTCTCGAAGTAGAGCAACATATTGGATTAAACCAAGTTCGTACCATCGCAATGAGTTCGACTGATGGTTTGGTTCGAGGACAAGAAGTCATTGATACTGGCGCACCTATTTCTGTTCCTGTGGGAGAATTTACCTTGGGAAGAATGTTTGATGTGACTGGACGTGCAATCGACAACAAAGAAAATGCAGGGAAAGATATTGCACGTTTGCCTATTCACCGTGAAGCTCCAAAATTTGAAGAACAATCAACAAAAACAGAAGTATTGGAAACAGGCATCAAGGTTATTGACCTTATCTGTCCATTCTTGAAAGGAGGAAAGGTTGGTTTGTTTGGTGGAGCCGGAGTAGGAAAAACAGTTATCATTCAGGAGTTGATCAACAACATTGCAAAAAATCACGGTGGATATTCTATGTTCGCCGGAGTAGGAGAACGAACCCGAGAAGGAAACGACCTGTATCGAGAAATGGAAGACGCTGGTGTATTGGATAAAACTGCACTGGTCTTTGGTCAGATGAACGAACCGCCCGGTGCTCGTGCACGTGTCGCATTGACTGCGTTGACTATGGCGGAATATTTCCGAGATGTAAAAGGTCAAGATCTTCTTTTGTTCGTGGATAATATTTTTCGATTTACTCAGGCTGGATCAGAATTGTCAGCATTGTTGGGACGTATGCCATCTGCAGTAGGATATCAACCAACATTGGCAACAGAAATGGGTCAATTGCAAGAACGTATTACATCTACAGACAAAGGGTCTATTACATCAGTACAGGCGGTATATGTGCCTGCGGATGATTTTACCGACCCAGCGCCTGCGACTACGTTTGCCCATTTGGACTCGACTGTTTCACTGAACCGTTCATTGGCTGAATTAGGTATTTACCCAGCGGTAGATCCATTGGATTCTTCTTCTACTATTCTTGATCCTCAAATTGTGGGACAAGATCATTACGACGTTGCCCGAGGTGTGCAGTTAATTTTACAACGATACAAAGATTTGCAAGACATCATTGCGATTCTGGGTATGGATGAATTATCTGATGAAGATAAAATGTTGGTGACTCGTGCCAGAAAAATTCAAAAATTCTTGTCACAACCATTCCATGTTGCAAAACAATTTACCGGAGCAGAAGGTGCATATGTAAAAGTTCAAGATACCGTACGAAGTTTCAAAGGAATTTTGGATGGGGAATATGATGATATTCCAGAACAAGCTTTCTATATGAAGGGAAGTATCGAAGAAGTATTAGAAGCTGCAAAAAAATAATTACAATTTTTTGGTTTTACCAAAAATGTTTCTTACTTTATGAACAATCATACTATTCACTTAAAAATAGCAACCCCTGATCGAGTCGTATATGATGATATTATTGAACGGGTTACTATTCCTACACAATCAGGAGAAATTACAGTATTACCATTTCATATTCCTATGATCAGTGTGGTAAAACCAGGAGAATTGCGAATCGTAAAAGATTCAATAGTATTACCACACTATGTTGCAGGTGGTACTGTGGAAATTCGTCCTGATAATACTATTGTTCTTTTGGCGGATGTTGCAGAGAATGCAGAAAATATTGATAGTGAAGCAGCAGAACAAGCATACCAACGTGCCAAAGAGGCTATGGAACGCAAAGACAATGTCGCTGACGTTGATTTTGCAAAATTCCAAGCTATTATGGATCGCGAATTATCTCGTATGAATGTTGCGAAAAAGTGGAAAAAATAATGTAGATGAAATAAAACATAAAACCCGCCATTTGGCGGGTTTTATGTTTTACAAAAAAAGATACCGCTTTCGGTGGGGAATATGTTTGATTCTTGTGCGATATGTTCTTTGCACCAATTCACAGCATGTTCTGTTTTTTCTGGATGTGACAGTACGTTATCGATAATAATAATCGCATAGGGTGACAAATACGGTCGCAAGAATTCTAAATACATAACATAGTTGCTTTTATCTGCATCCATAAATAACATATCAATAGGTTGAAATTTTTGTTCACGTAATATATCGATAATCTCTCCATTATAAAAACTAACCGAATCTTGCAGACTCGTATTCTGGATATGTTCTTTTGCGATAGCCGTTTTTTCTGGAATTCTTTCCAGTGTATGAATATGTCCGTTATGTTGTTGTACGGCATGTGCCAACCATAATGTAGAATATCCAATACTGGTTCCCAATTCGACAATAATTTTTGGTTTTTCTGTAATCACCAGATTGTGTAATAGTTCACCGGTTTTTCGGGAGATACTCCATGGGCGCATACCCTTTGTCCGATCGTCATTCAGATGATCTCCACGTTCTATTTGCGAAGGGGAATACCATACCAAATTTTTTGCTTGGTCTTCGGCTTGATCGAGAATATGAAGAAAAGAATCATCGAACATAGGTTACTGCATTGGTTTTTCTATCGTGAAGATAATAATTTCTGGACGCGATTCTAATCGGGCTGGCGACAAGGCTGTTCCTACACCTATTGTTGTAAAACTAGGCATGGTTCCTGTTACTGCAAAACCACGTGTGTATTGTTTATAAATAAGTTTTACCAAAATGCTGGCAGGAAAGAATTGTCCACCATGTGTATGGCCTGAAACTACAAATGACATTCCTGCATCGGACATTGCCTGCATATTTTTCGGGTCGTGTAACAGGGTGATGCTGGGCATTTCTGATGTATATCCAGAACGAGTGATTCTGTTTTTGGTTTCTTCTACAGATTCGCGCGCATAATCAATTCCTACAATTTGAATACCTAATTCAGGAATAATATGGGTTGCATCAATCAATGTAGTGACATTGGATGGTATAGATGCGTAGAATAATGCATTTTCTTTGTTATATTGTTCGTGGTTTCCAGGGGTGAAATAAATACCATCTGCTGCAGATAATGTACCTAATGGAGATAGAAAATCAGCATAGGGTATTTTAGGTCCGTCGATTAAATCTCCGGGGATCAATATCATATCTGGTTGTTCTGCCATGATGCTTTTGGTAATACGTTCCAAAAAAGATTTTTTACGAATCATACCCAGATGAATATCTGACACCAAGGCAATTTTTTTACCGTACAAAGATTCTGGTAGATTATGTTCAGAAAATGGAATATGGCGAACAACATACCGTGAAGCATTATAAAAAGAAAATATGCTGACACCAATCCCAATAAATAAAATACCATACCCAATAATTTGCTCTGGAATTGTGTAACCTAATTTATTCACCATTAACCACACCAACGATAATCCAATCGATGCAATAAAGAGGAAATTCACAAAAGTGAGCCACCCACCAGATAGGGTATTAAAAAAATTGTTTATGGGATGATATATAACACCACCCAGCGTCATGGTCCCTGCCATAATAATCGGCATTAATATACCCAACAATGCTAATCCGCGAAATAAATATGGATTTGAGATAATCCCAAAAAAACGAAGAATAACTAATGAAATAAAAAAACCAAGAGCGATAATACTGATCAGTGTGAATAAAAATAGTATAGGGGTAATGAATCGTAACATGTTGTCCATCATACTATGATTCGGGATGGTTTCATAGGGTTGCTTGGATGGTTGACTGTTGTATAAGAAATATTGTATGATGGCTTTAAACATTCAAACTACGCACATGAAGAAATTACCGTCTAATGTATCAACAAGACAACATTTTCGCATCCTGGCACGGATGCATGCCAAATTTTCTGGTCAGAAAAAATCTTTGGGAAAGAATTTCCTTTTTCGATTAAGAATTCCGTCATAAGGATATTCTGGGCCAGAAAAGCCCCCGTCACTAATCAGTGGTGGGGGCTTTTTTATACATGATGATATTTTCCACCACCCAGTAAATTGGTAACACGATACAATTGTTCTGCTAAAACCAAACGTGCCAGTTCGTGGGGTAACGTAAAAGAACCCAATCGTAGTACCAAATGTGCCTGTGATTGCAATTGTGCATCAATGCCATATGCACCGCCGATAATGCATACCATTCTTTTGATACCCGTATGCATTTGTTTTTCGATATGATGTGAAAATGCAACAGTGGTAAAATCTTTACCAGTTTCATCTAATGCAATTATATAATCTCCGGGTTGTAGTTTGGTTGCCAGTTTTTCAGATTCTTTTGTTCTGCATTGTGTGGGGTTATCAATTCCCAATGGTTCTATAATTTCCAACGATAGGGAAAAAGGGGACACGATGCGTTTTTGGTATTCGGCAATCATAGCGTCGTAGTCTGATTTTTTCTTGCCAATCGCCAGGATGTGTAATTTCATAGGGTTTATAGTAAAGAGAAAGAAGTAAAAAGTAAAGAGGGAATAAAGAATAAAAAGAAGAAAATAATAATATAGTATACTTGCGAAAGACCATAAAAATACGTACACTGGGTATGTTATTCAGGCCCTGTCGTCTAATGGCTAGGACATGAGATTCTCATTCTCAGAATCGGAGTTCGATCCTCCGTGGGGTCACACGAGCAAATTAAAACTACTTTGAATTATTCCTGACCACAAAGAGAGAGCTGGCAGATAGAGATAATAATTGTTGTATAATTCTTAATATGTTAATATTATTATATTGAGATTATCTCGAGAAAAAATATATGACTAAACATTTGAAAAAAACTATTTTTATGTTCCTGTTTATTGTTTTAGTAATACCTCAAATTACTTTTGCTGCATGGTGGAATCCATTTACATGGCATTGGCCATGGGCTAAAAAGGTTTCAACAAAAGAACAAGTACAACAAACCACTCTGGTTATACCAGTTGAAGAAGAATCATCAAAAGAAAGAAGTTTACAAGAAGATAAAATGGAAATTACTCCTAAGGTTAATTTTGAAGAAAAGAAAACCTCTATCCCTATAAAATCGACACCCACAATAACTGCTGTATCTCTTTATACCCCACCCGCTACTCCAATAGTTGTAATTTCTCCTACCGTTGATTTGTCTATATCTGATGTTTCAATTGATGAAGAATCAAATTCAGTAAGAGTAAACTGGAAAACAAATATTCCGAGTGAGTCAAAGATATTATTTGAAGGTAAGAGTTATTTTTCCAAGCGTGGTGTTGGAACAATACACTATGTAGATATTGATGGTTTGGAAAGTGATTTATATTATATTGGTACAATCACTGCTATTGCTAATAATGCATGGAAGGATCAAAATTTTAATTTTACAACAAAATCAAACCCTCTGAAAATAACAGTAACAAGACAGGGTTGTCTGGCTGATACGTGTACACTTAGCTGGGAAACAAATTACAAGTCAGATAGTAGGATAAAAATATACAAAACTGACTCTAGTCAAATAATAAAATCCCTAAAATCTCCTTCGGAAAATACTAGAGAGCATAGTTTGGAGTTTAAGCTTGAACCAAATACAAAATACACTTTTGAAATATATTCTACAAGTGATAATGAATCAGCTGATACAACAGGAAAGTTCGAGACTCTAAATATGCCTGCATCATGTAATGGCTGTGTTTCGGCTTAACTCTAAGTAGAATTATCATCAGTAGTTAATATAATAAGTATAAAACTTAATAATTTATATTAAAATCATTGCATGAATCAAAAACTAAATAATCTCACAAAAGAATTAAAATCTCTAATACGTTCAGAGAAACAGGTAATTTATATTCTTAGTGAAATCAGGAAAAAGTTAGAATTAGATCAAATTCCTTCTAAGAGATATTCTACTTTATATATGTATTGTTGTTGGGTTTTACATACTAAACTTGATAGAAAAGATGCTATTGATTTTCTAAAAACAATTAATTTTGATAACACAGAAGGTATAGCTAAAATTGCCCTAGAAACTTTCAGAGAAGAATTACAAAGTTTTTTAATTGAAAATAATTTACCTGAAGAAATCACAAAAGATGAGTGGTTTCAATTCCGTAAATATTTTCTATATATAATAAGTGAAATACCTCTTGTAAATAAAAAAGCAACGGGTCTCGAAGTTGCAGAATTTTGTCTTGTTGTACCCTTTGGTGAGATTGCCGAAAATAACAGATTTCTTTATAAGGCAACTTATGGGAATGGTGAAGTTCGTGAAATGGGAATTTTGGTTGGTGACTATGATAGGATGACAAAAAGAGAATTAGACAGAGAGGATAGAAAATTTTGGCGACGACGCAATATGAAAATTTTAGGTAGACGAATAGAACACGCCAAAACGCTAAAAGGTGAACAAGGTGAAAAATTTAAAGAAGAAACGGAAAAAATTTATCAAAGAATGAAGCGGGAAGAACAAAACGATGAAAGGGAAGACCAAGATGATATGATGATCAATCTTGTGTTAGGTGGTTTAAATAATTAATTTTTCTAGGATTATAGTGTCAATATTAGACTAGAAGGTTAAGGGTTAATTAGGGTACTTTTTAAAATATAATTGTTACTGACGGATTGTTGCCCCTTGCATTAAAAAGCATCTTTTGATAAGATGTTTTTTATGTTACTTGGATTACATTATTACTCAAATAAAATCGGCCCAAATAGGATCTCGTAAACCGCGAAAAGCGGTTTTTTTAATACAAAATTATGGAAAAATATAAACAAGAGCTTATAGAACAGGTAAAATCACATATTGGTTTTATCAAAGAAAAAATTCAACAAAGATTGCATAATGTTACTGCATTGGCAAATACCAGTTTATCCCAGATCAGTAAAATGGCACCAGCAGATCAGGTGGTATATATGGATTTGCGCGCAAATGCACAAAAACGGGTAGTTGAACTGGATCATCTGGATGGATCACCGTATTTTATAAAATGCAAAATCATAACAGAACAGGGGCAAGAGGAAGAATACTTTTTTGCTAAACATGAATTTTCTGAACAGTCCATTTATTCTTGGGTTGCGCCGGTGGCGGCGATACGTTTTGAATCTCCGGGTCAGGTGTCATACAAACTTCCCAGCGGGAAAACAAAAACAATAACCATTAAACAAAAAGAACAATATATGATTGTCGATGGTACATTACTTTTCTTTTCTTTGGAATCTGAAAACAAACCCCGCGAATTGATCTATCAAGAATATTTTACAAAACAAAAATCAGAATTTGCTCTTCCTGAAATTGTAGCTCAGATGGAAAAAGCACAAGATCAGGTTATTCGTGCCAGTCACCAGGGTCCGATGATTATTTCAGGACCCGCAGGTTCCGGAAAAACAACGTTGGCTTTGCACCGCGTGGCGTATCTGACCCAGGCACCAGATACTGCAGAATTGTATCCTCCACGTTCTATTGTTATCTTTGTACAAGATACTGGAACCAAAGATTATTTCTCGACCCTGTTACCAGGATTGGGAATACGAGACGTAACCATAACCACATTTTCAGAATGGGCGTTTTTGGTACTGAATATGGTGGGATATACGTATGTCGAAAGATATGGAGATAACGACGAAGAAAAGGATCTCTATGAATATCAAAAATTAAAGGCACTTCGAGAAAATACTTCTTCTGTTTGGAGTAGGAATTATTTTACCGCGTTATTTTCTCATTACGAAGATTATTTTTCAGCACAGAATAGTAAACTATTTGCACGACAGAAAAAAGAGAAAAAATTGGATAGATTTGATTTGACTATTCTTTTGAAATTATATTTTGAAAAGTATAAAAAATTTGAAATAAAACGAGAATATCAAGTATGGGTAAAAGATAAACTGACCAACAGAACTGAAAATACATTAATATCATATTCTTTGGTGATTGTAGATGAATTCCAAAACTATCTTCCTGAACAGTTACGTATTTTCAAAAATTGTTTACAAGAAAAAACACAATCTTCTGTATATGTGGGGGATATAGCTCAGCAGGTGAAATTGGGGACCATAAAAAATTGGAAAGACATTGACGAAGATGTTTCTCTGGAACGAAATATCCGACTAAGCAAAGTCTATAGAAATACAAAAAATATATTGGATTACATTCAAACATTGGGGTATAGCATTGAAATCCCTGATGGGTTAAAACAGGGTCCGGTGGTTACAGAAAAAATTATAGATACCATTCCTAAAGAAATAGCATATATCAAGGAATGTATACCAACATATGAAAAGGGAAGTATTGGTATTCTGGCAAAGAATGATGCGTATCTGATCGATTTTAGAAAAGAATTCGCAGATACAAAAAATATTCATGTACTGACTATGGTTGAATCACAGGGGGTGGAATTTGATATTGTATTTATTGTAGGAATACACAAAGAAAGTTTCGAAGTTGTGTATCACTATGGCGCCTTGGCAGAATATATCGAAGAAAGAAAAAGAATACAAAAAGATATTTTGTATGTGGCTTTGACGCGCGCAATCATTGAGCTTCATATTCTGGGTAGAGAAAAATTAAAACATTTTGTGAATTAATATTGGTTGTAATCCCTAGTATCTTGTGTAAAAAAGAGAAATAATTACATTGTAATTAATAAATATATGCTATTATATACATATGAATCAAAAAGCTTTTAATTATATCACTGGTGCTATTTTCTGTATTGTAGCAACATTACATCTGATACGTGCGATTTTGGGGTGGCAAGTATTCGTTGCTGAAACAGAAATTGTTGTAGGTGTTTCTGTAGTCGCATTTATTTGTGCATTATTGTTGGCATATTCTGCTTTTGCTTTGAATAAAAAAGAACCAACTGAAAATAGTAAAAATTTATAATAGGTATAATAAATAAAAAAGGTTGACGCACGATGTGTGTGTCAACCTTTTTGGTTGCTGGGATTGTCCTACAGGACAGCCCCCGATTTTCTTATGGCCAAAACTCCGATGATTCCAACAACGGCAGAAATTACAATGTTATGAATTGGTAATTGTCCGACCGGAAATGCATGCATATTTGCCAAAAATGGAATTGGTATCACGATTGAAAACACTCCAAGAAACGAGATTGCCATAACTAATGATATGATTTTAATAGAAACCTCGCATACAAGAGATGATGACATGTGTGAAAAATCACCTTGGTAAGCGAGTTGTGAAAAGAAGGTAATTGCCGGCAGGATGCTGGTGATTGCCATCAATTTGAACATGACATTTATAAGAAACTGTACAAGATGAAGTTCTGGCTTTGATATGGAGAATCCAATCAATACCAAGCTACCAACAGATGAAACGATTGCTGTAATTACCCAAATGGTTTTCAAAGTTTTCATGAGATTCATTTTCAATTGTGAATGTCCAATTATTGACAGATATATGCGTTCACTGTCTTATTATATTATAGCACTTTTATAGTATAATGTCAATATTTCCTGATAATGCAAGAAACGATAGCCTGGACCACCTGTTGGGGTTTATTTTGTTAAAAATCGTAAAAGAAAAAAGATAAGTTTATATTGACCAATAATGAAATAACAAGATATATACGTGCTACAATGAATACATGAATAAAAAAACCGTACAATTTGTTGCAAATCTGTCTTTGATTGGTTTATTAGTTGTTGCACCGGTTTCTTTGTTTGCTAATCATCGTGATTATGATGACGGTGATGGTTTTGGACGCGGTACATCAGATTGGCGTTATGGTAACAGTGAGATGCGAGAAAATATCGAAGATCTGGATAATGATCCAGTAGAAGACATTTCCATACCTGTTTTGTTTGGGGTGGGACTGAAAAATCTTACAAGAAATTTTGGTGATCAACGTGTAGGACATTTACACGAAGGGTTGGATATTATGGCTGCCGAAGGAACACCTATTGTTTCTCCAACTGATGCTGTTGTAACCCGAATGGGTGATGGATCTGGATCAGGCTTGTTCGTTGCTACGGCTGTACCCGGAGATGAATCATTTGTGTATATGCACCTCAGTGAACTTGCTGATATTGACGAAGGAGATGTATTAGAAGCAGGGGATTTGATTGGGTATGTTGGACACACCGGTAACGCGGTTGCCGCTGCACCGCATTTGCATTTTGAAATCCGGGATGAAGATGGAGATGCAATAGATCCTTATCCACGTTTGACTCAGGTGTTTGATTTGGATGACACGATAGAATATCTTGAAAAAATTCTTGACGATGCAGATGACGAAGATGAATTGGCAGAATTTTTGGTAACAAAATTTCGATCAGTTTTTATCACAGCAATGGCGCAAGATATTGATCTTCCTGACGCAACACAAGATGCAATGGAAACAATCGTTGCTCCTGTTGTAGTGGTATCGTATGGGTCATCAACTGGCACATTGCGTGTTGGGTCTCGGGGTCCCGAGGTGGTGATATTGCAAAATTTTCTTGTTAAAAAGGGTGTTGGTTCTGCATCTCGGGTAATTGCTGACGGGGCGTTTGGTCCTATTACTCGACAGGCATTGATTGATTATCAAGCATCAGTTGGATTGGTTGCAGATGGTATTTATGGACCAAAATCAAAAGCATACGTTACTTCGCAGATGTAAAGATTCTTTTCATTTTTATAAAAAAAGTTGATGTACGATATACGAGTCAATCTTTTTAGTTGTTTGAATTTCTAATGTTGACTTTTATTATAGATGTAGTATAATAAACCAAGATTAGATCTTAGAAAAAATGAACATAAAAGACGGAACAACCAGACAAGTAATTTTTATTGGACCGTACGCTTTAAAATTTCCAAGAGATATTTTTGCGTATATAAGAGTGAGATGGACTTATCTTTTTGAGTTTGACGAAACAGAAAAAAGTATTACTAAAAACCATGGTAAGCTTTTACTAAATCGCATTCAGGCTGGCTTGCATTCAAATAAAACTGAATTTAATTTGTACAAGCAAACTCCTTTGGATTTCTTGGCTCCATCTTACATCAAGATAACCAACTGGTTAGTAATCAGTGAGAAAATCGAGGGAGAGATTGTCTCTTTTGATGAAGTTATGAGGAGACTCAAGCGGGTCCTTTCTGAAGATGAAATGAGATTTGCAGGAGGAGATCATACTGTTCTTTCCAAGGATTGGATAAAAACGAACAAAGGTATTATCCTTGTTGATTATGGTGGGTCAAGAAAAATTCCACAAAAAAAGGTTAATGATCATATTTCTATTCCAACCATTGGTCCAGAGATTGATATACCAGAAAGTGGCTACTCTGTCGTGAATGAGTCTATAAAAAAATATGGAGAAAAACTCTCCAAAGCCTTTACCGATTAGGTAGGGGTTTTTATTTATCTTGGTTAAATATTACAAAAATAGTTCTTATTATGTGGTTATTTTGTAAAAAATACTATAGTATATACGCATATGGCAACGATAGAAGATTTTGAAAAACTGGATATACGATTGGGAAAAATTATTGAAGTAAATGATTTTCCTGAAGCGAAAAAGCCTGCATTCCAATTACGTATAGATTTCGGAGATGTATTGGGTGTTAAAAACTCCAGCGCTCAGTTGGTTGGTGCCCACACCAAAGAAGAATTATTGGGCATGTTGGTTTTGTGCGTGGTGAACTTTCCACCCCGAAAGATTGCACATTTTACATCCGAAGTTTTAACATTAGGATTAGAAAATCATGCCGGCGATGGTTGGGTTGTGATTACCGCTTCGCATCCGGATGCTGTGCGTATTGGAGATAGATTACAATAATTATTTTTTTGTGAATAACGAACCTTATATCCCAGCACAAAAACAACGCATACAACATATGGTTGTTGGATGTTTGTTATGGGGTATTGGGGGAATGATAATGTATTTTTTTATTGCTGGGGTACCCGTATCTACCTATGCTTTGCAATATCTTCCTATTTCACATAATCACGTAGTTGCATCTGTTGGGGATGCTGTCGTGGTTCAAGATATTCAATCGTATATTTATCAATTACCAGAAGAAGTTTTAGTATCAAATACATTTTTATTAGGTGCATGGGGAGAGGGTATAACGATGTTCCGTGGTAACCCATCACGAACATGGTATGGCGACAGTAGATTGCCAACAGATCCACAGGTATTGTGGCGATATCCTGAAAAACGTATGTGTGCAGACAGTACCGACAAGGGAATTACAAAAAAATGGTGTGGAAACGGATGGACAGGACAACCTGTGGTGTATGTGCATGATGATGTAACGGAAATTATTTTTGGTGCATACGATAAGCAGGTGCATTTTGTCGATGCAAAAACAGGCATGGCAACTCGACCTGCATTTGCGACGGGCGACATTATCAAAGGTTCTGTAACGTTGGATCCTGATGGGTTTCCTTTGATATATTTTGGTTCTCGCGATAATAAATTGCGTATTGTATCTTTGACGGAAAATACTCCAAAAGAATTATGGTCTTTGGATTCGGCTGATTTGCCTGGAATCTGGAATAACGATTGGGATTCTAATCCAGTGATTATTAATGACATAATGTATACAGGCGGGGAGAATGGTTGGTTTTTTGCAATACAATTAAACCGGAAAAAAGATGCTATGGGTAATATAACGGTTGATCCACAAATTATATTTACCACACCATCATATGATGATGAACTAATTGCGAAGGTGGGCAGAAATGTCAGTATCGAAAGTTCAGTTGCAGTACACGATGGCATAATATATTTTTCAAATTCTGGCGGGCGTGTCATGGGATTTTCTATTCCTGATATACAAACAGGAAATGCAGAACCCGTTTTTGATTATTGGGTCGGAGATGATACCGATGCAACGATTGTCATAGACGAACAGGGGTTTTTATACGTAGCAATCCAAGAACAAAGATTAAACGAACGATCAAAAGAAATCGGACAATTGGTAAAATTGGATCCACGAAAAAAGAATCCATTGGTATGGAGCGTGCATATTCCATCAACAGAAACCGGAATCATGGGTGGTGTATGGGCAACACCTGCATTGTACAAAGGTTTTTTGTACGTACCAACAAATCCAGGAGAATTATTGGTAGTAGATACTGATACGGGAAAGGTTGTCTGGAGAGATGCTATTGGTTGGCACGCGTGGTCATCGCCAATAATTTCCCAAGATGAACTATTGGTTGCAACCTGCACGGGGACATTACGAAAATATTCTTTGAAAAATCCACGTATACCTGATTTACTGTATGAATATCAAACACCCGGTGGGAATTGTATCGAATCTACCCCAGCGTTATGGGATGATGTGTTATACATGGGTTCACGAGATGGATATTTTTATAGTATAGGAAATAAAAAACATGAATAACTCTTTGGTGAAAAAGTTAAAAGAAAAAGGAATATTTGTACAAGGTGATTTTGTCTTACGAAATGGTGAATCTTCGAATTATTATTGTGATATTAAAAAGTCTTTGGGTGATCCAAAATTGTTGCAACATATTGTTCGCGCATTGTTACCATTGGTACCATCACAAGCAACCTGTATTGCTGGTTCGGGATATGGTGGGATTACATTGACATCATTGGTTGCATACAAAAAGAAATTACCGTTGGTATTAGTGCGTGACAAGGTAAAAGATCACGGTACGAAAAAGGTAATCGATGGATATATTCCAAATAAAAAAGACATCGTGTGTATTATCGATGATGTATTTACCACCGGCAGTAGTATTAAAGATACAAAAGAAAAACTATTTCCATTGGGGGTTAAATTTACAAAACCCGTGGTTGTTTTAAATCGATCAAAAAGCAAATCTATTATTTGTGTAATAGAAGAAAAAGATTTCCTATAATTCATATGACTGAATTCACTAAAAAAGTTTTAGCTATTGTGAGAAAAATAAAAAAGGGAAAAACCATGACTTATAAACAGGTTGCAGATATGGCGGGTAGTCCCGGATCAGCACGTGCAGTTGGTTCCATAATGAAAAAGAATTATGACCTGACTGTGTCATGTCATCGGGTGATAAAAAGCGACGGAACAGTGGGGGATTATAATCGCGGAGGATCAGAAATGAAAAAGAAACTGTTAGAAGAGGAAAAAATACGGTAGATTGACATAGTGTGTATAATATGTAATTATAGAATCAATTCTCATTTGGTCTTTCACTTAACACACAAATAAAGATGCATTCAATTGACATGATTCTGCTGAATAAATTTCAAGACGTTTCTGATTGGTTTCAAGAATGGTTTGGGATTAACAATTTCACGATTGCGCGAATTTGTTTCGTGTTGTCGGTATGTTTGCTTGGTTGGGCCAGAATAATTTCTTTGAGTATGGTAAAAGAGATAGATTTTTTCGTAATCATTGGTACTTTATTTGATCTAGCCTGGATAGCTATAGTTTTTAGCTGGATGCAAATCATGAAATATATAGAGGAAGTATGCTTGGATAACCCCCATTTTGGAAATTTTTTAGCAATAAAGTGGTCTTTATTCAGGATTGTGTTCTCAATGTTTTTTCTGTGGGTAGTGTTTGCGCCCATTGGCGTAGAGACTTCCCATCCAGAAAAATCTTTTATGGTAATTAAGGCAATTTTGTTGAAATTAGAACATATGTTTATAGTTCTGGGTTTCTACTTTGCCTCCTGCACCCCAAAACCACACAAAACCAGTAAGGTTAAAAAATGGTGGAAATCATTTGTCGAATCTATCGACTCAGCGATTTCTGGGGTATTTAGTCCTGCACCTGAATTGGCAACGGTGCGTATTGCAAAAAATCGCAGAGTTGCACAAAGACCGATCCTGGCAACTGGGTCGGTCATTTTTATTTATTAATGTTTTTATGGTATACTTTTTATATATTTACAAATAATACATATTCATTATGTCAGAAGAAAAGAATACAAAAAACACAGCATTACCATCTCCAGTCGCATTAGTAAAAGAATCTTGGGCTACGTATACAGAACATATTTTGCGTTTTGTAACATTAATGGCAATTCCATTTTTTGTGGGTATGTTGGTTTTAGGAATATTTCTTGTGTTAGGTTGGATTACTGGTCCATCGTTAATCGTGGGCATTCTTTTTTCAATGTTGTCGGTTCTTTTGATGATATTGATTCAAGTGTGGGGGCAGGTTGCTATTATGTTCGGTATTATTCATGTCGAAGAAAAGCAAGACATTAAAACAATCTACAAAAATGCATGGAGTGTTTTAGGTGTATTTTTGGGAACATCTCTGTTGTCTGCGTTAACAATCGTTGGAGGAATGTTTTTGGCTATCTTACCTGGAATCTTCTTTGGGGTATTAGTATCATTCTCAAGTTTCATTGTATTAAAAGAAAAGAAATCTTTCTTTGATGCACTGATGCAAAGCGCGCGATATGTATCTGGTCGTTGGTGGTCAGTATTTGGACGTCTTTTGTTCTTGATTGCCATGGCAATTGTTGCATCTGATGGGACTGCGTGGTTGTTTGGATTGATTTCTCCTATGGTAGGTGATTTGGTTTCAACTGCAATTTCATTTGCGTTAATTCCATTTTTTGTTCTGTATGCATACAGATTATATATTTCTTTGAAAAATAGTTATCACGCATCAGAAGAAAGTCGATCTATTTCTCGTCCTTGGTTTGTTGGGTTGGCTACGTTTGGATTGTTGGCACCTATTGCAATGATTCTGTTGGTTGTATTTCTCAGATAATGCTATAATAAAAGAGATAAACAAAACCGGGACGTGTCCCGGTTTTGTTTATTCTTCGCTGTCTGGTTTATCTAATAACAACGGTTCGATATTGATTGCTTCACCTGTGATACGAAGAACATCCTTGTCCACTTTTTTTAATTCTTTTGCAGATGCATTCCAGTGGTTTACCACGGTACCCAATGCATTGCCCATTTTTGCATGATACGTTTCATACGTTTGCATATGTTTACCCAGCTCACCAACCCGTTTGATAATGTGGACTGCCTGTTCTTCGATTTGTAATGCTTTTAATCCCTGTAATACTGTTTGTAAGTAGGCCAAAAACGAAGTAGGGGAAACAATAATGACTTTGTATTTTGATGCCGCCCGTTGGATAAGACTTTCTTCTTCGTCACGTAATGCGCCAACAGTATTGGTTAGTAGATCATAATAGATTGCTTCGTGGGGTATAAACATAAATGCAAATTCCATAGTACCTTTTGCTGGTTGGATATATTTTGCAGTTTCTGTAATTCTATTTTTTAAATCATTTACAAATATTTTTTCCAGACGTTCTTTTTCTTTCAGATCGCTGGTTTCACTGATACGGTTATAATTTTCCAAAGAGAATTTTGAATCAATAGGAATCAGTTTGTCTTTTACACGAACAATGGCATCCGGAATTAAATCATTTCCATTTTCATCTTTTCCCATTGCGTACTGCATTTCAAAACTACCTGGAGGTAAAGTGTTTTTCAACAATGTTTCCAAATAGTATTCACCTAGTATTCCTCGTTGTTTTGGATTTTTGAGAATGTCTTGAAGACTTTGTAATTGGTCGGTAAATGAAACAACTTGTTTATTGGTTTCATCTAATTGGGTTAATCGTTCAGTTACATCACGAATAATTTTTATTGATTCACTGGATTGATGTTTTAATGATTCATACAGACCCTTGCTGGATTCATGTAATTTTGTATTTACTGATTCTTTGAGATCGTCCTGACGGCGGATCAATTCATTGAGTTGTTGCATCATCAGTTGCGATGCGGTAGTATCTTCTGGTGGTTTTGCATTGCGTGTTATAATAAGATAGATAACGGCAACGACTACAAGACCTAATAAAATAATTGTTATAATTTCCATATAGGTATAGTATATCAGGTAATAGTCAATCACGAAAATAATACACAACACATGATTACATTTCATATTATCACCATATTTCCCGAGATGTTCGATTCATATATTAATGAATCGATTTTAGGGCGCGCGATAAAAAATAAAAAAATTGCAATCAAGTGTTATCCATTGCGTTCTTTTGTTCGTGGTAAATATCGCAAAGTTTGGCCAGATGGAAATATTTCTGCGCAGGTGGATGAAAAACCATACGGAGGTGGTCCAGGTATGATATTACGTGCCGAACCTATTTTAGAAGCGGTAAAAAAAATTCAGTCAAAAAAGAAAAACGCAAAGGTTTTTATCACCGCTGCGGGTGGTGAAATGTTTACCAATACCTATGCACAAAAGATGGTTACGAAAAAAGGTTTGGAAGATATCATCATTATTTGTGGGCGGTACGAGGGAATCGACAGTCGTGTAAAAAAAGCATTACGCGCTACAGAAATTTCTATTGGGGATTTTATACTGACAGGTGGGGAATTGGCTGCGATGGTGATGATAGATGTTATGGCGCGACAAATTCCTGGTGTATTAGGTAAACAAGAATCAATCGAAGAAAATCGTATTTCCAGTCATGAAATGTATACACGACCAGAAATTTTACCTTGGCAGGGTAAAAACTATAAGGTCCCAAAAGTATTATTATCTGGTGATCATAAAAAAATAGAAAATTGGCGAAAAGGGGAGAAATAGATAAAAAAACACCCGAACCGTATAACGGTTCGGGCTTCTTTGGTAACTGACAGTGTGTCAATTTTTGCAGATACCCCTGTCATCAAATGAGCTTTTCTCGTGAGCTGCTCGCAGAATCACAGAAATCATATCTGATATCTTCTTTGCTTTTCTGCGTACTTCTGGGGTTTCCGTGTTTGGCAGATTGCAGGTATTGATATCTTGCATGATCGCTGTTTTGAATGCTGAATCGACAATCTCATTTCGGATTAATCCATTCAAGCACAAAAGAGCATGCTCTTTGCAATAGATTGGAAAGCTCATTCCTTGGATTGATGGAATAATAAAGTGTCCATGGTCAGACCCATTTTCACAGACGGTAAAGCAAGGGCGTTCAATTGTGTTCATGTGCAGTTGTTTTTTGGTTCTTTTATATTTAACACAATTTCTTTTTTTTTTGTCAAGGGTTGCATATATAATTTCATTATTGTAATGTGTATTTAAACTAACGCACCTACACAATGAAAGATCTACTAGAAAAGATTGAGCTAATTAATCAACAGACTATCGGATGGGAAGCTTGTTCTGTGCCATCTGGAAATTTTGCAAGGACTCGTAATGGAATAGTGAATACAATGTGGACTGTGAATAAATTTTATGGAGACCCCACAGGCTCCTTCCTTGATCATGATAAAAAAGATCCAGATCCCAGTATTGGGTATGTCGATATTCTTCTTTTGTCTGAAATTATTGCAATGGATTCAAGCTCTTTTTATTGGGAGATAAAAGAGCATAATAAAAAGAAGATTTGCAGGCTTTTCTATTTAGAATCTCTTGTTCCTGAGATCAGGGAAAAGAAAACAGTGATTCTTTTTCAGGAGGAACACCTCAGGCCCGATGGTAAACAGGAGTCACTTCGATTACTGGAAGAACTTTGTTCTGATCCAGAAAATGAAGCCAGAAAACAATATTGGGAAGATGTTCCCGATTCTGTATATTGTCTTAAAGACTAAGTGAATCAGTTTGATTGAATAACCCGTCATGCGCAATAGCGTATGGCGGGAATTTTTTTGTATATAAAAAAGAGGGGCCATGAAGTTCGAAAACCTCATGGCCCAGTCGTCAGGGTGGTCTCAGCGACAACCGTAACAGCTCGAGAACATTTCCCTTCCAGCCCGTGGCACAAATAGCTTCGGGTTGCTGGTCGGAGAAAATAACAATATTCCCATATTCTTGAAAAATAATAGGAGATTCAACTAATCCCACCAAAATGCAACAATCGTTGCCTTGGGGATATTTCAGTCGAGCCTCATTGATGGAAAGAACCGTAACTACAATTTCAGGATGATCGCGATGAATCATCCTGGGCAGGTCAGCTGCGGATGCGACTGACAGCAGGATGAACATTTCTATCATGTGCTGAACGTTTTTATCTATATTAACATATCTTTTTTAAAAAGCAAGGGATTTTAATTACATGTGTGTGTATGTATTGACAGATGATATATAATATGACATATTGTATATCAAGCGGTGAACAAATGATCTGCTCGTTGAAAGTTTAATACAATGGAAAATCGATTCATGTTAATTGTAGCGAACTTACTTTCGTATGTTCCTATCAACGTATTTCGTAAAGGACAAGAAACGTTCTACACCGAAATACGCCAGGCTATCATAGACGGATTCCGTACTATGTACATCTCAGGGCCAACAGGAATAGGTAAATCATTCCTTCAGGCCACGATTGCTGATGCTATTATCAATGGAGCACAAGATATCAAGATTTTGATTCTTGTACCAAAGATTGATCTGCTTTCGCAGATGAAGAATGAATTTACAAAATTTGCGGTACGGCTTGTTGTTGGGCTTCGTGGTGGAGGTTGGAAAAGCAACGGTCAACATGTGACCGTGATGATGTACCAAACTTTCATTAAATTAAGTAATGACGAGTTGAAACAGTATTCGGTCATATTTCTTGATGAAGCTCATCTTGCGCTGGGCCCGGTAAGACGGGCAAAGGTGGATGAACAACAGCACGCCATCATCATTGGCTTTACCGCCACACCTGAATATTCTGACGAGAAAAACCTCAAAGAATGGCTAGGGCTTGAAGTTCACAGAATTTCAGTTTCCGAAGCCGTTGAAGTAGGGATGCTTTCAGGTATTCAGTTTATGACCGGCAAGGTCAAGATCAAGATCGCTGGAAGATTGCAAGGTGAGGCAACGTCTGAATACACAGAACGAATAAGTAGCGATATTATCCGCCAAGGTGGAAACATTGCTGCTACGCGTTTGTACAAGAAATTGTTTCAACCAAAAGGTCTCCGATTCGTCATGTTTACATTAACGGTGGAACAAGGACGCGATCTTGTAGAAGAATTGGTTTATCAAGGTGTCACTGCACGACTGATCGAAGGTGCCATGTCAAGGGATGATCGAAGAGATCTTTTCGATGACTTCAAGGACAACAAATTTGAAGTTCTTGTGGGCGTTGATGTTCCTAAAACTGGTTTCGATGATGAAGGTGTTTGTGGAGTCATATTTGCTTATCCTGTTGGATCGCTTGTCGGTTTGACTCAGGGGGCAGGTAGGGCAACACGCTTGTGGAAATTGATGCCAGACAAAATTGCATATGTTGTGCAGTTGATGTTCGAAGGCAGAGATCAGGTTTTCTATTCACAGGTTCTGGAAGGCAATTCTATGGTGATGCCTAAAGTATTAGGAGAAAGAGAAATGAAAGGAATGCGCAAGCGCCTTATCTCTACTTCTGATATTGAACAGGAACTGTGTGATGAGATTCTTGAATCAGTCCATGTCACAGAAGAAGAGGTGATGAGAGTTGTGAAAGAATATACCGATGAATATGTTCGAGAAAGAGCTCCGGAAGGATGGTTTACAGCTAGTCAGATCACACGAATGGATGATGTTCAAGGTCAATTGGATCAGGTTAAGGCTCTTGCTGAGATATACCGTAGCAGATGTTCCTTATGGTTTATGATGTACTTATCAGGCCCTAATTGGACTGAACACTACGCACCTGATCTTGTGGCTATTCTGAAAAAGCAATGTGCTCGAAAAAAACAAGCTCCTGAGGGGTGGATGACGGCTAGTCAAATTGGTCAAATGGATGATGTTTGGAGTGGCGATGTGCTGATTAAAAACCTTGCTGAAATCCACCGATCTAATCATCCTGATTGGTTCGGGATGTATTTTTCAGGTAATAACTTTACTGAGCACTACGCCCCTGATCTTGTTGACATATTGAAGGAGGCCCGTGTTCGGCAGGATTCCCCTGAAGGTTGGTATACAGCTAACCAGATTTCAAAAATGGGTGATGTACTGAGTCATAGTGTGCGAATCAAAAAGCTTGCCGAAGAGTATCGAGCGGAACACTCTGATTGGTTTAAGATGGGTAAAACAGGATCAAATTTCACGGAACACTACGCACCCGATCTTGTAGCGATTCTCAAAGATCTATGCATTCTAAAATCCCGGGCTCCAGAAGGTTGGTATACAGCTAACCAGATTTCAAAGTTTAGTGATGTACAAGGTAAGTTTGTACTCATAAAGAATCTTGCCGAGGGATATCGCAAAGATCATCCGCAATGGTTCAGAGTATACTTAATTGGTCCACGGACAGCTGAACACTACGCACCTGATCTTGTGGCTATCTTGAAAGATTTGTGTAAAAGGAAAAAATAAAGACATGCCATAAATTGAGCTTGGCAAGCTCCCCGTCAGTACCAGTACTGGCGGGTTTTTTATATAAAAATCAAAAATCCCTGGTAACATTGACTTTTTGTTGTTTTTCTGTATACTGTATTTCATAAAGACAGAAATGATTGTGTTGCGGTAAGAACGATTCTTCTTTTTGTTTCGGTGCATAAACAAACCACGGGTCATGGTTTGTTTCTTATTCATAGCAAGCGTGTAGTCACGTAATTATAGCCACCCATATCGGGTTGGTTTTGTATTGTATGTCAAAGAAAAAAAGTGCAGTTGTTGAAAAGAAATTCTTTTCAAAATATCGAAAGCCAATGGTTCCGGTACCAAACCTAGTAGAGAATCAAGTCGCATCACATGAATGGTTTTTGCGTGATGGTATCGCAGATGTGTTCAAGGAATTTTCTCCCATCGAAGATTATTCTGGAAAAAAATTCAAACTAGAATTTACTGAACTTACTGTCGGCGAAGCAAAACATGATGAATATTATGCAAAGGCAAATAAATTGTCTTATGAAGCTCCTTTAAAGGCGCGTGTTCGTCTTACCAACAAAGCTCTTGGTAGTTCAAAAGAACAAGAAATGTTTCTAACTGATGTTCCATTGATGACCCCTCATGGTACATTTATTACCAATGGTATTGAACGTGTTGTTGTTGCTCAGTTGGCACGAAGTTATGGAGTATTCTTTACTTCAGATGAAACAAAAAAAGGAATCCGTTTCGGAGCAAAAATCATTCCTGCACGAGGTGCATGGATCGAAATTGAATCTGACATGGATCATTTGATACATGTGCGTATTGATAAAAAACGAAAATTCCATATTACCTCATTATTGCGAGTTTTCGGTTTGACTACTAATGAAAAAATGCTTGCACGGTTTACTAATCCTGAAACTCAGGCGGTAATCAAGGCTTGTTTAGAAAAAGATTCTGTAAAAACAGCAGATGATGCATACCTTGAAATGCATAAAAAATTACGAGATGGTGAATTAGCGACTGTTGAAAACGCTCGTGAATTTATCGAATCAGTATTTAGTCCAGAACGATACGACCTTTCTCGTGTTGGGCGTTTTCGTTTTCAAAAATATTTTGACCTAAGTCTTGATGAAAAAGAATTAGAAAATAAAATCTTGTCATTGGACGATTTGGTGATGATTATCGACCGAATGGTTTCTTTGAATAATACTCCTGGTGCAAAAGAAGATGATATTGATCATCTTGGTTCACGACGTGTACGATATGTAGGAGAATTGTTCCAACAAAAAGTACGTGTTGGTATGGCACAGATGAAACGAAATATCCAAGATCGTATGTCTACGATCGATGGAGAAACTGTATTACCTGTAAACATTGTAAACCCACGACCGTTGCAGGCTCGTATCAAAGAATTCTTTGCGACAAACCAATTGTCACAGTTCATGCACCAGGAAAATCCGTTGGATGAAATCGAACACTTGCGTATTTTATCTGCGCTTGGTCCCGGCGGTCTTACCCGTGAACGTGCAGGTTTCGAAGTTCGTGACGTTCACCCTTCACACTATGGTAGATTGTGTCCTATTCACACACCTGAAGGTCCAAACATCGGTTTGATCATGCACATGTCTGTATATGCACGTACAAACGAATATGGAATGTTAGAAACTCCGTACGCAAAAGTAGTAAAAGGAAAAGTTACTGATGAAATCGTGTATTTGAATGCATTAGAAGAAGAAAAATATACAGTCGCTCATGCCGGAGTTGCGTATGACGCTTCTGGTAAAATCGTAGCAGAAAAAGTTGCGGTACGTATCAAAGGAGCTCCACACATGGTTACTCCAGGAGAAGTTGATTTTATCGACATTGCAACAAATCAGGCTTTGTCTGTCGCAACCAGTTGTATTCCATTCTTGGAACACAACGATGCGAACCGTGCCTTGATGGGTTCAAACATGCAAAAACAAGCAACACCGTGTCTGATTCCTCAGGCTCCGATTGTTGCAACGGGTATGGAAGAACAAGCTGCCCGAGATACTGGACGTGTTGTTATTGCAAAAGAAGATGGTGAAGTTATTACCGTTGACGGTGCACGAATTGTTATCAAGGGTACAAAATCAGGAAAAGATACAACCTACGCATTAATTAATTTTGCACGTACAAACAATAGTTCATTGTTTCACCAACGACCTATCGTGTCATTGGGTGACAAAGTTAAAAAAGGTGATGCTATCGCAGATTCATCATCAACAGACAAGGGGCAATTGGCTTTGGGTCAAAACGTTCGTGTTGCGTTTATGTGTTGGAATGGGCAAAACTATGAAGATGCGATTATTCTTTCACAACGATTAGTGAAAAACAGCATCTTTTCTTCTGTACGTGTTGCAGAATACGAATGTGTAGTACGTGATACAAAATTGGGAGAAGAAGTAACTACACACGATATTCCAAACGTAGGGGAATCAAAACTAAAAAATCTTGACGAAGATGGTATCGTTCGCGTAGGTGCAGAAGTTCGAGAAAACGATATTCTTGTTGGAAAAATTACACCAAAAGGAGAAACAGAACTTACGCCAGAAGAACGATTACTACGATCAATCTTTGGAGAAAAAGCTCGCGATGTAAAAGATACTTCATTGCGATTGGAACATGGAAAACGAGGACGTGTTATCGGAGTAAAAGTATTTTCTCGGGAACGAGGGGATCAATTAGAATCTGGAATTTTGAAAAAAATCTATATCGAAGTTGCTCAAGTGAGAAATATTTCTGTTGGAGATAAATTGGCTGGACGACACGGAAACAAGGGGGTTATTTCAACCATTCTCCCAGAAGAAGATATGCCATATACAGAAGATGGTGAACCTGTGGATGTTATTTTGACACCATTGGGGGTTCCTTCTCGTATGAACCTTGGGCAGATTCTGGAATTACACCTTGGATTAGCTGCAAACACATTGAATTACCAGGCAATTGTGCCTCCGTTTGGTGGAGCAAGTTCTGTAGAAATTCAAGAGGAATTGAAAAAAGCTGGATTCAATGAATCAGGAAAAATGAAATTATATGATGGTCGAACCGGAGAATCTTTCGAACAAGATATCGCGGTTGGATACATGTATGTATTGAAACTTCACCACATGGTGGAAGACAAAATTCACATGCGTTCAGTTGGGCCTTACTCTCTTATTACACAGCAACCATTGGGAGGAAAATCTCAAGGTGGAGGACAACGTTTCGGAGAGATGGAAGTCTGGGCTTTGGAAGGTTACGGCGCAGCATATACATTGCGTGAAATGTTAACGATTAAATCGGATGATATTCAAGGACGATCACAGGCTTTTGATAGTCTTATCAAGGGACAACCAGTACAACATCCGCACGTACCAGCATCCTTTAATGTTTTGTTGGCATACCTACGAGGTTTGTCTTTGGATGTTTCATTAACAAATGTCGAAGTCTTGAATAACGATTAATTTTAATTTTACACTTGCTTATGTCTATACATACTACACAAGAATTTAATGCAATTTCTTTGAAACTTGCTTCTCCAGAACGTATTCGAGAATGGTCTCGTGGTGAAGTTACAAAACCAGAAACAATCAACTATCGAACAGGACGGTCAGAACGTGGTGGTCTTTTTGACGAACGTATTTTTGGGCCAGAAAAAGATTATGAATGTTACTGTGGAAAATACAAGCGTATTCGTTACGCAGGTATTATTTGTGAAAAATGTGGAGTTGAAGTTACCAAATCAGTAGTGCGACGAGAACGAATGGGACACATTGATCTTGCCAGCCCTGTTGCGCATATTTGGTTTTTGCGAGGTATTCCATCTCGTATGAGTTTGTTGTTGGGTGTTCCGGTAATGCAATTAGAAAAAGTTGTATATTTTGCTGGATATATTGTTACCAACATGTACGAAGTAGAACGTGATCGTATTTTGAAAGAATTGGACAATGAATTCAAATCAAAAATGAAAGCATTGTTGAATGAAGACGACAAAGAAAAAATGCGTGAATTAATGTCTACTACGAAAAAAGAAATCGCTGCTATTTCAGAAGGTGTTGTTCTTACCGAAGCTGAATATCATAAAATGTCTATCAAATATGGATCATTGTTTGATGCAGGTATCGGTGCTGAAGCAGTATACGAAATGTTCAAAAAACTTGATCTTGTTGCTTTGGAAAAACAATTGACTGTTGATTTGGAAAAAACAAAAACTGCTGAAAAGTTGAAAATTGAAAAACGACTTTCATTAGTGCGATCTTTGATAAAATCAAACGCTCGTCCAGAATGGATGTTTTTGACAGCTATTCCTATTATCCCTCCCGCATTGCGTCCTATGGTTGCATTGGATGGTGGACGACATGCAACATCTGACCTTAACGATTTGTACCGACGTGTAATAAATCGAAACAATCGTTTGGCTAAACTAAAAGAAATTGGTGCACCTGACGTAATTTTGCGAAACGAAAAACGTATTCTCCAAGAAGCAGTCGATGCATTGATCGACAATTCAATTCGTCGTGCTGGTGGATCTCAGGCAATGAGTCAATCACAACGTCGAACATTGAAATCGCTTTCTGATAATTTAAAAGGAAAACAAGGTTTGTTCCGACAAAACCTTCTTGGAAAACGTGTGGATTATTCTGGACGTTCTGTAATCGTTGTTGGACCTCAGTTGAAACTAAACCAATGTGGTTTACCAAAACACATGGCTTTGGAATTGTTCCGACCATTTATTATTGGTAAAATTCTTGATCAAGAATTGGCTTTTAACATTCGTGGTGCTGGACGTTTGATCGAAGAAGGTGCACCAGAAGTGTGGTCAATTTTGGAAGAAGTTATTAAAGACAAATATGTTTTGTTGAACCGTGCTCCTACATTGCACCGTTTGTCTATTCAGGCTTTTAATCCTGTATTGATAGAAGGAAATGCGATTCAGGTACATCCATTGGTATGTACTGCGTTTAACGCGGACTTTGACGGTGACCAGATGGCGGTACACGTGCCGCTGTCTACCGAAGCACAACAAGAAGCAAAGGCTTTGATTGCATCTAATAAAAACTTAGTAAAACCTCAAGACGGTGTTCCTATTACTACTCCATCACAAGATATCGTGTTGGGGTGTTACTGGATGACAAAAATAGTACCCGGTGCATTGGGTGAAGGAAAAATATTTGAATCTCCAAATGCTGCTATTTTGGCATACGATTATACTGTGGTAGATTTGCGAGCAAAAATCATGGTACGTGGTACAGCAAAAGAAAAATATGCAGCATTCGAAGGTAATATTTTTGAAACAACTGTGGGACGACTATTGTTCAACAGTGTATTTCCTGATGATTATCACTACATGAACCAGGAAATTAAAAAGAAAGATCTGAGTAAATTGATTGATCTTTTGATTCAACGATATGGTATTGATGGAACACCTGTGCTTCTTGATAAAATTAAACAATTTGGATTCAAATATGTAACACGAGCTGGGGTAACTTGGGGTCTTGATGATGCCAAAGTTCCCGAAGGAAAACCTGCAATTATTGAAAAAGCTCGATCTGCTGAATCTACTATTCGTTCTCAATACGATGACGGATTATTATCTGATGATGAACGATATCGGAAAATTATTGAAATCTGGGAATCTGCGAAAAAAGAAATTGAAACTTTGGTAGGGGCTCACCTTATCGATCGTGAATCTGCTTATGACATGGTAACATCAGGTGCCCGAGGTTCTATCAATTCCATGGCACAGATGTCAGGTATGAAAGGTTTGATTATTAACACGTCTGGACGTATTATCGAGTTCCCTGTGGTGCCATCATTTAAAGAAGGTCTTTCTCCTATTGAATACTTTACTACTACACACGGTTCTCGAAAAGGGTTGACTGACACTGCGTTGAACACTGCAAAGGCTGGGTATCTTACTCGACGTTTGGTTGATGTTGCACAAGAAATTGTTATTACAGAACAAGACTGTGGCACCAAAGAAAGCGTAACTGTTTCTCGATTGATTATTTCTGGAGTAGAAATTCCTTTTGGAAAAAATCTATGGGGTCGTATTTTGGCTGAACCGATTGCAGATGCAAAAGGTACTGTATTATTTGCAAAAGGACACCTGTTGTCTAATGCCGATGTTGCAGTTATCGAATCAAATGATATAGAAAGCGCAGTAGTTCGTTCTCCTTTGAAATGTAAAACATTATATGGTATTTGTGCTACCTGTTACGGATTGGATATGGGACGACAAGCACCAGTAAAAGTTGGAGAAGCTGTTGGGGTTGTCGCTGCACAAGCGATTGGAGAACCGGGTACTCAGCTTACGTTGCGTACCTTCCACGCCGGTGGGGTATCTGGATTGGATATCACAACCGGTCTTCCTCGTGTTGAAGAAGTATTAGAACGACGTATTCCAAAAACACCTGCAGTTGTTGCAACCGTAGATGGTATTGTTTCTGATGTCATCAAAAAAGACAAAGAAGTTGTTATTACTGTTCTCGAAGAAGCTGGTGGAGCAAAAGAAGGAAAGAAAACACATGAATATACAGTTGATTATCGACGCGTTCCATTGGTGGATGTAGGAGACACTGTTTCTGCTGGTGATTTATTAACTGATGGTTCTGCTAATGTTCTTGATATATTCAAATACGGAGGAGAATCAAAAGCTCAGGAATATGTTATTCGAGAAATCTTGCGCGTATATGAATTGCACAGTGCATCGATTTCACGTAAGCACGTTGAAATTATTGTTCGTCAAATGTTTTCTCGAGTTCGAGTATCAAATCCTGGAGATACCAGTCTTACATCAGGAGAAATTATTGAACGTATTCAATTCGAAGAAGAAAATATGCCAGTAAAAAAAGCAGGAGGTCTTCTTGCGACTGCAGATACTGTTATTTTGGGTATTACCGAAGTATCTCTTTCTACAAAAAGCTGGTTAGCATCATCTTCATTCCAACACACTACTCGTACATTAGTTACCAATGCAGTAAAAGGTGGTACAGATATTCTCCGAGGATTAAAAGAAAATGTTATCTTGGGTAATCTTATTCCAGCAGGTACAGGTTTGGTGCACGATTTTATTCCAGGATTTACTGTTTCTGAATTTCCTGATGAGGCTACATCTACAGAAGAAAGAAAATAGCTGAATATAAACCAGTGCTTTTGTTCGTGTTCTTCTTATTTAAAACATTTCTTTTATGTCTTCACCTGTTGATACAATTAAAGAACGAATTTCTCTTGTCGAGGTTGTTGGTTCGTATGTAAAATTAGATCCCGTTGGTGGAAATATGAAGGGGCGATGCCCATTTCATTCTGAAAAATCTGCATCATTTTTTGTTTCACCTGCGCGTAATACGTACCATTGTTTTGGATGTAATCGCGGTGGAGATGTATTCCAATTTATTCAGGATATCGAAGGAGTAACATTCAAAGAAGCTCTGGTACAATTAGCTGAACGTGCTGGAATTACATTAGAAAAATATTCTCCTGGAGTTGATAAAAAAACAGTAATCGAAAATGACCGCCTGCGTGCATTATTGGAACATGCAACGATATTCTTTCAACAACAGTTCAAAGAATATCCCGATGCATATCATTACATCAGAGAAAGAGGATTGATAAAAGATAGCATACAAAAATTCAGAATTGGTTTCGCTCCGCCACCATGGCAAAGCGTTTCGCATGTTCTTGAAAAGGCTGGATATACTTATGAAGAAATGAATCAGGTAGGACTTGTTATTCAGGGTAATCGTGGATGGTATGATCGATTTCGTTCTCGCGTGATGTTTCCTATTATGGATACCCAAGGTAGGGTGGTTGGTTTTTCAGGAAGATTCATCGAAGTTCCCGGCAGCGATACAAAACAAGCAGATGCAAAATATGTGAATTCTCCAGAAAATATTTTGTATCATAAATCAAAAATATTATATGGATACCACGAAGCAAAACACGCTATGCGTATTGATGAACACTGTGTTGTAGTAGAAGGGCAAATGGATTTGGTGATGTCACATCAGTCTGGTGTTCGTTCTGCAGTTGCGTTATCTGGTACTGCTTTGACTCGAGATCAAATAGCTTTGATTCGTCGATTCACTGATACTATTGTCGTTGCATTGGATTCGGATTCTGCCGGTCAAAAAGCTTCGAATCGCAGTATCTTGTTAGCATTAGAAGAGGGCTGTGATGTAAAAGTTGTAGTATTGGAACCCGGTAATGACCCTGCGGATATTGTAAAAAAAGATCCACAAGAATGGCGTACTATTGTAGACACTGCACCTCGGTTTATTGATGTGGTCATTAATAGCCTTGAATCTATTGCAGATGAAAAGAAACGTTTTACAGAGGCTCGTAATTTGGTATATCCATTGATTCGATTTCTTGCCGGCGCGCTGGAAAAAGATAGAGCGTTTCGACATTTGGCACGGGTGTTGGAGGTTTCCGACACTGCGGTCCGTGAAGATATTCAATCATGGGAAAAAACCTATGTGCCCCAATCAATAAAAACTGACTCACAGCAATCACCAGAACAACCACCAACTCGAAGAATATCTTTGCAAAAACGTTTTTTGGGTGTAGTCTTATGGTTAGAACGTTTTCAGCCTGATACGGCAAAAGAATATAAAGATGCCTATGACGCATTAGTTGAAGAAAAAGGAGCGTTTGATGCACTACAACAAGAACTAGCCAGTGTGCTTTCGGATTCTTTTATGTTTGCAGAAATGACCTATACAGAAGAAAAAATTTCGTTAGCTTTGGATGACATACAAGCATTTTTATTGGCATTAGAGCTGGATATCATCGAAGTTGAATTTACGAAAACGCTTACCCAAATGCGTGATGCGGAAAAGCATGGACCCATACCCGAATCGCTGGTCACGCAGTGTCACTTATTAGCCGAACGTATCAATACATTAAAAGCAACAACCGTAAAAGAATCATAATCATATGGCAACAACAAAGAAAAAAACAATAAAAAAAGTTATGAAAAAAACAACAAAGAAAGCAGTAAAAAAAGTTGTTAAGAAAGTCGTTAAAAAACCTGTAAAAAAAGTAGCAAAAAAAGTTGCAGTAAAAAAACCTGCGAGCCCTAAAAAGGTGGTCAAAAAGGCTGTTAAGAAAGTCGTTAAAAAAGATTTGAAAAAAACAGCAAAGAAAGCCCCTGCGATACGAAAAACCAGTCTTGCTTTTGAAAAAATGCTTGAAGAGCGAAATGCTCGTATTCATGTGTTGGTTGAGAAAGCAAAAAAACGAGGCTTTGTTACCTATGATGAAATATTGAAAGCATTTCCTGATGTTGAGACTGATGTTCTTTTCTTGGATGATCTCTATGAACGTTTTTCTGTTGCAGGTATTGATGTGTTAGAGGGTGGAAATCTGCTCAGTCTTGATGAAGAATCTTCTGATTACAATAAATATAATAAAGAAGAGGGAACAGGACAAGATTCTATTCAAATTTATCTGCGTGAAATAGGACAGTATCCATTGATTAAAGCGTCTCAGGAAAAAGAATTAGCGAAACGTATCGAAGCAGGAGATGATGAGGCTAAAAATCTTTTGGCAAAAGCGAATCTTCGTCTAGTTGTTTCTATTGCAAAAAAATATGTTGGACGTAGCTCTGATTTGTCATTGTTGGATTTGATTCAAGAAGGAAATCTTGGATTGTTCAAAGCGGTTGAAAAATTTGACTGGAACAAAGGATTTAAATTCTCAACGTATGCAACCTGGTGGATTCGACAGTCTATTACTCGTGCATTGGCTGATCAATCACGAACCATTCGTATTCCTGTACACATGGTGGAAACTATTTCAAAATATAAACAAGTTTCCCGCAGACTTTCACAGGATCTAGGACGTGATCCATTGCCAGAAGAAATCGCAACAGAGATGGGAATCGAAGTAGATAAAATACATATGATTGAAAAAATCAATCAAGATACATTATCTTTGGAAGAACCTGTTGGTCGTGATGATGATGAAAAATCAACTATGGGTGAATTTATCGCAGATGATAAAATTCCACGACCAGACCAGGATGCATCAAAGCGAATTTTAACAGATCAAATTCATGAAATATTAAATGATCTTTCTATAAAGGAACGCAAAATTATTGAAATGCGTTATGGTCTATTAGATGGGGTAAATCACACATTAGAAGAAGTCGGACGTGAATTTGGAGTAACTCGAGAACGTATTCGTCAAATTGAAGCAAAAGTGCACGATAAAATCCGTAATAATGAAAAGATTAAAAAGCTTCGAGATTATTAACCTTTACGTATTGTAAAATGAGTGTTTTTTTGGTATAGTAATACTAATAATTATATGCATATAGATTGGGTTCAAGTTTTTTTGTATGGGGTTGTCTTTGTGTCTTTGTACACACAGATTTTTTTTCTGTATTCATTTTTTATTTCTCGTAAACAATATAAACAAGATTCTCTCGTTTCTGTTGACCCCAAAGAATTGCCTACTGTTACTTTGGTAGTTCCATGTTGGAACGAGGAAAAAACCATAGATGCAACATTTGTGTCGTTGGATAACGTAGCATATCCACAAGATAAATTATTTGTTATTGCTGTTGATGATGGTAGTACCGATGCCACGTGGAAAGAGTTACAAAAATATGCACAAAGAAAAAATACTATTCTTTTGCAAAAAGAAAATGGGGGGAAACACAGTGCTTTGAACCTTGCTTTGGATTACGTCACTACTGATTTAATATGTTCATTGGATGCAGATACGAGACTTGATTCTCAGTCAATTCAAGCGATTGCATCTGTGTTCGTAAAAAATAAAAAAGTTTCAGCAGTAGGAGGTTCAGTATTGATTCATAACCCAGCAACATTTGCTCAAAAAGCACAAAGTATTGAATATCAAATGTTTGCATTTACAAAAAAAGTTTTAGGTCTCTTGGGTGGTGTTTTGGTTGTCCCTGGTGCATTTTCTGTATTCAAAATAGATGCATTACGTGCTGTGGGTGGCTATAAAAGAGCACATAATCTAGAAGATTTAGAATTGACCTATCGATTACAAATTGCGGGATACGAAGTAGATCATTGTCATAATGCTTTGGTATACACCACAGGTCCTGCTTCGGTATCATCATTATTTCGACAGCGGTTACGTTGGGGATATGGGTTTTTGCAAAATACGCGTGATTATAAAAAAATTATTTTCAATCCGAAAATGGGAGCATTTGGTATGTTCACAGTGCCAACCAGTGTATTTGCCTATTTTGTTATTCTTAGTGTGTTCTTCATTAGTTGGTATAAAATTTTTGATGGTTTGATACATTATTTCAGTACCTTGCAATTGGTTGGGTTTAATTCATCATGGCAAGCATTTGTTTCGTTGGATTGGTTTTTCGTGAATACTCAGGCATTATCATTCTTGTCTCTGGTTATATTTGCATCTGTTTTAGGGACCGTATTTTTGGGAAGATATGTTTCAGGTATTCGAAAAGGTTCTTTTGTTAATTTTATTCCATTTTTTATTTTGTACGGACTTGTAGTTCCATTTTGGGTACTGCGTTCTGTATATGATACTCTTCGCGCCAGCACACCATCGTGGCGCTAATATATATGAAAAACTATTCTTTTTATCATTATGCAATTGTATTTTTTGTAACCTTAGGATTGTTCATTCTGGCATTCTTTTTATCTGATAAAGCTAGTAATGCACGTATTTCACAAATTCAAGAAATTCAAAATAAAATATCTCTTGATATTTTATCTATAGAAACACGATATGCATTACTAGGAAATTCTTCTTGTGATCATGTTGTTTCAAATGAAAACTTTGAACGTGAATTAAATGAAGAATTAAATAATCTAGCTCGGCGGGTGAAGTTTATGGAGAGTGATTTGGGCTCTGAAAATCCAAATCTATTAGCTATTAAACAACAATATAATCTTTTACAAATAAAAGATTATCTTTTGCGACAAGAGCTCAACGAACGATGCGGAGAAGAAATCGTTTCTGTATTATATTTCCATGAACAGTCATGTCGTGATTGCCGACGTCAAACGGTGGTATTGGATGAAATTGGTGCACGATATCCAGAAGTTCGTATTTATTGGCTAGATCGTGATTTACATACACCAGCTATGCAAACATTAATATCCATTTTTAATATTCCTGGCTCTCCTTCGATTATGGTTGATGATATTGTTCATACAGGATTATTTTCATTAGCGGATGTAGAAGAAATGCTTCCATTGGTATTAGTTGAAAACTATTATGCATCGCAAGAAATAAAAGAAGATGAAGAAATATCTGAAGAAGAAAATAAAGAAGAAGGTACTGTAGAAAAAACAGATATATAAATGTTAGTTTCATAAAAACCATACCAAGAGTATGGTTTTTATGGTATACTGTAACAAAATTTAAGAGTTTATTTTTATATCATGACTAACAAAATAATTGCAAGTATATTTATAGGTATAGGGTTGGTATTTGTTTCAGCGTATACTGTTTCGGCACAAATGGCTACCAGTACCGCAGACGTATCTATTGTGCAAAGCGCAGAAATAAAACCAATTGGTTTTTTTGATAAAATCAAACTTTTCTTTACTTTTAATTCAGAAAAGAAAGCTAGCTTATTACAAGAATTTTCAGGTCGTAGTTTTGGGTTGGCTACACAAGAAATGGAGCAAGGAAATATCGCAGAAGCAGAATCTTTTTTGCGTGAATCTGAAGAACATTTAGCACGGGCAACTGTTGCGGTTTCGCGTATTCCTGATTTGGCAATACGACAGCAAGTATTATCTCGATTTTCAGATATTTCTGAAAATCGAGTTTCAATATTACAAGATGTTCAGTTGCACGCTGAAGATGAAGAAGTAAAACAAGCCATTGATCGTGCAGTGGAACAACAAGAAAGTATGCGTACCTCTGTAGGTGCGCGCCTGCAGTCAACCAAAGAGCTTGAACAAAAGGTCGTTGCGGTAAGATCTGGTGCGGATACTCGAATTAACGTATCTACAACAGATACAACACTTACTGGTGAAAATACTGAAATATGTAATGCAAATACTGCACCTTGGATCAAGGTATTGTCACCAAATGGTGGAGAGGAATATGTTGCGGGAGAAGAGATTGCTGTAGAATGGGAGAGTTGTAATTTTTCCTCAGTAGTTTATATTCTCGCACATAATAATAGCACAAATCAGCCTGTAGTTCAGTCCTTTATTCCAAATGGTACAGTGAATGATGGCTCTGAGACATTTACCTTATCACCCGTGCTTGTTCCAGGAAATTATTGGGTAATAATTGATCATGAGCTAAATCAAACTTCAGGTCCTGAAGGAGCACCTCCTAATTTTATTGATAGTTCAGACAATTCATTTACTATAAATGCAAGTGGATCAGAAAGTGAAACGACCATAATAAGTCAATCATTAACACAAGCACAAGCAGAAATTTTAGCAAAACAGACATGGGGTAATCTTTTCCCTGAAGAAGGTTGTGTACAAGAATGTGGAAGTGTATCTGTTACTGTAGATCAAAATAATGATGGTCAATATATAGTTACAGCAATTTTTGCACAACTAGATGATTCAGTATCTCAGACAAAAAGAGTTTCTATTGCCACATATCAAAATGGAACATGGACTCTTGGGCAACCTACAGTTACGCAAACATGTCATCGTGGTAATTCTGATGGAACCATAGGCTGGACAATTGGAACTTGTATATAGGGAATTAGCATAATAATTATATATCTATGAAAGCAAAGATAAAAAATTTAGGTTTTGCATTACCAGCTGCTGTCTTGATAATCTTTGGTCTGTTGGTTGTTGGTGGAGGTATATATTTTGCGACAACAAATAACAAAAATGTCGATGTTATTACAGAAAATAATAACGAATTAGGTGAAACATCTTCGGATATGAGTGTAATAACAGAAGATCAAGATAGTTCAGTCGAAACAGGGCCAGTTTCATCAGGTAATGGTATAAAAGTTGGTGTATCACTAGGGGGTGAAAATAATTGTACACCAAATACACAACCATGGATTAAAATTATTTCACCAAATGGTGGGGAAGACTGGAGAATTGGTCAAACATATACGGTCAATTGGGACACATGTAATACACCTGCAAATTCTTGGTTAAGACTTTCTTACTCTATTCCTTCTGGGGTTGGAGATATACATTATTCTCGAGACTGCTTTGGAGAAGAACAAGTTCTTGCATCACAAGGCAATTATAATTGGACGATAAGCTCTTCAGTTTTTGGATGTTCGGATGCAGGATACACATTTCCACCGGATACAAGTTTTCAAACTAAAATAAAAACCGAGCTATATACTGGGGTACCTTTTTGTGATGGGTTTCCAAATCCGAACTCTCCTTGTTCAGCGGGTACGAGAACACTTCATGCTCAAGATGAAAGTGATAATAACTTTAGTATATCAAACCTGCCTTAATATATTATAAACAAAAAGCCCGATCGGGCTTTTTGTTTTGGGGTAATTTTTTATTTTTCTTTCACAAAATATCCTGTATACTAGATGCACATGACACAAGAACAGACATTGGATATTCTAAAAATGGGACATAACGTATTTCTGACCGGCGCCCCTGGGACAGGGAAGACCTATGTTATTAATCAATATATTGCGTATCTACGCGATCATGATATGCCTGTTGCGGTAACCGCATCTACTGGGATTGCTTCGACACATATTGGTGGTATGACCATACACGCATGGTCAGGTATTGGGGTTCGAGAAAATCTGTCTGAATGGGATGTTGAGATGATGTTGGAAAAGAAATATATTTGGGATCGATTTCATGAGACAAAAGTTCTCGTCATCGATGAAATTTCCATGTTGTCGGGCGCATTGTTAAACAGTTTGGATCTATTGGCACGGGCAATGAAAAATTCTGAAAAACCATTTGGGGGAATGCAGGTTATTTTTGTAGGTGACTTTTTCCAATTACCACCTATTGGGGGTACCGGAACTACGTATGCTTTTTTGTCTGATGCATGGAAAAACGCAGATATTCATCTTTGTTATTTACAAAAATCATATCGTCAGGATGATGGACCATTGTTGTCCGTTTTGTCTCAGATACGATCATGTTCAATTTCTGAAGATACTCATGATATTTTATCTTCATGTGCGGTAGAAGAAATTGTGTACGATGGAGAAAGACCATTATTATTTACGCACAATGTTGATGTGGATAAAATTAATCAAGAGAAATTAGGTAATCTTGAAACTCCTGTGCGAACTTTTTCTATGACATCAAAAGGTTCTGCTAAACATATTGAAACTTTGAAAAAAACATTATTGACCCACGAAATACTTTCATTAAAAGAAGGAGCACTGGTAATGTTCGTAAAAAACAGCAACGAGGGTAAATATGTAAATGGTACATTGGGTAGTATTGTAACGATTGATAATGATGATGTTATTGTCGAAACCAGATCAGGGGAACGTATTTATGTACACCCAGAAACATGGTCTGTGACTACCGATGACGGCAAGGTTTTGGCCGAAGTAACCCAATTACCCCTACGTCTAGCATGGGCTATTACCGTACACAAGAGCCAGGGTATGACATTAGATGCGGTATGTATGGATTTGTCCCAATGTTTTGTCCCAGGGCAGGGATACGTGGCATTATCACGGGTACGATCCATCCAGGGGCTACAATTATTGGGTTATAACGAACATGCCCTTCGGGTTGATCCTGTGGTATATCAACATGATAATCGATTTCAGTTAGAATCAGAAAAATTAGTAAAAAGATTATTGATTACCGATGCAGAAAAAATACAAAATCTTCATTATGACTTTATTAAAAAATCTGGTGGTAGCTTACAAATAGTAAAAAAAGAAAAGAAGCAAAAATTGTCTAAACAAAAAGTTTCAACGTATCAAGCTACAAAAGAATTCATACTGCAAAAACAGACATTAGAATCTATTGCAAAAGAAAGATCTCTGACAGTGCAGACGATTATGAATCACATAGAAAAACTTCTCAAAGATGATGCTGTTACGATAAAAGACATTGATTATTTACAACCTAAAAAAGTATCATTTAAAAAAGATATCGTGATTATTGAAAAAGCTCTACAAAAAGCAGATGATCAAAAATTGGGAACTGTGAAATCTATAGTAGGGGATGCATATACGTATGATGATCTGAGATTTTTATTATTGTTCTGTAAAAAGAAATAGACTGTAAATACTCTGAAAATGTGGTATAGTAGGTGTACTTGATATGGAACAGGGAACTCTCTTTTGGAAAAAAAATCTTAACCAGGTGTTTGGCGTGTTGGTTTTCTTGGGTGCTGCAATGATTTTAATCTACCTTGTTTTCCAAGGAATTCGCATACAAAATCCTTTTTTTGAAAATACTTGGATTTTCCGTATGTTTGATATTGGTCACGAGGTAAATGTCCCTACATTTTTTTCCGTGATGTTGTTTTTTGTTTTATCTGCTTGTGCGTTGATTTGCGGAATGTACGATAAGTTTTTACAAAAATTAAAAAAAGAGTGGACACCTTGGATATTTATTTCTACGTTGTTATTATTCCTTAGTTTTGATGAACTGGCTCAGGTTCATGAGCAACTGACATACCATACTCAATATATCCTTGGTGGTGTTTCGGGTCTTTTTTATTTTGCATGGGTAATACCATACGGAATAATTTTGTTGTTGATGTCTTTTTATTTGGTTCCATTTTTATTGAAATTATCTACGACTACTAAATACACTATCATTGCGGGTGCACTGGTGTTTGTCTTGGGTGCTATTGGTATGGAAATGATAGGTGCACGATTTTATGAAATGGGCGGTGTGTATCATCCCGGTTTTATTATTGGATCTTCATTGGAAGAGTTTATGGAAATAACAGGTCTTCTGATTGCAGTGTGGGGATTGTTCCAAGAAGTTCACACCCGATTAGATCAAAAGATTTACAGATAATAAAAAACATCCCGCAATTGCAGGATGTTTTTTATATGGAGCCGGCAGAGGGACTTGAACCCACGACCCACGGTTTACAAAACCGTTGCTCTACCAACTGAGCTATGCCGGCACATTTTTATCATCTCTCTTTCTGCACCTGTTTCTTATATTCTTTTACTGTTTTCAAAAATTGAGATTCTTCGCCCTTCATTTTTGATGTGTCTGCAGTAGAAAGTATTCTATATATTCTGGCCCGAAGATATCTTCGAAGATTTATTAATGAAAATCTGTACACCAGTATAGCTTGTTTTAATAAAAAAATAAAGAGGTTAAAGAGAGAATTTTTTACCAGGTCAATCCCGCTTTCTAACAGGGAAACTAGATCGATGCTATACCATGCTTTTTCTGGGATTGGTTCTGGATATAATGCCGTTACACGATCTTTCATGTGTACCCAGAAAAAGATGACAAGTCCGATAGTTGAAGATACAAGAGTGATAATAAAAAAAGAATACATGATGGTTTATTTATTCAAGTAATGAATAACACGCAAAGCGTCCAATCTGTATTTTTTCTCCGAATTTCTGTACTGCCTCGTTGATAAGATCCTTGATAGTCATATCAGGATTTTTCACAAATGGTTGCTCCATTAATGTTCGCGCCTTGAAGAAATCCTGTATTTTTCCCTCCAATATTTTCCCTTTGATTTCTTCTGGTTTATCTAGATTTGCGACTTCTTCTTTGCACAAAGCTTCTACCTGAGATTTTTTTTCTTCCGAAATATCATTTGCAGTCAAGAATTCTGGTCGCATTGCAGTTACATGCATTGCAATATCGTACGCCAAAGTTTGAAACTCTTCGTTGTTTGCAACAAAGTCAGTTTCGCATAATAATTCAATCATGCATCCAATTTTCTTGTTTCCATGGATATATGATTGTACTACACCCCCACCTAATTCTCGGTCAGATTTCTTTTCAACAATTTCTGCACTTTTCTTTTTCAAGATAAGAAGAGCTTTTTCCATGTCTCCATCAGCTTCTTCTAGTGCTTTTTTACATTGAATAACAGATACTCCTGTTTTTTCTCGTAATAATTTAATGTCTTCTGTGGTAATTGCCATAATAAATTTAAATTAAGAATAAAATTATACTGTTGGTGTTGCAGTGTGAGATACTGATGCTTCTCGTCCTTTTTCGTATGCAGTCACCAATCGTTGTACAAAGTATTTAATGCTGGTTGGTGCAGTGTCATTTGCAGTAATGATATATTCTGCATCTTTCATATTACAGTCAGTGTTAGCCAATGCAATAACAGGAATCCCTTTTGAAGCTGCTTCTAATACAGCGATATCTTCATGGCGAGGGTCAATAACGATAATTGCATCTGGCATACCCATCAGTGAAACTAATCCACCAAAACGTTTTGTAAGACGTTCAATTTCTCGTTCAATCATTAGTAATTCTTTTTTTGTTTTAAAAACTAATTCGTTTTTTTCTTTTTTCGCAAGAAGGTCTCGCAAAAGGCTGATACGTTTGTTGATTTCCCCGAAATTAGTCAATGTACCTCCAATCCATCGTTCGTTGATGTATGGCATATCCAATTTTTCCGCAGCGTCTTTGATAAAAGAACGACCTTCGGCTTTGGTGCTAACCAAAAGAATATTTTTCTTTCCTGTACCTAATTCCCGTAGAAAAGCTTCTGCTTTTTCTAGCTGTACAGCAGTTTTGGTCAAATCAATAAGATCTGTCCGTTGTTTTGTAGTAAAAATAAAAGGTTGTGCTGTTGGGTGACGTCGTGTTTTTCCATACCCAATATGAGCACCAATAGAGAACATTTCTTTAATAGAGTCTTGTGACATAAAATACAAATCTAAATACAATTTTTGAATAATGGCTTGTTGTGGCTTCTTGCCTACATAAGATACACGGTATATAAAATACCTGTGCATCAATGCACAAGCTGTACTGCATAATAACAAAAAACTGACAAAAAGGCAATAGGTAGTTTCTAATTACTACCTGCCTTTGCCGGCAGGTAGGTCCCGTAATGCATTTTTATTATATGTAACTCGACAAAAATGCTTTGGTAAATAATACCATGTTTTGACGACCGTCAAAGTATGGTATGTTTGAAAAAAGAATTATGGAAAAGAGTTTCTTTTTATTGATTGTAAAATAAAAAAACAGCCCCTTCGATAAGAGTTGAAGGGGCTTTCATGCGAACATGTTGGGTTACTGCGTTACCAGAAGCAAAGAAGATCCCATACTTCCTCCCAATTGATAGTCAAGATCAATTGGCTTAGAGGTAATCATCCAAACATTAAAAAGGGAAACATACTCGACCAATTGAATATGATCGTCTTTGGCGCAGAGGAAGAATTTTTGGTGCATTTTTTCAAGCATAGTCTCCATGGTTTGAGTTCCACGCTCTAACATGAGGATTTGTTGGATAACTCCGCCAAGAAGCTCTTCTTCTGATGGAAGTAATTTGATTGATTCCTGAATTAATTCATTACCAGAAAGGTTGTTGCACCCCGGTAATCTTTGAAGCAGGACAGGTATAGATTTCTCCGTGGTAACCTTTGCCAGGTCTACGATTATTTCTAGCACTGGTAGACTTTTTTCAGATGCTGGAATAGTCTCTAATAGAACCCCTTGAAATCGAAAACTGTAGCCCATGCGTCCAGATGTAAGATTGCTGACGAGGATACTCTGAGACAATGGTGAGAGTGAGTGAATCGTTCTCATTTTTATGTAAGGTTATGTAAATGAACCATTGGGTATTCTGCAAACACAGACACCTTGATTCTTTTTTATTTAATCATGTGTTTATAATAAAGTCAAATAATTGTTGCGCAAGATACTTTTGACCAAAAGGGATTTTTCAAGTAGTATGGGGGTTATGAGACAAACCCAATTATTTACTAAAACACGAAAAGAAGCACCAGCGGATGAGATGGCAAAAAATGCCCAATTATTAATCCGTGCTGGGTATGTGCACAAAGAAATGGCTGGAGCGTATGACTTGTTACCTTTGGGTTTCCGGGTTGTTGATAATATAAAAAAAATAATCCGTGAAGAAATGAATGCCCTTGGAGGGCAAGAGTTCATTATGACAGGTATTCAATCAAAAGATGTTTGGACCTCTACTGATCGTTGGAGCGATGATATTGTTGATATTTGGTTTAAATCTGAATTGCATGCAGGTGGACAGGTTGGGTTTGGATGGTCACATGAAGAACCGATTACGGAAATGATTAAAAATCATATTTCAAGTTTCAGAGACTTGCCGATATATGTATATCAATTTCAGACAAAACTACGTAATGAATTACGGGCAAAATCTGGTTTGATGCGTGGAAGAGAATTTGTCATGAAAGACATGTATTCTTATTCGACAGATGCAGAACAGCATGAAAAGTTTTATCAAAAAACTATCGATGCATATAAAAAGGTATTTGATAGATTAGGTGTTGGTGAAGATACGTTTGTTACTTTTGCTGCGGGTGGTGCATTTACTGAATTCAGTCATGAATTTCAAACAATTTGTGAAGCAGGAGAAGATATTATTTATATCAATCGCGAAAAAAATATTGCAATAAACGAAGAAGTATTGAACGAAAAAACTTTGAAAGATTTGAATATCTCTCGTGAAGAATTAGAACAAGTAAAAACAGCAGAAGTGGGTAATATTTTTAATTTTGGCACAGAAAAATGTGAAAAAATGGGGCTGTATTTCAAAAATGAAAAAGGAGAAACAATACCAGTGCATCTTGGTTCATATGGTATTGGGATAACCCGTATGATTGGTGTCATCGCTGAAAAGTTCTCTGATGAAAAGGGTCTTGTTTGGCCCGAATCAGTTGCTCCGTTTCAAATACATGTATTGGTATTAGGAGAAGATGAAATAGTTATCGCACAGGCGGAAAAATTGTACGGACAATTAACAAAAAGAAATATTGAAGTTTTGTTTGATGATCGAAAAGGGGTTTCTCCAGGAGAAAAATTTTCCGATGCTGATTTGTTGGGAATTCCGTACCGAGTGGTTGTCAGCGCAAAAACCGTACAACAAGAATCAGTCGAAATTAAAAAAAGAACATCTGCAGATAGTGAATTGGTATCATACGATGAATTTATAGCACGATTTACCGTTTAGAAGGATAAGCACACAGATATGTTAGAAAAATTATACAAAAAGTTTTCAAATGATATAGGAATAGATTTGGGTACGGCAAACACTTTGGTGTATTTGCGTGGTCACGGAATTATTATCAATGAACCATCTATTGTGGCAATGAACACAAAAACAAACAGAATTGTTGCGGTAGGGGTAGAAGCAAAAAAAATGTTGGGACGTACTCCTGGGCATATCAAGGCAATTCGACCTTTGGTGGATGGCGTTATTTCTGATTTTGAAATTACCGAAGAAATGTTGTCGTATTTGATTGGAAAGACAGAAAAAATGTCAAAGAAATTTTTCCGTCCACGTGTGGTGGTTGGTGTTCCATCTGGTATTACCAATGTAGAACGTCGTGCGGTGTATGACGCGACACGAAACGCAGGTGCCCGTGAAGTGTATATTATCGAAGAACCTATGGCAGCAGCAATTGGTATTCGGTTACCCGTTCAGGAACCTGTTGGGTCTATGGTGGTTGATATTGGTGGTGGAACCAGTGATATTGCTGTTATTGCATTGGGTGGAATTGTACAATCAAAAAATATGAAAATTGCAGGTGATCGTTTTAATCAAGATATTGTTTCGTATTTGCGTGATGAATTTAAAATTCTCATTGGAGAAAAAACTGCTGAACAAGTAAAAATTGCTATTGGATCTGTTTCAGAAGATGGGGAACCTATGGAAGCAACGGTAAAAGGGCGCGATTTAATTACTGGATTACCCCGAGAAGTTTTGTTAACTGATACCGATATTCGCGAAGCGATGTCTAGTTCATTACATGAATTAATCGAAGGATCAAAAGAAGTCATCGAAACAACTCCTCCTGAAATTCTTTCTGATATTATGCAACGAGGTATGTATCTGACAGGTGGTGGTGCATTGTTCCGTGGGTTGGATACTCTGTTACAAGGTATTTTGAAAATACCGGTACACGTTGCAGATGATCCTTTGTCGGCTGTTGCACGTGGAGCTGGAATCGTTTTAGAAAATCTGGATGAATATCGTGACGTATTAGCGTATCATGAAGATCATGCGCGATCATAATTCTACAACATCTCGAATAAAAAACATTTGGCCGTTGACTGTCTTTGTGGTGGGATTGGTTCTTTTCTTGGTAGGATTTCGGCCTACTGCCATTTGGTTTCAATCATTGATGATACGTATGGTTTCACCGGTCTGGTCTTCGATTCAGGGAGATGATGAAAACAGTGTTCAATCATTGTCATTGTTACCAAAAAAAGAATTGATGCATCGATTAATACAATTGGAAAAACGTGTTACCGAAGAACAAATACTATTAGACAAAGCAACAGTGATTGAATCAGAATATAACGAATTATTAAATTTAGTTGGTTTGGATAATGCAAATCTTTCTTCTTTGATTGCGCGTGTGGTGCATACGAAATCATCGTACTCACGTGATACTATGATTATAGACAAAGGTTCATTAGATAACGTAATAGTAGGGCAGGGAGCAGTTTCTGAATCGGGAATATTAATTGGGAAAGTTTCTTTGGTTGATTCTCGTTATTCAGTTATCTCATTAATATCTCATGCAGACATGGATACACCAGTAATGTTTATCTCTTCTGATGAAGAACAAGAACCCATTGCATTGATGATGCGCGGTAAGGGTGGATATCAAATGCAATTAGAAATTCCACGACATGTTGCTGTAGAACAGGGCGACGTTGTTTCGTACGCGAACGCTCCTTTTGTTGCGGGTGTGATTGAAAAAGTTTCTTTTGATTCTCGTGATCCATTTCAAAAAACATATGTGCGATTACCCGTACATCCAGAAAAAATTCGTTTTGTAAGATTGCTGGATCTAACGTACGAAGAAATTATGCCCAACGACGAACCAATAATTTTGGAAGAATAATTATCCTATGAGTTTTTCATTACATAAAAAAATACCAGGATCGTTAGGGCGTGCGGGTGTTATACATACACCTCATGGAGATATTCAAACTCCTGCTTTTGCTGTTGTGGGAACACAGGCAACCGTAAAAGCACTGACTCCCGATATGGTAAAAACAATGGGTGCACAGGTGGTGTTGGCAAACACCTATCATTTGTATTTAGAACCAGGAGATGAGATTATAAAAAATGCAGGTGGATTTGGTCCTTTTATGGGTTGGCATGGTCCAACAATTACTGACTCAGGCGGATTCCAGGTGTTTTCTTTAGGTGCTGCTTTTGGTGAACATGTATCAAAAGTCGCAACACAAACACAAAATCAATCTAAAAAAAATCCAGAAGGGGGAACAAAAAATAATGAACGATTGGCGCGTGTTGATGACGAGGGTGTTACATTTCGTTCGCATCGAGATGGGTCTACTCATAGATTTACTCCAGAACGTTCTATGGAAATTCAATGGAATTTGGGCGCTGATATTATTTTTGCATTTGATGAGTGCACTAGCCCACAGGCATCCTATGAATATCAAAAAACTGCAATGGATCGTACTCATGCGTGGGCGTTGCAAAGTTTGATTCGGCACAACGAATTAGATAAAGAAAAAAAGCAGATGTTGTTGGGTGTTGTACAGGGTGGTCAATCCGAAGATTTGCGTCGTGAATCAGCACGTACGCTGGCATCATTGCAAACCGAATCAGGAGATATGTTCGATGGTTTTGGTATTGGAGGATCTTTTACTAAAGAAGATTTAGGTACTGCAGTGAAATGGGTAAACGAAGAATTACCAGAAGAAAAACCAAGACATCTGTTGGGTATTGGTGAACCCGGGGATGTGTTGTTGGGTATTGAACATGGGTGTGATTTGTTTGATTGTGTTGCACCAACACGCATCGCCCGAAATGGAACAATCTATACCCACAGCGGAACCTACAGTATTACCAACGCACAATATCGAACTGATATGCAGCCATTGGAACCAGGGTGCACCTGCTATACTTGTACACATTTTACTCGTGCGTACGTTGCGCATTTATTTCATGCAAAAGAAATGCTGGCGGGAACATTGGCATCAATACATAATGTACATTTTACGGTACAGTTGGTGGATGGTGCCAGAGAGGCAATTCATAATGATACTTTTTTTGAATATAAGAAAAACTTTATAGAAAAATATTATCACAACTAATTGTATCTTGTTGGGCGGTATACACAGATAACAATATTGCCATATTTTTCTTCCTGTTGTGTTTTAAAGCTATATCATGTAATCTAAAAATAGATTAACTAAAGCTCTTTCTCATGAAAACCAACGTTCTTTTGCCTGTATTTTTCTGCCTATGTTTTATACAAGGATATTCTCAAAAAGAAACACCTTGTCTCTATGCAGATATTGTGATTGTTAGTGATTTTTCAGGATCAATGAATGGTGACGAGTCATTTGTTGTATCTGCCGTAGATCAATTAATTTCTGGTATTCCACCAGAGCAAAATAAAATACGGTTTGGTTTGGTCTCATTTGTAGATGTTTTACATCTTGAAATGTTATTAACTCATAGGTATGATTCTTTGCAAAAAATCGTTGATTGGTATTTTAAACGAAAAGCAAAAAGTTTCGAGACAAATCTTGCGCCCGCTTTAAGTATTGCTGGGGCATTATTTAGAGACAGTATAAGTTACTATCCTCGAAATCGAATTATTATCATCATTACTGATGGGGTTTTAAATGACGAATATCAAGCATTGGCTATGGCGAATACCATAAGTGAGAAATTTGGGATTACGATTTGTGCTATTAGTCCTTCTTTGGGGGATAATTTGCAGATTGGGCCAATTTCCCCAAAGCCATTTTCTGAAGTACGTCATGATGTCTTGTTCAAACTTTCAGGTGGAAATTATTTTTTTAATGATGTTGAAACGTTAAAAGAAGGGATTCGCAAAAGAGGTTTGTGTTTGTAAAATTTGGATCGATCTATATATCAGCCTGTGAACCGTGTGGTTCGCAGGCTTTGTATTTTCATGTATAATGCACATCATGATATTTAATCTTGAAAGTAGTTATATTCCAGCAGGGGATCAACCGCAGGCCATTACTGGATTGGTTGATGGATTGAAAAAGGATTTACAAAAACAAACTCTTTTAGGGGCTACTGGTACAGGAAAAACATTTACCATGGCAAATGTCATTACCCAAATAGAAAAACCAACATTGGTTATTGCACACAATAAAACGTTGGCGGCACAATTGGCCCAGGAATTTCGCGAATTTTTCCCAACACATGCGGTGCATTATTTTGTTTCCTACTATGACTACTATCAACCCGAAGCATACATGCCGATTACGGATACGTATATTGAAAAAGATGCCAGTATTAACGAAGAAATAGATCGATTACGTCACGCATCAACCCAAGCATTATTAACACGAAAAGATGTAATTATCGTTGCGTCAGTATCATGTATTTATGGTTTGGGATCACCCGAAGAATATAAAGACAGTCATTTGTTATTACAGGTTGGACAAAAAATCTCGAAACGCGAAGTGATGGAAAAATTAGTAAAAGTGCATTACGAAAGAACAAACGCAGATTTATCTTCGGGAACATTTCGTTCTTTGGGTAACAAGGTTGAAATTGTGCCAGTATCTGAAACAACAATGCGCGTGATTTCTTTTACAGGAGATGTTATTGAAAGTATTACTGTAGTTGATGTAGTTTCTTCGCGTATTATGGAAACTGTTTCAGAATGTTTTATTTTCCCTGCAAAACACTTTTTGACGGATGGTGCAAAAAAAGAAAAAGCACTAATCAGTATTCAACAAGAACTAGAAGAACAAATTCAGTATTTAAAAGATCAGGGATTGAATCTCGAAGCAGAAAGAATTCAACGACGAACCACCTATGATTTGGCGATGATACGCGAAGTTGGGTATTGTTCTGGAATTGAAAACTATTCTCGACATTTGTCTGGTAAAAATGCAGGTGATCCACCAGAAACATTGTTATCATATTTTCCGCACACACCAGATGGAAAACCAGATTTTTTGACCGTTATTGATGAATCCCATGTTACGTTGCCCCAATTATCAGGAATGTATGCAGGAGATGCTTCACGTAAAAAAACATTGGTTGAACATGGTTTCCGTTTACCCAGTGCAAAAGATAACCGACCTCTTCGCTATGAAGAATTTGAAAAACGTATAGGTCAGGTTATCTATATTTCTGCAACACCGGGAAATCTGGAACGAACGACCAGTGAACAAATCGTAGAACAGATTATTCGTCCAACCGGATTGATTGATCCAGTGATTGAAATTCGCCCGCTACGTGAAAATGGTGCATATCAGGGACAGGTGCATGATTTTATAGCCGAAGCACAAAAAGAAATCACCGCAGGGCGTCGTGTGTTGGCAACAACATTAACAAAAAGAATGGCCGAAGATTTGAATGATTATCTCAAAGATAAAAAAATAAAATCCACCTATGTACACAGTGATGTAAAAACTATGGAACGTATACAAATTTTGACCGATTTTCGTCGAGGAGTATATGATATTTTGGTTGGAGTAAACCTGTTGCGTGAAGGTTTGGATCTACCAGAAGTTTCTTTGATAGGTATTTTGGATGCTGACAAGGCAGGTTTTTTGCGTTCAGAAACATCTTTAATTCAAACTATTGGACGTGCTGCACGTAATATTCATGGTCGCGTTATTTTGTACGCAGATTTAATTACCGATGCCATGAAAAAAGCGATCGATGAAACAGACCGGAGACGTTCTATTCAGGTGGACTACAACAAGAAACACGGCATCACACCAAAAACTATTGAAAAAAATATCAAAGACATTACCGAAACTATTGAATCATTGCGTTCAAAAACATTGGCTGATCAAATTGCATTGGATGAATCTATTTTGAAAGATACAAAAAAACTAAAAAAATATATCAAGGTGCGTGAGCACGAAATGAACGAAGCGGTAAAGCTATTGGATTTTGAAACCGCTGCACTGTTGCGAGATGAAATACGTATCTTGCAGGAAAAAAATGGGGAAGTAAGGAATCTTTAATCTTAACTACATGTGGTGTAGGGGTTGTCATTCCCGCGTAGGCGGGAATCTTTTATATTGAAAGAAAACTCTGATCTGTAACATCTATAACCTATAACCCCCTCTTAGTCTCCCCCCTTGAAAAGGGGGAGAAATAAATATATAGGGTAGTTCTTCCTCCCCTTACCAAGGGGAGCCTGCCTCGCCGGCAAAGGTAGGGATTAAGGTGGGGTTTGGATTTGTAAATATTACAATTATTTCTTGAACTTGAATCGAAAAGATTTGACTTCTATAGTCATATATGCTACTATATATCCAAGAAATATCGCACATTCACATCGGCTTTTTACAGCAGTGTTGCTCGTTTTTTCCGCAAAAGTTTGTTGAAAAAACGAGCAACATGCAGTTGTTCATTTCACTAACCCTTTAAACCTATTTACCATGCATTCATTGCGTCAACTGAGGGAGGAGATTCTTACACGAATTATCCGTCCTGGATTCAATTCTAACGGTTCAGCTTCTATGAATCGTCACGTACTCTTTCTGAAAGAGAAATTTGATTTAAAGATTGCCCCGGCTCAATCATGGAAGAGTGATTGTCATCATCTTGGGTTCCCATCTTCTTGGGGATCTACAAGATATGTCATTTGGGGCATGAAGCTTGGCTGGCAAGAAGTTGATTCTGTCGAGGGTCTTGAGACCCTTGATAAATTGATTTTGCACAAGCTAATTTCATTGGGAAGGGGGTATGACTTCATGCCCTCGCACATTATCTGTGTAGCCAACCTTGAGCATGAGGGGAATGAAGTTAATGAAACGTATCATTGCTACCAGTTGACTGGTTTGCAATTACGATTTTTCAGAAACTACACCCAGAAAGCTGAAATGGTCTTAGAGAGTTCTCAGGTCTAATTTTGAGATCTGAGACAGAAGATCCGTCATGCAATGCGTGGCGGGTCTTTTTATATATTTATCTTTTAAATATATCCCCTTGAATCTTTTTATAGACAAGTATCACGACCGTAATAGTTGTCTATATTTTAAAAATCCCTTTCTTTACCAAATGCCTAAAACGTGTAATACTTTGAACACTTATATGTCACCAAAAAGGAAACACTTGGCACCCGATGAACAAATCATCGTCAAGGGTGCACGTACACACAATTTAAAAAATATCTCGGTATCAATGCCTCGTAATGCGATGGTAGCTATTACTGGTTTGTCAGGATCTGGAAAGTCATCATTGGCTTTTGATACCATCTTTGCCGAAGGTCAACGTCGCTATGTAGAATCATTGTCTGCATATGCGCGACAATTTTTAAACCAAATGCCAAAACCAGATGTGGATGAAATATCGGGTTTGTCTCCGGCTATTTCTATTGATCAAAAATCAAGATCAAATAATCCACGGTCTACCGTTGCAACCATTACAGAAATTTACGATTACTTGCGTGTATTGTACGCACGCGTAGGAAAACCAGAATGTTTGGAATGTGGACGACCTATTCAAAAATTATCATTACAAGAAATTGTTGATGCGGTATTACAACGTGTTGAATCTTTTGAAAACAAAGGTGGAAAAAAGGCGGTGATGGGTATTACCTGGAGCGACACGCCGGTGCATATTTTTGCTCCGGTTGTTCGTGGACGAAAAGGGGAATACTATCAATTATTGTATGACATGTTGGGTGCAGGATATGCGGACGTTCGTGTGGATGGTGTGATGCACAACTTACGCGAGACAATTACTTTGTCAAAACACAAAAAACACAATTTGGATTTTCTTGTTGATACATTATTGATACATGAATTCAAAGACAATAAAGAAGGTGCAAAAGAGCGCCTATCGGAATCTATTGAACGTGCTGTCAAAGATTCTGATGGTGTAGTATTAATTTCTTTTGGAGATGCACAAAAAAGCTATGGAGTTTCCAGGGACAGTGTTGATACATTGGAACCACATGAATATGTATTGTCATCAAAATTTGCATGTGCACATGATGGATTTTCATTTCCCGATATTGAACCAAGATTGTTTTCTTTTAATAGTCCCTATGGTGCATGTCCTGAATGTAATGGGTTGGGTGTACAACATTTGTTTGGTAATGAATCAGATGATGCGTGTCATGTATGTCAGGGTGCTAGATTACGACCAGAATCATTACATGTATTTTTATACGATGAACACGGTGCAAAGAAAAATATTGTACAGGTAACAGAAATGACTATCAGTCAGGCAATAGATTTCTTTTGCGAAGTAAATCTATCAAAAACAGATCGTGAAGTTGCAAAAGTAATCGTACGTGAAATCGAAGCACGTTTAGGTTTTATGTATGATGTTGGTTTAACGTATCTGTCATTGAATCGACGCGCTAATACATTATCCGGAGGAGAAGCTCAACGTATTCGTTTGGCCAGTCAGTTAGGCTCACAGTTGGTTGGTGCATTATATGTATTAGATGAACCAACTATTGGTTTGCATCAGCGTGATAATGACCGATTGATTAAAACATTGGTTCGATTGCGGGATTTGGGAAATACTATTTTGGTGGTTGAACATGATGAAGACACCGTGTTGGCTTCGGATTATCTGATTGATATCGGTCCTGGAGCAGGTGTGCATGGGGGATCAGTTGTGGTATCTGGGTATCTAAATGAGCTTCTTGATGCTCCTAAAAATACCAGCAAATCAAGAACACTTTCTTATTTGCGTGGAGAACACAGTATTCCTATACCAGAAAAAAGACGTACTGGCGATAAGGGTGTCATTCATATCGAAGGTGGTTCATGTCATAATATTCAGAATTTAACAGTGGATATTCCTTTGGGAAGATTGGTTGTAGTATCTGGAGTTTCTGGTTCTGGAAAGTCTACATTTTTATATGAAATATTACACAAGAATTTATTGGCTCAGTATGACCGAAGATATCGCAGTGCAAAAGTCTACAACTGTTCAGTCTTCAAAGGAGATACTTCTTTGACTAGAACTATTTTGGTGGATCAATCTCCGATTGGTCGTACACCCCGATCAAACCCTGCAACCTATACAGGTGCGTGGGGGCCTATTCGTGAATTATTTGCATCAACCCAAGAAGCTCGTGTTCGTGGATGGAAAGCTGGACGATTTAGTTTTAATGTAAAAGGTGGTCGTTGCGAAGCGTGTCAGGGGAACGGGGTTGTCGCAGTCGAGATGCATTTCTTGCCAACAGTATATGTAACGTGTGAAGTTTGTAATGGGAAACGTTTTGATCCAGAAACTTTGAAGGTGTATTTCAAAAAGAAAAATGTCTACGAAATATTGCAAATGACTGTCGAAGAAGCATTGGCTCTTTTCCATGATATACCATCAGTTGCTGATAGATTACAAACATTGGTAGATGTAGGTTTAGGGTATCTAACTTTGGGTCAGTCAGCAACAACATTATCCGGCGGTGAAGCACAACGTGTAAAAATCGCATCTGAATTGTATCGTCCAATGACTGCACGAACCATGTATTTATTGGATGAACCAACCGTGGGGTTGCACTTTGATGATGTTGCATTATTGATTCAGGTATTAAACAAATTGGTTGATCGAGGGCATTCAGTGGTTGTTATTGAACATAATTTGGATATTCTCAAAACAGCTGACTATCTGTTGGATTTTGGTCCCGAAGGTGGATCTGGTGGGGGAATATTGGTTGCAAAAGGTACCCCCGAAGATATCGCAGGGAGTACCAAATCACATACAGGTGCTTATTTAAAAAAAGTTTTGAAAAGAAAAAAATAACGTAGTCCTGATTTAGGGTTTTTAAATAAGGCTTGTATTTCATGAGAGAATAAAGGTAAAAATAAGTAGCATAAATATTTGACTTTTTTCTGCAGGGATGCTACTATACAAGGGTGAATTTATTTGTTTTTATGAACAATATTAATAATTTAGTTTTTTAGTGATATGCCTACTTCATCTACTCGTATTGCTCCTAAAAAGAGTACACAAAAAATTCTTCGCGGTTTGGGAGACCGAGCTCGCGATGTATTAATAGAACGATTTGGTCTTACCAATGAAGATCAAAAAACCCTCGAGGCTATTGGAACTCGATATGGTATTACGCGTGAGCGAGTACGACAAATCGAACGTCTTGCTTTGGAAACTTTGCGTAAATCAAAGGCTTTTGAAGAAGAATCTGCTCTATATAATAATCTTGAATCTATACTTAAAGATTTTGGAGGCATTGTTCATGAAGATGAACTACTAGCATCCCTATCAAAAGACAAGGTGGTGCAAAATCATTTTCATTTCCATCTTGTTTTGGCAAATGATACTTTTACCAAACACAAAGATGATGATCATTTCAAAGTGCGTTGGCATATTGATGAAAAAGTAGCTAATCATGTACATGATGCACTACAGGCATTGCACGAAAAATTTACTCACGAACATCTTGTTTCAGAAGCAGAAATAATTGAACACTTTATTAATGAGTTACATGCTGACATCGCTCATCATGTAAAATCTCCTGAGATATTAAAACGATGGTTATCATTATCTAAAAAACTTTCTAAAAATCCATTAGGTGAATGGGGAAAATCAGATTCCTCTAATATCAAAGTACGTGGTGTAAAAGATTATGCATATTTGATTATGCGAAAACATGGATCACCTATGCATTTCCGTGAAGTTGCAAAAGAAATTACAGCTACCTTTGGAAGAAAAACCCATATGGCAACCTGTCACAATGAATTGATCAAAGACCCTCGATTTGTTTTAGTTGGTCGTGGAATGTACGCACTAAAAGAATGGGGATACCGCGGTGGTGTTGTCCGAGACGTCATCCGTGATATATTAGAAAGAGAAGGCGCAATGACAAAAGAAGAAATCATTGACCGAGTTCTCAAAGAAAGATATCTGAAGAAAAATACCGTTTTGGTAAATCTACAAAATCCAAAACACTTTAAAAAATTATCAGATGGAACCTATACAATAGCGTAACAAAAATTCCCCACAATACTGTGGGGTTTTTTGTTTTTCTAGTATCTTTTGGCTTTCCGTATTATAATGGTTATACATATGGAAATCATTCAGGGTATTTTTCAAGCCATAGTGCAAATCATAATAAAAACCTCTCCATTATGGGGTGGGGGTTTGTTGTTCTATACTTTTATGAAATTATGGTTACATTATAATCAGCAGAAATTCATTTCGGGTATTACGTGGACATTATTAGAGGTCCAAATTCCAAGAGATATTGAAAGAACACCATTGACGATAGAAATGATACTTTCTAATGCATTATATCAGCATACAAATAAAGATATGTGGTCAACATGGGTTGATGGGGCAGTACCTTTGTGGTTTTCTCTTGAAATTGTTTCTATCGAAGGTCGTGTGCATTTTTTTATTCGAACACCTTCGCGATTGGTTAGTTTGGTAAAATCTCAGATTTACGCACAATATCCTCAGTCGCGTGTACAAGAAATTTCAGAAGAAGGGGATTATGTATACAAAGGTCCGTATGCGATTACTCCTGATGGTAATTGGTTTTTATGGGGGACTGAATTTGGTTTGTCTAAACCAGAATTTTTTCCATTGCGTACCTATGTCGATTTAGGACTTGATAAACCAGGAACAAAAGAAAATCAAAAAGTAGATACGATGTCATCAACAGTCGAAGCATTGGGATCACTAGGAAAAGGTCAACAGGTATGGGTACAAATTCTGATTCGTCCAGCGGTGAAAAAATATCCCAACAAGGATAGTTGGTTTGGTTCACATAATTGGATTGCCGAAGGACAAGCATTTTTGGAATCATTACAATCACCTTATACAGTGAAAAAAGAAGATGGTAGCAAGGAAATAAAATTACCTGATTTAGTCAAAGAAGATGTGTTATCTGTATATCGTAAATTAGATAAATTAGGTTTTGATACAGGAATACGTGTTGTTGCATTGGGAAAAAAGGGCGTATGTTCACAGGCGGATTTTGATATGATGCGGAGAAATATTCGGCTATTGTTCAGACAATTTGCATCACAGGCAAATAATACATTAGAAAGAAGAAAGGGGACCAGTTTCAGTCCATGGCAAGATCCGTATGGTAAAAAAGTTTTCAGATTAAAAACTGAAATGTTACAACAGTATCGTGATAGAGAATTTTTTTATCCACGGTTAGAGCGCGCGTTTTCATCTATTTGGCCTGCTTTTTTTGTTCCTGATTTACGTCCTCAGTCTTTTGTGTTGAATACTGAAGAAATTGCAACTCTATTTCATTTCCCTGGACGTGTATCAGAAAGTCCAAGTATTGAACGTGTCGAATCTCGCAGTGCTGAACCGCCAAGTAATCTCCCTATAGGATAATCTTTATGTTACGTTTTTTAATCAGTGAAAGTAATACTATATATTATGGTGTCGGCATAGCCGTATTTTTAGTAATAGTTTCTTTTTTGTGGTTTATTTCTACACCATTTTCTTTTACACCTGATACTATTGTCAGTATTGTGCCTGGATCATCAGTGCAACATGTTGGAAAAAAATTGCATGATGAAAATATTATACGGTCACCTCAGATTTTTCAAATGGTGCTAGTTGCACAATCAAAAGAAGGTTCAGTGGTTGCTGGTGATTATATATTTCAAGACAGGTCATCATTATTCCAGATAATCAAACGTATTACACGCGGAGATTTTCAAATGGACCAGAGGTCTATTACTATTCCCGAAGGATTCACTGTGGATCAAATTGGTGCATTGGTAGAAGAAAAAGAGATTGGATCAAGAGAAGATTTTATACAGCAGGCATCTCAATATGAAGGGTTTTTGTTTCCAGACACCTATCGTATTCAGCAAGGTCTTACCATTCCAAAATTTATAGAGATGTTGCGATCTCAATTTCAGAAAAAAATAGCACCATTACAACAGGATGTTGAAGCTTCTGGAAAATCTCTACAAGATATTGTAATCATGGCATCTTTGATCGAACGTGAAGCAATCACTGACAAAGAGAGACCCATTGTATCAGGAATTTTATGGAACAGAATTCGTATTGGTATACCATTGCAGGTTGATGCACCTTTTCTTGTGTATCTAGGAAAAACCAGTGCGCAGTTGACCATAGATGATTTACAAACACCTGCACCTTATAATACCTATACCAACAAGGGCTTACCGCCAACACCGATAGGAAACCCTGGGCTTGCATCTTTACGTGCAGCACTGTATCCTGAGAAAACAGACTTTTTATTTTATTTACACGGTTCCGATGGAAAAATTCGTTATGGCAAAACACACGATGATCATATTCGAAACAAAAACCTTTATTTACGATAATTATTTATGGCTATAAAAAAACTTGCATTTATCGATGTTGAAACAACCGGGCTTGATATTACAAAGCACGAGATTCTTGAGATTGGATGTATTGTTGTAGAACAAACAGAAGTTGCTGGAAAAATTTCTTTGTCCGTGTTACATGAATTAGACATCAAAGTACAGCCTCAGCATATTGAAAATGCTGACCCCGAAGCTTTGCGTATCAATAGATATGATGCATCTGCATGGATGTTTGCGTATGCTCCGGATCAAGCATTGCAAATGCTTATAGATAAAACCGAAGGAGCCAGCATGGTTGCACACAATGTATCTTTTGATGCAATGTTTCTTGAAAAAGCATTTCGTGATTATAACAAAGAATCAAAAATGCATTATCACAGATTAGATACTCTTTCTTTGGCATATGTAAAATTATTACAAGAACCAGAAACCAGATTATCATTAGGGTTTTTATGTAAACGATTTGGTGTTGTAAATGAACGTGCTCATACTGCATTGGCAGATGCCAGAGCTACGATGGAGATATACGAAAAACTCATGAATATGTAATGTTTGTGCCGACAATGAATCCTGGACATGTATTTAAATATATGGTACTCTTCATATGAAAACCAATTCATTAAAATCATGTCACCATACAGCCACAATAATGGCACGTCTGGTGGAAAATCATCAGACAAGCCACAAGAGTTTAATGCCGATACATTTGAAACATACGTAAAGAAATTCTTTATTGACAATAGGGTTATTACAGAAGTCAGTTGCGATTATGCTGACAATAAACTCACCGTTCATATTTTTTTTGGTGAACCGTGTAGTAAATTTTCATTTACGTTTGTCGTGTATTTTAAGAATACGATTACATCGAAAAAAGAAAAAACGAGCTATCTTCAGGAGGTCATCTATGAGTTCCCCGATACTGCGTTTGTCGATATGTCGTTGAACGAATCCGTTTTTAGGGTTCTTCACTATCAGGTGAAAAAGCGCTACAAGGGGGCTTTTGCTGAATTACAGGTATCAAGAATTTTAGGGGAAGACAAAGAGAAAGATGTTCAATCCAGGGTGTTAGTATCTGTTTTGGATTATCTTATTGCTGACACTAAAACCGATAAATATGCCGGGATTGATATTCGGCTTGTTGTGATGACTTCAAAGGGGAGAGAATTTCTTCCCATTGATATAAAATCATATGAAAATGGGTTAAGAGAAGTAAAAGATGGGGTTGCGGGATTGTTTGTCGACATACATATGTCAGATGAGGTGATTCTGCACAAAATTAAAACTCTGGTAGAGGGATTTGTAAATGGTCAATATTTGCGAATCTAACCAGAGGAATACAGGGGGTGCACCACAATGGTGTTGCCCCTTTTTTATTTTTGCATTCTCGTGTAGTATCAATGTTATATGGTCAAGAAAAAGACAATTTTTGTCGGCGTATCTGGTGGGGTAGATTCTTCGGTCACCGCTGCATTATTACAACAACAGGGTTATGACGTTGTTGGGGTTTTTATTCGCACCTGGCAACCAGATTTTATTGAATGTACCTGGCGCGATGACAGACGCGATGCAATGCGGATATGTGCGCATTTGGGGATACCTTTTTTAGAATGCGATTTGCAAGAAATATATAAAAAAGAAGTAGTAGATATTTTTATCCAAGGATATAAAAATGGTATAACACCAAATCCAGATATTTTATGTAATAAATATATTAAATTTGGTGCTTTTTATAATTGGGCAATGGGTATGGGTGCAGATATGGTTGCAACGGGTCACTATGCACAAGTATCTATAGATGACACATCTACAATTTCTCCATTGATGCGTGGTGTTGATATGGGAAAAGATCAGTCATATTTTCTATGGGCGGTCTCTCAAAATCATTTTCAAAATATATTGTTTCCACTGGGTGGGTTAGAAAAAAAAGATGTGCGCACACTGGCAGAAAAATTTGGATTACCCACAGCGCAAAAAAAAGATTCACAGGGAATCTGTATGTTGGGTGATGTTGATGTAAAAACTTTTCTGCAACATTTTATTACCGTGGATATGGGTGATGTTAAAAATGAACAAGACCAGGTGGTAGGTTATCATGATGGTGCAGTATTATATACTATAGGTGAACGTCATGGATTTACCATAACAGAAAAAAATACCACTCGTGAACCGTATTATATTATTGATAAAAACATACCAGAAAATACATTGATCGTATCGCATACAGCTCCTTCTTTTAGTAATGCTGATGAAGATGATTTTTGGTACGAATGTCAGCTGTCTGATATCAATCAACTAGGTGATTGGGAACATAACAAAAATATACAATGTCAGGTACGATATCATGGTTCTTTGTATGATGTGTATATAGAATCTATTTCAGATACAACAGCTGTTGTACGTATCAAGGGTTCAGGATTGGTATCGATCGGGCAATCTATCGTCCTCTATACAGGGCAATATTGTTTAGGCGGTGGCATCGTAGAATCAATACAACGTATATAACTATTGTTTTTCAAAACAAATTCAGTCATACTGGGTATATATGGAAATAATGACATTAGATATTTGGGATACAGTGATGCGATTAGGTATCGCATTAGTATTGGGATTGGTATTAGGTTTGGAACGTGTATTTGCAAATAAATCAGCAGGCATGCGTACGTATGGTTTGGTTGCTATGGCGTCGGCATTTTTTGTGTATACATCACAATTGGTTTCGATGCAATATCTTGGGGTAGAAGGTTTTACGTTTGATCCTCTTCGAGTGGCGGCCCAAATAGTTGTTGGTGTTGGATTTTTGGGAACAGGATTGATTGTGTTTCAAAATAATCATATTGCTAATTTAACTACTGCAGCAGGTTTGTGGGTTGCAGCCAGTATTGGTATGGCAGCAGGATTTGGATTGTTTACAGAAGCAGTCATTGTAACTGTGTTAGCGCTGGTTACATTAGTGATTTTTTCATTTATCGAACGACCATTACGAAAACGTATTGGGGAAAAGAATGATATAGAGAGTTAACATATTCATTGACACAAATCTGGTTTTCTGTATAGTGGAAGAAGAATGCTCATCAAAGTTTCATCTACATAATACACTCATGGTACAAGATATCACAAATAGGCACATTACTCACGTGTTAATGGAGATTGCGCCACCAGCTGGCTTCCGTAGGTTGTCTTATTATACCCAAGATTCTCCATGCGATGTTGTAAGTCCATATTTTCATGGAATGGGCGGGACCGCAGATGCTGTTTCTCGGAAAGTAATTGATGAATGGATTGAAGGCGGTCATATAATAGAATTACCAAATCCAATCCATCTTGATACGCACGATGACCTTTGGCTTGGAGTTGATGGTCACTTGTATTCTGGTTATGGCTTTGCACCTTGGGAGAATCAGAAATTACTTCTTGAAAATTTTCTGTCTTATAAGAAACAATAGGGCAGTATTTCAAAAGACCTCCTCCGGGAGGCTTTTTTTATTACCGCATTTCTGCTATAGTTTTGCCATGCAATCACACGAAATACGACAAAGGTTTTTAGATTTTTTCGCAAAACGCGGACATGCTATTTTACCGTCGGCATCACTTGTTCCAGAAAATGATCCATCGGTTTTATTTAACACAGCTGGCATGCAACCGCTGGTGCCGTATCTGATGGGGCAAAAACACCCATTGGGAAATCGTCTAGCCAGTTGTCAAAAATGTGTACGAACGGGGGATTTAGATGACATTGGTGATAATCGGCACTTTTCTTTTTTTGAAATGTTGGGTAATTGGTCATTGGGTGACTATTTCAAAGAAGAGGCCATCAAATGGAGTTATGAATTTTTAACGGATAAAGAACACGGTCTCGGGCTTGATCCAGCGCGACTTGCGGTAACTATTTTCAAGGGTGACGAAAATGCTCCATATGACCAAGAGTCAAAAGATATTTGGCTCTCTCTTGGTATTCCCGAACATCGCATTTATGCATTGCCAGCTGGTGATAACTGGTGGAGCCCAGGAGATAATGGTCCATGTGGTCCGTGTAGTGAAATGTTTTATGATATGACCGGGGAATTTGTCGGTAAAGAAATTTCACACAATGATTTTTTGCAATTAATAGAACAAGAAAAATTTATTGAAATCTGGAATGACGTATTCATGGAATATGAAAAACGTGAAGGTAAAGTTATTGGTAAATTAGCGCAAAAAAATGTTGATACTGGAGCAGGATTGGAACGATTGGCGGCAGTAATGCAAGGGAAACATACAGCATATAATACGGATTTGTTTAAAGATATTTTTGAATATATAAAAGATAACAGTAAAGATGCATTCGATGTAATTCCAGCAAGAATAATTGCTGATCATGTAAGAACCGCAACATTGATGATTTCGGATGGTGTTATTCCTGGAAATAAAGATCAGGGTTATGTTCTGAGAAGATTAATACGAAGAGCTTTGGTGCAAGCAAATAAAATACAGTCTGGTTATTCTATACTTATGGGATTGCAAAGTACGTTTGTTAGTCGGTATGAAAAAATATATAACAATTTAAAGCAAAACCCAGTGCATCAATATGAGATATTTATCAAAGAAATAGAAAAATTTCAAAACACACTTCATAATGGTTTAAAAGAATTCGAAAAGGGGATTGATCCTTTTATCCTTGCAACTACGTATGGTTTTCCTATTGAACTTACTGAAGAACTTGCAAAAGAGCGTGGTATTAACATTGATCGCGTGGATTTTGATAAAAAAATGTCAGAACACCAAAAACTTTCTCAATCAGCTTCTGCGGGGATGTTCAAAGGCGGACTTGCAAATACGAATGAAAAAACAGTACAGCTTCATACCGCTCATCATTTGCTATTGTCTGCATTGCAACAAGTCTTGGGTCCCGAAGTGAAACAACGAGGTAGTAATATCACCGAAGAACGTCTTCGGATAGACTTTGTCTTTGATCGAAAAATGACCGATGAAGAAAAATCAGAAGTTGAGAAAATAGTAAACGAAAAAATCCAAGCAAAATTGCCAGTGGTTCGCAAAGAAATGAAACGCGAAGATGCAGAACAAATTGGTGCACAAATGGAATTTGGTGCAAAATATCCTGATACTGTTTCTGTGTATATGATTGGTGGGGAAGACGCGCACGCTTTTTCAAAAGAATTTTGTGGTGGGCCTCATGTACAAAATACTAGCGAACTTGGAACATTTAAAATCCAAAAAGAAGAAGCTTCATCTGCAGGAATTCGACGCATTAAAGCTGTATTACAATAATAAAACCTCTCTGTATCTTTTCTCTTTTTGTGTACATGGTATACTATAGTGTATGGATATATTCTCGTTTCTATCAGGAAAGAAAAAAGACCAACTCATCGCTATTTTTGATATTGGTAGTTCTCACGTCACTGGTGCATTGGTTCGATTCTCTTCCAAAGAATCAGTTCGTCCTCATATCTTGGTTAGTAAAAGTTTCTCCATTCCTTTGCATGACGATTCTAGTTATGACCAATTGGTAAAAGGAACATTCAATACCGTAGAAGAAGTAGCACGATTTTTAGAGTCTCAACATTTGGGTGCTCCAAAAGATATCATATGTATTTTGGGTGCACCCTGGTATACCGCACATACCAGGAATGTTTTAGTACAAGAAAAAACCCCATTTGTGTTCTCGAAAAAATTTGCCGATGATTTGGTTGCAAAAGAGCTTTCCAGTATTCAAAAAGAGCTCAATATTACATCAGATCAAATGCTATTAGAAAATAAAACGGTTTCCGTAAAATTAAATGGTTATGCAACTGCTCAGCCATTGAATAAAAAAACAAAAGACGTTTCTATTTCCTTGTTTACCAGTTTTATGCCAAAAGATGTGCATGATTTGATTCAAAAAAAGATGCATACCTTTTTTCACCGTGAACCTATTATACACACATCATTGTTTACTCACGTAACATTATTAAGAGACATGTTTCCAGATGATCGTGATTATGTCTTAGTTGATGTATCAGGAGAAACTACAGAATGTTCTATTATGCGTGATGGATTGCTGGTGGAATCTCATTCGTTTCCTATTGGCACCAATCATGTTGTTCGTGCAATCATGATGGCAGAAAAAAAGACATATACCCTAGCACAACAATTATTCACCATGCATCTTACGGATGCATTACATGGTGTGCATAATGACCGTGTTGATAAAATGATAGAAAAAGTACGTTTGGACTGGCAAAATAATACACAACAGGTTTTTTCTTTATTTGCAAAACGATTATTGTTACCCGATCATGTGTTTCTTTTTGGAAATAAACATACAATGGCATGGTTCCAAGACATTCTTGGTACTGACGTATTTCATCATGTTACTTTTACACACAAAAAGTTTAAAATTACACCTATTAATCCTGCGTTAGTGCATTCGTTGTGCACATTTGAAGATGGTGTTTCTCGTGATACTTGTGCTATGATAGATACAGTCTTTACCCATTATTATATCTATAAAAAATAATTCACAGCCTTATGACAAAAAGATTAATCCGAGATATTCAACCATCACAAAGAATTCGTGCAAAAATCGATGCAAGAACAACTCCCGAAAAAAAAGAGATAACTAAAAAAGCTACACCTCTACAAAGCAAAAGATTAGAGACGCCTTTGTTACAAGGTAATGGTTCTTCTTGGAAAAAAGGTACTCTTGTTTTCATGATCCTTCTTATTGTTGGTATTGTCGGTTGGTCATTTTTTGCTACTGCAGTTGTGGCGTTGACTCCTAGATCACAAGATCTTGAAATGAGAAATTTGGAAATTGTTTTACAAAAACAAGGTGAATTATCCTATCATGAAATAGAATTAGAAGAAACTGAAACTATTTCTATTCCTGCAACAGAAACTGAATATCAAGAAGAAAAAGCATCAGGAACTATTACGATATTTAACGCTCATGGAACCAGTTCACAAAGATTATTAGAAGAAACAAGGTTTGAAACTCCTGATGGAAAGATTTACAAAACTGCAAAAGGTCCAGGCATTACTGTTCCAGGTGGAAAAATGCAAGGTGGTAAATTAATACCAGGATCATTGGATGTTATGGTATATGCTGACCAACCGGGGCAAGAATACAATATTGGATTTTCTGATTTTACTATTCCTGGCTTCAAAGGGACTTCAAAAGAAAAAACTTTTTATGCTCGATCAAAAACAGAAATGACTGGTGGGTTCAAGGGTGAAAGCGTTATTGTTCCAGAAGAGACGATTATACTTTCTGAAAAGAAATTAGAAACTATGGTGCGGGAAAAATTACAGTTGGCTCTTGATGCTCAGGTGTCATTGGATTTTTTTGTGCCAACAAAAGATGGATCTCATATTGAAATACTACCCATAGAACGTATTAATGTTCCCGGTGAAGCATTACAGCTCAAACAAAAGGGAGTCTTGCGCGCTCCGGTTATTGATCGAAAAGAATTTAGTATGGCTATTGCAAATGCATCTTTGCCTGACGAACAAAAAGGTGTAGGACGTGTAGTGAATTTGGATGATCTGACATATGTATTTACTCCAGGTGAATTAGAATCTGACACTATTGCAGTGGTTGTTTCTGGATTAGGAAATCTGGTATGGGATATCGATGAACAAGAGGTAGTGCAAATAATAGAAAAGACAAAGAAAAAAGATATTTCCTATGCTCTTCAAAATACGGAGTCTATTATAAAAGCCGAAGTGTCTATTCGACCATTTTGGCGTTCGAAATTACCTAAAAAAGAGAAAATTCATATTATCATTAATAATCCCCAAATATAGTTCTTGACAATAGGATTCGTTTTTGATAAGATACTATACGTTCTCAAATGGATAATGAAACTTCACAAAAAGTAACCGGAACAGTAACGGAAGCGCTTCCTAATGCGCTTTTTCGCGTGCAACTTGAGGATGGTACATTACTTCTTTCTTATCTTGCTGGTAAGATGCGATTGTATCGAATCAAAGTGTTGATTGGTGACACTGTCGAAGTTTTAAAAGATCCATACGGAGGGAAGGGCAGAATTACTCGTAGATTGTAATAATTGTTCTCTACATACTTATTCAACATGAAAGTTAGATCATCAATCAAAAAAATTAATGCAGATGACAAAATCGTCCGAAGAAAAGGACGGTTGTATCGTATTAATAAAAAATTGCCTCGAAACAAGGCTCGTCAAGGTTAATCATTTTTATATTTTATTTATATGCGACTTTTTGGTATTACACTTCCTGAAAACAAAACTATCGACTACGCTCTGACTTCATTGTTTGGTGTTGGTCTTTCTCGTTCACGTTCTATCTTGAAACAAGTTTCTGTTGAACCTTTGACAAAAACAAAAGATATTACTGACGAACAAGAATCAAAAATACGTACCTTGGTCGAAGAAATGACTCTTGAGGGAAACCTTAAAAGACAGATTAGCCAAGATATCAAACGATTAAAAGATATCCAGAGCTACCGAGGTTCACGTCATGCAAAAAGTTTACCAGCCCGAGGTCAGCGAACAAAGACAAACTCTCGTACTGTACGTGGTAACAAACGTGTAACGATGGGTTCTGGTCGAAAAACTGCCGATAAGAAATAATAGATAATTAATCACTGTATGGGAAAAAAACGTATTGTAACTCAAAAAGGTCAAGGTGTAGATCAGGGAATGAAAGCCCGGTCTCTTGCTCGTGCTATCAAGAGAAAACTTACATCAGGTGTTATCCATGTTGAATCAACTTTTAATAATACAAAAATGGTTCTTGCTGATAAACAAGGAAATACATTGGCTTGGTCATCTTCAGGAGCTTTGGGATTCAAAGGAGCTAAAAAGGGAACACCATTTGCTGCTGCAAAAGTAGGAGAACTATTGGGAGAAAAAGCACAAATGATCGGAATCACCGAAGTGGATGTAATCATCAAAGGTATCGGATCTGGCCGTGAATCAGCTGTACGTGGTTTTATTTCAAAAGGTATTGAATTGTCGGTATTACAAGATAGAACGCCTGTACCACACAATGGGGTACGTTCTAAGAAGGCTCGTCGCGTTTAAGAGATATAATTGTTTATTATGTTATTGAAGAAAAAATACAAATTAGCTCGTCGTCTTGGTGCTGGAATCCACGAAAAGACGCAGTCTCAAAAATTCATGCTTTCACAAGCACGAAAGGCAAAAGTTCGTGGAAAACGAGGAAAACCTTTGACTGACTATGGTCGTCAATTGATTGAAAAACAAAAAGTTCGATTCACCTATGGTGTCAGCGAAAAACAATTTTCTAACTATGTAAAAAGAGCTACAGAAAAAACAAAGAAAGGAGTAAGTCCTTCAGAAGAATTGTTTATTTCATTAGAAATGCGTCTGGACAATATGGTATACCGAACTGGATTGGCTAGCACACGACCTTTGGCTCGACAATTAGTTTCTCATGGGCATATTACCGTAAACGGACGTAAGTCAACTATTCCTTCTCAGATGATTACCTTGGGAGATAAAATATCTGTTCGTGAAGCCAGCAAATCAAAAACTGTTTTCCATGATGCTGAAAAGAAATTAAATAGTCATCAATCTCCAAAATGGTTGCAGGTTGATTCCGCTGCCTTAACTTCTGTAATGAAAGAAAGACCGATTCTTCAAGATTCTGAATTGCAATTTGGTACAGTAATCGAATTTTATAGTCGATAGTTTTAAAAACATTACGAGCTTAAGGAACTTTTTATAGTTATGTCATCACAACACATCGTGCTTCCATCAAAATTAACTGTTGTTCAGGATACTGCGACATCAGGAACATACGAAATCGAAGGATTGGCTCCAGGGTATGGTCATACACTGGGTAATTCATTGCGTCGTATTATTCTTTCTTCTCTTTCTGGATGCGCTGTTACATTAGTTCGTATCGAAGGTGCTCAGCATGAATTCTCTGTTTTAGATGGCGTAAAAGAAGATGTCATTAATATTATTCTTAATTTGAAACAAGTGCGTTTCCGTTTAGACATTGATGGACCTCAGACTGTACGTCTAAAATCAAAAGGAATTGGTATGGTTGATGCATCTGCATTTGAATTACCAGCAGGAATCGAAGTAATGACACCTGACCAACATATTGCAGAGATAACCTCAAAGACTGGTTCTTTGGATATCGAAGTAGTGATTGAATCTGGTTTGGGGTTTGTTCCAAAAGAGATGCATCACAAAGAAAAAGCTGATATCGGTAGTATTGCAGTTGATGCAGTATTTACGCCTATCCGACGTATGAACTACGAAGTAGAAAATATGCGTGTGGGAGACCGAACAGATTTTAACAAACTTCGTTTGAATATTGAAACAGACGGTTCTATTGCACCAAAGGAAGCCTTGGAAAAATCATTGTTAACTATGTTGACTCAAATCAAAGCCGTTTTGGATTTGAAGGAACTACCGCCTATGCCACAACCTGATGTGAATCAGGGGCAAGAGGAAAAAGGTTCTTCTTCTACAGACGATCTTGATCTGAGCGATGTATTGAAAACTCGTGTTGATAATTTGAATCTTTCAACACGAACTTTGAATGCTTTGACTAACGCAAGTATCCGCACCATCGGTGGAATTGTTCGAAAAACCGAAGTTGATTTGTTGGAACTTGATGGAATCGGGGCAAAAGGTGTAGACGAAATTAAGAGCATGCTTGCAGATTACGACTTGTTTTTAAAATAATAATCGTGTAAGCTAACGAAAGTACTATGAATCATCACAAAGCAAAACGAAAATTTGGAAGAACACGAAGTCAGCGGACAGCGCTTTTGCGTGGTTTAGCAATTTCTTTAATAGAACATGGACGAATAACAACTACTGATGCAAAAGCTCGTGAATTACGACCTTTTATTGAAGAAATTGTTACTCATGGAAAAAAAGCGACATTGGCATCTCGACGATTGATTATTTCACGTTTAGGTGGGAATGAAGATAATGCAAAGAAAATGGTTGACGTGATTGCTCCGCGTTTTATTGAACGACCAGGTGGATACACACGTATCTTGAAATTACCTCGACGTGCAGGAGACGCCAGCAAAATGGCAATTATTGAATTTGTTGGATAATAATTATTATGCAGAATATGAATACAAAAGAATATACAATAGACGCAACAGGACAACCATTGGGACGTATCGCAACCCGCGTGGCTACTATTTTGCGTGGAAAAGATACTCCAGGATTTCGTAAAAACATTGTCGCTGATGTTCGTGTATTAATTACGAATGCCAGCAAAATGAAAATCACTGGTTCAAAAATGAAACAAAAAACATACTCTCGATATTCAGGATACCCAGGAGGTTTGAAACAGCCAACGATGACACAAGTAGTAGAGAAAAAAGGGTATAAACAAATTTTAGAAACAGCAATCAAAGGTATGATGCCTGCAAACAAGCTACGTCCTTTGATTTTGAAAAAACTTACCATTAGCGAATAAATAATGTTGTATGTCAGAAGAAAATAATACTATAGAAGAAACAAATATCGTCGAAGAAGCTGAGCAAAAACCAGCGGTTTTGGAATTAGATTCAAAGAAAATCGAAGGTTACATGGAGGTGGTTGGACGACGAAAGACATCAACTGCACGTGTACGGTTTTCAAATGCATCAAAAACATCAATCACTGTAAATGATAAAGATGCTTCAGAATATCTCAAGGTTGAAGAATTAGTGAAAATCATTAACGAACCTTTCAAAAAAGTAGAATTCCCAGATACCTTTAAAATTACTGTACGTGTAGTTGGAGGTGGAATTCATTCACAAGCAGAAGCAATCCGACACGGTATTGCGCGAGCTTTGGAAAAATTGTACCCACCGGTACGAAAGACATTGAAAGATTATGGATTCTTGAAACGAGATCCAAGATCAAAAGAACGACGAAAATTCGGACTTCGAAAGGCGCGAAAGGCACCACAATGGTCAAAACGTTAATATCTCCTTATTACAAAAAACCGGCATTCGCCGGTTTTTTGTATATGCATAGATGATAAAGGTTTGCATGTTAGGCTGCCATTTTGGGTGGTTCTTGTTCAGATTCTTCTGCCTTTGTCAGAGCTTCTTGTGCTTGTTCAAAACGTTTTATTCTTGCATTTTCATTTAATATGGTTTTTTTATCTTCTCCATAATGAAGTAAAAACAACGAATCGCTGATACGGGGATTATTTGCATCAGCAATAGCATCTCCAGAACATGTATAAGTAGGGAACTGTTCGTTCATATATACAGTATAACATAGGCCATTATTTAATCCACATAGGACTTTAGTTGTTTATATGTGGTATAATGTAAACATATGAATAAAAAAATATTTCTTGGTATTGTTATGGTATTTGTTTTTATTGCTATTTTTTTAGTTACTACAAAAAAAGATAATCAAACGGTGGTACCATCGGAATCAGATCCGGTCCAAGAAATTGCTATGTGTTATTCTTATGCAAAAGAAAATTCTCGCGGTATCACAGATCGAGCGTGGTTGAAATCAATCGTAAAGGGAGAATTTATAAAAGGAGAATATCATAATTTACCTGCAGAATCAGATTCAAAAATAGGAACTTTTGAAGGGTATCTCTATCCTGATGCTACGACTTCTGATGCATTTGGTGACGTCTGGTGGTATAGTTTTGCCGAAGGTATGTATGTGATGGAGCAATTACATCTTAGTTTTGATAATAATGGCGCAGCTGCTCTTTTTGGTGAAATGGTAGATCGTGGTGATGGGGTGTATGTATACAAAGATACAGATAATTTAACCAAAGGATTTCAAATGAAAAAAATAGATTGTGCTATGTTAGATACAGAAAATACATCTTCTGATTCTGTGATAGAAATAGAAATTAATCCTACAGATTCTGTTGTCCCAGAAGATGAAATGGTCGCATGTACGATGGATGCAATGATGTGCCCAGATGGTAGTTATGTGGGGCGTGTTGGTCCGAATTGTGAATTTCAAGCGTGCCCTTCATCTTAATGATGTATGGATCAGTTTCTCGACACTAATATTTTTGTTGCAATCTTTTTGCCGATTCTCATCGGGCTTGTAATGTATGTTATGGGATTGTCGTTGACGGTCGCTGATTTCAAAAGGCTCCTTGATTCTCCGAAAGCTGTCGGTATAGGAATACTGGCACAAATAATCGGGGCACCATTAATTGCGTTTGGTCTTGCACATATATTTAATCTAGATCCCATTCTCAGTGTCGGTCTTGTCCTCTTGGCGTCTGTACCTGGTGGTCCTATGTCTAATTTTCTTACTTTTCTTGCCGATGCGGATGTTGCTTTGGCGGTCAGTTTAACTGCTATTAACAGTGTTATCACTATTTTCACTATTCCTCTCATTGTTAATTTAGCAGCGAATTATTTTACAGGCACAACCTATGTGTTGCATCTGCCATTTTGGGAAACAATTGTGCAAATTGCATTAGTGACGTTGCTTCCTATTATTCTTGGATTAATAACGCATACGTATTTTTCAAATTTTTCAAATAAAGTATTAAAAGTTGCAAAAATCGTCACCCCTATTGTTCTGATTGCTGTTGTATTTACTGCTATGATTATTGAACGAGAATTTTTTGTTGCGTTTGCAAAACAAGCAGCATTGATTGCCTCTGCACTGGCTGTGTGTATGTTTGCTTTTGGGTATTTTATTGGTGCCCCATTTCGTTTGGGTAAAAAACAACGAGCGACATTAGGTATCGAAGTTGGTATGCAAAATGCCTCATTGGCGATTAGTATCGCTGTTTCTCCATATCTGTTAAATGCTCCACAGGTTGCTATTGTGCCATCGGCATATGGGTTTGTGATGAGCGTTATTGTGGTTGGCTACATATATTTGGTTACCCGAGACTCATCAGTGCAAGATAAAAGAAGAAATAATATCTTTTTAGTGGGATTTGTTATTGCTATTGTTACTATGTTAATTCTTATTTTTGTGCTATAGGATTAAATCTATTTTATTGTGGTTTTTTAAATCGTTCTCCACGTGGATAATTGGTGTTTCTATGGCTTGTAAAAACGTCTATTTTAAGGCATTATAGATATATGCAAGAATATCTCGCTAATATCACAGAAAAATTCAAAGACTTTCAAACCAGTGAAATGGGATATCGAACTGACTTTGAAAACCTCCTTTTGACTATTTTCCCAAAAGAGCAAAAATACCACATTCATCACGATGCAAAATCTGTTGGTGGCAACAAGCCTGATTTCGTAGTGCTCAAAAACCAGGTTCCAGTATTGTATATCGAAAACAAAGATATTGGCATTGATTTAGATAAAATAGAAAAATCGAACCAAATGGATCGGTACTTTGGATATGATAACCTGATTCTGACTGACCAGGTAGAATTTCGCTTTTATCGTAACGGAGAAAAATATGGTGAACCAATACACATTGCAACATACGACAAAACCAATCGTACCATTTCGCCAATTCCAGAAAATTTCTCACAATTAGAAAAAACTCTTGTAGATTTTTCTCTCTCACACAAAGAACCAATCAAGCGCGGAAAACACCTCGCTCAGATTATGGGTGGAAAAGCTCAGCGTATTCGGGATAATGTTCTTGATATGTTGGTATCTGATTCTGAAAAATATGCAGAACTAATACGCATGCAAAACGTTATCAAAGAATCGTTGGTTTCCAGTCTAGACGATGAATCATTTGCTGATATGTATGCACAGACATTGGTGTACGGATTATTTGCCGCGCGTTATCATGATAAAACAGCGGATACTTTTTCTCGTACTGAAGCACGCGATTTGGTACCAAAAACCAATCCATTTCTGGGATCATTTTTTGACCACATTGCCGGGCAGTCATTTCCTGACAGGCTACGATATATCGTAGATGAATTATGTGAAGTTTTTTCTCATGCAGATATTGAAAAGATTCTCCATGATTTCTATAAACAAGAAAAAGATACCAAAGACCCTATTATACATTTCTACGAAGATTTCCTAAAAGAATATGACGCTAAAAAGAAAATGGAAATGGGGGTATTCTACACACCCAGACCGGTGGTGCAATTTATCGTGCGTGCTGTAGATGAAATATTAAAAAAAGAATTTGGTTTGACAAAAGGTCTTTCTGATACAACAAAAATAAAAGTCACCAAACAAGAACAATACCAAGCTCAGAAACTAACAAAATCAGAACAATCAAAAGACGGAAAAATGGTTGATGTCGAAAAAGAATATCACAAGGTGCAGGTATTGGACGTAGCAACAGGTACAGGAACATTCTTGAACGAAGTCATAGAACATGTCCACAAAAGCTTTGCCGGCCAACAAGGTCGCTGGGAAGGATATGTAAAAGAAGATTTATTGCCAAGGTTACATGGGTTTGAATTAATGATGGCATCATATACAATTGCACATTTGAAATTGGGTATGACCTTGCACGAAACAGGTGTGCAAAACCTGAACCAGCGGTTGGGTGTGTATTTGACGAACACATTAGAAGAGCCAAAAGATTATTCTAATCAGGGAAATTTGTTTGGATTAATGGATACCATCGCCGAAGAAGCAAAAAGCGCATCCCGAATAAAATCTGAATATCCGATCATGTGTGTGATAGGAAATCCGCCGTATTCTGGTGAATCTATGAATCCTGATTATACCGATAATGATGTATATAAAGTTGAACCAGGAGGAAAGCAGAAATTAAAAGAAAGAAATAGTAAATGGATTAATGATGACTATGTGAAATTTATGCACTTTGCCGAAAGTTTGATCGAGAAAAATGGCGAAGGTATCATGGGTATGATTACTGCGCATGGATATATCGATAATCCAACATTTCGGGGAATGCGTTGGCATTTGCGAAATACATTCGACAAGATTTATGTTGTAGATTTGCATGGAAACTCTCGCAAAAAAGAAGTTTCACCAGACGGATCAAAAGATGAAAATGTTTTTGATATTATGACGGGAGTATCAATGATTTTTGGTATTAAAAAGTTTGATACAAAAGATAAAAAACTCGCTCAAGTATATAAATTAGATCTACATGGATTACGTGAGGATAAGTTTAAAATATTAGATACGGAATCAATAGGTTCTGCAAATTGGATAGAGCTCCCAGAAGATAATGATATATGGGTTCTTGAAGGTGCAGGGAAAGCTGAATATCAAAAAGGTTTTTCAGTTGCTGAAATATTTCCTGTGAATAGTGTTGGTATTGTTACTGCAAAAGATAAGATTCTTATCAATGACAACAAAGAAGAATTATTAAAAAATGTTGCTGAGTTTTATAAAAGCGAAGCAGATCCAATTTTTGTTAATACTATCGATTATAGAATTTTTGATAAAAGATATGTTTATTATGATGCTAAAAAAATTGAAAGAGCAAGAGAAAAAATAATGGCTTCTTTAATAGAAGATTCATTTAAAAATTCAAATCAAAATAGTTTTGCTCCCAATAATCTAGGTTTAGTTTTTTGCAAGCAGGTAAATTCAAATAATTGGACTCATGTTGGGATTACTAAAAACATAATTGAATCTTCTTTGATTTCAAACAAAACGGGTGAAATTAATTATGTAGCACCGGCATACATAGTTAAAGTTGGAAATGATAGTTTTGCAGGTATGCAAACTGGCTCGATTTCTATTAATCTAAGTCAGGATTTTATGAGGTATTTGTATAAATATAAAATCTATGATGAAGCAGAAAAAATAGATCCTACAGTAGTAATTGATTATATTTACGCAGTTTTGTATTCTCCAACATATCGTGAAAAATACAAAGAATTCTTGAAAATAGATTTTCCACGTGTTCCATATCCAGAAAACAAAGAAACATTTTTCGCTTTGGTAAAATTGGGAGAAAAATTGCGAGGGTTCCACTTGATGACCGCGCCAGAGGTGAATGATTTGATAACCACTTTTCCGGTGGGTGGAACTGACGAAGTAGAGAAGATGACTTACAAAGACGGAAATGTATATGTCAACAGTACACAGTATTTTGGAAATGTTCCAGAAATTGCATGGAATTTCTATATCGGTGGTTATCAACCAGCACAAAAATATCTCAAAGACCGCAAGGGGCGAAAACTTTCAAACGAAGAAATTGAACATTATCAAAAGATAATAAAGGTGCTGGCAGAAACTGATAGGGTAATGAAGGAGGTTGATAATATATGGGGAAAATAATAAAAATAAACCATGTTTGTGATATTTTGATAAAAGATACAGATGGAAACTTTAGAAAAGTTTTTAAGATTGAAGGAGATAAGATAAGTGACCCAAGTATCTATATTCATTTACCCAACGTTGATAATCCTTCAAAAAGGTTGCATTACTCGTATCATGTTAAAGAAAAAAATGGTTTAGTTATTGTACACCTTAAGCATGATTGTACTCAAAAATTAAACCCAACAGAAAAACAACAAAAACCATTAGCACAGAGAAAAAGGCCATTTTTTTCTTGTTGGCCTCAAAAAATTGAAAGATATCCAATTAAAAAAGAACCAAAAAAGGAAGATATTGTTATTCCAATAAAAAGTATATACTTGCAGAAAGTTTACTTTATTTTTTATCCAGACAAGAATACTCTTACTAAGGAAATTCACAATAAAAATCAGATGTGTGTTTTTTCTCAAAAGATTCCATTTGTAAATTCAGCAGATGTATATTTAGGTGTTGTTATAAATAAAACAGATCTTATAGAAATACAAAAAACCGCATAAGCGGTTTTTTGGTGGGTGGAGTTGTGGTTTTCTTATTTTGTTTAGGGTAAAATTATTCTATGATTATCGAAGTTGATGAATACAAAAAGAAAATTCCTGGGTATGACCCTGAAAAATCTGAACTAGTGCATAGTGAAAGTGCAAAACTAGCTAACAAAGATTTTGATACTGCTTTGAAGTCCCAAAAATATAAGCGTATTATTTTTATGGCTGGCGGTACAGCCAGTGGTAAAACAGAGTTTGCTTTTTCTTATCTCAATAAAAAAGATCAATTAGTATATGATGGAACATTAAAAACCTTTGATGGTTTTCAAGTAAAGTTAAAAAACATTCAAAGATATACTAAAAACAATCCTAAAATAAAAGTTGTACTTATTCTCCCAGAAAATACAACAAAATCATTTGCCGCCTTTTTGAAACGAGATAGAAAAATGGAGAACATTACGTTCTTTAATACTCATATTTTGAGTAAAATCTCTATCTCAAAAATTCTTATCAATAGTAATGTTCGTGTCGAAGTATATATAAGCCGTGTTTTATCAGGGTCTAATAAATTAGATTTTATTAGATTGCCTATTGGAAAAATTGGTAGAAAAAAGCTTGCAAATAACCTTATTTCAATAGCAAAAAGATTATATACAACAGCTGATAATTTAGGACTTGATTTAGAAATTAATTTTGATATGATGTAATTATATGATACATATCTTAGGCGTTACATTTAAAACAACCGGCAAGGTCTTGCATGCCCCCAAAAGCAAGCTTGTTTCCGCATATATCAAGGCAGTAAAAGATGGTGAAAAACAAGCAAAAAAGATATTAAAGAAAATATAAACAAAAAACCCGCCTTTTGGGCGGGTGCTTTGTAGGTGTCTGGTTACAGCTTATGTATTAGCCGTGAGAGGGCGAACCCTCCAAACACCTAATTACAAGGTATCAAATTATAACCCAAAAGTCAACGCTTAAAAAGTGATTTTATGATATTATAAATACATGATGAACATCAAAGACCCCATACATAGCGTGGAAAAAATTGTAAAAGAAGTCCATGATACTACCAGTAAATATACAGAACCGGTTCTTTCTCGGTATCCTTTGGTTTTTTCTTTTTTGGTTGTGTTTGGTGTTGGGATGACCTTAAAAGGTTTTGAAAGAATTATTGATCAAATACCTTTTCTCAAAGAGAACCCAATTCTACTCCTTCTCACAGGGCTTCTCGTACTGACTTTTACGGGTTCATTATATAAATGGTTGAATAGAGAAGGTAGGAAATAAAAGTGTTTTTATTTCCAAAAAGCTTTTCTGAATTCTTCTTCGGATGCGGGGTCGATGTAGTCTGTTACGATAACAGATAACTCATTGGATAATTCCAAATCTTCTTTCATTGTTTCTAACATATGTTCAAATGGGTGAGGGGATATCCATACCGAATTTTTGAGACAAATAAAACTGGCTTTTTTTAAAATATATCGCAATGCGTTTCTTTTTTCTTTGTCATTTTCTGGAATATCTAATATGGCAATTCTCCATTTTCCGTCCCATCCCAACGGCATCAGGTGGGTTTTTTCTGATAACCGCAACGAACGTAATTTTTGACGCCCAGTGGATGTCAGACGGGCAAATGATCCCTGGTCTGTTTTATGGATCGTAATGTCACCACTGGTTTCTAGATTCTTTAAACTGCGTGAAATAATGTACTTTATATTCACTTTTCTGTCGCTGGTATCACAGGTTTGATGTATGTGGTCAGATAGCTCGGAAATATCCGAAGCACGCTTGTTTTGAAGGTATTTCAGTATGTTTTTTTGGATGTCGTTCGTGCTTTTAGCGCTCATGTTTGTAATATATCATATAAATAGACTATTTACAAGTATTTTCTGTACGTAAAATACTTGTCAAAATTTTAAGAATAGTATATACTCGTATACGTATGAGCAAAGATGATAAAAAACCACAAATAGATTCACCTCCAGAAGAGGAAATAATCCAAGAAGAAGACGTTTCTTTTGTCGAAGAAGATGACAGTGAAACAGACTCATTTGGATCATCAGCCTCAGAAAAGGTGAAGAAATTAAAACAAGAATTATCAGAATCAAAAAAAGAACGTGCTGAATATCTTGCCGGATGGCAAAAATCTCGTGCAGAATATGCGAACCTTAAAAAAGAAGAAGAATCAAAAAGATCAGGACTGAAACAATTGTATGTTTCAGAATGTATCGAAGACTTATTGCCCACATTAGACAGCTTTGAAATGGCTTTCAAAAATAAAGAATCGTGGGAAAAGGTAGATGCCACATGGAGAAAAGGAATTGAATATATTCATCAACAATTCATGACCTTTTTGGAAAATAGAAACGTGCAAAGTATTTCAGAAACGGGCGTACCGTTTGAGCCACGATTACACGAAGCGTTCGAACATATTCCGGTAGATGATGCAGGTAAAGATAATACGATTGAATCAATCATTCAAACAGGATACAAAATAGGAGACCGCATTATCAGACCAGCAAAGGTAAAAGTATACGTGTTAAAAACTGTCGAAGAAAAATAATTATTAATTTTATTTATATACATTTATGTCAAAAATAATTGGAATCGATCTAGGAACTACAAACAGTGCGGTTGCCATCATGGAAGGTGGTCAACCAAAAATTATTGAAAACGCCGAAGGGAACCGAACTACTCCTTCTGTTGTTGCTATTGGAAAAAACAATGACCGGTTGGTTGGATTGTTGGCAAAACGTCAGGCGGTAACCAACCCATCAAACACGGTGTACGGTGTAAAACGATACGTCGGACACCGTTTCAAAGATGATGTAGTACAAAAAGATATCAATCAATTGCCATATGCGGTAAAAGAAGATGGAAATGGTGGGGTAACGATTGATATGGGTGGCAAGGGATATCGTCCAGAAGAAATCTCTGCAATGGTACTACAAAAAATAAAAGCAGACGTCGAAGCAAAATTGGGTGAAAAAGTTACCGAAGCAATTATCACGGTACCTGCATATTTCGATGATGCACAGCGAAAGGCAACTCAGGATGCTGGTAGAATTGCAGGATTGGATGTAAAACGTATTATCAACGAACCAACTGCAGCAGCGTTGGCATATGGATTTGATAAAAAGAAAGAAGAAAAAATCGTGGTGTACGATTTTGGGGGTGGAACATTTGATATTTCTGTTCTCGAAGTAGGTGATTCAGTTATCGAAGTAAAATCAACTGGTGGAGATTCACACATGGGTGGAGAAGATATCGACCAGGCATTGATTGGTTTTATCGCAAATGAATTCAAAAAAGATACAGGTGTAGATATTACTAAAGATGTTTTGGCTCTACAACGTTTGAAAGAAGCTGCAGAAAAAGCAAAGCATGAATTGTCTACAACCACAGAAACCGAAGTAAACATTCCGTTTATTACATCAACCGAATCAGGGCCTCAACACTTGTTGGTAAAAATAACTCGTGTACAATTAGAAGATCTTGCTTCTCCGTATGTTGATAAATCAATCGAAATTACTCGTCAGGTATTAAAAGATTCTGGATTTTCTGCATCTGATATTCACCAAATTATTTTGGTAGGAGGTCAGACACGAATGCCAAAAATCCAAGAAGAAGTAAAGAAACTATTTGGCAAAGAACCAAATCGATCTATTAACCCAGACGAAGTAGTAGCATTGGGTGCAGCGGTGCAAGCCGGTGTATTACAAGGAGACGTCAAAGATGTATTACTATTGGATGTTATTCCATTGTCTTTGGGTATCGAAACATTGGGTGGTGTTGCAACAAAATTAATCGAAAAAAATACCACTATTCCTGCTTCTAAATCTCAGGTATTTTCTACGGCAGCTGATAATCAGCCTCAGGTAGAAATTCATGTAGTGCAGGGTGAACGACCCATGGTTACTGATAATAAGTCTTTGGGACGATTTGTGTTGGATGGTATTCCACCAGCACCACGAGGAATGCCACAAATTGAAGTAAGTTTTGATGTGGATGCAAACGGTATATTAAATGTTACCGCAAAAGATAAAACTTCTGGAAAAACACAATCAATTAAAATCGAAGCATCATCAGGTCTAACTGACGAAGAAATCAAACGGATGCAAGAAGATGCAGAAAAACATGCAGATGAAGATGCAAAGAAAAAAGAACTTATTGAAAAGAAAAATCTGGCTGATTCATCTGTATTTACTGCAGAAAAATCATTAAAAGAATATGCGGAAAAAATCCCAGAAGATGTAAAGAAATCTATCGAAGAAAAATTAAGCGCATTAAAATCTGCAAAAGATGGAGATGATATTTCTGCAATTGATACTGCTCAGCAAGAATTATCTACTGAATTGTCAAAGATTTATGAAATCATGCAAAAAGCAGAAGCGGAAAAATCTGGAGGGGATTCTGCACCAGCAGATCAGACAGAAACACCTGTAGATGCAAAAGAAGAAACAGGGGATAACGAAGCGAAATAAGCGTCATGCAGTATTTATTAGTAAGCGTGATGCCGGTCGCTCATAGCTTTGAAACTCTTGTATGTCAAAAGATTATTATGCATTATTAGGTGTTTCAAAATCTGCATCAAAAGATGAGATTAAAAAAGCATTTCGTAAATTAGCTCATGAACATCATCCTGATAAGCAGGGTGGTAATGAGAAAAAATTCAAAGAAATCAACGAAGCATACCAAACATTATCCGACGACAAAAAAAGGGCACAGTACGATCAATTTGGATCTGCTGGCCCACAATTTGGCGGAGGATCAGGTGGTTTCCAGGGTGGTGGCTTTGGTGGATTCCAATGGGAAGACATTATGCGTCAGGCAGGAAATCAGGGTGGTGCTCAGTTTGATTTTGACGATTTTGGTGATATTTTTAGCGCATTTGGTTTTGGTGGTAGACGAACTCCACGAGGGAGAACTATCCAGGTTTCAGTACGACTGACATTCAAAGAAGCAATCCAGGGTGTAGAAAAGAAGATACGTGTACCTCATATCAAAGATGGAAAGGAATTATCCAAAGACAGAGAATTAACGATAACAATACCCGCTGGGGTAGATCATGGTCAATCGTTGCGTGTTGATGGATATGGTGAAGAATTAACCAATGGTCAAACAGGAAAATTACTTGTTGCTATTGCTGTTGATCCTCATCCAAAATTAAGACGCGAAGGTATGGATATCGCAATGAATCTGGATATTCCTTTGACTGATGCTATTTTGGGTGCAGTGCATACGGTGGAAACATTGGATGGTCCAGAAAAAATTACTGTACCAAAAGGAATGCAACCAGGAACGATTCTTCGTATCAAAGGAAAAGGTATTGCATCAGGTAGATGGCACGGTGGAGATTTTCTTGTCTATACCTCTATTCAAATACCTAAAAAATTATCAAAAGATGCTGAAAAAGCAGTTGAAACATTAAAGAAAGAAGGTCTATAAAAAATAATCCCGCAGATGCGGGATTATTTTTTGTGTATTTGTTGTCCGTCGGAGGTATCTTTGATTTCGTATCCTTTGTTTTGGATCTCATCTCGTAGTCGGTCGGATTCTTTCCAGTCTTTGTTGGCGCGCGCTTGTTCTCGTTTTTCTACTAATTCTAATATTTCTTTTGGAATAGGTACAGATTTTTCTTTTGCAGTTATGTGTTGATGTATATGTAATCCCAGAACCTGATCCGTATAGATTAACGTTGCATATTTTTCTGATGGAGACAACGAATCATCTTTGATCATATTCCACACCAATGCCAGTGATTGTGGGGTATCAATATTATCACCAAGAAAAGATACAAAATCATGTGCATATTGTGCGTGTGGTTTCATGAACAATCTTTTGTACCAGGGAATTTGTTTGTACAATGTCTTTGCTGTGGTGTAGAGTTTTTGTAACGATGTTTCAGATGCCTGCAATGCTTCCCAGGTGAAATTTTGTTTGGATTGATAATGTGCCTGCAAGAAAAAATATCGTAATGAAAGGGGATTGAATCCACGATCAATAATATCCTGAATCGTATATGCAGTACCTTCTGATTTTGACATCTTTTTGTTGTCCGTCACCAGGTGTTCATTATGCATCCAAATATGTGCATATTCTGTGTGGGGAACCTGGTTGGCACATGCAGATTGTGCGATTTCATTGGTGTGGTGAATAGGGATATGTTCGATACCACCCATATGAATATCAAAAGTAGTTCCCAAAAAATGTTTACTCATGGCAGAACATTCGATATGCCACCCAGGAAAACCTTCACCGTTTTTTACCAATGACGAAGAAAAAGGTGATTCCCATGTTTGTAGTGCGTTTGCATGTGCACCCGCTTTGAAAAACCACAAAGAAAAATCTTGGGGGTGTTTTTTATTGGTATCAGCAACGTCACCATGACCCAATCCTTGTTTTTGTAATTCTAATTTTTGCCCAGATAATTTTGTGTATTCAGGAAATTTTTCAACCGAAAAATAAATAGCATAATCGGTTGCGTATGCATAACCTGTGTCTAACAGTTGTTGGGTTAATGTAATCATTCCAGAAATATGATCAGTCGCACGTGGTGTATGATTTGCCGGTAATGTGTTTAACGTGGTTATATCTTTTTGAAAAACATCGATATATTTTTGTGCGATTTCATCAGGGGTAGATTGTTCGCGTTGTACGGCTTTTGTCATGCGGTCTTCGCCCTGATCTGCATCCCCGATATTATCACCGGTTAGATGCCCAACATCGGTATAATTACGAACCAACGTAGTTTTGTATCCTGATATATGCAATGTTCGCACCAGTAAATCTGAAATAACCACAGATCGCATATTGCCAATATGTTGGGTCCAATATACCGTTGGGCCACAGTGGTAAATTCCAACGTAGCCTGTTTTAATAGGCTCCAAGAGGTTCTTTTGTTTGCCCAGGGTATTAAATAGGGTAATAGGTTTTTGCTTCATAGTGTGTTTAGTATACCTTTTTTGGAATATTTCTCAAAGTGCTATTGGATGGAGAGATTTTTAGGGTGTGATTCCAAAAATATTAAACCATTACGATGTCTTGACTTTTATACCTATACATGCTATGATATATTTAGAAAAATACGTTCTTTTACACACTACTTGTTGCACGTAGTCATAGCCACAAGATACTGTAATTTCGGTATTTTCTGGCTATGACTACAACCACGAAGGTTGCTGTCCGATGGCGTTTTGTCTAACCTAAAAAATGATGCCATGAAAGACATGACCACATTTGAGCCCGCAACCGAGGGTCAATTCGGTAAAGTAAATGAAGTATTCACGGCTGCGATGAGGAAGCACAAAGATGAACTCCCGAAAGATGCCCTACAAACCGTTTTGGGTGATGATAGCCTGGGAGAAGCCCTGTTGGCTGTTATTAAAGAACGTGTAGAGGCGGTAAGCGGAATGCTAATCCGCAAAGTAACCGTAAACCGCAAACGCTCAGGCAAGGAAGCTTTGAAGGCTACAGGTAGAACCCTGTATGTAACCGATGAAGTGGTTGACGCCATGCCAAAAGGCGAAGGTGAAACCGCTGAGGTGTATTTCTTCAAGGTCGGTAGTTCTTTGACAGACGAAGAGCTTGACCAAGAATATGAAAAGCGTGGATTGAAACCCGCAGACCCGTATTCCCAAGCTGCTGTAAACGAAGCCGACCCTGCCTTTGCTGACGAACATCCTAACGGCACTCATTGGAAGGATCAAAACGGTAAATGGTGCTTCGCTGCGTTCGGTCGTTTCAGTGGCGGCCGCCGCGTGTTCGTTTACCGCTATGTCCACGGGTGGAATGGCCGCTGGTGGTTCGCTGGTGTCCGCAAGTAGCACTGTGATATTGGTCACTTCGTCCTTATTTTGGAATTTGACCTTTGTCCTTCAGCTTTTTAAGAGAGGTATAAACCTCGCCCCCCACGTAGCAATACGTGGGGGTTTCTTCTTATTTATGTTACAATCAATCTCGGAACTAGGTAAATTTGTATGTGATCATGGTTACATGCGACCGAACCCAGCATCTATATATCGAGAATTGTTTTGATCACGGTCAAAGTAAGAGTGATGTATAGTTTGTTTCAAAAAATAAAGAAACTTGGTGCTGAGTATTAAGGCATTATGATGTCGAATTATATACAACCCTGAGATAATACTACTTCGAGGGGTGGTGTCTCTGACGTTACTTAGCACAATTCGCTACGTTCAATCGTTTCAATGGCGACCGCAACGTGAACGTTAACCGCAATGACAACAGGTGGAATGACAACTGGTGGTTCGCTGGTGTCCGAAACTCTCTTCATTTCTCTCTCGACTATATGTCGAGGGAGTTTTGTTTACGGCTACTTCTTTTCCAAAGATTTTGTAATTTGCCCATTCCAACCGCCAAGCATTCTTCCGATTTCTTCAAGTTTTTCTGAAAGTCCAATATATTTTTTATCATCAAGAGATTTCGTTTCCCAAAGAATCATAAGAAAGACTTTTATGGTGTCATTTTTTCGTATTGCAAGACGAACCCAGGGTTGTTTTTCTGTTTTGTCCAAAAAGGTTGCAACAGAAATTGCTTCGATAAGTTCTGTAAAAAGTGTGTCAATTT
>JAIPIY010000008.1 GCA_021734445.1 Minisyncoccota bacterium | reverse complement strand
AGAAATCATCTGCGGACAAATATGCCACCCCTAAAAAAAGAAATGACATCCATAAACTAACGGTGGAATTTTTTCTCCTTTCCCAAAATTTAGGGTCATTCACCGGTTTAGGCAAGGAGGTTATCGGCACGTTTTCCGCGTACTCGAATAACCTATTCTCATTTCTGGCAATAATGCCGCAAAAAATCAACATACACAGGAATAACACCACAGCACCCCCTTTCCATACGATGTTTGAAAAGTCTTCTGATATTCCTACGATAAGTAGGATACTCGCAACAACAATTACAATTCTCGACACCGAACGAAGGGTGTTGTTTAACTTCAAGGTAGAGACTGACGATTCAAGTTTCTTGATCATGGTTCAATGGTTTAAGGTTCAACGTTTTTTGTCCTCGTTATTTATACCATATAATAAAATAAAAATCAATAGCTGTTATTTTAAAAATATCGTGTATACTGCCCCTTATGAAAGAACCTCAAACAAACCGACTGGAACGATACCTTGCTGAGCAGGGATTAGCTTCGCGCCGTGAAGCCAAAGCAATCATCAAACAAGGTCTTGTCAAAGTAAACGGAAAAGTGACCTATATCGCAGGTATGGCAATAGATCCTACGGTAGATAAAATCGTAGTAAATACAAAAAAAATTCCCGCAAAAGAAGCTATTTTGTTTTATAAACCTCGTGGTATAGAAACATCTGCAACTACAGAAAACAGTAAAGACATTCATGGTATGTTCCCTGAATTAGCTCACCTATCCCCTATAGGACGATTAGACAAAGAATCCGAAGGATTAATCATACTATCTAATGATGGTGTATTGGCGCGTACTTTGACACAGCGTTCCTATATAGAAAAAGAATACCATGTGAATGTCCGTGAAAACATTGTACCGGCACAAATACACAATATGGCAAACGGTATGCGCATAGGAGACATGTATACAAAGCCTGCCCAAGTAGAAAAACTAGGTGCCCACACCTTTTCTATTATTTTAACTGAAGGACAAAAACATCAGATTCGTAGAATGTGTGATGCATGCCGTCTGACTATTGGATCATTGGTTCGTGTTCGTATTGGAAATCTCTACAAAGGAACCCTGAAACCAGGTTCTATGCGCAAACTATCACCCAAAGAAACCGATCTACTAAAGAAAATGGGGTAACTATTCTTTAACTACCAAAGAGAATGAAATAGTGAAATAATCATCTATCGTATTATCTGCAAGATTTTGGAAGAATTTTCCTGAACCAAATTGAACATCCCACAATGTTCGATCAACTGCAATATCCCCAACTAATGCAATACCTTGTTCCACCTGCAACATACTCACCGGAACGCTAATAGGTAATGTTTTACCCTTGATTGTCATATCACCAAACAGCATATAGGAACCAGGACGAGATGGGTCTGATGCAACCTCAAAAATAACAAAAGAAGATTCCGGATATTTTTCAGTATCAAAAAAATCTGCTGATTTTAAATGTTTTGATAGCATGTCTTGACCTGAATTTTTTCCTGTAGACAAAGCCGTAATACTGTTCATGTCAAAAACAATTGAACCAGATTCAATCATCCCATCAGTAAATACAATAGTTCCTTCTGATGGGTAAATAACACCCTGATCAGCATAATCAACAACAAATGTCTTTTTACCTTCCCAAACAACAAGACTGTTATCAAGATCAATCACATATGATCCATCATAATCAACCTTTTCTATAACTACAACCTCCTCACTTACCGGAGTTTCTGAAACATCTTTTTTAGAAAAAAGTACAAAACCTAATACAATTAACACAATCACCCCTACTGCTACTAATACCAATTTATTGTCTTTTATATTCATATACTGTTCAGTATAGCATAATTTAAAAACAAATATATATATTCAAAATGTTCGTGATATACTGGTAGCATATGAACATACAGCAAATTATTTCAACACCATGGTTTCTTGAAAAAGACCATATTATAGAAAAATTAGAAACTTCCCGTGATGGACTTGATACTGCCGAAACAGAATCCCGAAAGAAAATGTATGGAGCAAATGCAATGACCAACAAACAAGGCGTTAATGTTGCATCTATTATAGCTCATCAATTCACCAGCCCTCTTATATTTATTCTTATCATTGCCGCAGTCTTAACCGGAGTATTGCAAGAATGGATTGATACAGCTGTAATTCTTTTTGCAATCTTCATAAACGCAGGATTGGGATTTTATCAGGAATATCGTGCAGAAACAACGTTGTCTGCATTGACCAGCTATGTAAAGGAAAGAACTCATGTTATCAGAAATGGATCCGAACAAGAAATGGATCCAAAGGAACTAGTCCCAGGAGATATTATTCCCCTTCGCTATGGATCCCGGGTTCCCGCAGATGCAAGAATTATTGAATCAACCAACCTGCGCATCGATGAAGCTATTTTAACAGGTGAATCATTATCAGTATCAAAAAGCAACGAACGATTAGATGAATCAACCGTTATCGCTGAACGGTCAAACATGGCGCATGCAGGAACCCTGGTTGTGGATGGATTTGGTATGGGTGTTATTACACATACAGGAAATCATACCGAACTAGGTAAAATTGCAGATTTGGTTTCATCAACAAAAAGAGCAAAAACACCCTTGCAAAAAGGTGTAGCGAAATTATCGTGGTTTATTTTTTCACTTCTCTTGCTTATTGTTGGAGGAATATTTTTATTAGGTATCAGCTCTGGAATTCCCGTATTAGAAATGATGATGATCTCTATCGCTGTTGCAGTGGGATCAGTTCCCGAAGCACTGCCGATTACCCTGACGGTTATTCTTTCTGTCGGAGCATATGCAATTGCACAAAAAAAAGGTATTGTCCGTAACCTGGCATCTACCGAAACATTGGGTTCAACAACATTAATCATGACCGACAAAACAGGAACTCTGACCCAGGCGGATATGAAACTGGTTGGTATTTATACTACAAAAGATATTGCACACCATACACCTGATCTTCAAAATATTCATGATCTTACCCTAAACAAAGAACAAAAAGATATTTTGTCACACGCGTTGTATTCAATCACTGTTACTTCGTCGCATGACACCCAGGGAAATTTGGTATTCGAAGGACGTCCTTTTGAAAAAAACATTGCCAATACCGCACAGAAACATGATCTTGATATTTCCCCATTGATATCAAAAACCAATCATTTCATCATACCTTTTAATTCTACGAACAAATTTTCCGTTGCAAAAAGTCATACGGATTACATTATCATGGGTGCACCCGATATATTGATCGATAGATCGAATCTGGCACAAACTGATCGTGAACACATGCATACCTGGATACAAACCATGAGCGAATCCGGATATCGATTATTAGCATTAGGAAAACAACAGGCGACCAAAAATATTGAAACACCCGAAGACACCAAAGATATCCAAATCATGGGAATCTTAGCATTTCATGATCCTATACGACCCGAAGTACCAAAAGCAGTATCTGATATAGAAAAACGAGGTGTCCGCGTTATCATGATCACGGGAGACCTTCCAGGAACAGCTATTGCCGTTGCAAAAGAATTAGGCTGGTCAATTGCGCCTGATCAAATAATAACCGGTGCAGATATCAAAAGTTCTTCTGATGAAACTCTTTTAGATTTACTACCAACCATTCGTATTTTTGCACGAGTAACCCCAGAAGATAAATTACGCATTGGAATGCTGTATCAAAAATTGGGTGAAACTGTTGCTATGACAGGAGATGGGGTAAATGATTCCCCTGCATTAAAAGCCATGAACATTGGGATTTCATTGGGGTCAGCCAGCGATGTTGCAAAAAGCGCTGCTGATTTGGTGCTATTGGATGATAATTTCAAAACAATTAGTTCAACCATTACCGAAGGAAGAAAAATTCTTACCAATATCCAAAAAACTTTTGTATATTTATTATCAAATTCACTTGATGAAATGTTGGTTATCACAGGAAGTATTCTGTTTGCTATTCCTATTCCTTTATCCGCATTACAAATTATCTGGGTGAACCTTGCAACAGGAAGTTTACCAGCATTGGCTTTTGCTTTTGATGAAGATCTAGATGCAAAAACAATATCTACTACCCGAAGAAAACCTCGTGAAATTTTTACCTCTGAAACTAAATTTCTTATTACCGTAATTGGGGTGTTAACTTCTGTTATTTTGTTTATCTTGTATTATGTATTACTCAAAGTTGGTATCGATGTGTCCGTGGCAAAATCTATTTTCTTTGTTTGTTTTGCATTATATATTCTGGTTATCGCGTTTTCGTTTCGATCTCTTCATCTACCGTTGTTTTCTTATAACCCATTTTCGAACAAAAAATTAAACTACAGTATTCTGATTGGTATTGGATTAACCTTTATGGCTGTTACGGTACCATTTTTTCAAAATATTTTTGAAATAGAACTTTTCCCATTGCGTTATAGCTGGATTATTGTTGTTTGGTTAATTGGAAATATTCTCTTGGTAGAAGCGGCAAAATGGTGGTTTCGCCACAAGCTTCACAAACATCAATTGGCATCCAATTAATAACAATCTAATGATTGAAAAAGCGCTAGCTTTTCCTCACGAGATAATCGTTTTAATTCTGCTTCGCGTGATCGTGCCAATGCATATGTTTCTCTATTTTCTTGGTAACGCAATATCACCGGGCGACGTATTTTTGTATAGTGGGCACCCGATTTCAAATGGTTATGTGCGTGGATTCTTTTTTCGATATCGGGCGTAGAACCAACGTACAGTGTTCCGTCATTACATTCCAATATATAAACATAGTATTTCATAGGATACCCATAGTATACCGTATGTGCCGTTATATAAAAAATCCCCTGCCAGATTTCTCTGACAGGGTCGGGAAGTAAAATTCACATGTCTGGTTCGCACGCCACTACTTGAGACTGCGTTAGACTTGCCCTAGATGCGCACACGGTAAGGGTACTTAGATGTTTCATTTCTCCTTATCAACCTTCTTCTGAATGCTTGAAAATTCAAGCGGGTTACCCCATTCGGACACCTGTGGATCATAGTCTATTTGCGGCTCCCCACAGCTTATCGCAGCTTATCGCGTCCTTCATCGTTATGGTGCAAATCTAAAAACAGTATACACACATTGTATCTATTTGACTACTATTTTTTTGCTTCCAGTAATTTACCCAAATTTAATTCTTCATCAACGCGTATTTGTTCTACGAATTCGTGAACGTGGGATACCAACACCATTGCACCTTCATAATCATGTAATGCTTTTGCAATTAACGGAAGGTGTCGGAAATTAATATGGTTTGTTGGTTCATCTAATATCAACAATCCTGGACGAATCAACACCAACTGAGCAAATGCCACCAACCCCTTTTGCCCTTCTGACAAACTACCAATAGGCGTATGCACCATTTGACCTACAATCAAAAAACCAGACAACAGAGAACGAATATATTCTTCATCTATTTTTCCATCAATTTCCAACATGGTTTTTGATAATGATTTATACGGAGTATCTTGAAAATCCAAGGTAGAAAAATCTTGTCGGTAATATCCAACGCGAATTCCTTTTGTAATTTCACCACCAACGGCACGACTGTGTGCCAGGTTTTCCAACAAGGTGCTTTTCCCTATTCCATTTGGTCCTGATAATAACAAATGTTGATTTTTACGAATAGCTAAAGAAATTTGACGCGATACAGGTTCATGATTTTTCAATAACGATACCGAAGAAAATACCAAAATATCACCAGAAATATTTTCCTGTACAGGAATAGAAAAAGGTCGAATAGTTTTATCTTCTTTTCGTACATCTACTTTTTCTTCTTCTAATTCATCTGCCAATGTACGCATACGTTTTGCAACAGCACGCAAATTTCCCCCTTTCATGGCGAATTTATTTGCCTGATCTTTTTTCGCTTGAATTTCTTTTGCCAAGAGTGCATTTTTTCTATTCTCGCGTTCCATACGTGCAGCAATCTGGTCTCGTACATGTGTATAGTTTCCAACATACTGTTCTATTTTTTTTGTATACACATCCAAATACAATACCGCATCCGTAAATGCATTCAAGAATGTTGCATCATGAGAAATAACAATCACGGTTTTTTTGTATTGCACTAGAAAGTCTGTCAGATGGGCAATACCCTGTTTGTCCAAATTGTTTGTTGGTTCATCCAACAAAAGAATATCTGGTTCCTGGATCAATGCAGACGCCAACAACAATCGAGCTTGCTGACCACCTGAAAACATTTTTATTTTTCTATCATGAATATCTGTCTGTTGTGGCAAATGTACAATTTCTAATACATCATCAATTCTTTTATCAATATTGTAGATAGTTTCTTTGAAACATTTTTGGAAAAATTCGCGCACGGTCAGATCCAATTCATCACGTGGAATAACCTGTCGAGACAATGCAACGGTAGCATTTTTTGTAATATGAATAACACCATCTTCTGGTTTTAATGTTCCGGTAATCAAACCAAACAGGGTGCTTTTCCCTGCACCATTTTGACCCATGATGGTTACCTTCATACCACGACGAATAGAAAAAGAAACCTCGTCTAATATAGGTTTTATTGCGCTGTATTCAAAAGATAATCCTTCGAACCGTATAATAACTTCACCGTGTGACATAATGATATACACTGTACACGATTTCCAGAAAAATGAAAGGTGTATTTCAAAAAGCATACAAAAAAACCACACATTTCTGTGTGGTTTTTTTGTATGAACTATTTTACTTTTTTATCTTTTTTTGGTTTCTTTGTGTCTTTTTTTTGACTATTGTTTCCTTTTGCCATAGATGGTTATACAATTATATATAATAATGCACGTAATAATTATATCAGAAAATAAAATTCTCTTCTATACTTCTTTTGCTGTAGTGTGCACAACAGATTGTTTTGGAATGATCATAATCGCCAATAGATACGTAAGAATTCCAGGAACAACACCAGTTGATAATACAAAAAAGATAACAATGATACGCAATAAAACAGGATCAACATTCACATATTCTCCTATTCCACCGACAATACCTTTGAATATCTTATTTTCTTCTGATCGGTATATTTTTTTCATAGGTATAGTATATCGCATTTTTGGTTTTTTATTACTTGACTTATTTATTTATATATGATATAATACAATAAACCAATACAGACATGGCAGAATTTTGGAACCGGTTCCTTACCGATCGCAGATGGTTCTTGGGAACCATCATCATAGCATTCTTTGCATTCCTCTTTTTCTGGAGGCTCATTGACCCCGCTGGTTTCACCACCAGCATCAATGATTTCTTCCAGACAATCTGGGGAATCATTCAATCCATCCTGGTCCTAGCCATAGTAATACTTGGCATCAGGGTAATCCTGGGTTACAAACCCTGGTGGATGGGCGGAGGAGGCAAGAAGTCATGAAAAACTTCCCCTTCTCCAACAACAAAGTCCGGTATTTCTTTTCACAGAAATCACCGGCTTTTTTATTTACCAATTCAAATACGTAATAGTCAATTGCAAAACCGTAGCAAAAGATACCCAGAGCAAGTACGGGATGTTGATATACGTAACCCATGGCACGTAGTGATATATTGCGATCATACCCCAGATCAATGTACCTAATACCAATAGAATATCAATCGATGCTAACAGATTATTTTGCAGCCCAAATTGAAAATACGTAAAAGACAAATTAAAAATTAAATTCAATACAAATGGCAATGCTACCACCCAAGGTAATTGTTTTAACCATACCATCCAAAAAACCTTTCCAAAAGAAATAGCGATCAAAACATACAGAACACTCCACACCGGACCAAACAACCATGACGGTGGCGCCCAATCAGGACGAATAAAATCTAGATATTTTTGTGATTCATTCATATACTATCAGTGTACAATTTTTTTAAAAACTTAAAATAAGGGAAATTCTGCAACCACCTCGTATTCATATACAGGAGGTTCATAATTAGGAAGAGCTTCTTCGAATGTTTTCCTCTCTACTTTATATGAATTATCTCCTTTTGTTATTCGGAAATGATATCCCAATCCTGCGCTGTAACATTGTATAGTCTCTGCACCCGAAATATCGTCACGAGAATCTGGTAATGTATTACATCCACCCGGTGTAGTATCTATCAATTTCGTTTCTACCTTTCCACCTGAATATGTCGCCTCGATAATAATATCTGTCTCGGGAAAACCATCGAGGTTCAGCGAATCTGCTTCTTCGAATTTCCAGACAAATACCGGTGCCTGGGTAGTACTGTGCATTGAAACTGAATCGGTAACAGAAAAGATACCTTGTACATTATATTTTTGCCAATGATCTGTGCTGAGATATTCAATAGGGGTAACAACACCCGTGGCGGTAAATCGTTCCCCTTGTGATATTTCAGTCATCACCTGTGACATAAGATTAAGATCAAGGGCGTAATATTCCCCTGTATCAGTTTCAATCCCAATCGCGCATTCCATGGTTTGTGGGCCAGATGTATCTTTATGAGATAAACATACTTGGACTCCGGTCAACGTAGCACGATAAGACTCGACTACTACACCACCGTCTTGTTTTTCTTTATAGATATAATTATTCAAAGCATAAAAACCCGCTACAATACCGACAATAACCAAAAGCACGATAAACCCTATTGCCCGTCCTGTAAAAAATGTTTTTGTATCCATACACACATTGTACCATTTTCCACACTATTTGTTTTACATTACCAATATAATCACCGCAAGAGACATAACCAGCATTCCAATTGCAGGAGCTGTTTGTTTCAAAGAGTCTTTAATTTTCACATGCATGAAAATAGCACCCAACATCATCACTCCAAGAACAATTGCTGAAATTGGTATCAACATTGGAATCCAAATACCCACAATTAATCCTGTTGCCACAAGTAATTTAATACCTCCGACTGCATACATCATCCACACTGGTAATCCATATGCGGTAAATTCTGCACGAAGACTGTTTGCACCACCTCCACGATATTCGGTTGCACGATGTGGTCGCACCAACCATACGTTATAAATACCCAGAGCTAAAATAATTTGTAATATCAACAAAAGTGTTTGCATAAAAAATGATTATATTAATACTGTCTTTATTATACCACTTTTTACTTATTTTTATCTCAAATAACTATCAAACCAAATCGCATGACAGGTATATCCCATCGGATTTTTTTGCAAATAATCCTGATGATACTCTTCTGCGGGATAGAATATACCCAATGGTTCTAATGTGGTTACTACCGGATTTGGCCATCGATGTGAATCGTTTACTATTTTTATGAATTCCTCGGCCTGTTTTTTCTCTTCTTCATTACCATAGAAAATTGCTGATCGGTACGAAGTCCCGATATCATTTCCTTGTTTATTTAGCGTTGTTGGATTATGGATTTGAAAAAAGAAATCCAATAGATTTTTGTATGAAGTTTTTTCCGCATCATAGGTAATTTCAACAGCTTCTGCATGACCGTCGTGATTTTCATATGTGGGATGAGAAACATTTCCACCTGTATAGCCTACCTGGGTCTTTATCACCCCGGGTTGTTTTCGGATAAGATCCTGTAATCCCCAAAAACATCCCCCTGCAAATACTGCCTTTTTAATCATACAATTATATTCCAGGAATAAATTTCATGGATAACGAATTCACACAATGACGCACGTTTTTTGGTGTCGCATGTTCCCCAACAAATACATGTCCCAGATGCCCACCACAATTCGCACAGGTTATTTCTTGCCCAAAGTATTGATTAATATAAGAATCTTTTTTAATCGCACCTTTAATTTCCTGATCAAAACTAGGCCACCCACACGTTGATTCAAATTTATCTTTCGAATCATACAACGGCGCATCACATTGTCTGCACACATAAATCCCTGTTTCTTTTGTATTTACGTATTCGCCAACAAAAGGAGCTTCGGTTCCCTTGTCGATAATGATTCTTTTTTCTTGTTCAGTGAGTTTGTTCATAGATGTGGATAACTTTGACTTTTTATAGAAAAGGCGTATACTGTATTTGTCTTAGGGTTTTATCATAAAACTTTAAGGGTATTACATCCAAGGGTAGCCCTCCGCAAGGAGGGCTACTTTTTTATACCCCCTCTTTTCTATATTTCAGATCTCTTCCCCAAATATCTTCTTTAATATTTAATACGTCAAAATATCCATCCGCACCAGTTCGTAACTCTTGTGAAATATTATTTTTAGAAGAGAACACAAAGACTTTTTTAGTTCCATTTCTCAAGTAATTAACCAAAGCTAAAAAATCAGAATCGCCCGTAAATAGAATAGCTGTATCGTATTTGCTAGAAAAATGTATCGCGTCTATAGTCATCTCAACATCCATATTACCTTTTTCTTGTACAGAATCTCCAATATCACTATGTTGAATTATTCTCTTGAGTTCTTTTTTCCGAACGATAAACCCTAGACCCTTTTTAAGATAGGTAAAGAACTTATGCTTACCATCCTGACTCTCTTCTCGAGTACCCTCTTTGGGATAAGCAGTATAATAAAATATTTGAATTTCCGAGACGCTGAATTTTATCTTCAAAAAAGACTTTAGTTTTTGATAGTCAAACATCTTCCCTTTTGCCTTCTGTGCTTGCCATAAATTAGATGCATCAATGAATACATATACAATTTTTTTATCTTTGCCAAACATAACATTATTTTATCATATTTCAAACCAAATTGCTTTGCCAGATTGTACTTTTTTCTCCTTACTTTTCACTTTTCACTTCTTTTAAACGGAATTTCACGATTTTTGTGATCAAGGGAATCGGGAGAGGTTTATGATAAGGAAAACGAATACACCCTTTTGAATAATCTATCCCCGCCTTTTTCAGTTCGGGTTCAAACGCTGTCACACCACTGGGTGTGGGATAAAATCCAAAGTGTTTTTTCATTACCGCATAATGCACCAAGTTTTTCCCATCCACCTGCACCGTCGGCATACCGTAGCGAATCACCTCTTCCCCCTGTGGGACAAGTTTCTGCAAAGTCTCCCTCATCAACACCAAAACCCCCTGATGTTCCTTTGGAGCCTTTTTAATATATTCGTTTATGTTTTTATAGGTTTTCATAGATTATTCTTCCTCGATTCTTCTTCTTCTTTCATCTAATGTTTCACCTTCATACATCCAATAAATTGGCCCTTGCGCTGGCCAGTCAACTCCTAATACACCTTGCGCAGCTTTTGAAAGACTCGTGGTTTGTCCGTTAAATTCTACTGAACGATTGTCAATAACTTTTACTTTTATGTTTTCATCGTTAATAAATATAAGTTCTGAACCGATAGGTATTTTAACCATTTCGAAATTAAATACTGCTCGACGAGTTCTTGCTTGATTTAGCGCTTGTTGATCTTCTGCAGACTCAACAAAATCTTTTTTAGGTGTCACATTTTCGATTTCTGCCAACTTTAAAGCGGAAAGAACACGTTCTGGAGATATTTCAAAAAACTCTCGGCTTGAACGAACTCGATGATCTAAAAAAGCATCATGTAATTGTCTTTCAACAAATACAGCGCTATTTACCGTACAGGCATAAAAACATTCAAAAGGAAGTGGTACACCTGTGGTATCAAGTGAACGAATTCTTTGCTCTAGGTTTGTGGTTCTACCGATTTTTACATAACCAGGCATTGCTTCATTTATTAAAATATATATTATTTCATTCATATATTATTTCTGGAATATAAACAAATGCTCATGCATAATAAGTAAGAAATTTGCTTCTTTTGATTTATTTACCCAAAAACCAGTCGCTTTACAGTTAAATTGTCGCTTGATTATATCTTCTTTTAAAACAAACCCGGAATCAAGAAATCTTTGCATTACTTTATATGCAAGAGGAATATACATTTTATTTCTTCGTGTATCACCAATCAAAATTGCACAATATTTACCCTTCTTTAAAATTCGATACAACTCTTTTGCAACCTTTTCCATTTCATCACAGAATTTTTCGATATCGTGAATCCCTGAAATATCTTCTTGAATTTTTCCTTCACTGTATTTAATAATATCTGCGTATGGCGGATGAGTAAGAATAAAATCAACACTTTCATCTTGCGCCTTACTCAAATCTCGAGCATCTCTTTTTTCTACTTTTTGCCAAGATTTATTTTCAACCTCAAATTTCAAAGATTCTTTTGTTCTTTCCAGGGCAATATCATTCACATCAGAGCAAATAATATTTCTATTTAAAATCTTTGCTTCTATTGCAGTTGTTCCCCCACCAATCATGGGATCAAGTAAAATATCACCCTCGTTTGAATATCGAAGAATTAAATTCCGTACCACTTCTGGAGCCCAGTTTCCCCGCCAATCAGATTTATGCGTTGCCCAGTTTCCGCGACGAGGAAAAGCCCATACAGAGGTGCATTCCATTTCAAATTCATCAGGACCAAGTTTTAATTCTTTTTTAGACATTACCACTCCATTTTATCTAATACCCCTTCTTCTAACATCTGCAAATTGTAAACATATTCATTATGGTTATATGTCTCTTCTAGAGGTTTCAACGTTGTCTGCCATCCTAGACCATCAGTAATCCATACAAAATCAATGTTTTGTATTTTTAGTTCATTAAAAAGAATCCTAAACTCACCACATACAGACTTTAATTTTGAACCACCACCATTATAGAAATTAGTCTCAATGAGTTTTATTTTCTTGCTAACAGGATTAAAAATCGCGAAATCAAAACTACGACTTGATTTGTCTACTGCCACTACATAACCCCATTGTTTTAATATTTTTTTAGCATTTGCCTGAGATAGATATTGGAAACCTCTCTTTTCACAGAAATCTTTCACAAAAATACCGACAATGGACTCCATGAGTGTTCCTCCTCGATTTTTACGACCGTTACTATCTAAACCAACCTCAACGCCCATTACATAATCTACTAAATTTTTAATACCATCTTCTTTAAATAATTTACTCAATCCAGACTTTTCAATAAATTCATAATATTTATCAGCGTCATTTTCATCTTTCACGAAATTAAAAAATTCTGAAGTCTTCTCTTCTTTGTCATATATCTCAAGAATATTCTCACGAGCAGCAACCAGCACTGGTAGACATCTAATGATATCTGGATTTGATTGATATAGCTTTTTAAACCCTTTTTCTAATTCCTGTTTACCAAGTAAATAATTAAGTTTATTAAGTCCTATCTCAAGATCAGAGATATTAGAAAAAACCTTATTCCAATTAACAAAATAGTCCCAAGTTTTTATAGAGCTTTTAAGTGTTGATATTAAATAGTTAAAGTCTTTTTTCATAATTCTCTATAAGCTTAATTCAGTTAAATAATCTTTAGGTCTATTAGATTTAAACAAGACCGCATCTAAATAATCACTATCACCAAGTCTACTTTTTTCTTTTTCTATAATATACTCAATCTTTTCTAGGGCATCATCATAAAAATTAATTAAATCCACCCTCTGTTCTCCTGATAATTTTTTAATAAAAAACATTACATAATAACTAGCATGTACCAGGTACGGCTTGGCGCTTTTATTCTCTAATTTCTTCTTTTCTATTGCTTTATACAAATCAAAAATGACCAGAGCATCCTGTGCTATTAAATTATCATTAAAAATGATTTCATATTCATCTCCAAAAATAATACTTTTTTTATTTTTTGCCTCGGCAGGCATTTCAAGACTAAAAGATAAAAGAGCTTGTCCCAGCTTTTCAGAATCTATCTTTCTCTCTCTATCCTCATTCTCATATTGACCCCGCTTTCGTTCGTAAAAATATCCTAAATTTTTAAAATCTTCCTCAAGTTTAATTTGAACCAAATCGATAGATCTAATATCTCTATCCTTTACAGGATTTTGACTATTTGTATATTCTGCGATTCTACTCTTAAAAGAAGCATCATTGGTTTCATAAATCTTACACAAGATGGTTATGTCTTCAAAACCATCTTGTGTCTCTTCAAATGCACTTCTTAAGGCATGGACAGATTGTCCACCATTTACAATCTGAAAGTTTTCTAATATTATTGTTGGGCTTCTCTCTCCCTGGTAATCAATTTTATCACAAGTAATAGTTATTCCATTATTATAGAAAAAGAAATTTAGTCTCTCCTTTTCATCAAGAGCAGTCTTTTTTATATTTTTGTTTATATTTGTCCTTTGCTTTAAATAAAGTCTTACATTGTCGTCAAAGATATTCTCCTCAATATCAGACCTTAGTATTTCATCATCACTAAAATCAATTTTATTTCGAAGATCTAAGTTGTTTGTAGTGATCCGCAATAAATCCAATGCCGGGACCTCAAGAATTAAAGCTCTATTTCCTCCCTCAACTTTATCAAAAAAATTCTTATTTAAGGCTTTAAATTTACCACTAACTTTTACAGAGCGGTTAATTAAAATATCTGAAATGTCACTAACTAAAATATAATCGAAAGAAACATCTTTATAGTTTTGTAAGTTTGAGATAAGTCTACCCTCCTCTGGTTCTGTTAATCCCTGAAAAAGGTTTGCAACAAAATGTATTTTAAAAGAAAAAATTGTGCCACTATCTTGTTTCTTCCAAATCTCTTTTACCTTATCTTCTAGTCTATCGTTTGCAGAATTACCCAAGAAGGCTTCCTTGTTTTTTTCATATAAGTCTCTAATAAAGGCTAATATGTTATTTATCTCAGAGCTTGGAAAATTTTTTCCTTTCACTCGTTCTAACTCTATGTCTGTATATTTGAAATTGAAAAAGTGAACAATATTATTTTCATAGTCAATTATTAGTGAATCTATCCCCCTATCAGGGCCTGCATCAATATTATTAATTTTTTGTAGAAATATTGTGTCTGTCACATCTTCTATGATTTCATCCTCCTGTCTTTTGAACAAGCTAGATAGAACTAAGAATTGGAAACTAATAGAGTCTTCAGAAAATCCATAGATAGATCCAATATCATTTGTTATCTTTTTAACACCACTCTTTACCAGATTATAATCTTGATTGGATATTTGGTCGCTTCTCATAATCAATAATTAGTTACTAAAACTTCCTTAATTTTCCCTCTCCCTGAAGCTTTTGAATTTATCGCTCGCCCTGCCTCAACTTTTGAAATCCTCACCCCCTTAATTCCAGAATATATTTCATTTATAAAATCTGCATCAGAATTTGAAAGCATCACAAAGCAACCTCGTTTATGAAGTTCTACAAAAGTATCTCGAAGTTCAATTTGTTCCTTATCAAGAAAAACATCTTTCGTGTATGCAGTAAAAGAGGCAGTTTTACTTATTGGATAGTATGGAGGATCAAAGTAGATGAAGTCTCCCTTTTTTGCTTTTTTCAAAACTTCTTTATAATCTTGATGTTTAATAGTTACTTTTTTAAGAGCATCTGAAACTCGCCGTAGATTTACCTCATCGCAAATCATCGGATTATCATATTTACCAAATGGCACATTAAAACCCCCACTACTATTTACTCGATACATTCCATTAAAAGCCGTCCGATTTAAATAAATAAAACGTGAAGCAACTTGCATATCAGAAAGTTTATCTGGATTTTTTGCGCGAATTTTCAAAAAGTATTCTTTACTGTGTTTATGTTTTTTAAGAGATTTTATAAGAGCCTCAACATCATTTTTAATTACGTTATATGTTGTGACTAATTCTTTATTCATATCAGACAAAACTGCATTCTGAGGTAGAAGATCAAAAAAAACAGCTCCACCACCAACAAAAGGTTCAAAATAAGTATTTTTGACTGGATTAAATTTCTCTGGAGGATAGAGATTCATCAAACGAAATTGTGCAAGTAGCTGACGCTTTCCACCAACCCATTTTACAAATGGTTTTGGTTTTTCTTGGAGGAGTTTTTTTACATCTTCTATTAGATTTTTATCCCCAACAGAAACAGCAAGTTTATAAGCAAAAATAGGATTTACATCAAATTGCTCTCGAATTTTCCTTATTTTTACCAAAGTATTCATATTATCATAATACCAAGTATCAGATACAAGATCAATAACACATATAAAAAACCCTCGGAACGAATTCCGAGGGGGTTACCTTTTTCATCTGGATGGTGCCAGGGGTCTCTCGCGAGTTGCCCGGTGGTCTCCATTAGAGACCCTTTTACCATTTCGTTCACCACTACTTTGATCCTGCAAAAAAGTAACCTTTCGCTCATACTGTCATCCTTGTAATAGTAAAGCAATCTATTCAGTAGTCATTCCGTCAAATTCTTCTTTGTCTTGTGATGCAATTTCTTTGGTTTCGTGGATAATGCCGTCTTTGTGATGCGCTGGGCTGTAGATGGTGTACATTTTCAACATGTCCGTTTCCGAAGTATTTATAATGTTATGCGTTGCACCCCGTGGAATCACTATTGCATGACCATCAGTAACAACATATTCTGTTTCATTGATAATTACCCGACCCTGCCCTGATTCAAACCGAAAGAACTGATCGTTTTCAGTATGCATTTCCAAACCAATTTCCTGACCTGGTTGCAATGTCATGAGCACTAGCTGGCTTTGTTCCCCTGTGTACAACACGCGACGAAATGATGCATTTTCTTGTACTGATTGTTCGATGTTTGTGTGATATCCTTTTTTCATATATATAGTATACAGGAAAAGAGGGGTGGTTGGGGAACTAGCAAAGACTAGAACTCGGTCACTCTCGTGGGTATTTTATTTCTCTGACAATTCTTTCAATATCTGAAGTGCTTTTGGCCACATTTCTTCAAACATGGTTTTGTAGTCATCATTGATATCCATATCTACAGACACTTTGGTACCACCATCAACAGAGGCGAAAGTATAGTTTTCAAATGCTGGTGTCCACTTTTTTACTTCTTCGCTTGTTGTATCTTCAACACCATTATTAATCATTCCAAGATGTTCAATGGAAACAAATTCATAAAGTCGATTTTCTTTAATACGACTCACCATTCCTCCTTCGCCATTCCCATCAGGATTTGGACCGAGAAAAAGAATTTTTGATCCTTCTTCCCAACTTCCTTTGAAATATGATCCCGGATTAAAAGCGGTTGTCCACTGACGATACGTAGCATCTTCCAGCATGGTATTCCAGACTTTCTCGCGCGGCGCATTGATAATAATTGAAAAATGTATTTTTTGCATATAATAATTATACCTAATTTTTTCTCAAAACCCACTCCATCACCTTTCCTTTTGATAGCTCGTCTATTAACTTGTCCAAGTAACGAATCTCTTTCATCAAAGGATCTTTGATTTCTTCTAATTTCACACCGCATATAGAACCCGTGATCAAAAATCGAGAAGGATTCATTTTTGGAGCCTCAGCAAAAAATGCCTTGAAAGTTACTTGTTTTTTTATTTGTTTTTCTAGCCCCTTTTGAGTATATCCCGTCAGCCAACGAATAATTTCATCTACCTCTGCTTTTGTACGACCTTTCCTTTCAGCCTTTGCGACATACATGGGATACACGCTGGCAAATATCATTGAATATACGCGCTTGAGTGTTGCTTCACTTGTTGGCTTCATATACATAAGTATAACAAAAATCCTCTGAAACTCGAACTAACATTGTGGATTAATAATACTTTCTTAATTTTAGCAAAAATAACAAAAGTTGGAGTCCATTCTGATCAAGTAATATAGTAAAACCCCAATGCTTTCGCATCAGGGTTAAACTATATTATGTTGCCAGACTAGGACTCGAACCTAGATAGTCGGTACCAGAAACCCCCTATTTCTCATTCATTTCTGTTCAAAGTTGCCAGACTAGGACTCGAACCTAGATACCTGGTACCAGAAACCAGTGTCCTACCATTAGACGATCTGGCAACTTTGAACATAAATTCATAACAGAAATTTCTCTTTTTCAGAGAACCGGATGAAAATCAAAGAAATTTAATTTTCATTCCCACCCTTAGACCTGCCCGCCATTGCTACGCTGAGGCGTTGGCAGGCGGGCTGATCTGGCTCCGCACAACCATAAAGATACCACTTATTCCCCCTTTTGCAAGAGGGCGACATCATCCAAAATTTCTTTGGCGTGCATAGCTGGATCCACATTAGGATATGTTTTTGCAATCATTCCCTGTGGGTCAATTAAATACGAAATACGTTTTGTCATCAACAGTGAACCCGCATGATAATCAGAGATGACTTTTTTATCAATGTCTGCCAATAATGTAAATGGCAATCCATATTTTTCAGCAAATTTTTTATGCGATTCTACTGAATCTTTGCTGATACCCAATACCGTTATGCCATGCTGTTTGAAAATATCATACGCATCACGAATGGCGCAGGCTTCTTTTGTACATCCTGGGGTATCGTCTTTTGGATAAAAATATACCAATACAAAAGAACCTTGATATGATGACAGTGTGTGGCTGGTATTATCCTGATCTGGTAGTGTAAAATCTGGTGCAGGTGTGTGTATTTCTAACATAGGATTATTTTTTGTTACGTTGTAATGATGCTTTAATAAATGCGCTGAATAGTGGATGTGGATCTAATGGTCGTGCCAGAAATTCTGGATGAAATTGCACCCCAACAAAAAATGGATGCTGCGATACGGGCAATTCTGCAATTTCCATCAATCGTCCGTCTGGGGATCTTCCTGAAAAAACCAACCCTGATTTTTGTAATGTTTCGATATATTCTGAACTGACTTCGTATCGGTGACGGTGTCGTTCTTTTGTGATAATATTGTCTTTTATTTTTTTATCTACCTTATCTCTCTTTTTAAAATAATCAGCATAGATTCCATGTGCTACAGTTTTGCCATGCAATAGCAAATCATACTGACCCAACCGCATGGTTCCCCCATAGTTTGATCCAGCTACCAAAGATTTTTGATCATCCATAATATCAATCACACAATGCTGTGCGTGCGGTTCTATTTCCCTGGTGTTTGCCTGTTTCAAACCTGCGATATGTCGTGCATATTCGATTACCATTAACTGCATTCCATAACAAATACCAAAATATGGGATTTTGTTTTTACGCGCATATTCGATTACACGAATTTTTCCTTCGACACCTCGTTTTCCAAAACCTCCTGGAATTAATATCCCATCATATTTTTTCAATGAAGAAACTAATTTTGTATCTTTTTCAAATGCCATTGCAGAAAGATAATCAATGGAAACTTTTACTCCATTATCATATCCACTGAATTTTAATGCTTCTAAAATAGACAGGTATACATCTGACAATACGAATTCACCTGAAGAGAAATATTTTCCTACTACAGCAATAGAAACGGTTTTGGTAGGTTTTTTTGATTTGGTTACAAATTTTTTCCATGCAGACAAATCAGATTGTTTGCATAGATTTCCCATATTCAATGAAGAACAAATAATATCGCCTAGATTGTCTTTTTCAAAATTAAGTGGCACATCATAGATGCTGGATACATCCGGTGCCGAGATAACATGATCTGGGTGAATATTACAAAACGTAGCGATTTTTTCTTTTCGTTTTTGGTCCAACGGAACCTTGCCACGGGCAATAATAATATTTGCCTGTAATCCTGCATTGTTCAATGTGCTGGATGCATATTGTGTAGGTTTGGTCTTCATTTCCCCTATATGCCCCGGTACGGGTAGATAAGACACCAAAACGACCAGTACGTCACCCGGGCATCGATATTTCAAAATACGAGCAGCTTCCAAAAAGATAAGATTTTGATATTCACCCAATGTTCCCCCGATTTCTATAATCGTTACATCGGCATTTGCTTTTTCGGTAGCGTTTTCAATCCGGCGAATCACTTCGTTTGGGATATCTGGAATTACTTCGACATTGCGTCCGCCGTATTCTAGATTTCTTTCTTTTTCGATAACGGTTTTATACACACGACCGGTCGTCATGTAATTATCCGAAGTGAATGACATGTTCAAGAATCGTTCATAGTTCCCCATGTCTTGATCTGTTTCATCGCCATCGTTTAGTACGAATACTTCACCATGTTCTGTTGGGTTCATGGTTCCCGCATCGATATTGATATACGGATCAATCTTTAATGCTGTTACAGTCAATCCACGAGCCTGCAAAATAGTTCCGATAGAAGAAGCTGCGACACCTTTTCCTACGCCAGACATTACCCCACCGACAACAAAAATGTATTTAGGATGTTTTTGTTTTTTTCCAGAAGTAGCCATAGACAGAAGAGATTATTTTTTTAGATAGGTTCTGATTGCCAAATAACTAGAGAATGCACCCAAGAGAACACCAACGAATACGACAATCAGGAGTATCTGTGGGAAGTTGTTCAGATAGTAATAGAAAATATCCATACCACCAAAGAACACCCGCGTATGCGCACTGATCCACAGCGTCAAAGGATATAACAATACCAATGTGACAATAGATGCCACCCCGCCGTATAACACACCCTGAATCATAAATGGACCACGAATATACGGATTTTCTGCACCAACTAAACGCATGATTTCAATTTCTTCTCGTGAAGAGAATATTGCCAATCGTATCGTGTTAAACGTAATAATTACGGTCAAGATAATAAATACCAAACTAACTACATACCCTAATTGTTGTGCAGTGCTGGTAATTGCATTTAACCGGTCGATAATCAGTTTGTTTTGATTGTAGTTTACTTCTTCGATTGAAGATTGAGCAGTATATACCGAAGGATGATCGCTGGCCAAAAATTCTGCAATCATACCATATTGACCTGGATCCATAGCACGAACATTCAATGATGCCCCCAATGGATTTGCACCTAATTCATCCAATGCCTGCAGGGTCAAAGGATTGTCTTTGTGTCGTTCACGAAATTGTTCGATAGCTTCGTCGCGAGTAACATAGGTAACGGAATGTACTTCGGGTAGTTGTTCTAAAGTTTCTTGCAAACCTAACATAACAGATTCAGATGCCTGTGGATAGAAATAAATATTGATATCTACACGACGTTGAATTTGTTCCAAAGAGAAATCTAAAATTGCATTAGAGAAAATCAATGAAGCAACCAAAAATAAGGTTACGGTCATCGTTAAAATCGAAGCAAAGGAAACTACTCCGTTTCTCCAGAAACCAATAATACCTGATCGAATAATACGTTTGAAATCGGTAACAAAAGACATAAAATTAAATGGCGTATTTGCCTTGTTTATCATCGCGAATAATACTTCCTGAATCCATGGTAATTACACGTTTGTTCAATGCATCAATTACGCCTTTGTTGTGTGTGGTCAGAATAACGGTCGTTCCCATGGTGTTGATTTTTTCTAGAATTTGTACAATTTCAAAAGTATTGATAGGGTCCAGGTTTCCTGTAGGTTCATCGGCTATGATGACTTCGGGTTGATTAATGATGGCGCGTGCAATTGCTAAACGTTGTCGTTCCCCACCTGACATTTCATTGGGGAAATTCCATCGTCGGTCAAATAAATCCACTAAGTCTAATGCATGAGGCACATCCGCTGCAATTTCTTCGTCTGTTTTTCCTGCAACTTCCATAGCGAATGCCAGGTTTTCGTATGCGTTTTTATTTGGTAGCAAACGAAAATCCTGGAATACAACACCAATTTTTCTTCGATATGCAGAGATGTCATCAGATGACAATGCATGAATATCTGTTGAACCAAAATGCACGGTTCCGATGGTTGGTTTTTCTTCGCCCAAGATCATTTTAATAATGGAAGTTTTTCCTGCACCCGAATGTCCCACGATGGAAACAAATTCTCCAGGGGCTACAGAAAAAGTAACATCTTTCAGTGCAGTGTGATTACCTTTGTATACTTTTGAAACGTTGTCAAAATAAATCATATGTACCTTATTGTACACTGAATAGACATAAATTAAAAGAAAATAATCCCCAACAAACAAAAGAAAAAAGTGTGCGTCAATTTTTTTCAAAATTTTTCTTACAAATCTTTTTCCGCGTCAATAAAAGGCTCTAAATTCCCGTCATACAAGACAGTATCAATAGATCGTATCTCTAAACCGGTGCGATGGTCTTTTATCATCTGATATGGATGCAACACATATGAACGTATTTGACTACCCCATTCGTTGTCTGTAGTTGCAGATATTGCCATGCCACGCGCTGATGCGCGTTCTTTTTCTTCTTGTTGTTTCCACACGCGTGCTTTTAATAATGACAGTGCCTGTTGTCTGTTTGCCTCTTGGGTTCGTTCTGATGTTGCGTGTACCGATATACCTGTGGGAACATGTGTGACACGGACCGCTGTTTCGCGTTTGTTTACGTTTTGCCCACCCGCACCACCTGATTTTGCAAAAGATATTTCAATATCAGATTCTGGAATCGTAAAATCACCGGATGATTGCAATATAGGTAGTACTTCTACCATAGAGAAACTGGTATTTCTTTTCCCTTTTGCGTTAAAGGGACTCAGTCGGACCAAACGATGCACACCAGATTCATTTTTTAATGTTCCGTATACTGATGATCCCGATACGTGTAATGACAAAGTTCGGTATCCACCCTGTGAATTTTTATTTTCATCCAAAATTTTCCAATTCCATCCTTTTTTTTCACAGAATCGACTGTACATTTCAAAGAGCATTCGGGTAAAATCTTCGGCGTCATCACCACCTGCACCCGTAAAGAATGACAAGATTGCATCACCTTTGTCGTATTTCCCTACCCCAGCTAACTGGTCTTTTAATGATTGATGTTCGGCGACCAATTCCTGTGCGCGAATTTTATCAGACCAAAAATCCGGAGATAGCATCATCTCTTCTATTTCTTTAATCTTTTGTTCTAGTTCTGGTTTTGTCATATGCGATTACGATTTTTTCTGCATGTGGGCAATCAGGTATCTTCTCTTGTATGATTGGTTATCCCATTTTTGATATCCTGTTTTTTTATCAAAAGAAACTACAGAAAAATAGTTGCCATACATTTGTTTGAAATCTTTTTCTTCAAATACACGTTCTACTACGTGTAATCGTGGATGTTTGTAGGTATCTTTTTCAGGACCAGGGAATCTTTTTAATAATTCTTTTGCGTTAGCGTCTCCATCTTTTAAAAACGTACGCACGAACAAAAATCCACCAGGTTTTAATACACGATATAGTTCAGATAATAAAAATACACGTTCTGATTGTAACAAAGAATGCGAAGACATAGCATCTATAACAATATCAACAGAATTATCCTGTAATGGAATTTTATCTGTCAGTGATTGCACTGTCAGATGCACGCCAGATACTGCATGTTCCTGTATATATGCATTCCCCAGTGCGATTGCTGTTGCTGAAAAATCAAATCCAAAACATTGTGCACCATATTGATCTGCAATATATATACAATGGCGACCAACACCACATCCAATATCCAAAATAGTAGCATCTACATCAATGGGATATTTTTGTTTTCTTCGTACCCATGACAAAAAAGAAGTCACATCAGATTGAGGAATAAAACTTTTTGTGACAAGCTGAGGGTCTTTGTATTCGTTATCCCAAAAAATTTGCTGATCTAATCGAGACATAGAAAATTACAGTCGATCAATTTCTTCGATAGGATAAATATCAATTGCTGGTTCTTCGTATGGATGCGCATCCATGATTGCACGAACAACCGCATCTAGATGTTCTCGATCGCATACGGTTTCGATTTTTTCTTCGATGACTTGTTCGGGTGTTCCTATATGACCTTCCACAGGATGAGAACCTGCTTCGGGTAGAAATCGTGCTGTGCCTTTTGTGGTAAAGGTGCAATGACTATAGGTACCAATACGTCCACCGCCTGCATCACCCAATGCCTGACGCACGGCGTCGCTATGAGTTTCAGGAACAAAGATAACTATTTTTATTTTTTTTGTTACATGCATATATACAAAGTATACCAAAGATGGACACTGATACCAAACTAATAATCAAAAGGTTTTTGTAGATAGGTTACGAAATAGCGACGTTTGCCTGGGCGTCCTTTTTTTAGGTGTCCAAAAGATTTATCAAATTTATGCATTTCAAATTTTGACCCCCAGAATTCTGCAACTTCGTCTTCGGTCCATGTATGTTCTGCAGCACCAATCAATGGATGCATGTAGGTTCCCTCTTCCATATTTTTTGGTTGTTTTTTTGATTTCAACATTTTCTTTGAATGGTAATCACCTGTTCGCAAAAATGATTTCAACAACAAAAACCCACCTGGTTTTAAAACGCGATACACATCATCCCGGAAACGTACGCGACCTTCGGCATCAAGATAATGAGATACCATGAGATCTAATACCAGATCCACTGATTCATCAGGTAATGAAATTTCTTCTTTGATATTCCCCATACGAAATTGTAATGACAATTCCTGTGATTTTGATCTTTGGGCTGCCTGTAGAATAGCTTCTTTTGATAAGTCAAAACCCATACCCTGTACGCCAAACTGCTCTGCAAGGTATAAAATATTTCTTCCGTTACCGCATCCAATATCCAAAACGTATGATTCTGGTGATATCACATCCTGTCGTTTACGTCGAAATAACCATCGGGTAAATTTTTCCAGATCTCCTGACGCATTGTCAGACAAAGCAAAATGTTCTGCTTTTTTATATTCTTCATTCCAAAATTGTTCAGCTTTTGACATAGATTAAATAGATTAAAGGGTTTTTCACGAGATAATCTGAATAGAAACATCCAGTTATGCAACGTTGTACATCATACAGAGATAGTAGTGATAAAGCAAATACAAAGGCGGTTTGATACTTTTCCCCTGGCAACAGAATTAATCCTGCACAAACGTTGTTTTAGGATCAACAAAACCATTTTTGAATGACAAAATTAAATCTAGTTCTGGATTACGTCTTTTCTTTCTTAGCGCAATAAGAGCATATCTTTGAAAATCATCATCCATGCAAGATTTTTTTATTGCATCTATTACTTCTTTGGAAACAGGAATATTTTTATCTTCATTAAATTGTAATCCCAGCATTTGATTCTCTGTATTATAGGTTAACGTGAAATTTAATTCTCCTGAAAATCCTTTTTCATCAGGTGTAGTGAGCTCGATAGAATTTCCAATATTATATGCAAACAAAGGTGACAATAATCGTATTTCATCTTTGATATTATTTGGAATTCTTGCATCCACGGGAACCACCCTATCAAGCCAAAAGATTTCTCCAGGCTGTATATCTTCTTTACCACTGACAACTAGTTTTTTTCTTTCACTTGTTGCAGGTTTTTTTTCTATCTGTATGTCTTGTGAATTTAACCATATATTAACAGCCGCCTGAGTATCAGGTGCCCGAAATCCAATAGCCACAGCATTTTCTGCACCATTACGTAACAGAGCTTCTCTGGCTTCTACGGGAAGTTGGGCTAATTTATCAACGCTTTCAAATTCCGGATTAGATGCAGTTCCAAGAATCAACACCGAAGAATCGCTTCTGAGGGTTTCCGCAACTGATATTTCTTCGTTTGTTGGCAAATTCACCGGCTTTCTCAATTCTTCTTTTTTACCATCTGATTTTTCAGTCGCATAATTTTCAATAATTGAATCCAATTGTGATCGAAATCCAGTAGCAGCTATAGCAGAATCAGCAAGTATAGGATTGCCTGATTGGTCTTTGATTATCTGACCATCGCCACCATAAAAGACTAATTTTCTTTTTGATGGTTCACCTTCTGTTGAAGAAAAATCTGCATCAGTAACCCGGGCATTGATTTGTTCAATCAAATTACCACGTCCATTTCTGGGTTTAAGATCGTTAATCAATGCGTATCTAGGGCGCGCACTGAGATCTCCTTCGGAGATAATGTATACTTTTGTAATATCTCTTACTTTTGGATTGTCCCCTTGGAAGATATTTCCAATATATTCAATGAGTACATCTGCGGAATTCCCTCTTCCCCAAATCACCAAAGTTTCTCCTGGGGAAACTTGTTCATTGGATCTACCCGCCAACGCATTGAAGGCTTCTAATGTTTTGGTAATTTTAGGGAATCCAATACCTTTTGTTTGTTCAACAACTTTTTCTGCTTTACTTCCTTCAAATTTAAAACCATAACCAGATTCCCCTAATCCTGTTGCTCCGAATATTGCATCCACGCCAACTTTGACTCGGCGTACACCAGTTTTATCAGTTATCTCTAGGGTAACTAATTTATCTCCCTTTGTAGATGGATCATTATTTTTTTCTAACCCAATCACCTTTGTTTCCAATGCAACATTTTTTGTCAGCAATGCAGCCTGTAATGACAACACTAATTGTAATTCTTCGTTGGTTGGATATCTTGCAGTAGAAAGATCATCTGGGGTTATCAAATAATCCACGGTTGCATTGATGCTCCCTTGGCGTATAGTTTTATCTGATCCTCGTTCTCCTGGATACCAACGCATCGGGCTTCCATAACTGCGCACGGTTTTTAATTCATTAGATCCTGGCTTTCGTGGCATTGTTCTATCCCCAGAACCACGTCTATTTGCACTATTTAATTCCCAAGCCGCACCTTCTGGTATAGCAAATGGTCCACCTGGTTGTTTTCCTGCATCAACTACAATCATAGCACTGGCAAGATCAGGATTATTTCTTACGGTTTCCCCCAAAGCAGCTAATCCGTTCGGACCCAAACCAATTTGAAGCAGTGGGAAATAATCTCCATCTTTGATATCCGAAAGAGTGTTTTGAGAAACGTTTTCAAAATGGTGTCTGAGAAATTCACTGGTAACACCCGGATCAGCATATGCACACGCAATAAGATACGGATTAAAAACAGAAAGCATTTCAACAGATTGCAAATAGCTTTTTTCTGTATCGGTAAGAGGTCGTTGTTTTTCTAACAAAGCCATTCTTTGTTCAAACTGACGACGAGGATTTTTTTTGTCCCCATTTTTGGTATCTGATTCCAGGAAACTTTTTATCACGGGTGCGGTTGTTTCATCTGCTCGCAACGATTCAACCAGGGGATAAATAGTTTCCACGAATCTGCTTCGCATGAAATTGAAAGCTTCTTTGTTTTTGCCTTTTTCTGGGTTAATGAATTTTGCCTGTAGTTGTTCTGATTCTCTTTTCCTAATTTCTTCAGCAAATGTGCCATCAAATATTTCTGGCTTATTCGCTGCTACATAGCTTTTATACAATTCTAATAATTGTGTCTTGATCGCCCGGTCTCTTTCTATTTCTCCGGGAAAATTATCAATCGTAGCCAATACTACATCAACATTTTGGTTTGCAAAATTTTCTCGAATCTTTATGGCAGATTCAATTCGTTTTCTCTTTACAATTTCCTCAATACTTTGAAAAGCTTTTTCTCGAGTATCAACAACTGTTTGTACGTAATCAATATCTTCAACCGAAGGTCGTATAGGAAAACCGTCAATATAAATACGGACCATTTCTGGATCAACATTTCCCGTAATCATTTTTTGTATTTCATTTTTGAAAGTTGCCAATTCCGCCCTGTATGCAAATTTTACCAGCTGAATACCAGCCTCTCTGTCATCGGGACGATTTGAACCCAACAATGGTGTAGCTTCTTCAAGGACTTTGTCGATATTTCTTTGTTGTATTTGAAGTGGCTTATTTGCCGAAGCTACGATTTCTCTTTTTCTTTTTGCAGCTACTGCTGTTTGTAATTCTGCAACTAATTGTAAATCCGAAGTTTTTGTTCCTTCAAATTCAGAAATTATTTTTGATAATTCTGGGTTTGATTTGTTTTGGACAATTCCACCATACACATCTTTTTTTAATCCAGCTATTCTTCTGCTATCAATCAAATCTGCAACTACATTATCAACCTCGGATGTCATAGCGGTATCACCTGAATCTGCCATGATAATTCTCATTCTCTCTAAAACCTTACTGTCACCTGTTTGCACGTATTGCTTTAGATTTGCCTTTACCTCGTCAGGAAATGCTGGATTATTTATGGTATTTAATAACCTAGTAAGCAATTTCAAATCTTCTCCCGAAGGACGATTTGCACGTCCTAGATATTCAGTTCCATTAAGTTTAACGTAATTACCATTTTTTGTGAGATATCCATCACCACTAAAAGAAGCATCGGGACTTATCCATAAATTAAAGATATCTGGAGTAAGTCTGCCAT
>JAIPIY010000007.1 GCA_021734445.1 Minisyncoccota bacterium | reverse complement strand
AACTATCATGAACTATATTGAAAACCAAGATGAAGACGAAGAAAAGAGAGGTGATTCCTTCACTATACTTACCACTGATTAACTTATGACTTTAGTCGAGAAACAAAACTACCTGCTTGTAGCAGGTAGTAGTTTATTTCTTTTCTCTTTTTGTATCTATGCTATACTATAATACATATGAATACATTTATGTTTCGCATCGTTTCCATAGTCTTTTTTATTGCTTGTGCTGGATTAGTATATTTGGGATATGTTCTGTTACGACCAACTCCGTATTTGTCAGGAGAAGCTCCTAAAAAAGTAGTAGTAACAGAATCAGAGCCAGAAGAATCTGAATTAATGGGAAATTCTCGTTTTGATGAATCTGATCCTGAATTTTTAGATTCACTATTAGAAGAAGAAACACCAAATGAAACTACTCCTGTAGTAGAAACAGAAACAGAGGTAAATGTTTCTTCATCTGAACATGCTTCTTTGATTTCTGCTCTTCAAAAATTGATCGATGATAAAATCTATATGAAGGTTGGCAGTCGTGGTACACGTGTTGGATCAGTACAAGAATTTTTGAATATCTATCACACAAAACAAGTTCGTGCAGATAATGATTATGGTGCAGGAACAAAAACCCGAGTTGCTGAATTTCAAAAAGCTGTTGGTGTAACAGCCGATGGGGAAACAGGCCCACAAACCTATCAAAAAATGATTGATTGGTTGAAAAAACAATAATGAGATTATAGTTAAATAAAAACACGGATACAAACGTATCCGTGTTTTTATTTTGATTGTGAATTACAGTGGGTGAGAATGTCCTTGTAATAATCTATTTTCCAAAGATTGAATATGTGCTTCTTTTGTGGCTTCTTTTTTGTTTGGGTTTTTGTGAATTAATAGTGCTAATTCAGATGCATAATGTCCTCCCAAAAAGTGAGGCAAAATAACATAATCGATACCATTGTTGTAATGTTGTAGAGCTTCTCCGACATCATGTGATACCACCATAACAATAGCTTTTTTATTCTGATTTTTTACGGTTGTGTGAATTAATGTATTTATATCTGCGTTGGGAATCGTGGATATAATCATCGAAGCTGATGCCAAAGGTAATGACGAAAGAAAATCAAAATTAGACACATCTCCATACAAAGTTGAAATTCCCTGGGATTCTAATTTTTTTATCAGCTCTGGATTATGATCGATAACCAATAATGATTCCTGGTTTTCTTTCAGTGTTTGTATAAAATCGTGCCCGATTCGATTTCCTCCAAACAAAATAACATTATAAGATTGAATAGGGATTTCTTTTTCTTGTACACCCTTTTTTTCAAAAATAGAAAGATATGGTTCCAAAAATGAATATATTTTTTCAGAATACAAGATAAAATACGTTGAACCAAAGATGGTGATTATTCCAACCAATGTAACCAAAGATAGAACGTTTCCAGATATATGACCATATGTAACACCCATAGCGATTAATATCAGAGAGAATTCACTAATTTGCGCAACCGTAAAACCTGTTTGTAAGCTGGTTCTTTTTTTATATCCTAATAATCCCATAATAGTCATAAGAATAATTGGGTTTCCAATTAATACCAACAAAGATAATGCCAAAGCTTGGGGTAAAAACGAAACAATATCTCCAAATGTCATATGAGAACCCAAAACGATAAAGAACATGACAATAAAAAAGTCGCGTAATGGTGTCATACGCGCACTGATTTCATGACGTGAAGATAGTGTAGACAATGCAATACCTGCAATTAATGCTCCTGTTTCGATGGAAAAACCTGATAACATAAATACACCAGCAATACCAATACCCCAAACAGTCGCAAATAAAAAGAGTAATTCTGTATTTTTTGAAATGAACGAGTTAATTTTAGGAAGGAGATAAAAGCCTACAAAAAGAACACCGGCAATAAGAATAATTCCTTGAAAAATGGTAAATAACAAAGATGTATTTCCGGCATCATTATTTGATAATAATGGAATAGTAAACAGTAATATAATCGCCAAGAAATCTTGTACCAATAAAAAACCAATAGATATTTTTGCATACAATGTTTCCATATCTCCTCGGTCAGATATCAGTTTCAAAATAATAATAGTACTGCTGAATGCCAATGCAACAGACATGTACAGAGATTCAATATGAGAAAATCCTAACAATAATGATAATCCATATCCTGCCAATGATGTAATTGTGACCTGTCCGATACCGGTGATTAATGATACTTTCCCGAATTCTTTGATTGTTTTTGGACTGAGATGTAATCCAACAGTAAACAACAAAATAGCAATCCCGATTTCAGAAAACAGGGTAAAGGTGTCAGGGGATATTGATCCTGCAATAATGGGTCCGACTAATAATCCTGTAATGATGTATCCGATCAACAACGGTTGTCGCAAGAATGTCATTAACAATGAGACAACAAAAGCAACCCCGATAATAATTCCTAATTCAATAAATAATGTCATATGTGTAGTAGTATACCAAAAGAAAGGTTTTTTGTATGCTGATGCAAAATGTGTGAAACAAATATGAATGGGATTGTCAGCACATATTGACTTTGTTCTATATACATGATATAAAAAACTTAGAAATCAAGCTCTTTCACATAAACACAATCTGTTTGTCGTAGCTATAATTTTCTCAAAAAACATGGGGGATTTATAGCTACGACAAACCTTGATTCAAGTTAGGTCCAATGGCGAAAACTTTCAACCATGAAAGAGAGTCAACTCGAGAATGGTTCTGGTGATCATGAATCTTCTCTTCAACAAGGATTGCCTGTTGAAACATCTTACGTTCGTCTTATCTCAGATGGTCACCACCTGGTTATTGCCGAGCAACCAGAAGCGGAAGATATACCAGTCTTAGTTTACGAACAGTACAAGGATGGTACGTCTGGTAGTATCTTTTGGTCGTTCAAAGTAGACAAAGAAGCCTTGGCTTTCACTTCGTTCGAGCAAGCAAAAAAATTCGCGCTTCAATACCCTATATGGTTGAAGGCTTCGTGCTTCCTTCTCTTTACTAAAATGGTGGAGGGGAAGAAAGAATTTTTAGTTGCCATTTTCAGTTTCGATCTCGATGGTAATCTTTCGGAGAATGTACGCGGGCTGAATTCCTGGCTCTGGTATGAGATCTCTCGCTATCGCTATGTAGTTCCTGCTAATAGGATATTAGGCCCTTGATCAAAAGAGGCCACTTGAATTCTGCCCCATCGCTCGCGAGCGACGGGGCTTTTTTACATATCAGTTTTTTATTTAAAATAAAAAACTGATATGAGATTTTTTCTATTCTGATATACTGTGATATATGGAATTTATACAATTACTACAATACATATTTATCATAGCTGTTGGTGTACAAATTATTATGTTCGTTCCTGCGTATCTTTTTAAAACAGATGTGTTTACGGATCTTTCGTATTCACTGACTTTTGTTATCATAACCACTATGGCGGGTATTATTGGTGGATTTTCTTTTCCTACCATAATGCTGGGAATTCTATTGTACGTTTGGGCGATTCGTTTGGGTTCATATCTTTTTATCCGTATTCGTCGCATAAAAAAAGATGCACGATTTGATGGAATGCGAGAAGACCCCATTTCATTTTTACGTTTTTGGTTATTACAGGGAATTGCGGTGTTTATTATTATGATTCCTTCTAGTGTGTTTTTGATTCAATCAGAACAAGTTTTCGGTTTGCAATTTATTATTGGTTGGTGTGTTTCTTTGTTTGGTATTGTATTCGAAGCGATTGCAGATTATCAAAAATATGTATTTATCAACAATCCAAAAAACAAAGGATTGTGGATTTCTTCTGGGGTATGGAAAATATCTCGACATCCAAATTATTTTGGCGAGATATTGGTATGGGTCGGTATCTATATTGCAGTGGTACCATCATTTTCGTTATTATGGATCGTAATTGGGTTTGCCAGTCCGTTGTTTATTATTTTGTTGTTACGTTTTGGTAGCGGAGTTCCTTTGTTGGAAAAAAGCGCAGATGAAAAATGGGGAAATGATCCAAAATATCAAGAATATAAATCAAAGACACCAGTTTTGGTTCCAAAAATATTCTAGATTTTTCTTTTTTGTTGTATACTGAGTATAAGTTTTATTCAATGTAATTATTTATTTATCATGAAATATCATACATATCATAAAGGTTTTATCGGGGTTGGTGTTATCGTTGCTGTAGTTGTGGCTTTTGTTATTGGTGGTGGAATTGTATATTACGCTACACAACCATCAGCACCTGGATCAAATTACATGCCAACTGATCAAAATGGTAATGTGCTGTCGGTTACCACTGATGCGAATAGTGCGCAGTCGGATACTTCAACTGCAATCACGGTTGTTCCAAATCAACCATCGGTAAATTCTGGTGAAACGCAATCGGATACACAAAATTCTCCTATTTCGGTTGGCGTATCTCCACAAAGTTTTTTTGTTGTAAATGCGGAAAGTGGTGTTAATGTTGTAAATCCAGTGTTCACGGTGAATGGTAATACTTATCAGGGAATTAATAATTTCTTGTTATATATGAACACAGTTGTTCCTGGAACATATAGTGTAAATGTTTCAGCTTCGGGATATGAATCAATGACTGGAATAACAATTGCTGTTCCTGCAAATCTTACTGATATGGTTATTAATCTTGAGCCGGTGGTATCCGCACATAATTGTCCTCGTAATCCATCTAACGCTAATAATTTCTTTTTGTGTGGATATGTTGCAGATGAAAACCATAATGCGTTGGCTGGGGTTCAAGTAAGTTCTTCTGGATTTGGTGGTACTCCCGTGGTTGCCGCAACAACATCTGCGGATGGATATTATCAAGTTGAATTTACACCACTGCAAAATAATGATTGCAGTAATCCTTTTACCATTTATTATTCTACTGAAAATTATAAATCCCTTAGTTATATATTAAGAGGGCTGTATGTCTATCCTGGGGGTGACTTGTCAACACGAATACAAATGAATCAAGGCACCGGGGAAGATCAAGAAATAGTGAAACATGGAATGTGTTCATAATGGGAAACTCTTAATTGTATAAGACAGTTAACCTATGATATAATTACCAACATGGAACAAAACAAAAATATTAATCCTAATACAGTTTCTTTTACTATGCATAAAAATATTGTTATTATTTTGGTTCTTGTGCTTTTGTTAGTTGGTTTGGGTTATATAGGGTCTGAACGTGGATGGTTTGATAAAAAAACACAAACACCAGATACTTCGTCAGCTTTGGTAGATGATACTGCTGTGGTTGCATCTGTGGATGGCGACATGATTACCGTAGGTGAATTAAATCAATCAATTGTTGCTGTGGGTGGTGATGTAACATCATCTGAAATACAACAACAGGTATTATCTCAGATGATTGCACAATCTCTTTTCCGACAAAAAGCTCTTGCGCTAGGAATTTCTGTATCTGAAGAAGAAATGCAACAAGCATATGCTTCTTTGGTAGAACAATTTGGTTCAGAAGAAATGCTAAATCAACAAACAGCATCTTTGGGATTTTCTCCTGATCAGGTATCTGAAATGTTGGCAGAACAAGTATTAGTGCAAAAATATACCATCTCATTGCGAGAACAATTTCAAGTGACTGTTACTGATGAAGATGTAGCACAAGCATATACATCATTGGTTGCACCTCAGGAAAATGCTCCTACATTAGAAGAATCATCAGAAGAAATTCGTCAATATTTAGCAGAGCAAGAATTTGAAATATATCTTTTAGATGTCGTTGAACAGTTGAAAAGTGAATTCACAGTTTCTACCTATTTGGAAAATCCAATGCCCGCTGCGGAAGTAGAAATGGCCTCATAATGATGATAAAAACCTCTTGGGTAACCAAGAGGTTTTTTGTATTTTAAATATCAGCTAATAATTGTATAATAATTTAACACATAGATTATGAATCACGGACCCACAATGATATGTCTGACGGGTGGACCCTGTGCAGGTAAAACCAGTTTCGAAGCATATATAAAAGAAGAACTTATGAAGGCTGGGATTTTGGCTTTCTTTATTCCTGAATCTGCAACATTGTTGATCCAGGCCGGAGCACATCCGGCATTGTATGAATCAATAGAATTTCAAAAGCAGATTATTGGTATGCAAAAACAGCATGAAGATTTTTTTCTGTCTTTGGCGGATACCACATTGTCTCATCTTCGCAAAGTTATTTTTTGTGATCGGGGATTATTGGATGGTGTTGCATATTTACCAGGAGAAGTTTCGTTGATTAATTTTCAGGATCAGGTTTTATTGCATCCTGTTTCTGGGATTGGTCTTGGGGTAGAACAAATTCGGTCTCGGTATGCGGGAATTATTCATCTGGTTACCGCTGCAAACGGGGCAGAAGAATTTTACACATTATCAAACAACAGCGCTCGTAGCGAAACGGTCGATCATGCACGGATGTTGGATGAACGAACAAAACAATGTTGGTTGGGGCACAGTCATATATCAGTGATTCCCAATACCGTACAGGGTAAACCAATTTCGTTTGATCAAAAAATGAGACTGGCTCGTGACAAAGTATTTGCACTGTTGGGTATTCCTGTTCCGATTGAAATCGAAGATAAATTTTTATTGGATGGTTTTGATCCAGCAGAAATTCCTGTCCCATATCAAAAGGTTCAAATCGAACAAACATATCTTGATCCCGCTGTGGCACATATCGAAGAACGAGTTCGCATGCGAACTTGGGAGGGATTCTCTTCGTATTATTACACCAGCAAGGAACCTGATCTGCGTACCGGTGGGCGTTTGGAAATCGAACGCATCATCAATCACAAAGAGTATCTGCAATTATTGAAACGATTTGATCCAACACGGATTCCTATTGTCAAAGACAGATACTGTTTCTTGTATGCAGATCAATATTTCGAAGTTGATGTAATGCAGGGGATTCATGCTGGTCGGGTATATTTGGAAAGAGAAAAAACTGACAAAAATGAATCTACTGTCGTTCCTGATTTTATTCGTGTAAAACAAGATGTCACTGGAGATCCAAATCATAGCATGGCATTCTTGGCACGAAAATAATTACAAGCTTTTGCTTGGACCCTTCCAGTGTTTGGAGGGGTTTTATTTTTAATTTGACAATACATCGCGGGGGGGGGGTAGAATAAGGATGTGACGTATTACATTAGTTACTAAGATATATTACATACATATGGAAAATCCACTTAAAGCAATGCATCGATCTCCAGATTCTGATGGTTCAGGAGGTCAAGAGAATAGAGAAGAAATAGTATTAACCGAAGAAAAAATTCAAGAATTAAGAAAAAAATACACCAATTACTTTCAGTCATTATATGAGGATTGGGGTATTTGCGAGAATGATTATCTCGAAGATACTCTTCAGGGTGTTCCGATTTGTCCCATATTTAAATATTCTAAAGACATTAATTCCAGAGAACTTGTTAAAATTACAGATAGTGAAAATCCACAAAAAAAATATATTATAAATTTAGATACAGAATTTCTTGACTATCGTTCTATGGGTGACCCAGAAATCCTTGATCTAAAGACTGATACCCAATATCATTTATGGTTAGAGAAAAATAAGCGAGAAAATAATCTAGGGTCAATTATGGATTATATTCGTGAAACCTATGCCAATACCCACCACATTCCTGGTATCGAATATCAGCAATTTTTGTATGATAATGCGGCGGTTCCAGAATATCTATCAATAACACCGCGGAGTAAATATCTTTTTGTGGGTTCTGCATTTTTTGATAATGGTGAGTGGGCTCTGCCATGTACTTTTTTAACAAAATATTATGAAGATCAAGGACTTGATGAAATACCTTATGATGGACGAACGGAAGGTTTTAAATCAATTGAAGAACCCTTTTTACGTGAGTCTGAATTACATGTTGTATTATTTCCCAAAAAATAATTATTATCATGCAAAAACCTCTTTCATTGCGAAGGGGTTTTTGTTTGGGGAAGTTAGGCTGAATGCGGTAGGCAGACATGCCTTTATCGACAGATTAGGTTGTACTTAATAATTGTCCAACATCGATTGTTAGACATGGTGGATAAAATGGGGATTGACTTTTATTTTCGTATGTGCTATAATAGAAAAGAATCAAACGGACAATCACCCTAAACCTTAACCAAGGGTGCGAGCCCTTTTAAATCCTGTACCATGAAAAAATTGCACATGAATGCAGTAAAAACTGCAAAAGAATTTGCTAACGCTGTAGGTGTCGAGTTTGACAAGCTGGATTCTGATAGCAGGACCTTCTGGTTTCTGTCCTATCCCCAGGTGTGTGAATCTCTTGGCATTATTGATGTTCAAGATTCCGCCCACAAGCATGATTATGCTTTGAGCAATGGCGACATCTTCGAGGAGCAAGAAAATTTGTTTGTCTTGTCCGTCTTTGCTGTCAACGGACTCCCTGGCGAGATGGACGATTTCTTCTGGGTGGATTTTTCATTCTATCCAGAGAATGCGAAGATCGAAGTGGGGGCAACAGATGTGCATGCATCTATTTGTGACGCTCTGTTCAAGGAGATTACCGGTTTGGATTCGGGATCAGTCATCTCGCATGAAGAAGCATTCCATCTCGCCCAAGAGATGATGCAGAAACTGCAAGAAGACAAGGACGCCTATCGGGGAATCTTTGAAGAATATGTGTGATCACTGATCATTGAGAGGCTGGAGAATAAAAAACTCCAGCCCTTTTTTTATTCAGCTAAAATATAAATAAAAATTTTAAACTAACCCCCTCTTAATCTCCCTCCCCAATCAAGTTGAGGACAGGCTCTTGAAAAGGGGGAGAAATAAATACGGGTATCTTCTCTTATGAAAAAAGAAGTAGCACAATGGGGTTTTATTTTTTCCTATACATTGCTATACTGGTTACATGGATATTTTTGGTACCTATAAAAAAATTCAAAAACGAATATTGCTTTCAGAACTGGCATTATTGATTGCATCGGTATTTGTATTTCGTGGGCTATGGACACTGCTTGATAGGATACCATTTATGCATACACCGTTGGCATTATGGGGTTCATTTATTGTGGGGGTAGTAGTTTCGGTTTTGTCATTACGATACATTATTCGCCACAGTAAATAGGGGATACAAACAACAGGTATTGACATAAATATTTTTTTGTGTATACTGTGTGAAAGCTTGGAAATAAGAAGGAAAAAGACTTGCATATTTTTCTTGCTTTGTGTATACTACTTTTCGTGCCTTACTTTAAAAGACATTCAAAACAGTAACCTATGCTATCGAAGTAACATCTTCATATCACATACACCATCGGTTTTTGTTTTGAGCGTCTACAGACGCTCTTTTTCTTTGTAAACTGAATAACCAAATCATCACAAATTAAACATTTGAAACAATTGTGTAATAGAGAAACAAGAAGACAAAGAAAAGTATCAAGTACTTTTTCTTTTGTCCCGTCTTAATTTGCTTTGGCAAATTCTTTTAAGAAGAGTTTGATCCTAGCTCAGGATGAACGCTGGCGGCGTGGATAAGGCATGCAAGTCGAACGAACCTTGTACGTAGGAAGTCTTCGGATGGAATATGTACGCTGGTTAGTGGCAGACGAGGTAGTAACACGTAGGAACTCACCCTCAAGTCAGGAATAACTAGCCGAAAGGTTAGCTAATACTTGATAGTCCCCCAGGGGTAAAGATTTATCGCTTGAGGAGAGGCCTGCGGAGTATCAGCTAGTTGGTAGTGTAATGGACTACCAAGGCTATGACGCTTAGGGGAGGTGAGAGCCTGACCCCCACCGATGGAACTGAGACACGGTCCATACACCTACGGGTGGCCGCAGTCGAGAATCTTCCGCAATGGACGAAAGTCTGACGGAGCGACGCCGCGTGATGGATGAAGTCCCTTTGGGACGTAAACATCTTTTATGAGGGAGGAAGTTTATTGACGTTACCTCATGAATAAGGGGCTCCTAATCTCGTGCCAGCAGGAGCGGTAATACGAGAGCCCCGAGCGTTATCCGGATTTATTGGGCGTAAAGGGTGCGCAGGCGGTCATATTAGTCTCATGTTAAATCTCCCGGCTCAACCGGGAACAAGCGTGGGAAACGGTATGACTAGAGGATGTAAGAGGTGTGCGGAACTCTTGGTGTAGGGGTGAAATCCGTTGATATCAAGGGGAACACCAAATGCGAAGGCAGCACACTGGTACATTTCTGACGCTCAGGCACGAAAGCGTGGGTAGCGAATGGGATTAGATACCCCAGTAGTCCATGCCCTAAACGATGTTCTCTTGTTTTTGGGAGTATCGACCCTCTCAGAGACGAAGCTAACGCGATAAGAGAACCGCCTGGGGAGTACGGCCGCAAGGCTAAAACTCAAAGGAATAGACGGGGACTTGCACAAGCGGTGGATCATGTGGTTTAATTCGACGATAAACGAAGAACCTTACCAGGGTTTGAAACCGTGACGACATCCCGAAGAAACTTGGGACTCCCGCAAGGGCGGCACGGCAGGTGATGCATGGTCGTCGTCAGTTCGTGGCTTGAGCTGTTCCCTTAAGTGGGCAAACGAACGCAACCCTCGTTGTCTGTTTTATATGTCAGGCAAGACTGCCCCCTCTGTGCGCATAAAGTTATACTTTGTGAATACAGAGGGGGGAGGAAGGAGAGGATGACGCCAGATCAGCATGTCCCTCTGATACCCTGGGCCACACACGTGATACAATGGTTGGTACAATAGGCTGCGACAGGGTAACCTTGAGCTAATCCTAAAAACCAACCTCAGTTCGGATTGAGGTCTGAAACTCGACCTCATGAAGCTGGAATCGCTAGTAATCGCGGGTCAGCCATACCGCGGTGAATACGTTCTCAAGTCTTGTACTCACCGCCCGTCAATGCAAGGGAGCTGGTAGTACCCGAAGTTCTGTTTTATACAGACCTACGGTAAGATCAGTGACAAGGCATAAGTCGTAACAAGGCACGGGTAGCGGAAGCTGTTCGTGGATCTCATCAAATGAACCAACGTTTTTTATCCCATGTGGGTAAAAAGCTAACTGGTCGATTTCGATCCTTTCGAAAAACGATAACTCTAGTTTTCAAATATGAGCCCACTTTATTCTGCTTTGGCAGGATAATAGTGGGACGAGTTCCCACACTAACTTGGGTTATAATTAGTAAAAATCCATTTGTGCAGTGTGTACACATGCGCAAATGGTAAGGCGGGACAAAAGAAGAAGTTCTTAATGTCTTTCTCTTATGATTTGGTTATTACAGATTACAAAAAAATCAAAAAAGCTTCCTAATTGGGAGCTTTTTTGGTATGCTGGTGGTACATTATGAACTGTATTATTGCTTTGGGAAATCCAGGAAAACAATATGAAAAAACTCCACACAATATTGCGTGGATGATTTTGGATGTATTGTTCCCAGATGCCGAATGGAAAAAAAATGATTATGCAAATGCGATGTTGGCTGCGGTATCTATCCCGGGATATTCTGACCCTGTGTTGTTGGTAAAACCTTTGACGTTTATGAATCTGTCAGGATCGGTGATACCATTTCTGGCACGTGAATATGGGGTCCACAATGATTTGTGTATCGTGATGCATGATGATTTGGATGTTGTGTTCGGAAAGACAAAAATCGCCTATGGGCGGGGTCATGCAGGCCACAATGGGGTGTTGTCCATTGCACAGCATTTTGATACAAAAGATTTCTTGCGTTTGCGTATAGGTGTCGCAAAACAACTAGAAACAGGGGATGTTATAAAACCAAATGTATTAGGACTATTTTCAAAAGAAGATATTGAGTCTATTCAAAATCAATCTGTCGTTATTCATGATATTTTAAAAACAATCTTGGCAGAAGGTAAAGATGTTGCGATGAATAAGTTTCATTAAAAAAATAACCCCTACGCAAACGATGTTGCGTAGGGGTACCCGTGAGGGATTTACGATTCTTGGGTCGAAGATTCTGCCGGGGTAGAAACTTCTTCTTCAAGGCCAGAGAAATGTTCTTCCAAGGCCTTGTAGATTTTAGGTAGGACATCTTCCCAAGAAAGAGCGGCTGGCTTTTGAAGGACAATCTCAAACGCACTCGTGATATGAATCACGGCAACTTGATGAGTCGCATAGAGTGCTTTGACGATCTTTTTTGGACCTTCTTCATTCGTCAACACGTATCCATCTATAAAAACATAATTGCCACCTCTGCTCATTGGTCTGAATTCTGGAAAACGAAATGATGAAGATGCAAATGAGAAATACTTATCCTCTTCTGAGAATACTGGATGAGAAAGACCCAGAGTTACTTCATCTTTTGATGATCCATGATTCACTCGAACCGAGAATTTGTCGAACTTCTTGAGTGATGGGTCGGTAATGCTGGCCACCTTTGCAGGGGTGAGCATCTCCTCATGCTTCAAAGCGGTCCTTGTGACTGTCTCTAGGTTTCCCCTCAAGCCCATCACAATTCCCAGTAGCTCGTCAAACTTTTTCTGCGAAGCAAGCTTGTTGATTTCCAAATACATCTCTTCTTTGAGATCCTTTATTTGTTTATCCACTTCTCTTTGGAATACCGTGATTCCTAAGAAATTTTTGAGCCAAAGTGCGATTGACACTGTGACCTTGTTAAAGAACTTTTTTGATGAATTATTCATCTGATCGTACCCATATTATTGTCCCAGGGCGTTACAGGACTAGTTCTTTTAAGGATAAGAACAATCCAGCTTTGTTGGCGTCTGCCATTCATGGAGTTTTTTGTCTCACTATCTCCACATACGCCCCAAGGGCTTGTTCGCATCACACCGAGGTGACTAAACATATAATTTATAGCATATTTGTATAAAGAAGTCAATAGTTACTGCATCACATAAAAACCGCCCAAATGGGCGGTTTTATTGTATCTATAAGAAGATTGTTATTTCTTTGTTCCAGTAAATGACAATGTCATTCGTTGGTCTTTTGGTTCAAACAAAGTAATTTTGAATGGATATGTCTTTCCTAATTCAAGATTTTCTCGTAGTTTTTCTTCTGTACCAAATTCAGAAACATGTACTAATCCTGATACTCCTTCTTGGATAGAAGCCAATGCACCATGTTTGTTGAATTTAATAATAACACCTGATACTTCGTCTCCTTTTTTGAATGATTCTTCTGCCAATTTCCAAGGATTTGGTTTCAAAGCTTTGATAGATAATGAAATCTTGTTGTCTTTGATTTCAATAACTTTTGCTTTTACTACCTGACCTACTTTGTAGAAATCACGTGGATGCTCTACTAGACCCCAATCAATTTCAGAAATGTGTACTAATCCTTCTAGACCTTCTTGAAGTTTCAAGAATACTCCAAAATCAACAACACCGGTTACTTCACATTCTAATTCGTTACCCAGTTCGTATTTTGTAAGAAGAGTATTTTTTGTTTCTTGTTCTGGACCTTTTTCAGAGAAGATTAATTTTCCTTCTTTTGGATTTGCAGAAATAATAGTCAAGGTCATTTGAGTATCAACCAATTTCTTTAGTTCTCGCAAAATAGCATCTTTGTCTCCGTCTTCTACACGAGGGTAGTTTTCTTGTTTCAACTGAGAAGCAGGCAAGAAACCTGAGATACCTTGCCATTCTAACATAAGACCACCTTTGTTCGCTTCTTTTACGGTTAATGCAAAAGGAGTTTTTTCTCGGATAGCTTTGTCAGCTTCACCCCACAATAATGCTTGGCGAGCTTCTTTTAAAGACAATTCAACGTAACCATCGTGGTTTTCTACTTCGACGATTTTTGCTTTGATAACATCACCGATATTTCCATTTCGCAAAATATCACGCGCGTTAATGTATTCACGTCCATAGATAATACCTGTTCCATACGGAGCAAGGTTAATATAGACTTCCATAGAGCCAATTTTGATAATTGGACCTTCTACGATTTGTTCTACCTGCAATGGTCGATGATCGTTTGCAGTCAATAAATCCTGCATTGGATGATCGATTGTTTGTTCTGTGTTCATATTTTCAATAAAAAAACCGCATTCACGCAATTCGTGAAAGCGGAATCGTTTTTATGGTCTTTTCGTTCGCACAATGCACAAAAAGGGTTACATAAAAACTTTTCCTGGTAATGCCTGTACTATACCTGATTTTTTGTTATTTTGCAAGGGGAAATTATTATTTTTCTAATAATCCATTTCTTATAATAATTATGGCCCATATCTCTTCTGGCTGATTAAAATTTTTATCCTTGTTAGATTTTTTATATGTAGTTAGTTCATCTTCAAAGGCGCTTTCAATATAATTAATTATATTCTGTTTTTGATTTTTTGTTAACTGGATACCCTTATCTTCTAAAACTAATCCAGATGCCCCGAGCATTAAATTCTTTCTACCTTCTTCTAATTTTACTTTAAATAAAGATAGGCTTTCTTCTGGGCTGTTGTTCTTTGCTAAATCAATATATGTATCCGAAGCAATAAGAAGATCATTTATACCATCCATTATGGGTGTATAAATCTTTTTTCTAAATTGGTCGTTATCAGATTCCCATTTTCCCATTATATTTTTTGCATTTAATGTTTGTTCCTTCATGAAATAAGCAGACTCAAAATGATTAATCATATTAGTGTCGCTATCTCTAATTCTATAAATTTCATTCAATGACCTGATCACATCAAATGAAAAATCTTCATTTAGAGATCTTTTTTGTATGTTAAAATATGATAAAAATCCTAAAAATCCAAGAATTATTAAACTAAAATATGCATACTTCTTCATATTTATGACGTAGTTTTTATTCATCTTGTTCTTTCTTAAATCCTGAGAACAGCCAAAAAAGCAAAGCAAATATTCCTCCGGTGATAAGGCCAATTATGCCTTTTTCCATAACGCCTTCAAAGATATTAGAATTATCATTCTGCAATGCTTGTTGTTGACTGTATTCATATCCCTGATCATATTTGAAAGAGTCAATAATTTGATTAAAAGTTGATAAATTTTCTAGGTATTCGAATTCTCCTGAATAAAAATTTAGTTGAGTTATTCCATCTTTACCTAAAAATGCAGCCATTAATCCTTTTACTTTTCCTATATCAACAACATCCATTTCTGAGTTCATAAAAATTATATTCCTATCGCGGTCTATAAACGGATCCTCGAGGCTGGCATTAGATATTAATTTGGAATACTCATCAATGCTTTTGTTTATGTTATTAGAAAATTCGTTACTTTTAAAGGTTTCGGTAATTTGATTGTATGAAGGCGTGTCTATTTCGTATTGTTGAACAAGTATATAAGGATATTGGAAAAGTTCGTTATTTTCGAGCTGAAAACCCGCGGTGTAATCAATAGATTCCCCACCTGACATATTCACTAATTGTTGCATAACCTCATCAATTATAGATTTGGGTATTTCAATCCATGTATTGGGGATCGTAAATGAATAATGATATTGTGGGTTTTTATAATTAATAATTTCAGCATTTGTTACTATTGGTAATAAAAAGAAACAAAAGAGAACAGGGATGAGGATTTTTTTCATTATATTTAAAGTTAAAAATAAAAACTTATCTTACTTAGTCGATTATTTATAATATAATACCCATTCACTTTACCACAAAAAAACCTTCAAATAAAGAAGAAAAATATCAAAAATATTGTTATTCAAACTATTTTTCTGGTATACTACTACACATATGATAATTACATACCATGGAAAACAATTTATTCGCATGCAATTGGGTGATCTTGTTGTTGCATTAAACCCTCATGCAGAATCTGCAACAAAAGGTGCAAAGCCAACCAGATTTGGTGCGGATGTCGCTATTTGTTCGATGGTGCATCCAGAATTTCATGCCATTGACGCTGTTGCGTATGGTGACAAGATTCCTTTTGTTATCGATGGGCCTGGTAGTTACGAAGTTCGTGGTATGACCGTACAAGGTAAACTAACTCCTGTATACAAAGACAACGAAACATATATGAACACCGTGTATTTCTTTACCTTTGATGATATGGAAATTTGTGTATTGGGTCATCTGTCTACACCACAATTATCTACCGAAGTCCGCGAAGCTATTGGGGATGTGGATGTCCTTGTTCTTTCTTTGAACGAATCAGGATTGAACCCACACGAAGCTCATAAATTGGCTTTGTCTTTTGAACCAAAAATTATTTTACCAGTGGATTATACAGAAAAGACATTGCAGATGTTTCAAAAAGAAGCTGGATCAACTGACACTTCTCCTGTAGAAAAACTTACTCTGAAGAAAAAAGATTGTGTAGGAAAAAATGCTGAAATTATTGTTTTGAAATCATAGTACTTATGTCTTCTTGGTTTTCAAAAATTCGTAATAAACCACCACACGAGCGACAAAAGGCTGTTTTTTGGATTGCATTAGGGCTTACTATCTGTATTTTTCTTGTATGGGGTATTGCAAAATTCCGTATATTAAATCACAAAGTAGAAGAATCAAGGGTAAAAAATGTAGATAAACCAGCATCTCCTTTTGAAGTTTTTGGGAAATCACTAAAAAATGTTTTCACGGATATTGAGATGCCTACAGAAGAAAATTTCATGGTTGATACCACAGCAGCGGGGGATACACAAATTGAAGATACCGTTGATGAATCTGAAATGCAAATGTATTTCGGAGAAGATTTTGAATCAACCTATGACATATCGCCGGAATCTTCAGATACACCAGAAGACAGTATGGATTTTTATGGTGAAAACCAATAAAAAACTTTCGATATGGGCATAAAGTATGTTATACTAAACACAATAATGTAAATCATATATGGCAAAAAAAGAAGACAAATCACATAACGAAGAACCCGCAGTACACCAAGGAGTCATCTCTATTGATGTTACCGATGAAATGAAAGAATCCTATCTGGCGTATTCGATGTCAGTTATTGTTTCGCGTGCGTTGCCTGATGTTCGTGATGGATTGAAACCTGTACACCGACGTATTTTGTACGCGATGCATGAAATGGGATTATCTCATTCTTCACGATTCAAAAAATCAGCAGCAGTAGTCGGGGATGTATTAGGAAAATATCATCCACATGGTGATTCGTCTGTCTATGATGCTATGGTAAAAATGACTCAGGATTTCGTGATGCGATATCCTATGGTTATTGGTCAGGGAAACTTTGGTTCTATTGATGGTGATTCACAAGCTGCGATGCGTTATACCGAAGCAAAAATGTCTCGTTACGCATCAGAAATGTTGCGTGATATCGATAGGGAAACCGTTGATTGGACACCCAGTTATGATGGATCTCGAAAAGAACCTCGTGTATTACCAGCAGGTGCACCAAACCTATTGGTAAATGGAACAACAGGTATTGCTGTGGGTATGGCGACAAATATCCCTCCACATAATTTGCGTGAAATTATTTCTGCAACAACGCATTTGATTCAAAACCCAGATGCTACCAATGATGATTTGATGGCGTATGTAAAGGGTCCAGATTTCCCAACGGGTGCAATTATTTTTGGAGAAAAAGATATGCGTCAAGCATATGCAACAGGTCGTGGCGGTGTGGTATGTCGTGGTGAAGTAGACGCCCAAGAACAAAAAAATGGATCATATCATTTAATTATTACTTCGATTCCTTATCGTGTAAACAAGGCAAATCTGATTATGAAGATTGCTGAATTGGTGCAGGAAAAGAAATTAGATGGTATCAAACAGCTACGTGACGAATCAACAAGAGATATTCGTATTGTTATTGAATTAAAAACTGGTGTTATTCCACAACGTGTTATTAATCATCTATATAAATATACAGAATTACAATCATCATTCCATTTCAACATGGTTGCACTGGTTGATGGTGTACCCCAGACATTGTCACTACGGGATATTCTTTCAGAATTTATTTTACATCGAGAAGTAGTTGTACGACGACGATCTGAATTTGATCTACGAAAAGCAGAAGAACGAGCGCATATTCTAGAAGGTCTCACAAAAGCATTAGATAATATTGATGCAGTAATAAAAACGATTAAGGCTTCAAAAGATACCGCAGAAGCAAAAGTAAATTTGATGAAAAAATTCAAATTCACTGATGTTCAGGCACAGGCGATTTTGGATATGCGTTTGCAAAAACTTGCTGGGTTGGAACGAAAAGCTTTGGAAGATGAACTAAAAGAAAAGAAGAAAATAATCAAAGAACTACAAGAATTATTGGCCAGCGTAAAAAAGATGCGTGCTTTGATTACAACCGAATTAGAATTTATTGCTGAAACATATGGTGATGACCGAAAAACTCGTGTGATCAAAAAGAGTGCATTATCTATTTCCGATGAAGATTTGGTTCCTGTAATCGAATCGGTTTTGGTATTCACTCGTGGCGGATATGTAAAACGAACAAATCCAGATGAATACAAACGTCAAAATCGGGGTGGTGTTGGTGTGATTGATCTCGATACCAAAGAAGAAGACGTAGTAACACATTTGGTTACCACGAATACACACGCAGATGTTCTCTTTTTCTCTGATGCTGGAAAGGCATATCAAATTAAAATGTATGAATTACCAGAAGGAAAACGCGCAACAAAAGGTAAATCAATCATGAATCATCTTAGTTTATCCAGTGATGAACGTGTGACATCTATTTTACCTATTGAAAAAGATGCAGGATATGATACGTTTTCACTTTTGTTTGTAACAAAACAAGGAACCATGAAAAAAGTTTCTGCAGAGCAATTTAAAACTGTACGTGCAAATGGATTGATTGCAATTAATCTTGATACGGGTGATGAACTGTTTGCTGTATTGCGTGTAAAAAAAGGCGATGACGTCATTGTTGCAACTGCAAAGGGTCAATCTATTCGATTCCCAGAATCTGATATTCGTCTTATGGGGCGTACGGCTGGTGGAGTGCGTGGAATGAAATTAGGCAAAGGAGATAAAATTATTGGTAGTGGTGTTATTCCAAAAGAAGACAATGAAAAAGAATTTCTTGTAGTTTCTGAAAATGGATATGGAAAACGAACTGCAGTATCTGAATACAAACAACAAAAACGAGGTGGATCAGGAATTAAAACCGCCCAAGTAACTGCAAAAACAGGTCAATTGGTAACCGCACATGTGGTAGGAAAAGAAGACGAAGAATTGATTGCTGTCTCTCAAAAAGGTCAGGTGATTCGAATCGGAAAAGATGATATTTCTGTTATTGGACGACAAACACAGGGTGTTCGTATTATGAAACTTCGTGCAGAAGACAACGTTGCATCAGCGACCATTCTTTAATAATGAAACCGTAGTGTGCTTATTGTTAATTAATATTATATACGTATATGTTTTATTCTTTCCGCAGTATTTTCGTTTTCTTTTTTATTGCACTGTTCGCCACAGTATGTACGCCTGTATTAGCACAAAATGCATCTCTTTTACTTTTTGAAAATATTCAACCGGTTACTATTCTTGATCGGGCTTCATTATTTTTTACTTTTAACAAAGAGAAAAAAGTTCAAAAATTACAAGATATTTCAAAACGCTATGCATTGTCTGGTGTCAGTGTTATGGCATCTGGTGATACTATAAAGGGTCAAAAATTTCTCGATCAATCAACAAACACAATACGACAGGCAATCAATACCGTATCTCAAATACAAGACGAACAAATAGGTGACCGATTGATTGCCAGTTTAGCTTATGATGTTGTAGAGCAATCAGAATTAGTACAACCATTACAAAATCAAGAAGTTCAAACATTGCGTACTACAGCACAAAATTTGTTAGAGCATAATACACGATTGTTACAAACCCTATCCGATACATCATTTGATTTAGGTACAAAAAAAATACAAGAAGGAAATATTGTACAGGCAGAACGACACCTGGCTTTGGCGGAATCACATACTGCCCGGGCTCTTTCTGTTGCATCTACATTAGAACATGAAAACCAAAAACAATTAGTTGGTTCGATTTTAGATATGACAATAAGCCGTATTGAAAATCTATCTTCATTGTCTAAAGATTCTTCTGATGTCAGAATTCAAGCCAGTCTTGATAAATCATTGCGTAGTACAACATCCAGTTTGGGAACATTTGCAGACGAGATAATTAAAAAAGAATCAAGAGAAAAAAAATCTGATGTTCGTGTCGAGAGTGCTTTTATGATGTTGGATTCTGTAGTATCTTTGTCAAAATTGGGGAAACCGGCAATACAACAAGAAATTTTAAAAACTGCAGAAGAAAAACAAAAAACTCGCTTAGAACAAAACATAGCTGTTCGTACAGATGATACAGAAATTGTACGTATCACAAAAGACTCTCTCGATGAAAAAATATTGGACAAAGAAATAAAAATTCTTCTTGATACACAATCTGTTGGGATAGAAAATGCTATAAGAAATAATATTCTATCAGAAGAATTAGTAACCCGAATCAAAGACTCTCAGTCTCGTGTATTACAGTATGGAAAAAAAATGCCTATTGAAAAAGAGGCTGAAGTATTGGTTCATATCACTGACACAGAAGAAAAAACTTCTCGTGTGATTGCGGATAAAAAAGATGATACAACCAATGCTATATTAAAAGATATTTTACTTGCTACACAAATAGAATTTATCGCAAACGTGCAGGATCAAAAAATAGAAAATATACGCGATAGAGCATCGGCAGGGGTGAATATGGGAGAATTACAGGGGGTGGTTGTTTCTTTGGAAAAAGATAGTGCCATTCTTGTGAATGCATCTCTTTTGATACAAGATGAAATAAAAAAAGAAGAAAATCTTGTAGAGATCAAAAATAAAAGCGAAGAGAGAAAAAATGAATTGTCGTCTTTGTCAGAAGAATATAAAGAAACAGTAGGTGATGTTTTTGTTTCATTAAGTGAAGAAGAAAATGTTTTTCAAGCCACTTTAGATAGTCGCATAAATGAACAAAAAATAGAAGAAACAGCCAGAGAATCAACAGTTGAAATATTACCTTCTGATACTGCAACAAATACAGTGTCTGTAGATATTCAACCGATTATACCTGTAGTGGTGGATGAAAGCACTGCAGTAAATCAAACTCCAAGACCAGATGGGTCTCAATTTACCGAATCTTCTGGTTCTGAAACAGAAGCACAAAAACCTATTGCAGTACTACCTTGCAAAGTTTTCTACAAGGCTTTGCCTGTAGAAAATACAAATATTGATATTGGTAGCACAGTACAATTTACTGAACTGGAAATAAAAACAGATGGTTGTAATGCTGATATTGAATCATTTGCTATTGTGGTTTCAGGCAGTGTTGCCCCGTTGGTTTCTCGTAAAATGTCTCAATCATGTGTACAGCCTACATCTTCATCATTTACCCATGAACCAAGAATTATGTATTGGTGGGGTAAAGTGAATCTTCATAGGGACACACAAACAGGTCAATGGAAAACAGATCCTGATGGTACTTCGGGCGCAAATATTGATGCATTAACTTATTGTAAAAAATGGTATCCACAAACAGTTTCAGTAAAAGATTATAAGATGGAGATTTCTGATGCATGGAAGGGTGCAGGTAATGCGGGTTCTAATCATATTGCGCTCACTCTTGATAATATTCGCGTACAAGATGACAAAGGATTATTGTCAGTAGGACCAATCCGCACAACACAAAACAGGGGATTATATTCTGTTGCTCTACCAAACCCTTATAAGATTACACAAGGTGGAATACGCCTGAAACTTTCTGCAGATATTATTGGAGGTAATGGTCTTGGGGTAATTCTTTGGTTGTCTGATATTATTGCATTTCAGCAAAATTCAGAAAACATATTACCCGTAGAAACACAATAATAATTCTTTTTTCTGGTAAAATAGTGTACAATAAGATATATGTTTTCAGACCCAGAGCACAATATACAACAGTTTAGACTTTCACCAGGAAGTTCAGTAGTTGATTTGGGTGCTGGTGCTGGATATTATTCTTTTGCTGCTGCAAAAGCTGTTGGCCATGACGGTGTTGTCTATGCTGTTGATGTGCAAAAAGATATTCTTGATCGTATGTTGTCCGACGCTCATCATCATGGGATTTCAAATATAAAAGCAATTTGGGGAAATATTGAAACAGTACACGGGACGCGATTACGTGATACATCTGTTGATGCCGTTATTCTTTCGAATACCTTTTTCCAAGTAGAAGACAAAAAAGGTTGTCTGGATGAAATTCATCGTATTTTAAAAACAACAGGGAGATTTTTGTTGATTGATTGGAGTGAATCATTTGGGGGAATGGGTCCAAAATCTTCGGAGGTAATTATAGAAAATGTTGCAAAAGATATGTGTGAACAACACGGTTTTACCTATGATTCTTCTATTGATTCAGGGGCTCATCATTATGGATTAATTTTTAGAAAAAAATAATATGCAAAAAGATGGTATCTTACAAAAAATATTAATTGCAGTTTTTGGAATTGGAATTTTGGCTGGGGTGATAGTTTTTGCTGTTGGGTCCAGTCAGTCCAGCCAGCAAGGCACGGTAACAATTTTAATTTGGGGTACTGTTCCACGAGGATCAATGAATCAGGTGGTAAACAATATCAATCAAACAAATAAAGATATTCGTGTTATGTATATACAGAAATCCGTAGATACATTTTATAGTGAATTAGTAGATGCTTTGGCTTCAGGTTTTGGTCCTGATGTCGTTATCTATCCCGGTGATTTTTTGGGACGCATGTTGGATAAAGCATTTATTCTTCCTTATGAACAATATCCTATTACGGTATTCCAATCTCAATATGTTGATGCTGGATCAGTTGCCCTTACTGCCACAGGTGTTGCTGGTTTTCCTTTGGGGGTTGATCCTGTCATGATGTATTTCAATCGAGATATTCTTGTAAATAATTTTTTAACACGACCTCCACAATATTGGGATGAAATGTTGCAGTTTGCAAAAACTGTAACGCGCAGAGATGGTCTTTCTTTGACCCAGAGCGCTGTTGCGTTAGGTTCTTTGCGCAATATTAATCATGCAAAAGATATTTTTGCTTTGATTAGTATGCAAGCGGGCAATACTCTTACCGACAAAAGAGATGGAAAGTTAATTTCTGTATTAAGTAATCCGGGTACTAATATTGTTCCACCTGTCGAATCAGCGGTATCATTTTTCTTACAATTTTCTAATACGCAATCAGATGTGTATAGTTGGAATTCTGGATTACCTAGATCTTTGGATATGTTTTTGGCTGGTAATTTAGCATTATATTTCGGACCATCAAGTGAATTTCAATCATTGCGTACCCGAAATCCTAATTTAAATTTTGATGTTACCATGATGCCACAATTACGAAGCGCAAATAGACGAATGACTTTATCTGATGTTCTTTTTGTTTCTACTACAAAGGTTTCTCAGAATCAAATATCTGCACGACAGATTATGTTTAGTTTATTAGCGCCAGATATGCATCGATCCATTATTGATAGTATGGGATATCAATCTGCACGTCGTGATGTTCTAGTAGCACCTGTACAAGACCCCTATAAGACAATGTTTAATAATTCTGCTATGATATCTATGGCGTGGGTTGATCCACTTTCAGAAGAAACTGATGTTATTTTTGAAAAAATGATGAATGATGTTGTCTCAGGTGCACAAAATGTAACTGGTGCAGTTGCTGGTGCACACAAAGAAATGGAAAGACTTATTAGTACTCGTATACGTCAATTTTAATTTATATGAAAAAAAATACCTTATATATTACTCTTTCGTTTGCTTTTGTTTTTTTTGTTGCATTGTACGCATCCGATGTTTCTGCGCAAGGTTTGGTATCCTGTGGATATGATGAGCATTGTAATTTTGCAGATGTTATCGGTATGGCAAATAATCTGATTAATTTCATATTGACCAGATTGATTTTACCCATTGCGGCAATTATGTTGGTGTATACTGGTTTTTTATATTTATCAGGAAAACAATCCAATGTCGAAAAAGCACATTCAGTATTTCCAAAGGTGATCATCGGTCTTATTATTATATTAGCATCATGGTTAATTGTACGTGCTATACTGTATGCATTAGGTATTGATGTTGAAGATTATTCGTTTCTTTAATTATGTATATGAAATTTATTTTGAAATCTTTTGTTTTTATAGGAATATTTGCAATGGTATTTTTGAATGTTAGTAGTCAAAATGCATTCGCAGCAACCAGTAATACTTGTGATGCTCAATATACCACTGGTAATAACCCTGGAGTAATGTTCACGTTAATAAATGGGGGAAATGCGTTACCTGCTAATTCAGATATCAAGGTTATATTTGCTGGAACAGCTGATTTGATTGGTGGCACAGAACAAACGGCTTCTTATACGCCCGGGGCAACCTCATCTTTGTTTCAAGCAACAACAGTCCTTCTTTCTTCTCCTAATGCAGTGCATTATAAATTTGTATTAAATGGTCAACAATATTGTCCTCCAACAGGCGTAAAAAGCCTAACTGTATCTTCTACTTCAAATCCACAATCATGCCCTACAGGTCAAACATGGAATAGTACATTAAATCAATGTGCACCTACTGCACAGACTGTGGGAGGGAGTCAAAATCCGGGATCAACAACGGGTGCAACCTCTGGGGGTAATCAAACGGGTGCAACCTCTGGGGGTAATCAAACGGGTGCAACCTCTGGGGGTAATCAAACGGGCGCAACCTCTGGAGGAGAAGAGTCTACTGAAAATCCTCGACTGATAAATCCACTAGGGGGGGTAGACAGCATTGAAGGATTTTTAGAAAAATTATTTAATATTGTATTGCGTATAGCAATCCCAATTATTGCATTGGCAATTATCTATTCCGGATTCTTGTTTGTTACTGCACAGGGTAAAGAAGACAAATTAACAACTGCAAAAAAGACATTGATGTATACTTTGATTGGAGCTGCAATTATTTTAGGGGCGTGGTTAATTGCAAATGCTCTTAGTGAAACAGTGAATGATATTAGAAATGATGTAGTGGTTGATCAAAATATTAATACTAATGGTTAAACATGATTCTATGATTGTACAAAATATTTTTTTAAAAAAGAGTATCTCGCTAGTAATCGGAATTTTCCTATGTGTTCCATTGTTGGTATTTGGTCAACAGACAAATCCTGCTACGCAACAGGTTTTTAATCCAAATATTAATGTCACCATATCAGTACCATCTTCTTGGGTAATTAATAGTGATAATTGGAGTAGCTTAAAAATGGTTCTCAATCCTGTTACAAATTCCTGGATGTATGTTCCTGTTTCGTGGGTTATTAATGGCACAGCGAGTACTACAGGACCCGTGGTAACATTACAAACACAGCAGGTAGGTAATCCTATTACAGGTGGAACCCTGGTTATTCCTGCATCTTGGAATATTACTAATAATAATTGGAGCGCTATTCGTCCTGTGTATAATCCTGTTACTGGCTCATGGATAAATGTTCCTGATTCTTGGGTAATACCACCAATGCAAAATAATTCCAGCAATGATCCTTTTACGCCAGGTACACCTGGGCAGGTTCCTGGTGCTTCTTCTGATCCATTGAATCCGGGTGCCAGTCAAACTACCATTCAAACAACATCATTTACTCCAGACAATACGGGTTCAAGTATGGTAACTATGCATTCAGGAAATAGAACAATTCGTGATCTTTTAAATCGTGCAACAGGGGTGCTCAATAGAACATTTCCTATTTTAATATCTCTTGCTACAATTGTTTTCATGATTAGTATTATCGGATTGTTAACAAATTCTGATAATCAAGAAAAAAAGAGCCAAGCAAAAAATGTTCTGATTGGTTCTATTTTTGCATTGTTCATCATGATATCTATTTGGGGGTTGGTATTCTTTTTATCCGGTACATTTGGGTTTGAATTTGGTCTTCCCCAATTGTCTGCATAATTTATTGTGCCTTTGTGCAGATATGTTATAATGGCAATATGTTCCTTTCGTGCATTTATTAGTAGTATATTTATATGAGTATGAAAAAGTTTATTATTGCTTCATTGTCATCTGGTGCTGCGTTTTTGCCAGTATTTGTTTTTGCACAACAACCACAAACAGTGAATACACTGTTGCAAACAATACAAGGTATTTTTAACGTATTGGTTCCTGTATTAGTTGCATTAGCAACCATTATTGTTATTGTACAAGCAATTAGATTTGCTATGTCTGAAGGTGAAGACAAAGTTCACAACAAAGAAAGCATGATCAAAGCAATTATTGCATTGTTCATCCTAGTTTCTATCTGGGGTCTTGTTGCTGTATTAAATAACACCTTTGGTATTCAACAAGGTACAGCGCCAGGAGGACAGTTTACTCAACCTTGTTTTGATGCAAACGGATTACCAATCCCTTGTTAATTAATTCGTATGTTTCTTCCTTTATTTGTTCACGCTGACGCCTTGGGGGATTTATTAAATGCAATATATCGTCATTTAATAAATCCTGTAATTGCTTTTATATTTGCTTTGGCAACATTATGGTTTATTGTTGGTGTAATTAAATTTTTAGCAAACGGTGGAAATGAGCAAAAAAAAACAGAAGGAAAGCAGCATATGTTATGGGGATTAATAGGAATGTTTGTTATGGTGTCTGTTTTTGGAATTATGCAGTTAATTGTGAATACATTAGGAATGTCATAATTCGTCCTGATTAAGATTTAAAATTTTAACCAGAAAAAAACCCCGCTCTCTCGTTTTCACAAGAGGGCGGGGTTTGACGTTACCAACACAGATCACAAAAACTCAGACGTACTGCAGACCTGTATGGCTGGTTGGTTATTGGCCAAAGAGCCCAGGTGTATTCAACTAGAATCGGATACCCCAGATTCTGTCCATTCCAGGTGCTGTAAAAGATACCCGCATCCCGGTTATAGACAGTAGATGAGATATGTACAAATACACGCTGACCAAATTCATCGGTCATTGTGTTCATGCCCATTACCACACCAGAATTCAGATGGGTAAAGATTACGCCATGCCCGGGGACAGGTTCCCAATTGGGTTGTTCAGTCACCACAGGTGGTGGAGCAACAACAATGGTATCTGCGGGGTAGTATCCTCCACCACAGGGGACACACATGTCCTGCCATTCATCGTAACAATAACTGGGTGGACATAGTGGTTCCTTTTGGCAACCACTGAAAACTGAAATGATTACAAGAACCATTACAGGCAAAAAGAGTGACTTTTTCATGATCTATTGGTTTTAAAAAGGGCGTTTGTTCGCCCTTTTGTTGTGAAACAATTGGGAAAACTCTACCTATATAGTATCATATTTATAGATATTTGTCAAGTATAAAAAAATCCCTCAACCCGATATTCTGGGTTGAGGGACGTTGTTGCCTTTAGGGCTTTGTGAACATTGTTGACAAAGTGCCAGCCATTTCGAGAAGGCTTTTCATCGTCTCTTTCGATAGTCCGAAAGATTTGATTTCTTCTGAAATTGTCTTGCTACCCAAAAGTACCAGTGCTTGATCATGAGCCTCTTTTTCATTCAGCCCTGTTGCCTTAAGGCTTAGTACGAAGTTATCATACGCAGCTTGTTTGGCTTTTGCAGTTTCCACTGTTCCTTCTCCTGTCATCTTTTGGACAATCTTGGAGATAAACGCTTCGTGAACTTTTGGATCAATGGCTTTCACCTTTTTGATCCACGCTTTCAGAATCAAAGCCCCATATGCTGGAAAGAAGACACACTCGCCATTTTCATTAAGAGCTTCTTGCCAGAAACGATAATCTTCACGAGAAAGTGATACAGGCCTGCGTCCGGATACGGTAACTTTCTTTTTGCCATTTTTCCTTTCTACAGACACCTTACCACCTTGGGTCACAATTACTTCACCGGGTTGGATGGTCATCACATTTCCATAGTCATCTTTGAATGAAAGAGGTGCTTTTCCCTCATATTTGGAAATATGCCATACTTCGCGAGACGTACAAAGCTGTTTCCAGAACATGCTGTTGAGCTCTCCGGATTTTTCGCTCGTGATAACCATTTCTGGGTAAGTGTTTTGTTCAGCACTTTTGAAGATTACTTGGAGTAAAAAATCATCCGTGAGGTCTTTTATCTCCTCCATTGCTGCACGGGCCGTCTTAGCGTTCCATACAGTTTGCTCCAAGACATAGCCAACAGCTGAAGAAACACAGCCAACCTGAAGAACATAAGTTAGGTCACAGAATAATTCTATACCTTCACTACTGTAGATACCACCTTCTTTGGTGTCTGAATCTGTGCCTCTCTTTTCATCAAGATCTTTGCCTCCCTTATTGTTTAGGTCTCGAGGTATTTCTCGTTCTGGTACCAATTTTATATGGATCAGCGGAATACCTAGAAACTTCTTCGGAAGCCAAAAAACATAACTACCTGGAGGTAACAAAATGTTAACAGGTTGCTTGCCGATCATTAATAAGCCATACCATTTTATCTCAATATCCGTACTTCTTCTTTGAAGAAGAGGTGGAATGGTCATGAGGCTAAAAATGATACTTATAGCTAGGGCAATCCCTGCTGTGACTTCTGTGAGTAAGCCGGTCGCCCAGAAAACAAGCAAAAGAAACAAAGGAAATCCTATCGTTAATGATACTGAAAAGGGAAGAATGCTTTTGAGGTTAATCATTTGCACGTCTTCCGGTTCAAGAATTCCAGTCTGTCTAATCCTGGAAGCAATGTTGTTGGGCATAATTTGAAATATCCATTCAGGTATTTCACTTATTGCCCTGGGCGGATGTGGAACGAATCGTGTCATGATTTGCGATTTTTAGCGGTTAGTGATTAGGTTATCTACAATAACAAACAGGGGAATTTGCACCCATAGATAACCTAATCACAACCAGATGTAAAAGAACTATACTAAGTATATTATACACTATATATAAAAA
>JAIPIY010000006.1 GCA_021734445.1 Minisyncoccota bacterium | reverse complement strand
TCCTAAAAGAAAAATTGCGATTAGAATTACATCCCGACAAAGTTTTTATCAAAACATATTCTTCGGGTGTGGATTTCCTCGGTTGGGTACATTTTTCGTCTCATCGGGTATTACGGATAAGCACAAAGAGGAGAATGATAAAAAAAGTAAACTCGGCTGAAAAAGATGAAACCGTGCAATCGTATTTGGGGATGTTAAGTCATGGGAACGCTTATGAGTTATCAAAGAAAGTGCGGGGGTTTCTCAAAAATATAGAGAAAATATGAGATAATGACATAGTATTACCAGATTGATTATTGTCCACTATAATAGCGTGTCGACTGGCACGCCCCCTTGCTTTTTTATTGAATTCAGTATATTATATGCCCATTATGGCAACAGCAAAGAAAACAACAACAAAAGTTGCACCAAAAAAGGTTGCAACAAAGAAAAAAGTAGTTTCTTCAGGAGACTCTTTTGCAGTTATTGAAACAGGTGGAAAACAATATTTAATTACCGAAGGATCTGCATTGCGAATCGAAAAAATGGTAGTTTCAGATAATGATACTATTACTTTTGACAAAGTTCTTTTGGTTCATGATGGAAAGAAAACTACATTGGGTACTCCGTACATCGATGGTGCAAAAGTAGAAGCTTCTGTAACTACTGGCGCTGGACGAGCTAAAAAAATTCTTGTTGTTCGATACAAAGCGAAAAGCCGATACCACAAGAAAAACGGACACCGACAACCTTTTACCGAAGTGTCTATCAAAAAAGTTTAATTTCAAAAATAAAAAACCCGTCGTTCGCGAACGACGGGTTTTTTATTCTTGTTTATTGTATGGGATTTCTGCTATCCAATGCGTGCGCCAATGTATCGGGGTCAGCATATTCCATTTCGCTTCCTGTTGATAGCCCACGCCCCAATGTGGTTAGGGTAATATGTTCTGGCAGGTATGATTGCATTTTTTCTTTGATAATATGTGCCGTATGTTCGCCTTCATTGTTAATAGAAAATGCAAAAATAATTTCTTTTAATGTATCTGATTGAGATAGGATGCGTTTTTTTAGTTCTTCGAATCGAACTCGTTCGGCATATTTTGCATCCAAAATAGGAACCAATCCACCAAACACAAAATAGTATCCTTTGTAGACACTGCTACGCGCAAAAGAATCGATATCGACATCTTTTTCTACAATCATTAATTGTTCTGGATTTTTTACCAGATTGCACAGCATGCATAATCTGTTGGTATGTTCGGTGGTGTATTTGTAACACATGGTGCATTGTATGGTATGTTGATGGATGGTTTGCAATGTATCTGCCAGGACTTTTGTTTTTTCAGGTCCCTGAATTAATAGGTGATGCACAAAACGGCGGGCTTGGCGTTTGCCAATACCGGGAAATTGCAAAAAAAGATTTGTTAATTTTTCAAGGGGGTCTTGCATAGGCTAGAAAAATGGATCAGACGATGGGGCTTGGGATGCATCTTCAAATGCAGAAAAATCGCTTTTTTCGATATTCATAAAGGTAATCTTTTCTGCATCGAAATACAATTCAGCCAAACCGGTTGGACCATTTCGATGTTTTTCAATAAGAATTTCTGCAATGTTTGGTCGGTCAGAATTTTCTTTGTATTTGTCTTCTCGGTGAATGAACATAACCACGTCGGCATCCTGTTCGATAGATCCTGAATCACGTAGGTCGGATAGTCGGGGTTTACCTCCACGAGCTTCAACTGCACGCGACAGCTGTGACAATGCTAATACCGGAACCTTTAATTCTCGGGCAATAGATTTCAAAGATCGAGAAATTTCTGTAACCTGGTTTACCATAGAGTCATAATTTTTTGTTGTAGTAATCAACTGAAGGTAGTCGACAATTAATAATCCCAGACCATATTCGCTTTTCAATCGTCGTGCCGTTGATCGCATTTTCAAAATAGTTTGTCCTGGTTGATCATCAATATAAATAGGGGCTTTGGATAACCTATCCATGGAATCACGGATTTTTACAAATTCATCTTCGGTTAATTTTTTACCGGTACGCAATTTCCACGCATCGACACGTGAATCTGATGCAACCATACGATCAACCAATTGTTGTGAACTCATTTCCAATGAGAAAATCCCAACAGGAATATTGTGTTTTATTGCAGTCTGACGTGCAATATCCAAAGCCAAGGAAGTCTTTCCCATAGATGGTCGCGCAGCCAAAATAATAAGATCAGAATTTTGAAGACCTGCCAGTTTGTTATCCAATGCAGTAAACCCTGTTGGTACACCACGCAATTCATGACCAGATTCATGCAGGTTCTCAATTGTGTTCCATACATCGGGTAGGATTTCTTTGATACCAACGAATTTTTGTTTTTTAGGTGATGATGTTACAGCATGGACTGCTTTTTCTGCTTCGTCCAGAACTTCTTCTAATTCGCTGGATTCACGATATCCCATTTCTGCAATAGAATCACCGGCTTCGATCAATCCTCGCAAGGTTGCTTTTTCTGCAACAATTTCAGCATAATATTGCACATTGGTGGTAGATGGTACTGCGCGAACAATTTCTGTAATATACGGCATACCACCAGCGCGGTCAGTTTCTTTTCGTTCTTTTAATTTTGTTGTTACAGAAACCAAATCAATAGGTTCTCCTTTTGAGTGTAATTCAACAATTGTTTTAAATAATACACGGTGTTTGTCAGCATAAAAAAAGTCAGCTGAAACGAAATCAACCACTTCGTGTAATGATTGAGGGCGCATCATGAGACTGCCCAACAATGCTTGTTCGGCTTCCAGGCTGTGTGGCGGTACACGTAGTGATTCCATTGATTTTTTCATGTATTGCATTGTAGCATCTTTGGTCTGTATGGAGAAATTGATGTTTTGCATAACCATGTGTGTATTGTGTGGATATGTCTATATATGGGTTTTTTTATACATAAATTTTGTGTATACTGTGTCTATGAATAAAAAACGCATGTTATCCGGCATACAGCCAACGGGAGCTCCTCATATTGGGAATTATTTTGGCATGATTAAGCAACTGGTTGATTCACAAGAATCATATGAGATTTTTGCTATGGTCGTGAATTATCATGCATTAACCACCGTTGTAAATGGAAAGCAATTACAAGACAATACAAAAAACGTTGTCTTGGATTTTTTGGGTGCAGGTCTTGATCCAGAAAAAGTTATTTTATTTAAACAATCAGACGTACTTGAACACACAGAACTAACATGGATTTTTAATTGTCTCGTGACAATGCCGTGGCTTTCTCGAGCACATGCATTTAAAGATAAAACAGAAAAGGGAATCGAAGCATCTGTTGGTCTTTTTGATTATCCTATTCTCATGTCTGCCGACATTCTACTGTATGATGTGCCCGTGGTTCCTGTGGGTGAAGACCAGCGACAGCATGTTGAGATGGCTCGGGAAATTGCACGAAAATTTAATGGATTATATGGTGAAACGTTTATCGAGCCAGAAGAAAAAATAGTCAAAGACGTAGCTATCGTTCCTGGAACGGATGGACAAAAAATGTCTAAATCATATGGAAACATTATTCCATTATTTGGTACTGATGCAGAAATTAAAAAAGCTGTAATGAGTATCGTAACTGACAGTAAAAATCCAGAAGATCCGAAAAACCCTGATGATGTGATTGTCTATCAATTATACAAATTGGTGGCTCCTGAAAAATCAGATAAAATGAAAACACAACTAGAGACTGGTGGTCTGGGATATGGCGATGCAAAGAAAATGTTGTTAGAAGCTATTTTGGAAATGGTTGCACCGATGCGTGAACGCCGAGCATATTATGAAAACAATCCTGATTTGGTAGAAAAAATCCTGAAACAGGGTGGGGAAAAGGCAAGATATGTTGCACAAGAAAAAATGTCTCGTGTACGGAAATTAGTTGGGTTGGAATAAAAAAACAAGAGGGGATTGCGTTACGGGATACAGTGTGTTATAGTAAAATTCACTTTGATCTTTAATCCTTTAATTTACTGCACATGTCCAAAAGAACTTTTCTTTTTAAGATCAGGTTGAGAAATCTGATGTTGTATTTTTCGTCACGCGGTCGCAACTTCTTCAAGGGTCCCATGAATATGGTGAACTTTTTTGTTGAAGTTATTATTGGATTCACCATTCTTGTCCTGTGGGTGATTGCTATTATTTTGGGAATCCCAGGAAGAATCTGGGATAAAATCGTTGCCTGGCTTTTCAAGACAGAAAAATCTCAGGTGGTTTAAGTCCCTGCATTTCAGGGTTAACCTTCATTCTTGTTTCGGCAAGGATGAAGGTTATTTTTTTGTATAATATTCCAAAGTATAAATCCAATCTTCGTCCCCATCAACAGACTGTTCTTTTTTTTGATTCAATAACCATGTGAGATATCCAGGGTCTTCTATTGCAAGATCCTTTATTTTTTTATCTTTATGTTTTCCAAATGGCATAGTGTGCAATAGCGAAGGTTGTGAAGAAACTTCTTGCATAAACTCCAGCGCCTGTTCTTCCGTGTACGAATATTTTTCTTGTACTTTTTTTAATAATCGTGAAAATAATTGTTCTAAAACCAACACATCACCTAATGCATCGTGTGCAATAGCTTCTATTTCGATACCCAAATAGTATCGTAAATACTGTAATCGATAGCTGGGTATGATGCCTTCGGTATCCAAATGTCGGGCAACCCGCAAGGTGCAAATAACATGTTTTGGATGAATATCTTCTTTTGCAATCATTGCAATATCAAACTGTGCGTTATGTGCCACTAATATCGATGTATCGGATTCAAAGGTTTCTTTGATGTTTGTATATAGGGGGCTTTCTATAAATAGAGGTTTATCTGTAACCATTTTTTGCGTGATATGATGCACAGCCATAGATTCAATAGAAATAGGAATAGGAGGTAAAAAAAGCTCTGAAACAGTCTCAGAATTATTTTTATATGCAATCTGGCACAATCTATCATGAGATTCGTTTCCTGTTGTTTCGGTGTCAAAAAATATTATATTCATATACATAGTGTAGCATAGTTTTTTTTGTTGTCATGTTATATACTGTATACCATCATATGGGCACACAAAAAATACAAGAAAAAAAATCACATGACTGGCACGGTACTGAAATTTTGTTTGCACTATCGGGATTGTGTATGTTAATCAGTGTATATGTTTTGTATGTGACACAGGATTTTACTGTGTGGAATTTTGCAAAAGTATTTTATGGATTAGGAGTAATAGCTTTTGTGCGTTACGCATAATATTGATATGACGGGAATTGATATATATGAAATTGCATCTTTTATCCGACAAGTTGGGCTTGCACTAGCGGGTGGAATGTCATTATGGGGTTTTGTGTTTTTGTTGGTCGCACGTTTTCGTACTGTCGATAGAGAAAAGAAAGAAACTTTGGAATGGGCGGGACACCGTTTGTTTTTTGGGTCTTTGATTGCCTGCGTATTAGCTGGTGTTGGATGGTTAGTATTATGGAGCACCTGGCCTGCCTTGGCCCACGAGGGGATTACTTTGTTTCCTACGGGTGAAGAATATGCCAAAGCTTTTTACATGACTATTCCCTGGAATATTGTTTGGATATTCTTTTCTGCTGTTTCTTTGGTTTTGTATGGCTGGTATAAAAATATTTTTGAAAAGATGCTACCTTGGATTCTTTTGTTTCAATTTCTTTTGGTTTCATTTTTAATCAGCGTGTATGCATGGACAGGTTCATTATTTAGTGCCGAACAAATATTTTTCTATTTCCACGGATTTCATTCTATTTTTACCGTAGGTACCGTATTAACATTAGATTTTTTGGTTTTGTCTACTCGCCGGTCAATAGTAAAACAATTGTATCTATTTCCATTTTTTCCCTCGATCAGTAAAATTATTTTTATTGGATTAGGTCTTGATTTTCTCAGCGTAGCTTTGGTATTCGGGCAAGCATTAGAATTTTCAACACGGTTTTTTGTGGCTCAGACTGTCGTCAGTATATTGATTATCAATGGTGTGTTTTTAGCTGGTCCACTGACCAGAAAAATTCTTGCTGAAATTCGATCGGGAAATTTTTTATCAGGAAGATGGAAAACGTATGCCATGATTTCAGGTTCCATTTCTATTGTTTCTTGGGTTACGATTACGTTTATTGATTATGTGCCTCGTTTACAGGCGCCCTATGTGGTAATCATGAGTTGTTATGTCGTCCTGATTTTTTGTGGTATACTGATAAATAAGATTGTTGATTATTATGATAAAAGATTTTTTGAGCAAAAATAATTATGGAAAATGGTAAATACATATTAGTTGGCCTTTTGGGGATTGCTCTTGTTTTTTTAGGGGTCATTTTAGTTACTTCATTGTTGCGAGCTCCTCGGGTTGATATTGAAAGATCATTGGCACGTATTCGAACCGTGGATATCGAAATGCAAGAATCTTTTCCCGTGGGTGCAGTTGCTGTTGTTCGTGGTGATATACAAGATTCATGTTCTGTAATTGATCTTATCGAAGTAAACAAAATAGAATCATTATTCTCTATTTCATTGCATACCGCAAAACCACAAGATGTCATGTGTGCACAGGTTGTTTCTCCCTTTACGGAAAGAGTTTCTTTGGATATTGATGGATTATCCGCTGGTACGTATACCGTCTCTGCGAATGGCGTTACTAATACATTTGAATTACTTGCGGATAATATCTTTACCGCAGAAGAAATCGCAGAGTCAGAACGACTCATGGACGAAGGGAAATAATTAAAATTTTTTCTTTGCTATAATTTCGGCTATTTTTTCTGGAACATTAATTCCTGTTGTTTTTATAAAACCAAATTTCCCAGTAATTCCTGGCTTTCTGTTTACTTCGATGATGACAGGGCCTCGTTTGGATCTAATGATATCTACACCACCAAAACCAGTTTCTGCAATAGTGTTTGCTTTGATTGCGATGATTGATTCTTTTTTTGTTATTTTGATAGGGCTTCCTTTTCCACCCTGGGATATATTATTCAAAAATCCGTCAGATGATCTTTTCATGCTACCAATGATATTTTTCCCAAACACAAGTGTACGTATATCAAACGCATTTTCTATATATTCTTGCAATAAAACAACTTCTTCTGTGATAAATTTTATTTTTTCCCGTAATTCATGAAATGAGTCTATTTTCCAGACAGTTCTACCATTCGCTCCTCGGCTTTTTAAAACACACGGAAAACTCATTTCTTGTAAAATGAGCTGTTTGTTTTTTTGGATTGCTTCGGGTTTTATGATAATTGATTTTGGTATAGGTATATTATGTATTCCAAATTTGATCATTTGAGTTAATTTTTCCGAAGCATAAGTGTGGTATCGGTTTACAATTCCCGACGTAGGTATTTTGTTTTGATAGAAAAATTCAGTAAGTATCGACAAGAAAAAAGTATCTTTTGTTTTTTCACCTCGACCTCTGATAAAAATCATAGAATTCTGAAAATCCAATTGTTGTCCTTTGTGGAACATACGCACATCACCTTGTTTTGCGATAATAACACACTGGTGAGATTGGATAGACTGGCAAGATGCACCATTGAAAAATTGTGGAAATTTCTTGAATGCAGGTGTCGGATTTATGATATAGGTGTTTGATTTCATATTAATGAATGATTATCTGTAGATACGATTCTAATCGACGAATATCAGCCAATAATCTTGATTTGTCGTTATTAAACAGCTGTGCCGATAATACAGGTTTTCCTCCATTTTTAGCAAAAGTGTTTTTATCGCCAGCTTTTTTACGCATATTCAAAGAGTGGAATGATTCTAATAGTTTTATTTTTTTAAGTCCAAGTATTTTTTGGATAACACCTTCTTTACGACCAAAAATTTCAAATACTGCAGTATAGCCATTGTATTTTTTTGAGATAACAGGTTTCAACCCTAATCTATTCCGTAAATCATTGTGAATGTGCTCAAGGTTGTATGCACGAGAATACATTGCGTCTCTGTATCCACCCAGACGTGCACCTATTTCTACAATCTTCCATCCAGACTCTGTTTTTATCATTTCGATATGTGCAGATGAATTTCTTAATCCCAAAGCATGGATAGCTTCGGAAGCAACTTTGTGCGAAGCGTGTAGATCTATGGTATTCAAATGATATGGGGTAATTCGCATATAGTGAAAAAAATCATCTATACCAATAGAGGATGCTTTTTTAATTTGTACAATAGGACAAAAATATATTTTTCCTTCGTTGTTCGCGTATGCATCAACAGAAAATTCTTCACCATCTAGGTATTGCTCTACTAATATTCTTGGTTGCTCCTTTCGGTCGGAATCTCTATAGATTTTAGTAATTTTTTTAGATACCTTTTTCAACGTCTTTTCTAATTCTTCTCGATGATATGCAATTGATACCAGCATACTTGAAGCAAGATTGGCAGGTTTAATAATCATTGGATATCCGATTTTTTGTTCTAAATTTTCAATAGTATCTCGTGTGATTTCTTGAATAATTTGATATCTGGGACCTATGGTTTTATTATACGAACGAAAACGTTTTCGCATTAATATTTTGTCAGTTGCCCACTCTAAAGATTCTGTTGTGGGGGTTTTCAAATACGGAACATGGGGGATTACTTTTCGCAACAACGGAATAGCTGCTTCAGCCCCCAGAGAGCTAATACCACATAAATTATTTTGATAGGGTAACAAGGTGGTAATAATAGCATGAGCAGAATCAAAATTTACTTCATGTATAAAATCAAAAAAGGAAGACAAATCAGTTAACCGGTTTTCGGTTACAGGTTTATTATGAAGAAGTAAAAATTTATATTGACTACCTTTTTTAAGATACTCTTTTTTAAAGACACTCATTTTAGAGATTGTTTCTTTTGTTGGAACACCAACAATAATTATTGTATTTTTTTTCTTCATATAAATTACGAATGCAGGGTAAGGTGTTCTACATTATTTTCTTTTGCCAATTCTTGCTTGAGAATAATTCCTAATTTAGGACTGATAATTTCTTTTCTTAATAATTCTTCTACAATTCTTTCTTCGATTTTAAATAATCCCTTTTGAGCAAGATGTTCATTGAGTATATTAATAATATCAGGGTGAGTGTCTGCCACTTTGTTCATTTTTAGTATTGATTGTTGCTTGAATTCAGAATATACATCGGTGACTTTTTTTAGTGCCTGTTCATCAAATATGTTCATATTTGTTTCACATATTCCTGATTGAGAAAGATCACTGGTATCTGCAAGAGTTTTTAATTCTTTGATTGCACGACGAGATATAATAGATTGAGCTCGATAATATAAATATTGATTTTGAATAGATTCTTTATAAGATGGTGTAATCCATGCGTGTACCCAATCTGATATTTTTTCAAAAATATCTAATGTATTTTTTTCCGAAGAAGTATCTTGGGGTACGGTTCCCAATTCAAGACTTTGCAATTGTACATCTAATTTTGCCCCTAGTCTTTTATATACTTTTTCTGTGACTTCTTCGTATGTATAAAGCTCTTTTAATCTTAATTTTTCGATACCGATTGCATGCATGCGAAGTACTCGTGTGGCCAGTGTATCGCCCTGATAGAGAGACCGCGTATCTTCTTTTCTTTTGTTACACCACAGAGTAAAGGCTTTTGCGTGTTTTTCTTTTAATTTTATAAAAGTTTCATTGTTGATGTATCCTTTTGCATGAGCTTTTATGAGCTGACTTAATACTCGGGCATGAATCAGAGCACGGCTTTCATCATATTCAATTTTTTCAATATCAGACATAGTGTCAATATTCCAGCGTCGTATAAGGGGATGAATGGTTGTTGCTTGGATAAACAAAGAAACTGTAATAGTTCCTCCGGTTAATGCCAATAAAACATCACGGATCGAATCTGTGTATATCCATCCAGCGATGGTCATGTCTTCGGGTATTAAAAGAACCAGCGTAATTGCCAAAGCCCCACGTAAAGATCCCCATGCCAATAAATGTTGCCAAGATTTTGGTATTTGTTTTTTTGCAAGAGGGTCAGCGTCCTCAGTTTTATTGAATAAAAATACTAGAGGATATATTGCAATACATCTCCCTATAATAACAGCAACCAGAGCAATAAGCATAGGAATCCACAGATGGACCGAAAGATTTCGCATGTTTGCCAATAGCATACCAATCAAAAGAAAAACCAGAGAGTTTGCCAAAAATGCAGATTGTGCCCAAAATTTTTCAATGAATGCTTCTGATTTTGGGGAAAATTTTACACGGCCATAATTCCCAACAAACAAAGATGCTACCACGGTTGCAATAATAGGTGATATCATTATTGGTTTTTCTAATATAAAAAGATGCTGACTGATCAATTCGCTGGCAATAAAAGTTAAATGTGCCATTGCTATGGTTACCGTAATGCTGGCAAATTCATATTGTTTTGTTTTTTCAATAAGATAGGTAAATAAAATACCTACACCAAGACCAAATAATACTCCACCCGCAATCATGATAACAAAAGTGCTGGCACCTTGGATGATGGTTTCAGTACCATGGTAGCCCGACTGTATGATACTAAGCATGATAATAAACAATGCCACAGCCGTACCATCATTAAAAAGGCTTTCTCCTTCAAAAATTAAAGAAAGCTTACGTGGCGCCCCGAATTCTTTGAATAATGCTAATACAGCAACAGGATCTGTTGATGCAATAAGAGCTCCGAATAATAATGTAATAAAAAAGGGGATAGGTAATCCCACCAAAAGAGAACCGCCATATAATATTCCAGCAATTGCAAATGCAGTAATAAAAAAACCAACAACGGCCAACAGGGATATGAGTTTTATATTTTCCATTAATTTTGTAATGTTGATGTTATAGGAAGATTCAAACAAAAGAATAGGAAGAAATACATAAAACAATAATTCTGGGGTCAATGGGAATTCACTGAGAAATCCAAATCCAGGTAGTTGAGCAATAAATACCAATATAATACCAACTGCAACTAAGAGAACCGTGTACGGTATTTTGTATCGTGTAGCCAACAAAAAAACACCGGATGATACGGTGAGTAGAGTAAAAAGTGCAAAAACGGATGTGGTGGTTACCTCCATGGTTTTCTGTATTATTTATAAAGCATGTACAGAATACAAATAATATATCATCAAGTCAAGGTTTTTTATATACATATGGGGATTGCTATAGAACAGGGCACAAAAGAAAATCTTTGACAAACGTACTATTTTCTGCTATAGTTATTATCAATACCGAATTGCACCTTGTTACATTCACGATAAAACCAAGACCTACCATGAAAAAAGCGTTTTTTACACACATTATGTGTCTGTGCGCTTTTGTAGCGTATGGGCAAACAAAAATTGGGCATGACGCCTCGTTTTGGATGGATGTTCCATTTCAAAAAGACGAGAAAATTGCACCTCCAATACTCTGGTATGTATTGACCAGCAAATACGTTACCGCAGAGGTTCGATGGAATTTTGAAACATCTAAATCGATAAGTCTGTACTTGGGAAAAACCTTCTCATTTTCAGGTAAAGAATCAGAAATTTCAATTACCCCTGCTGTTGGGGGAATTCTTGATCCCGATGGATACCAGGCCTGGTCACCCCAGCTGACATTGGATATTGAATCTGAGCGTGGGATAAATATTTTTTCGTTCACCCAAGTTGTATTTTCAAATTCTGATCGTTGGGTTTATCAATGGACTGAGTTTGCTTTTCCTCTATCAAGATGGATAAATCTCGAAATGGGGGTGGGGTGGCAAATTATTGTTCCTGACGAACCATCTACATCAATTGGAGTGTTTCTACGATATACAGGAGAAACTAAAAAGGGTGGATTATATATCCAAGCTTGGCCTCAATATGATCCGCTGGCTGACAGGGGGTCATTCATGATCGGAATTGGATTTTTGGTTGAGTAGTAGATTTTTTCACAAAAAGGCTAGCTTTGCATCCGCAGGGCTGGCCTTTATTTTTTTGCATTCAAAACATTTTTTTGTTACATTATATATATGAATACATCACATTTTGGAGAGCACGTAACCATTGATGGTTACGGAGGAAGCGAGGCATTATTAAATAACAAAGATCTTGTATTAGGCTCGTTATCAGATTTGCCTGCAAAATTGGGCATGACGACATTGTCAGAACCGCAGGTGTTCTGGGCAGAGTCAAACCATATCAAGGATCCAGGGGGTTGGAGCGGCTTTGTAGTTATCGCAGAAAGTCACATCAGTATTCACACATTTCCAAAACGAGGGTTTGTTAGTATTGATGCATATACCTGTAAAAACGGAATGGACACTGATTTTATCATAAAATATTTCACTGAAAGATTTGAACTTAAGGACACCGAAGTCAATTTCTTGAAACGAGGAACAAAATACCCAGAAGGGGATATCTATTAATAAGGAAAATTACGAAATATTGACTATTGTACATAAATAGTGTATAATATAAAAAGAACACAGTTGTTCGTTTACAGTTAAATTCACTCTTAAAACCAAGAAAATGGAAGGATTTTTCTTTGCTTTGATTGCTCCTTTGTTATGGGCAATGGTCAATTGGGCTGATAAGTACCTTATGACCACTTTTGGAGCGAAGAGTATCTTTTCGCTTTTGACTATATCCTCCCTTGTGGGGATACCGGTTGCAATACTGATTGGGCTTATTTTCCCAGAAGTGCTGGTAATTCCAAAATCACTTTTCTTGATTGTGATTGCGGGCGTGCTCTATGTTGTTGCCATTGGAACATATCTCTGGGCATTAAATGATGAAGACGCATCTTCCATATTGGGATTTTTCCAGTTGGTGCCAATTTTTGGTGCATTGCTTGGATACTTTTTCCTTGGGGAAATATTGTCTACCAAGTATTTTGTGGGGGGCAGTATTGTTATTTTGGGATCTCTGTTGTTAATGTACAAAAAGGGCACCAAAATGCAATATGCACCTTTCCTTCGGATGATGGTTAGTTCTTTTCTTTATGCACTTTATTTGATTCTTCTCAAGATATCTTTTGAGGGAGACGAATCAGGTTCAGAATACAGTTTTTGGACAGTCGTATTCTGGGAGCATCTTGTAATCGGGTTGACTGGTTTGTGTATGTTGAGTATTAAAACAGTGCGCAAAGATGCAGCTGCTTTGTTTTTTAATAATGGTAAACTTATTGCTGGTATTAATATCACTAGTGAAATTCTAACCATTGTGGGGAACATTGTTACATTTTTTGCTGCCACCTTTACACCAATTGCCTTAGTCAGTCTAGCAACAGCATTTCAGCCACTTTGTATTCTGTTAGTTGGGGTTGTTGCTGGATATATAATTCCAAAGTACATCAAGAAAGAAGATGACCACCTTAAGAAGGTCATCGTATTTATTTGTATGGCTTTTGGAGTCTGGGTTATGGCATGACGCTTCTGGCCCCTGCCTGTTATTTGTTTAACAGGTGGGGGCTTTTTTTATTTTTATATCCGTGGTATAGTTTTATTATAGTTCTATAATTATTTTTTATGAAAGAAATTAACTACAATAAAATATTATTTGTTGTTTCTCTTGTGTTATTTTTGGGTGCCTCTTTTTATTCCTATAATTCTTTATTAAAAAATAAGGATTTCATTATGGAATTAGAGGGCTCATGTAATCCATTAATTGAAAATTGTTTTGTTCGTGATTGTTCAGAAGGGGATTGTCCACCTAATAATCTTGAAATTTATAAACAAATCTCTGTACCTGCATATTTTTTTGAAAAATGTGCTGAAAATTCTTGCCAGCAAGAGTGTGTAGAAAACCCTGATATGTGTACAATAACTTATTGTGAACCAGGGGAAGATGTTCTATGTAGTCAAGAATAAAATTATTATGGAACATGAGAAATATCTTCAAACTCTAGAAAATTTTGTTCAGCATGCTTTACAAGGAGGTGATATAGATCGTGAACTTTTTAATGCTTTGGTCTATACTCCCATGAGCGAGGCTTTGGAGAAAAAAGAAAAAAATAAAGTTAATGACAATCTTAATAAAAAAATAAATTCTTTTTTACTAGAAATTCCAGAGCCTATGCAGAATGATCATCGAGCTGTTTTGTTTCGACATGTAACCACTCCTCAATATGAAATTAAACGCTTTCATGATATTGCTATTGGATTTGGTTTGCAACCACTTTTTTGGGAATACCATGAGGATAAATTTACTTCAAATAATAAAACAAAGCACGCACTAGGAAGATTGCATGTAAACAAAGGACGCGGCGCAGATAAAAGAACTATTGTTAAGAAGTACACAATTTTTGATTTTAATAAATATAATGGTAAAAAAATATCTGAAATTTACACAGATAAAGGAGAAAGATTAATAGATTTTCACCATAAGCTTTTAGATAAGGTTATTTCTAATGCATCAAATCTTGCATTCGATAGTTCTGATTGGTTAAAAAAACATGGAGACGATGCATCTTTGTATTATTCAAAATTTCTATCTCTCTTTCTTTCTCATGCTATTTTATTTGAAAACTTTATGTTAGATGAATCAGAAAAAGATTTCACTGTCGGTATTTTTTTACCTGCATTTTTAGAAGCAGTTCGATTTTTTGGTGAAAAACCAATCATTATCGCATTGAATCCTACTGAGATAGAAGGAGAGGATTTTTGGTATTGTTATTCACCTTTGCTAGAAGATATGATAAAATAAAAACATGATTGATAATTCGATATTAAATACTTGTTGGGAGAGTACAAATAGTTTACACACTATTGCTTATTATTCTCATTTCGTACCCGTTATTGCGGCACTTGTCCTTGCTTTTTTTGTATATAAAAAATCGGATTCAAAGATTCTTGCACATGTATTTATGTTATTTGTTGGAGCCTTTTCATTATGGTTGCTTTTAGATGTTGTCGCATGGACGTCACAGAATTATTATTTAATTCATTTTGTTTGGTCTCTTCTCGATTATATTAATATTGTTTTTTATTTGGCCGGCTTTTATTTATTTTGGCTTATTGTTAAGAAGAAAGATATTGCAACATGGTTAAAATTTGTCATGTTTGCAATTCAAATTCCAGCATTATATCTCATTTTTCAAGAGTTAACAGTTATTGGTTTTGATCAAACCTGGTGTGAATCAATAGAAGGATCTTTTGTATCTTTATATAAAGTAATAGTGGAAATTGTTGTTATATTAGCTATTATTGTTCTTACGGTTGTTTCTCTTATAAAAGAATGGAGTATTAAAGGAAAGAAAGTTCTTATTGTTGCTTTCGGTTTCTTATTATTTTTTGTGATATTTGCAATTACTGAATATATAGCTGTGCAGACAGGTTTCTATGAAATTAATCTTTATGGGCTTTTCTCTTTGCCTGTATTTATTGCCATTATTGTGTTTTCTATTACCAATCTTGGTATATTTGATTTTCGTATTTTAGGTACTCAGGTGATTACCGTAATGTTGATTATATTAATAGCTGCACAATTTTTGTTTTTGGATAAGACTAGCGATAAAATTCTCAACTCTTTTACATTGGTGTTATCTTTTATTTTTGGAATGCTTTTGTTATTAAATGTTAAAAAAGAAGAATCTCAGAAGCAGGAAATTGAACTTCTTGCAAAGAATCTTGCATCATCAAATGATAATTTATATGTAGCTAATGAAAAATTAAAAGAATTGGATAAGCTTAAAACAGAATTCTTGTCGCTAGCAACACATCAGTTGCGTAGCCCGTTGACTGCTATTAAGGGGTATACTTCCATGATTTTGGATAATTCTTATGGGGCTTTTTCAGAAACCCTAAAGGAGCCTTTAACTCGTATTTTTCAATCAACGCAAAACCTGGCAAAAGTAATTGAGGACTTCTTGAATGTATCAAAAATTGAACAAGGGGGGATGAAATATCAATTTGTTCAGTTAAATATCATAAAGCTGCTTTCTCAAATGGTAAAAGAATTAGAAGTTCTTGCTCAGGGAAGAGGATTAGATTTAAAAATACAAAATACTCTTTCCGAATCAGAGATTGTCTTTGGTGATGAACAAAAATTACGACAAGTATTTTTAAATTTTATTGATAATGCAATTAAATATACAATCTCTGGTTCCATTTTAGTCCGTATTGTATTGGCTGATATTAATCATATTCGTGTTGATATTATAGATACGGGTGCTGGGATTTCCGCAGAAGATAAGAGTAAGCTTTTTCAAAAATTTGGGAGAACGCAGTCCGGTAGATTAAATACTGGTGGTTCTGGTTTGGGACTTTATCTTGCAAAAAAGATAATCGCAGATCATAAGGGTGAGATTGTCGTAGAATCTGAGGGGGTAGGTAAGGGAACAACTTTTAGTGTTATTTTGTCAAAACATGAAAATAGTATAAAATCATAGTGTTTACTTTTATTGTAAAGGTGGTATATTAAATATGAAAGTTAATTTATTCTAAATAACAATTAAAAAATTATGGAACCAGAAACACAAAAAATAAAAGGAAAGATATTAATCGTTGATGACGATATTTTCTTGTTGGATATGTATGCATTGAAATTTAAACAACAGGGATACGAAGTTTCTTCGGCAACAGATGCACATATTGCGTTATCAAAATTGAAAAATGGTGAAAATCCAGATGCAATTTTATTGGATATTGCTATGCCAAATATGGACGGATTTGAATTCATGGAAGCAATGCAAAAAGAACAATTGGGTCAATCTTCGGTAAAAATTGTATTGTCGAATATGGGTGATCAAGCTGATGTTGAGCGGGGAAATGCATTAGGGGCTTTTGCTTATATCGTAAAGGCTAATAATACCCCTTCGGAGGTTGTTGAGAAGGTAGAAAACATTCTTGCTGAACAAAAAAAATAGTTTTCTTGTATTATATATATACCCGAAAAACCGCATTTTGTCTCTCGCAGAATGTGGTTTTTTTTGATATACTCATAGTATGATTCAGGTTATAAAAGAAACAGGAGAAAAAGAAACTTTTTCAAGTGATAAATTATGTACGTCGATTATTAATGCAGGTGCTTCACCTGATACGGCAAAAAAGATATGCGGTGCTATTGAATCAAACCTTGAGCCAGGAATGACCACAACGGCTATTTTTCGACAAACATTGCGTCATTTGGTTGTAGAGCAACCAGAGCTTGTTGCAAATTATAGTTTACGACGAGGAATCGCAGCATTGGGTCCTGCGGGATTTGTTTTTGAACAATATATTGCAACATTATTACAAGCATATGGATACACCACAGAACAAGGTATATGGATGCAGGGTGAATGTTTAAAACATGAAGTTGATATTTATGCCACCAAAGGAAAATTTCATTTTTTAGTTGAGGCAAAATATAGAAATTCTCAAAGTATTAAAACACATGTTGATGTTATTATGTATGCCTATGCACGTTTATTAGATATCAAAGATGGACAAAAACATAAAAAAGACAATGAATATGTGATGTGGGTGGTAACAAATACAAAATTTACCTCTTCTGCGATTTATTATGCAAAATGCAAAGGGGTAAAATTGGTGGGCTGGAGCTATCCAAAAGGAAATTCATTAGAAAAAATGATTGAAAAAAAGAAATTATATCCGATTACAGTATTGCCCTCGATAACCCCGGAACTGCTAGCTATATTTGCAGAGCAAAAAATGGTTTTGGCTCAAGATATTTTGCCGTATAGTATTACCGAACTTGTTGAGGGATTGAAAATAACAAAACAACAAGCAGAATTATTACTTTCCGAGGCACAAAAATTATTGGCATAATATGGTATTACGAAATTTAATTTATTTTATGAAAAAAAAATACACAGTATATTCTCTTAGTTCACTCGTAATCATTTTTTTTGCCATCATGATTGTTCCCGTTTTTGCAATATCAGAAAACTCTCTTGAACCTGATGCGGTAGATACCGTATTTCAGGGTGCCAGTCAGTCTATTATTGATCAATTTCCAGCAGGTATCGCTGGACCTATTACCAGCATCGTTTCTTTTCTCGAGACATTTCGTATACAGCAATATGAAAATGCATTGGTAAAACAATCAACTCTCGAAGTAGAATATCTTGAATCAAATGAATCTCCATCGACCTCTGATGATATGACAACCGAAGAAGAATCCGTAGAATCAGTTTCATATGCGGACTCTGTTTCAGAAGCATCATTTGATGTGATATTTTATAAGGTGAAATATACAGGGTGGTCTCTTATCATTATGATGTTCAAATATTGGATGTTGTTTTATTTGATCAGTATTCTTGTTGCAGTTGCTTTGGTTGGGAAATTATACGGTATTTTAGTAAGAAAATAATTTTATAATATGACATCAAAATTCGACAAAAAATCTTTGCAGTTGCATAAAAAAAATAATGGAAAAATTGGGACCCTGGTCAAGGTGCCTTTGAAAACCAGAAATGATTTGTCTGTTGCATATACTCCGGGGGTTGCAGCTGTCAGCACTTTTGTTGCTGAAGATAGTCGTCGTGCTTATACGCACACCATGAAAGGAACAACTATTGCGGTGGTTTCTGATGGTACAGCTGTACTGGGTTTGGGTAATATTGGTCCTTATGGTGCATTACCAGTCATGGAGGGTAAATGCGCACTGTTGGCTGCTTTTACAGGAATCAACGCTGTTCCTTTGTGTATTGACGTACACACACCTGATGCTATTGTTGATTTTGTATCTGCGGTTGCACCAACATTCGGAGCAATTATTTTAGAAGACATTGCAGCACCTCAATGTTTTGAAATAGAAGAACGTTTACAAAAACTCTCCATACCTGTTATTCATGATGACCAACATGCTATTGCTATTGCCATACTGGCGGCTTTGATTAATTCTTTGCGATTAGCTAAAAAGAATCACAAGGATGTACGTGTAGTGATTATCGGGGCAGGAGCTTCGGGTATTGCAACAGCAAGATTGTTGCACGCATTTGGTTTTCTGGATATTATTCTGGTTGATTCAAAGGGAATTGTTCATAAAAAAAGAACAGACTTGAATCCAATAAAAACGAAAATGTTAAAAATAACAAATCCACAAAACATAACGGGTCAGCATGCCGATGCATTAGTGAGGGCTGATATTGTTATTGGATTGTCAGAGCCAGATAGTATTACTGCAGATATGATTGTATCAATGGCAAAAAATCCAATTGTGTTTGCGTTGGCAAATCCCAACCCTGAGATTGATCCAGCTGTAGCAAAAAAATCCGGAGCATATATTGTGGCAACAGGCCGATCAGATTATGCAAATCAAATTAACAATGCTATTGTTTTTCCAGGTCTCATTAAATCGGCGTTAGATCTTGCATTGACTTCCTTTGTACAAGAACATTTTATTGCTGCTGCTGTGGCTATTGCAAAAACAGTTTCTCGGCCATCTCCAGAAAATATTATTCCATCATTGTTTGATAAAAAATTAATTCCCAATATTATACGTGCCGTAAAAAAAGTTTCTAAAAAAACATGATAAGATTTCTTGCGTTTATTGGTTTAGTGCTATGCATATTGGGTGGATATTTCTTTATCCCATTTCTTTTGGGTATTGTTCTTGTTTGGCTTCGTATATCGCACTATGAATTTCTTTTTGTTGGGGTATTGTCAGACAGTATGATGCGAGACAGCGAATCTTTGTTTCTATTTCCTACATACACTGTCCTTGTTCTTTTGGTTATGATACTTGTTCCCATAATACAAAAATATATTTTTTCTTCTGATAATCTTACAACCCTTCAATAATATGCAATGGATATTTAAAAAAAAGAAAACATACTCTCATCTTGAAATTCATCCAGATGAAGTATTATTAGATTCACGTAATATTCCCGAATTTAATATACATCAAATGGAGGGTGTTATTGAGCAACATATCCCAAGATCTAATTTTATGTTATTAGGTCTTTTGTTGGTGGTGTTTGCATGTATTATTCTCGTACAATTATTTAGTTTACAAGTCAGTCATGGAGAAGAATTTTTTGTAAAAAGTGAACATAATCGATTATCCCGAGTTCCTTTGTTTGCTGATAGGGGGGTTGTATATGATCGTAACGGTAATGAACTTATTTGGAATTCAGTAGTGAATGAAGATATTCCATACTCTCTTCGGCAATATATTGCAGAACCAGGTTTTTCTCATATCTTGGGTTATGTAGATTATCCAGCAAAGGATAGTTCAGGAAATTATTGGCGTAGAGACTATGAACCAAAAGATGGTGTTGAAAGATGGATGAATGATATATTGCAACCAGTGCATGGATACACGCTGGTGGAAAAAAATGCACTTTCAGGTGTAGAATCAGATGCAATTATTCAAAGCCCTTTGTCTGGTATGAATGTTACGCTCAGTATTGATGCCGATGTACAATCTGCACTTGGAGAATCATTACAATACATGATTTCGGAATACGGTTACATGGCAGGTGCAGCTACAGTTATGGATATCTATACAGGAGAAATGATTGCATTAGTAAGTATGCCTGAATACAGTTCAGATGTTCTTGCAAACAGTAAAGATCCAGAAAAAATAGGTATCTATTTTCGTGATCCTGGAAAACCATTTCTTAATAGAGTTGTTTCCGGTTTGTATACTCCTGGGTCTATTGTAAAACCTTTTCTCGCATTGGGTGCGTTGGCAGAGGGTATTGTAGAACCTTCAAAAGTTATTGTCAGCACAGGTTCTATAGAAATTCCAAATCCCTATTTCCCTGATAAGCCAAGTATTTTCAAAGATTGGAAAGCGCATGGCGCTGTTGATTTACGAGATGCAATTGCTGTTTCTTCGAACATTTATTTTTATGCATTGGGTGGGGGATATAAAGATCAACCAGGTCTGGGTATTGAACGTATTGAAAAATATGTTCGTATGTTTGGTATCGGGGAAAAAACAGGTATAGCGGTGCCTGGTGAAATTTTTGGCTCAGTACCAAATCCACAATGGAAAAGCGAAAGATTCGCAGGGGATCCATGGAGACTAGGAGATACCTATCACACGTCAATCGGTCAATATGGATTTCAGGTAACCCCCATACAAATGGTTCGCGCGGTTGCAGGATTAGCAAGACGAGGTGTTCTCGTAGAGCCAACATTGGTGCACAATCAAGTTTCAAAAGAAGAAGTCCTTCCATTTATCGATAATCGTCATTATCAGGTTATCCACGAAGGAATGAGGCAGACTGTGACCGATGGAACCGCAAGATTAATAAACCTACCAGGAACTTCTTTTACTGCAAAAACGGGAACCGCCGAAGTTGGTACACAGAAAAAGTTTGTGAATTCGTGGTTGGTAGGATTTTTTCCTTTTGATGATCCTCGTTATGCATTTACGGTAACTTTAGAAAAAGGTCCTGGTGGTGGAGTGGTCCCTAATGCTACATTTGCTATGCAAAAAGCGTTACTTTCAATGCAAGAAGACGATGTTAGATTCTTTTTTACTGTTGAAAAAGCTGATTGACGTAGGCCCTGATTCCGGATATAATTGTCCCATATGAGCGAAAAAGAATACATGAGCAGCCAAAAGCATGCCGAGCTATTACAGGAATTAGATGACCTTCAGTATATCAAAAGAAAAGAAATTACCGAGAAAATACAGTTTGCTCGATCCTTGGGTGACTTGTCAGAAAATGCAGAATATCATGAAGCTCGTGAAGAGCAGGCAAAAACAGAAGATAAAATTTCTTTTATTGAAAATTTATTAAAAAATGCCGAAGTTGTTGATCATCATTCAGCAGAATCTGTTGAAATTGGAGTAACTGTACATCTTAAAAAAGATACAGGGGAAACAAAGGTTTTTGAAATTGTTGGATCAGAAGAATCTGATATGACGGTAGGAAAAATATCTTTTACTTCTCCTTTGGGCCAGACATTGTTGGGTCACAAAAAAGGTGACAAGATAATTGTACAAACACCAAAAGGATCTGTCGAATATAAAATTACAAAACTTGTTTAATTTATATGGCTTCGGAACAAGAAATTAAAAAAGTTCGCGAAGAAAAATGTGCCCTTTTGGAAAAAGAGGGTTTTTCTCCTTATCCTGAATTTATAGCAAAAGATATCGATTTGAAAACAGCGCTTCTTAATTTTGAAGACAACGAAAAAGCAGGAGATACTTTTTCTCTTGCTGGGCGTGTGATGGCATTACGTGGGCAGGGTGCAATTTTATTTATTGTATTAAAAGAAGCTGAAGTTACGTTTCAGGTTGTTTTGAAAAAAGATGAAATTGAAGAAAAGAAATTTTCATTATTTTCTGAAACAGTAGATATTGGTGATTTTGTTTCAGTAACGGGTAACTTTTTTATTACCAAAAGAGGTGAACAAAGTCTTCTAATAAAAGATTGGTCCATGGCTTCGAAATCCTTGTTGCCATTACCAGAAAAATGGCATGGACTTCAGGATACCGATGAGCGATATCGAAAACGATATTTAGAAATTCTATCTGACACATCCGTATATGAACGGTTTGTTCTGCGGTCGAAAATTATCACTGCTATTCGTCGATTTTTTGATGACATGGATTTTCTTGAAATTGAAACGCCCATATTAAAACACCGAGCAGGTGGCGCTATGGCACAACCTTTTGAGACACATCATATGGATCTTGATATTCCTATGAAGTTGCGTATTTCTTTGGAGATTGAACATAAAATGTTGATGGTAGGGGGGTTTCCTGCAGTATATGAGATTGGAAAAAACTTTAGAAATGAAGGTTCTGACCCTACTCATTTGCAAGAATTTACCATGATGGAATGGTATGCTGCGTATAAAACTTTGGATGATAATATTATACTAACAGAAAAACTCTTGAAACATTTGATGAAAGATATCGTCGGTAAAGATACTTATACAGTATATGACAAAGATGGAAACTCCGTTTCTGTTTCTATGTCAGAACCATGGGAACGAAAAACTTTTGCAAGTTTGTTGCAAGAATTTGCAAATATTGATATGCACACCGTGACAGATGAAATATTGCGTGAAAAATCTTTGTCATTAGGTATGACCAAAGAAGATGTAAAAAATACCAGCCGAGCAAACTTATTAGACTTTGTGTATAAACATACAGCACGAAAAAATATCATTCAGCCTACTTTTGTAACGCATTATCCAGGTGATTTAAAACCGTTGGCAATCCAAAACGAAGATGGTACCGCACAGGTTGCACAATTACTTATTGCTGGAGCAGAAATAACAAATCAGTATGCTGAACTGGTTGATCCTAGATTGCAACGTATGTTGTTAGAACGTCAATCAGAGGCCCGTACTCAGGGTGACGTCGAGGCCATGGAATTGGATGAAGAATTTTTAACGGCCATGGAATATGGTATGCCCCCCATGACAGGGTTTGGAATGGGGATCGATAGATTAGTTGCATTGTTGACTGAACAAAAAAATCTTCGGGAAACAATTTTCTTTCCCATCATGCGTCCACGAGAATAAATATTTTTTTAAAACAAAACCCCACTTCGGTGGGGTTTTTAGTTATCCCCAACTTTTTCATAGTGGGATAGCGTGGGATGATGTATACTGAATGTGGGAGCAAGTGGGATAAAGTGGAATAAAAAATAATATTATGTTTATAGGAGAACACAACCATACTTTGGATGATAAAAATCGTCTTTCATTACCTGCTAAATTTCGCAAGGTTTTTGGCAAAAGTGTTGTTGTTACTCATGGACTTGATAATTGTTTATTTGTCTACACCACAAAAGAATGGGAAGTGTTCGTTACCACATTAGGTGGATTATCTATGGGGCAAAAAAATTCACGAAGTTTCAGTCGATTTTTGTTGGGTAGTGCAGTAGAAGTCGATATTGATTCTGCGGGACGTATTTTATTACCTGACTTTCTCAGATCTTTTGCAAATTTGAAACAAAAAGTAACCGTGGTAGGTGTTGGTAATCGTGCCGAATTATGGAGCGATAGCGCATGGAAGAAATATAAATCAGAAATCGAAAAAAGTGCAGATGTATTGGCTGAGCAATTAGGAAACATTGGAATGATTTAGTCTTCGTATTTGATGTGTCTCTCTTTTAAAAAAGGGGTACGCATCCTGATCTGAAGAATAAACCTTATGACTGAAAAAACCCAACACATTCCAGTTCTTTTACATGAAATCGTGCAGGCTCTTTCTCTTCGTCCTGATATGTGTGTCGTAGACTGCACATTAGGTGGGGGGGGGCATGCCAAAGAAATTATGAAACATCTGGGCCCAAAGGGTCTGTATGTGGGTATTGATCAGGATCCTATGGTGATTCATCGATTACAAGAGCAACACCTTGAAAAAGAATATTCTTGCCAGATACAATATCTTCAAGGTAATTTTGGAAACCTGGGTCAGTTATTATCTGATGCTGGTATACAGCAGATTGATGCTTTCTTATTTGACCTGGGGTGGAGTAGTGATCAAATTATCGATCCAGAAATAGGAATGTCTTTTTTACATGATGCACCATTGTCTATGTTACTGAAACGAGAAAAACAGCCAGGTGATATTGATGCATATGACATGATAAATACTTGGTCCGAAGAAACTCTTGCAGATATGTTATATATCTATGCAGATGAACATCGTTCACGCGCTATTGCTCGTCATATTGTTGAAGAACGAAAGAAAAAACCTTTTGAAACAACTTTAGAGCTGGCAAATTGCATCGAGAATCGCTTTGGTCGAGGTAAAAGACACCCGGCAACAAAAACTTTCCAGGCATTACGTATTGCAGTGAATAATGAATATCAGGTATTAAAAGATTCTTTGCATCAGGCAATACAATTACTTTCGCCCGGTGGGCATATGGCAATACTGACATTTCACAGTGGTGAAGATCGTATTGTAAAACATTTGTTCAAAGAATATGTAGATACGGGTGTCATTTCATTGTTAACAAAAAAACCCATCTCACCGGAATATTCGGAAACAAGGCAAAATCCACGTGCTCGTAGTGCAAAACTTCGTAGTATCCAAAAAATATGAAACAAACACAATCAAAAATTAATATAAAAAAAACACAAACACTGACTATTCAAAAAGTCTATGCTTCTTTGACGTTGTTTGGTTTACTGCTTATCTCATGTGTTTGGTATATGGTTTCATTATATGGCGCAATATCATCGGTGGCGCAAAAACGTACCTATGATGAAAGATTACAACATTCTTTGTCACGAGTTGCTTCTTTGGAATTAGAATACTATTCTCAAAGTCAGTCGTTGACCTTGACTCATGCATTTTCATTGGGGTATCAATCTTCTTTGAAATCTTCTTTTATTCAGCGTAATACTCTTGCTCTTAATGTCAACCCGTCAGAACTCTAAAAAAAAAGATTGGAGAGTTCTTTTTCTTACTATATGTGTCTGTATAGTTATCTGTATCATGATATGGAAACTCTTCATGTTACAAATTGTCTCTGGAGCACAATATGCACGTGAAGTTGAAAATCAGCATGTGCAGTCTGTACCATCATTGGCTGAGAGGGGTACTATTTATTTTCAAAAGAAAAACGGAGATCTTGTTTCGGGTGCAATGCAGCAAACTGGTTATAAAATAACCGTAAATCCTGAAAAGGTACATCCAGATAGACGAAACATAATTATTGATACTTTGTTAGAATTTGTACCTGGTGAACGAGAAATCCTGATAGGACAAATTTCTAAAACTAATGATACGTATGAAGAGTTGGCAACAAAAGTATCAGAAGAAATAATGCAACAAATCAAAGAGCGAGATATTCCAGAACTTTCTTTTTATCGTGAAAAATGGAGAATCTATCCAGGTCTGACGTTGGCTTCTCATACGTTGGGGTTTTTAGGATATCAAGATCATGAATTTTTGGGTCGCTATGGTGTTGAAAGAACGTATGATACTGTTTTATCTGATCGTGGGAAAGGTTTGTCAGTTAACTTTTTCGCACAAATTTTTGGTGATATAAAAGAAGAAAAGAAAACAGCATTCGAAGGTCCACAGGATGTTATTACAACAATAGAACCATCGGTGCAATTACTTCTTGAAGAAGAGCTGCATAATTTACAAACTACGTGGAATTCAGAATCATCTGGGGGAATTATTATGAATCCTAAAACTGGTGCGATTTATGCAATGGCGGTTGCTCCCACATTTGATCTCAATGATTTCAGTGAGGAAAATGTTTCCATATTTTCAAATCCATTAGTAGAACATGTATTTGAGATGGGTTCGATTATTAAGCCTTTGATTATTGCTATGGGTTTGGATATGGATGTGATTTCCGCAGAAACCGGATACTACGATTCGGGCTCTATTGTTGTCGGAAATAAGACTATTTCTAATTTCGATAAAAAAGGTCGAGGTCAGGTAACCATCAATGATATTATTGCAGAATCATTAAATACCGGCATGGTATTCGCTAGTCAAAAAATTGGACACGAATCTATGAGAGAATATTTTCGTGATTTTGGTTTTTATGAAAAAACAGAAATTGACTTACCTAATGAGGGAAAAAGTATAGTTTCCAATTTAAATACAAATAGAGATGTTGAATTTGCGACTGCATCATTTGGTCAGGGAATTGCGTTCACTCCTATTTCTGTAGTGCGCGCATTATCATCATTGGGGAATGGTGGATATTTGGTACAACCTCATGTCGTGCAATCAATACGAACTCCGTTGGGTATGCAATCAGTAACGCCTGCTTTGGGACGACAGGTGATACAATCTGAAACCAGTCAAGAAATAACGGAAATATTAGTACATGCATATGATGTGTATTTTGAAGGAACACTGAGTTTACCTGAATATAGCATTGCTGCAAAAACGGGTACAGCTCAGATTCCAAACCCACAGGGTGGTTATTATACTGATAGAAACCTCCACTCGTTTTTTGGTTATTTCCCTGCATATGATCCGGAATTTATAGTATACTTATATACACGACATCCAAAGGGTGTTAAATTCGCATCTTTGTCGTTGTCGCCGAGTTTCAAAAATCTTGCAGAGTTTTTATTACATTATTATGAGATTCCCCCAGATAGATAATTTATCATATGAAAAAAATATTACGTTCATGGTGTATTGCTATATTGCAATGGCAAGCCAAGCAAGTGCTAAAAAAATATAAACCAAAAATTATTGCCGTTACTGGTAGTGTAGGTAAGACGTCTACAAAGGATGCAATTTATAGCGTACTGGCAACTCGATTGCACGTGCGAAAAAGCGAAAAGAGTTTTAATAATGATATTGGGATTCCGTTAACTATTCTAGGTTTGCCTACTGGTTGGCGAGACATAACCATTTGGATACAAAATGTCATCAAAGGTTTTGGATTGTTATTATTTCGTACACAATATCCAGAATGGTTGATTTTGGAAGTGGGTGCACGAACCCCAGGAGGAATTCCTAATACAGTAACATGGTTAAAACCCGATATCGTAGTAATTACAAAAATCGGAACAGTTCCAGTACATATTGAATTTTTCCCAACACTACAGGATCTGGTTTTGGAGAAAAAAGCCTTGTCTGATGCATTAAAACCCGAGGGTATATTATTAGTGAATGCCGATGATCCTACTACATCTGCTATTATGCCAACAGGAAATCAGAAACGATATACGTATGGAATTTCCACTTTAGCAGATATGAAAATCGGTTCACCAGATATTTTGTATGTAGGTGATGAAAATCAAATACCTACAGGAATTCAGGCGATGTACACGATTGCTAATGAAGAACATATGTTATCTGTATACAATACTGTGGGGGCACATGCGCTGGATAATGCATTGGCTGCATGTGCAGTCGGTTCATTAGTGCATATTCCTGCGGATACATGTGTACAATCATTTTTGAAACATGATGCACCACCAGGGCGTATGAAATTAATTGACGGCATCAAAGATACCTTATTGATCGATGATACCTATAATGCTTCACCCATTGCTACGGTATCAGCACTAGAAACATTACAAATGATTCGAAATAAGGGAAGAAAATGCGCCATGTTGGGAGACATGTTGGAATTAGGAGTACAATCACATACCGCACATGAAGATATTGGGAAATTAGTCCATGATTTAGGATTTGATTTTTTGGTTACAGTCGGTGTGCGTGCAAAGACAATAGGGGAATCAGCTTGTCATTCTGGATTTTCGTCTGATCGATGGCAACATTGTGATACGGCAGAACGTGCAGGTGATTTTATTGATGATTGGATAGAATCAGGCGATGTTATTTTATTGAAAGCATCTCAGGGGATTCGTTTGGAACGTGCGGTAGAAAGACTCATGAAAAACCCACAAGACGCAGAAAAACTATTGGCACGCCAAGATTCCGCGTGGAAAGAAACAAAATAAGCGCCAAATAGATATGGGTTTTAAGATATTGACTTTTTATGTAAATATGCTATAATGTAATAGAATAAACCTTAAAGCACCTTCACAGATGAAAAATTTCGTTCTTACCTTGATGCTGACCATGATGGCACAGCAATCTTTTGGTGGTGTGTGTGATTGCTTTATTGAATCACACACAACCACTAACGTTTTTTACGATCAGCCATATGTAACGGCTCGATTGATTAAATCATTCCAACTGAAGCAAAGGGTTCAGATCCAGATACTTCAAAAAACCGTATATGCAGACAATATGCATGTGTGGCACAAAGTGATGGTTGATTCGGTAATTGGTTTTGTACCGGCTTGGATGGTGTTTTGTCTAGAAAAAGATTCTCTTGCAAAAGAGAGTGCATTCCAGACCCAGCTCAATCCACCAACTGATGCAAAGCACATGAAGCTTCGCGAAGATTGGCTACGGCAGTACAATGATCCAAAGGATCTCAAGACAACAGCCGAGAGGTCTTGGGAAAGATTGTCTGGTGACCCCAAAATGCTCGATTACGTGTACACACAGTGTGAAAAACACGATGTGCCGTATGAATCAGCAGTGTTGGCACTCATTGAGTCTGCATGGTTTCCTCACAATGAAAATGGGGCTCATGCAGCTGGTTACTGGCAATTTATTCCAGGAACTGCTAGGCAAATGGGATTGGTGGTAAATGATACACGTGATGAACGTTTGGATCCGTATCTTTCTACAGATGCCGCCATTCGCTATCTACGTGGATTATATGACCAATTCAAATCCGAAGCAGTGAAATCACGGTACACTTGCACCAATGATGACCTGTGGCACTTTGCTTTCTCTGCGTACAATCGCGGACCTGGCAAGGTGGAAACCACTTTTCATCAAACCAAGGGTCAGTTCAGTAAGTACCTAGATTATGTTCCCGAGGTGTTTGGAGAGACTAGGAACTATGTTCCAAAACTCTATGCAATGCGTCAATGGTTGTTGGAAAATGTCGGCGGAATCCCGCGCGTCATCTACCGGTCACCGGCTGATGTAGCCCTGCAAGGGTATCAAGAGCGTCCCGTTTACATGGGACAAAAAACTCTTGATATTATAAAGGGTATGTACTGGAAAGAACGAGATCTGCTTCGTTACCGTCAATCACACATTGATGGAATACTGGCCAAGCTGTAATCATTGACCCCGCGTTGTCCTTTTTGGATGACGTGGGGTTATTTATTTTCTCGATTAATTATGGTAGTATGGTGTTATATATGAAGGTAAAGCCAGAAAATAGACAAATCAATAAACGCTATAGGATATTGTTGTTTTATAAATATGTTACCATCGAAAATACACAACAAGTTGCAGATTGGCAACGTGGTTTATGTACTCGATTAAAATTAACAGGGCGTATCATTATTGCAAAAGAGGGAATTAATGCAACCATCGAAGGGTCACGAAAATCTGTAGAAGAATACTGGACGCAATTTACTGCTGACCCGCGGTTTGCAGATACACATTTGAAAATGTCTTTTGGTACAGGAAATGCTTTTCCGCGATTATCTATTAAAATTCGACCAGAATTAGTTTCTTTGAAGCTGGGTGAAGAAGATTTTGATCCCAACGAATTAACGGGTAAACGTGTTACACCAGATGGTCTTCATGAATGGTTTGAAAAACAAAATGATTTTGTGATCATTGATATGCGAAATGACTATGAACACACTATTGGTCATTTTGATAAATCGGTGATGCCATCTATGAAAGCATTTCGTGAATTACCTCATTTGGTAAAAGAATTTGAAAATCTTAAAGATAAAAAAATTGTTACTGTGTGTACCGGTGGTGTGCGTTGCGAAAAGGCATCTGGATATTTAGTAAAAAAGGGTTTTAAAGATGTCTATCAATTAGATGGAGGTATTGTTTCCTATATGGAAAAATATCCAAAAGGTCATTGGAAGGGTTCGCTATACACGTTTGATGGTCGTGTAGCTATGGATTTTGATAATGGAAAACATGAAATTATGGGTCGTTGCAAGCACTGTGCAGAACCAACTGAAATGTACGTGGACTGTGCAGATCCAACCTGTCATATTCATTATCTTTCTTGTGAATCTTGTTTGAAAAAGACAGATTATGTCCCATGTTGTTCTCCTGAATGTGAAAAGGTGATTTTACAAATGACACCTCAATCAATTTCTTCGTAATAATTGTATGACTATTATCTTTATTGGCAAAGCCATGGAAACTATTGGAACACTGTTAATCGCGTATGCTGCATTAAAAGTAAATTATCGATTTCGAAAAGAGCACAAAGTTGATGAAAAGGTATTTTTAGAAATGAAACATGAACATTATTTGTGTATTATTGGTATGACTTTTGTCACTATTGGGTTCTTGTTGCAGTTAGATTATTTTTGGAACATATAGCATATGATTATTTTTCGCATTTTAAATATACGTAAAACAATACAAGATACTAAAGAAATAGCACAAAATCCTGCTGGTTTTGCACGTGATGAAATTAAAAAAACCATAGTAGTTTACAGTATTGTTTCTTTAGTTATGGTAATAGGTTTATTGGCTCTCGTTTTTTTATTTGGATTCACTGATGTATTGGGTGATCCTTCGGGGTTGGCACGTTTTGTTTTTTATGTACTGGCATTTATTTTTGTTTGTGTTGGATTTTGGATATTTTTTGTTGTGAAGTTATTAAAAAGATTTCAAGATATTATTATGCCGTCTCGAGATAGTGAAACCATACAAATTAAAAAAGATGTAGTTATTGAAGAAGAAATCTAATTATGGAAATTATTTTCTTTACATTACTTCTTTTGGGTTCGGCATTTTTTTCTGGCGCAGAAACAGCCTTTTTTAGTCTGCATCAAAGCACGATACAGGATATGGTCGAGAAAAAATACAAGAATGCAAAATTAATTCAAAAATTGAAGAATGAACCAGATCGATTACTTACTACTATTTTGATTGGTAATAATGTTGTGAATATTATCATTGCTTCTTATGCTACATTATTATCTGCAAATTATTTTGGTTCCATGGGGATAGGTATTGCAACAGGATTAACTACTATTGCAATTTTAATATTTGGTGAAATTATGCCAAAATCTTTTGCTTTTTCGCATAATAAAACATTTACAAAATACATGGCACCCATATTATATGGTCTTACTATTTTGGTGTATCCTATCAGTAGTATATTGGTGTCTTTGAATAAATTTCTTCAAAAAATAACAAAGGCAAATACGATGTCTTTGGTTACTGAAAACGAGGTGCGTATTATGTCAAAAATGAGTGCTGAATCTGGAGAAATTCATCATGATGAGCATGAGCTTATTGAAAATGTCTTTCGTTTTGATGATATGGTTTTGGGCTCTATTATGACTCCATTCCAGGATATCTCGTTTATTAATGGTGATGTTCCTGTTGATAATATTGCATATTATGTATCGCACACAGAACATTCTAGATATCCCGTGTATATCAACGAAGAATCAAATATTATTGGGTACATACACGTAAATACAATAATGAAAGTATTAAATTCAGACGAACGAGACACTCTTGTTTCACAATATGTAACTGAGATAGAAAGGATTCCAGAAGACCTTTCTATTCGTAGGGTTTTTAAACGTATGCGACATACACAAAATCATATGATGCTTGTTACCAAAAAAGGTGAACCAGAACATGTATTGGGGTTGGTAACTATGGAAAATATTTTAGAAGAATTAGTCGGTGAAATACAAGACGAAACAGATACAGAATAATTATATGAGATTGCATAGATTTTTCTTACCATTTGATATTACGGCACAACAAATTTGTATTGAAGATACTGCTGTGGTGCATCAGATGAAAAATGTATTTCGCTATAAGCGGGGTGATCGGGTTGTGTTGTGTGATGGAAGAGATAACGAAGCTATAGGTGAGATTCAGGGTATCACACAAAACAATATTATTGTTGCCATTCATCATATGCAAAAAACAGGCCGGGAAGCATTCAAAAAAGTTATATTAGCTTGTGCAGTTTTAAAAAAAGATAATTTTGAAATGGTAGTACAAAAAGCAACCGAAGCGGGGATTTCAGAAATTTATCCATTGATTACCGATCACACGATAAAGATGAATCTGCGAACGGATCGTCTGCATATCATCGCCCAAGAAGCTTCCGAACAATCGGGTAGGGGAATTGTGCCTATTATTCATGAACCAATAGATTTCAAAGCATTTCAAAATCTTTCTGTGCATAAAAAATCTCAGGTATATGTGTGTGATGAAACAGGTGAAGAAATGAAAATATCTTCACAGATGAAAAAAGGCTCTTCGGAATCAATATATATTTGTATTGGCCCAGAAGGGGGTTGGTCTGACCAGGAATTACAAGATATCCAAACATTGGGCTGGACTACGGTTTCATTAGGACCTCGTGTTTTGCGTGCGGAAACCGCTGCTGTGGTAATGTCTTTTATGGCAGTAAATCATGAAATCTCGACCTAATACCATGTATGAAGTTCGCAAAAAACGTGCGCGGGATCTTTTTCGTGCATTAAAAAAACTATTTCCCAAACAGGAACACGCACTGACGGAATTGACCCATTGGAAAAATCCATGGGAATTGTTGGTTGCGGTTATTTTATCTGCACAATGTACCGACAAGAGGGTAAATATAGTGACCGAGAAGCTATTTAAAAAATATAAAAAGATTACTGATTACGCCCAGGTATCGCAACAAGATTTTGAACAAGATATTGCATCAATAAATTTCTTTCGCGCAAAGACAAAAAATATTATTGCTGCAGCAAATATAGTAATCACAGAATTTAATAGCGTTATTCCAGAGACGATGCAGGAATTAATTACGTTGCCAGGCGTCGCGCGCAAAACAGCTAATGTGGTATTAGGAAATGCATTTGGTAAAACAGAGGGAATTGCCGTTGATACACATGTTAAACGTTTTGCCTTTCGTTATAATTTGACTGATGAAAAAACTCCTGAGAAAATTGAAAAAGATTTAATGCAATTATTTGATAAAAAAGACTGGTTTCTTGTTTCAAATCTCATGATTCAATATGGTCGCCAAATAGCGCCAGCGCGGAAATATGACACATCGAAAGATCCTTTGATAAAAATATACCCACCCGCTGGAGAGATTTTTAGGGTGTGATATACTATACAATATATGAATATAGGTGGTCCAGAATTTCTTCATAATAAATATCAAACTCTTGGAGGCAGTAAAGAAGTCTCTCGCGCTCAAACTCTTGAAACAAAAGAGGGTGTTTCGCCTGTGCAAGCATATCTTGATCGTATCGAGCGTGTTATGAACACAGAACGACCTGGCGGGAAAACCGGTGCGGATTTGCTAGAAAAGATGATCATGAGAGATTTTGTACTTGATATGCATGACAAAGAATTAGTCGTGAAACTTGCCAAAGATTTGTATGAATCAGAAAAAAGAATTGCCATCGAGCGTGGTCACGGATCAGCAGTTGAAAACATGAACCTTTCTGATACAGAAATTCTAGAAAAATATCAAAACGCAATCAAAGAAAAATACGAAATTCAAAAACAAACCTTGTCATCATGGTTACATTATTTGCGTACGTCAGATGACTATCCTATGTGGTTTAAATATTACACCGTACGTGGTCTCAAAGAAATGGGGCAATTTAATCGACACGATGTTAAAACAAATGATATAGACAAAGACGGTAATCCTATTATCATCAAAGGTCCCTCGTATTCTGCACGAACCACGGATACCATTGCTCCATTTCCGGAATTAAATTCAGAATCACTTGGATTCGTACGAAAATCTTTGGAATTACAAATGAACATTGATGCCGTAACTATTCCACAAGATGTAGAAGATAATATTATAAAAGACACAACTCTCGACCCAGAAACCGAACAAAAAATAAAAGAAAAAGCAAAACCAGAATTCTTTGAACTTGCCCGCCAAGGTGCATTAAAAAATCTTCGTAATAAAAGACGAAGTGAATACCTGCAAACACATAAAAATGAATTGACTCATAATTTCATCAATGAATACCCGTTGGAAGAATCTCGAAAACAAGACCTGGAAAAAGAATTTGAGCAGAGGCTTCATACAACAGATTTCGCTAAACTGTATGCCTTTGCGCAAGTGGAAACCGCAGGTGCGCTGAATCGTGAATCTATCGAAGGTGAATGGGTAAAATATGACCAAGGAAGCGACTATACAGTCCTTGAGAAATCGCTTCAAGGAAAAGGAACAGGTTGGTGTACCGCCGAAGGTTCAGCAAAAGGACAAATTGAAAATGGGGATTTCTATGTCTATTACACAAAAAACAAAGACGGTATCAATACTGAACCACGGGTTGCTATTCGTATGGAAGATGGCAAAATCGGGGAAATCCGCGGGGTAAACACTCGTCAAGAACTTGAACCAGAATTGATAGATATTGCAAAAGAACAATACCAAGACCTGCCTGGTGCAGAAAAATACGAACGAGCAGATCATGATATGCGACTCATGACCGAAATATATGCAAAATCATTTCGTGTAGACAAAGAAACAAAAGAAAAAGCATATCTTGATCCACAACTAAGCAAAAATGAATTAATGTTTTTGTATGAAATTGATCGCAAGGTCGAAAGCTTTGGTTATGATCCAGATCCTCGAGTTAAAGAAGTCAGAGAAAAGCGAAATACAGAACAAGACATATATGCGGTATTTGATTGCACACCTGATCAACTTGCGTGTACTCCACAGCAAGTGCATGAAAACACTAAAGTTTATGTTGGACCACTTTTCAAAGATATTTTCAAACTGTCACAATTAGAACATATTGCAACAAGTTTTCCTGAAGGCATTATCCGAAAAGAAAAAATAACCATCGGAGGCAAAACAGGTTCCGAGCTTGCAAACCTGCTTACGGATAATGATCTAAAATTATGGGGCAATACAAAAGAAATGCTTAATTCATCTGAATTTGAAACATCTCCTGCTGGGACAGAAATTACCAGTGTCACCGTATCAGTCGCAGATCTTGGTTTCCCAAATAGTGTAACATACCAACGAATACAAGACCGCGCAAAAGAATACGGACTTGATGTTGTTCCGCATGATTTTGCTCCAACAAAAAGACTTTCCGATACGGATACTTCATGGAGAATCATGCACATGAAGCCAATTTCTGCCGCTGGCGGGCCAAGGTTGTTCCGCCTGAGTGCCGATGGCGGTGGGCTGGTACTGGGCGACTGCTGGGGTAGTCCCGGCATCATGTGGGATGCCGACGACCGTTTCGTCTTTTCTGTCCGCAAGTAGTGCTTTGGAATTTATCACTTAATACTTTTTGGCCACTTTGAACTTTGACCTTTGTTTGTTTTACAGCAATGTATAATCTTGTATACTGTGGTTGGTAGTAGGGGAATATGTGTACGATCAAGGTTGTATGCTCCCGAATCCAGTATCCATACATTCAGAATATATGCGATTACTATTTCATATAGCGTGGTGTATGTAGACACTTCATAAAAAATGAAGATACTTGGTGCGAGGTACTGGCGTATTGTATATACCACATACTATTCAATCTATTTCTTTGTAATATTACACTGAAAGGATGGTGTCACAGATGGCATCTTGCACAATTCTACCGCTGGCAAGCCAAGGTTGTTCAACCTGAGTGCCGATGGCGGTGGGCTGGAACTGAACGACTACTGGGGTAATCCCGACAACAAGTGGAATGCCAACAACCGTTTCATCTTTTCTGTCCGAAACTCTCTTCATTTCTCTCCCTTATTAAGGGAGAGTTTTGTTTACGGTGATTTCTTTTCCAGAGACTTTGTTAGTTGTCCATTCCAACCGCCAAGCATTTTTCCAACTTCTTCAAGTTTTTCTGAAAGTCCAATATATTTTTTATCATCAAGAGACTTCGTCTCCCAAAGAATCATAAGAAAGACTTTTATGGTGTCATTTTTTCGTATTGCAAGACGAACCCAGGGTTGTTTTTCTGTTTTGTCCAAAAAGGTTGCAACAGAAATTGCTTCGATAAGTTCTGTAAAAAGTGTGTCAATTT